>JBCJRT010000010.1:0-41866 GCA_039745115.1 Solirubrobacteraceae bacterium
TCGACGAGCGGATCGGCCGCTTCGAAGGTCGCTTAGTGAAGGACTGCGACGCCGATCTGGTCGCCGACCTGGAGGCTCGCGGCCGACTGCTGCGCAGCGAACCGTATGAGCATTCCTACCCGCACTGTTGGCGCTGCGCGACGCCGCTGCTGTATTACGCCAAGCCTTCGTGGTACATCGCCACCTCACAGATTCGTGAGCAGATGCTGGCTGCCAATCAGACGATCGATTGGCACCCGCCGCACATCAAAGAGGGTCGCTTTGGCGACTGGCTGCGTGGCAATGTCGACTGGGCGATCTCGCGCGAGCGTTACTGGGGCACGCCACTACCGATCTGGCGCTGCGCTGAAGGCCACCTGAAGTGCGTTGGCTCGTTCGAAGAGCTGGAAGCGCTGTCGGGAGTGCTTGTTGACGATCCGCACCGGCCGTTCGTCGATGATCTGAGTTTCGCCTGCGCCGACTGCGGCGGCGCGATGCAGCGCGTGCCGGAGGTCGTTGATGTCTGGTTTGACTCTGGCGCAATGCCGTTCGCGCAGTACCACGCACCGTTTGAGAATGAAGCGAAGTTTAAGCAGCGCTTCCCGGCCGACTTTATCTGCGAGGCGATCGACCAGACGCGCGGTTGGTTCTACTCGCTGCTGGCTGTGTCGACTTTGATTTTCGGCAAGTCGTCGTACGAGGCGGTTGTCTGCCTCGGCCACATTCGCGACGAGGACGATCGTAAGATGAGCAAGTCGCTCGGCAATATTGTCGAGCCATGGTCGGTGCTCGATCTTTACGGCGCCGACGCGATGCGCTGGTACTTCTTCACCACAAAGCAGCCGTGGGACGGCTATCGCTTCTCGCTCGAGGCGGTCGGTGACGGCGTCAGGCTGTTCCTCAAGCAGCTCTGGAACAGCTACTCGTTCCTAGTTCTCTACGAGAACGCCGCCGCCGGCAAGCTGATTGAGGGCGAACCGACCGAGCTTGACCTGTGGCTGCGCTCACGCTTGGCGGCGACGGTCGACGAGGTGACCGAGGCACTTGAGGCCTTTGACGCGACGGCCGGCGGCCGCGCGATTGCGGCCTTCGTCGACGATCTTTCAAACTGGTATGTGCGGCGTTCCCGCCGCCGCTTCTGGGAGGGCGACGCGGCGGCGATTGCGACGCTGCGCGATGCGCTCGTTACGGTCGCCAAGCTGCTCGCACCGTTCACGCCGTTTATCGCCGACGAGATTTACGACAACCTTGACGGCAGCGAGCCGTCGGTTCACCTTTGCGACTGGCCGCAGCCCGGCGCGGCCCGTGACCTTGGGCTCGAGACGGCGATGGCAACGGCGCGTCAGACCGTGCGGCTGGGGCTGGCAGCGCGCGGACAGGCGAAGATCAAGTTGCGCCAGCCGCTGCGAGAGGCGGTCGTCGTTGCGGCCGGCCCGGAGCGTGAGGCGATCGAGCGGCTCGCGGCAGTCGTTGAGGACGAGCTGAATGTGCAGTCGCTGCGCTTCGTTGACAACAGCGATCAGCTTGGCACCTATCAGCTGAAGGCCAACTACCGCACGCTTGGGCCACGCTTTGGCAAGCGGATGCCGGCCGTCGCGGCAGCCGTCGCGGCGCTCGATCCGGCCCATGTCGCTGCGACGCTGCGCGACGGCGGCAGCGTCGGCGTCGTGATCGACGGCGACGATCACCCACTCGGCAGCGATGACCTGCTGCTGGCGATGGCGCCGCTCGACGGCTATCAGCTGGAGAGCGAAGGCTCACACGCCGTCGCGCTCGATCTGCAGCTTGACGACGAGCTGCTGCGCCGCGGCCTTGCGCGCGAAGTGATTCACGCCGTTCAGAGCGCCCGCAAGCAGGCTGGATTAGCGGTCGAGGACCGGATCTCGCTGCAGCTAAGCGGCGACGCCGGCCTGGTCGCCGCGGCACGCGAGCACCAGCAGCTGATCGCCGATGAGGCGCTGGCGACGACGATCGCCGTCACCGACGCGCTTGACGGCGCGTCAGCGACAACGCTCGGCGGTCACGAACTACTGATCAAACTGGAACGAGCTTGAACTAAAGGCCGAGCGCGTTATTGAGCTGCTGCTCAATCCGCGGCTTCGCCTGTGCGCCGACGATCTGAGCGGCCGGAGTGCCGTCCTTGAAAAGGATCATCGTCGGGATCGACATAACGCCAAAGTCGGCGGCTGTCTGCTGGTTGTCATCAATGTTTAGCTTGACGACGCGGAGATCTTCGCGCTCGGAGTCGATCTGCTCAAGTACCGGTCCGACCATCTTGCAAGGGGCGCACCAAGGGGCCCAGAAGTCGACCAGCACGGGAGTCACGGACGAGGACTCGACGACCTCTGTCTGGAAGCTGCTGTCGGTTATTTCGGGGAGGCCCATTGCGTTGCTCCTTGCGGTTGGCTGATCGGTTACAGGTACCACTATACAAAGTGTAGTGACTAAGGCTTAGTGGCGGTGGGGGTGCTCGCCGGGGGCTTCGAGCCGCTGAATCTGCAGCAGGCTGGTCGTGCCGGGCTGACCGCCCGGCAGGCCGGCGGTGATCGCAACCCGCTGGCCGGGCTTGCACAAGCCGAGCTCGACGACGCGGCGGGCTGAATCGGCGATCAGCTCCTCGGTCGTCTCATGGCGACGTTGCAGGCCGGCCGTTACGCCCCACAGCAGGCCGCAGCGCCGCACCGTTTCGCGGCCCGGCGACAGGGCGAAGATCGGCACGGTCGGCCGATGAGCTGAGACGAGCCGCGCCGAGCGGCCGGAGAGAGTTGGCACGACGATCGCGTCGAGTTCCAGTTCGCTCGCCGCAGCAACAGCCTTGTGGGCGACGGTGTAGGCAGGGTCGCGCGCGTCGCGGCGCACGCGCTGCTCATTCCAGCGCTGGTAGGGAGCTTCACGTTCGGTTGTTCGGGCGACCGAGGCCATCATCTCCACTGCCTCGACCGGGTAGGCACCAACGGCTGTTTCCTGCGACAGCATCACAGCGTCGGTGCCATCGAGGATCGCGTTGGCAACGTCGGCAACCTCGGCCCGGGTCGGGCGAGGCGAGCGAACCATCGAGTCGAGCATCTGCGTCGCCGTTATCGACGCGCGTGCGTGCTCGCCGGCCAGCCGCAGCAGCCGCTTCTGCACCATCGGCACATCCTCGATCGGCAGCTCGATGCCAAGATCGCCACGCGCCACCATGATCGCGTCGCTGACGCGGACAATGTCCTCAGCGCGGGCGACGGCCTGCGGCTTCTCGATCTTCGCGATCAGCGGCATACGCGTGTGCTCGCGCAGCTCGGTCACCTCTTCAGGCTTGCGGACGAAGCTCAGCGCGACCATGTCGACGCCGATCTCAATCCCGGCCTGCAGGTGCAGCAGGTCCTCCTTCGGTACCGACGGTAGTTCGCCGGCCGGGCCGGGAATGTTCAGCCCCTGGCGCGAGACGATGATGCCGCCCAGCTCAACCTCGCAGTCGAACTCCAGATCGTCGGCGCGCCGAGCCTTTACGCGCAGCCGCACCGAGCCGTCGGCAAGGTAGACCGATTCGCCGATCTCAACCGCGCTCGCTAGTCCGGGCCAGCCGACCGTCAGGTGGCCAGCGTTGCCGGGCTTTTCGTCACCGGCGTGGCAGCTGAAGCTGACCTTGTCGCCGACCCGCAGCATCGCCTCGCCGCCTTCGATCTGACCGATCCGGATCTTTGGCCCCGGCAGATCCTGCAGGATTGCGACGGGCCGACCGGCCCGCTCTGAGGCTTCGCGCACGAGGCGGGCTGTCTCGGCGTGCAGCTCGTGCGTGCCGTGGCTGAAGTTGAGCCGCGCGACATCCATTCCGGCATTGACCATCTTCAGCAGCACTTCAGGATCGGTCGACGCAGGACCGATTGTGGCAACGATTTTCGTCCGGCGGTTGGGCATCCTCACTATCACGCTACCGAGCTGTGGCCGCTGCGGTTACACGGCTGCGCCCAGCCTGCCGCCCCGGCAGCGCTAAGTGAACTGGCCGTCAACCAGCAGCTCTGCCCCGTCGGCGCTAAGCCGGCCACCCTCGCGCAGGTCGCAGATCAGGTCCCAGTGCAGCGCGCTCTCGTTGCGGCCGCCGGTCTCAGGGTAGGAGCGACCAAGCGCGAGGTGGACGGTGCCGCCGATCTTTTCGTCAAACAGAATTGAACCAACCGGGCGGCTGATGGCGAAGTTTGTTCCAATCCCAACCTCGCCTAGGCGCCGCGCGCCGGCGTCGGTCGTCAGCGCCTGTTGCAGGTAGGCATCGCCGCGCTCTGCGCGTGCCTCAACGACGACACCTTTCGCAAAACTCAGCTCAACTCCGTCAACCTCGACTCCGGCCGGCGAGCTGGGGATCGTGAAGCGGATCCGCCCCTCGGCGCTGGTTTCCACCGGCCCGCTGAAAACCTCGCCGCTCGGCATATTGCGACGGCCGTCACTGTTGACCCAGCTGCGGCCCTTGAGGCTCAGTGTCAAGTCGGTCCCTTCAGCCTCAATACGCAGTTCGCGCACGCCGCGAAGCCGCTCGATCAGGCCGGCCTGAAAGGCGCCCAGCTCCGCCCAGGCGGCCGGCGGGTCGGGCCGGTCGAGGAAGACCGCATCGCGCACGAAGGCGGCAAACTGGTCAAGCTCGAGCCCGGCCAGTTGTGCGCCGGCCGGCGTTGGCCAGAGGGTCGAGCACCAGCGCTTCTTCATCGTTCGTTCGCGCAGCGGCCGGCGGGCGCGTGCGGCGCGAGCGATTCGTGCCGGGTCGGCGCCAGCCAGCTCGCCAACCTCGTACGGAGCCTGAATCCCCAAAACGGCGCTCAGCTCCTTCGCTTCGGCCATTGCGACGTCGTCAAAGTCGTCGAGCTGGGCGTCGCGGGCATCTTCGTAGAAGCCGATTGCCTGACCGCGCAGCTCGACCTTCAGCGTCGGCCAGGCCTCACGCTTGAGGACGGCGCGCTGTAGCTCAAGCAGCAGCGGCGTCGCCATCGCAGTCGAGCGGATCACAACCTTCTGCTGCGGCTCAACCTCAAGGCACCAGCCGATCAGCAGCTCGGCCAGCCGCGCCGGGTCGAGGATCGAGGCGACCAGATCAGCCGCCGCGCGGTCGGAAAGCTCGCCGCTCATGGCGCCTTGATATCGGGGAACCACTCAGCGCAGTGCTCACGCAGGCTGTCGCGCACGAAGCGCCGCTGATCTTGGCTGGCGGCGCGCAGCCGCCCCAGCAGCTCGCTCTGGCCGCTGGTCGTTACGTCGCTGATCGTCCAGCTCAATGCCAGCCGCTCAAACAGAAACTCGCTTGCCCGCTGCCAGGCATCCTCCTGCGACAGCAGGTTGCCGGTAAAAGTTTCGGCGAAACGCGAGCGGGTCTTTGCGCTCATCACGCAGCGCAGCTCAAGCACCGAGCCGTCGTCAGCGTGGTACCGGGCCCCCGGCGGCTCGGGCAGCGCCGACGGTGCGTCGCCCGCGCGCTGGCGGCGGCGCGAGCGGCGGCCCATCAGGTCGTTGCGGCGGCGTGCTCAAGCTGACTGCGCACATCGCCGGTCAGCGGGTCGGTGTGCCCGGCCCAAGCTGTCGCAGGCTCCAACGCCGCCAGCTTGCGAATCGAGGCGCGTGCCATCTCGGTATCCCAGTTGAAGGCCGCATGGGGGACGCGAGCGTGGCCCTTCATCCCGGTCTGCGGGTCGAGCGTGTAGAAGCAGTCGCTGGCCAACACAAAGCGGTCCGACTCGCGCCACAGGCCAATCAGGCCGGGGGCGTGGCCGGGCAGGTGAATCACCTTGAAGCCGGCGATCTCGTCGCCTTCTGCCAGCGTGCCGCTGATCTGCACCGGGCCGCCATCCCAGAGCGGCAGCAGCTTCGGGAACAGCATCTGTCCGAGCCGGTTCAGCTGGTCGATCTTGAAGTAATGCTCGC
Organism: Solirubrobacteraceae bacterium; assembly: GCA_039745115.1. Lineage (GTDB taxonomy): Bacteria > Actinomycetota > Thermoleophilia > Solirubrobacterales > Solirubrobacteraceae > F1-60-MAGs163. The sequence goes on from JBCJRT010000010.1 coordinate 5,866, forward strand.
CGCCGTCGCCCTCGGCGTCGGCAACCTCGTCGGCGTGGCATAGCACCGGCACGCCGAGCGCCGGCGCAACGCCGCGATGGTCGGCGTGGCTGTGGCCGAGCACCACCCGGGTGATGCCGCCGAGCCTTGCGCCGGCGATCGCTGCGGCGCCGGCCATTGAGCTGATGCCGGCATCAAACAGCATCACGCCGTCGCCGTCGCGGACCAGATAAAGATTCATCGTCTTGCCGGGAAAGCCGCCGCGGATCAGCCAGACGCCTTCAGCGATTTGTTGCGGCTCGCTTGCCGCCAGCTTTGCCGTCAGCTTGCCGCGGGCGTTGAACAGGCCTTTCATTCGCACGTCGGTCTTTGAGCCATCGGGCGGCAGCAGGCCCAGCTGGCGGGCGACTGTCATGCCGTCGGTAAAGGCGTTGTTCTCAACGATCAAGCCGTCACGGACAATCAGAATGTCAACCCCTTCAAGCTCTAGCTTGGCGCCGGTCGCTTCGATTCCTTGGAAGGGGCTGCCGGTGAAGGTTGCGTCGGCCCTCCAACGGACTGCGGCGCGGTCGTCCTCGACCGTTACCTCAACGACGTTGAAGATGAAGTCCGGAAACGGGCCAATGATCCCGTTCAGAAAGTCGCGCACACCTTCAGGCGCCGTCGTGTCGATCTGACCGCGGACGTTCTCGCGTCCGCCCGGCAGCCAGCAGGCGACGGCTGCCTCGACATCATGCGCGTTGAGCGCGTCGAAGTACTGCTTTGCGACCTGTGTTGTAACGGCCGCGTCGATTGTGCCTGTCATCGGATCGGTCATTGCTTCCTTTCGCTGGTCTGCCGCTTATCGCGCAGGCTACCGCGCTAGCCGCAGCGGCGAGCGCCGATCCGTAGGCTGAACCAAGTCGTGACCGAGTTTTCCAAGAGCCGCGAGCTGGGCCGCGGCGAACGCGTGCTGCCGGGGATCTGGCGTTTGCGGCTGCCGCTGCCCTGGCCGGGGGTGCCGCACTGCAACGCCTGGGCGCTGGCGGCCGGCGACGGGATTGTGCTGATCGACTGCGGCATGGACCAGCCAGGGTCGATCGCTCACCTCGAGCGGGCGCTCGATCAGGTCAACCTGCGGATCGATCTTGTGCGCCTGCTGGTTTGCACGCACGCCCACTCCGATCACTACGGCCAGGCCGCGACGATCGTTGAGCGGACCGGATGTGAGCTGTGGATGCACCCCAACCACCAGCACAGCGTGCAGGCCGCGACCGACCCCGAGGCGGCGCTCGAGCGGCGGGTCGAGGTGGCGATTCTCAGCGGCGTGCCGCAGGCGCCGCTGCGCGCCTACGCCGAGCAGGCGAAGGGCCGCGGCTCAGGCTTCGCGGGGATCGTTCAGCCGGCCCGTGACCTGCTGCCTGGCGTTGAGGTTGAGAGCGATCTTGGCGCTTGGCAGGTCGTTGAAACGCCCGGCCACGCGCCGTCGCATGTCTGCCTCTACCAGGCTGAGCGTCGGCTGATCTTCACCGGCGACCATCTGCTCGGCCGTCCGTCGCTCTACTACGACTACGGCTGGACGCCCGACCCGGTCGGTGAGTACCTCGCATCGTTGGAGGTGATTGAGGACCTCAACATGCGACTCTGCCTGCCCGGTCACGGCCGCAGCTTCGCTGAAGTGCCGGCTCACATCACAGCCAACCGCGTGGCGATCGCCGAACGGATCGACGGCGTGATTGACGCGCTGGCTCAGGACGGGCCGATGACCGCCTTTGAGGTTGTTCAGTCGGTGCACGGCTCGGCGCTGACGCCGGTCAACGCCAACTGGTGGCTGTCGGAGACGCTCTGCTACCTGCGCCACCTCGAGCTGACCGATCGCGCTCAGCGCAGCGAGCGTGAGGGCGAGGAGCAGCCGGAGCTCTGGCAGCTGATCTGATCGTCGCCGTGCCGACCGTCGTAGAATGTGGCGATGCGCATCGACGACCTGCTGAGTGCAAGCGACGAGCCACAGTTCTCGTTTGAGTTCTTCCCGCCGAAGACCGATCAAGGCGAGCAGAATCTTTACGCGGCGATTGAGCAGCTAGTTGCGCTCAAACCGGCCTTCGTTTCAATCACTTACGGCGCCGGCGGCTCAACGCGCGACAAGACGATCGAGATCGTCTCGCAGATCCGTGACCGCTTCGGGATTGAGGCGATGCCGCACTTCACCTGCGTCGGCTCAACGGTCGACGAGCTGCGTCAAACGCTTGACCTGATGGCCGAGGTCGGCGTCGAGAACGTGCTGGCGCTGCGCGGTGATGCGCCGGAGGGGCAGGCAGAGTGGACGCAGACCGAGGGCGGTCTTGAGTATTCGCGGCAGCTGGTTGAGCTGATTCGGGCCGAATATCCGTTTGTGATTGGCGCCGCCGCCTTTCCCGAGACGCACATTCATGCGACCAGCGCCGAGGATGACCTCTGTCACCTGAAGGAGAAGGTTGACGCCGGCACCGACTTCCTCGTAACGCAGCTGTTCTTTGACAACGAGGCCTACTTCGACTTTGTCCGCCGGGCGCGCGAGATTGGCATCACGGCGCCGATCATTCCGGGGATCATGCCGATCACCAACTTTGCTCAGTTGGAGCGGATGACAACGCTCTGCGGCGCGACGATCCCGCCGGCCTTGCAGGCCGCGCTGGAGGCGCGCAGCGATAACGCGAGTGGGATTGAGGCGTTTGGGATTGCTTATGCGACGCTGCAATGCGCCGAGCTGCTTGCCGGTGGCGCGCCGGGCGTTCACTTCTACACGCTCAACCGCTCACCGGCGACGCGAGCGATCCTCGGCGCCTTGCAGTTGCAGCGTCCGTGGCTCAGTCTCTGACTTCGGTTACCTCGAGCTGCTGGGCAACAGCCGGGTTGCCGTCGGCCAACGTCCAGCGAACGTCGATCGAATCGTCCTGACGGTAGGTGCCAACGCCCCAGGCGCCGAGCGCCCAGCGCCAGCCGCTGATCTTGTCCTTCCGCAGCGAGCGCGGAAAAACAAGCGCTCCACTGCGCACCTCGTAGTCGCTGCCGACGCTCTGCAGCACGCCGTTGACGTACACCTCAAAGGGTGAACGGAGCTCGGGCGGCAGTGGCACAATCGATTCGGGCACGCAGCGGATTCTACGAGCCCGCCGCGCCGGAGCATAGGCTCGCCGCGTGACAAGCGCCGAGCAGTTCACCGTCCGTCGCTCCTCGCGCGCCCGCCGCGTGCGCGTCAGGCTTGAGCACGACGGCTCGCTGCTGGTGACGCTGCCCCAGTCAGCCGACGAGCGGGAGGCAGCTGAGGCGGTTGCCCAGCTTGGTCCCTGGATCGCCAGCCGACGCGCCAAACTTGGCCGCGCTCAGAGCGCGATCGAGCGGCCGCCGGGAACCTTGCCGTTGCTCGGCGAGCTGCTCAGCGTCAGCCCGCAGCAGGGGCGCAGCCGCGCCCATCGGCAGGGTGACCGGCTGCTCGTTCCCGGCGATGACCGTCAGGCCGCGGCGATCGAGCGCTGGTACCGCCGCACGGCAAAGGCCGAGGTCCTAGAGCGGCTGCCGACGGTGCTCGAAGCGCTCGGCGTCGACGCAGGCCCAATCTCGATCCGCGATCAGCGAACGCGTTGGGGCAGCTGCTCGTCGAGCGGTGCGCTGGCCTTCAACTGGCGGCTGCTGCTCGGCCCCGAGGCATTGCTCGACTACGTGATCTGGCACGAGGCCTGCCATCTGGTCGTGCTCGACCATTCACCGCGCTTCTGGGCGCTGCTTGAGCGTCACCGGCCGGATTACCGCGAGCCGCGCGATTGGCTGCGCCGCAACGGAGCTGCGTTGCAACTGGCGGCGCCGCCGGCCCGCGATCAGTCGCCGCGCAGCACGCTGCGCAGCGCTGCGTAGGCGTCTTCGTCAGCGCGCGGTTTGATCACGACGCGGCGGATCCGGCCACTGAACGCAGCGAGCGATCCGTCGCCGCGCAGGTCAACGCCGCCGCGCACGCCAGGGCCGCTCACTTCGGCCCGCACGGCGACCAGTTCGTCCGGTCGGTACTCACGTCCGAGCGACTGGGTCGGACTGCGCCGGACACTCTGCGCCATCGCCCGCAGCTCGGTCTCCAGTGCGTCCAGCGCGCCGTCGAGCGTCGCAAAGCGCTGCCGCTCAGAGTCACCCTCACGGCGCAACGTCAGGATAAATGAGCGAGCCATCTTGTCGTCAGCCGCCGGCGTCGATCGATCAGACGATGACGAGCAGCACGATCGCCATGCAGGTTGCTGCCAGCAAGACCGAGACGGCGCCGAGCAGGATCCCGACCGAGCGGCTCGGCGGGAAGGTTTCCGAAACGGTGCCGATCCCACCGATAATCACGGCCCAACCTGCGAAGACGATGCCGATGATGAAGAACGGTGTTTCGTTCTTCGCCGTCTCGGATGCGAGTATCAAAGTTGCGTACATTGCCAGCACGCTACCCAACGCCGCCGCCGGACGCCAGCTGGGGGCCGGGGCCGCCTTCGTAACGGCTCTCGGTTGCCTCCAGCTGCCCGTGGTAGTGACTGCCCAGTTCAGGGTGGCCGTAGGGCCTTTCCGCTGCCTGGTCGAGCGTCATGAAGGAGAGCTGCGCAATCGGCAGGCCGGCCCACAGTTTGATCGGTACGCGCGTCAGGTTGTTCAGCTCAAGCGTTAGCGTTCCTTTCCATCCGGGATCGCAAAAGCCGGCCGTCGCGTGGACGATCAGGCCGAGCCGCCCGAGCGACGACTTGCCTTCGATCCGCGCGACGATGTCGTCGGGCAGCTCGACCCACTCCGCGGTCCGTCCGAGGCAGAACTCGCCGGGGTGGATCACAAAAGGCTCGTCCGGACCAACGGTCACCGGTTCGGTCAGGTCCTGGGGTGGGTTCTTTAGGTCGATCGCGCTGACACGGTGGTTGTGAAAGACGCGGAACGAGTTTCCCAGCCGCAGGTCAACGCTGGCCGGCTGGAGCATCGCCTCATCCCACGGCTCGATCACGATCCGCTTTTCGCCGACAAGGCGGCGGATTGTTCCGTCTGAGAGAACCGATGATGTGGCCATCGCGCTGATCCTAAACGGCGGCGCGGCTCTGCGTCGCGTAGCTCAGGCGTGGTCGCGCTGGCGAGCGGTGGCGCTGCGCGTCCTGGCTGGCGCCGGAATCGGCTCTTGCTGGTGCGGGCCGCGCCTTGGCAGCCGCGGCAGCGGGCCGCGTGGGTGCGGGAAGCGCGGCTTCGCCGAGTCGCCATTGCCGTCAGCGGCTTCAGCTGGCCGAGGCGGTTCGCGGACCGCCCACCAGATGATTGCGAAGAGCGCCACGATCGGCAGTTTCAGCACGACCATCAGATAGAAAAAGATCCAGCCGTTCATGAGTGGCGATACTAACCGCCGTTGGCGCAGAACGCAGCCGATCCGGCGCGCCGCCGTCATCGCCGCGCGATCTTCAGCTGCGCAAGCTGATCGGTTCGTGCGCAAAGGTCGTCATCTGCTGCAGCTCGGCAACGCGGGCTGTGATCTCGTCGCTGCTCAGGTCAACGATCCGTTCGGTGCCGAAGGCCTCGACGTTGAACGAGGCGAGTGCCGTTCCGTAGACCATCGCCCGCACCAACAGTTCGTGGTCGACAGCTCGGTCGGGGTGGGCGGCGACGTAGCCAACCAAGCCGCCGGCGAAGCTGTCGCCAGCGCCGGTCGGGTCAACGACCGATGTCAGTGGGAAGGCCGGCAGCGCGAAGTAGCCGTCGGCCGTGAACAGCGCCGCACCGTACTTGCCCTGCTTGGCGATTACCGAAGTTGGCCCCCAGCTGAGAATCTCGTTCGCCGCGGCAACGAAGTTCGGTGTCTCGGTTAGTAGCTCCAGCTCCTCGTCGTTGAGGATCAGACAGTCGACCTTGCTGATCGTCTCGACCAGCGAGTCGCGGGCGATATTGATCCAAAGGTCCATTGAGTCCATCGCCACGAAGCGTGCCTGCTGGCACTGGCCGCGGACCTCGCGCTGCAAGTCGGGCAGGATGTTGGCGAGGAACAGCACGTCGCAGGCCTTCGCCTGATCAGACAGTTTTGGCTGAAACTCTTCGAAGACGTTTAGCTCGGTCAGGTGCGTCTCACGACTATTTAGGTTGTCGTGGTATTCGCCCTTCCAGAAGAAGGTCTTGCCGCCGGCGATCTGTTCAACGTCGTCGGTGATCGTGCCGCGCGTGCGCAGCGCCGTCCACGAAGCCTCGTCAAAGTCGTCGCCGACCGGCCCGACCATACGAACCTGGTCGAAGAACGACGCCGCCAGCGCAAAATGCGTCGCGGCGCCGCCGAGCATCCGCTCGCGCTCCCCAAACGGGGTTGTTACCGCGTCATATGCGATCGATCCAACGACTGTCAGACTCATCTGCGCAGCGAGGTTAGCCTGCCGGACGCGCTGCGCGTCAGGCCGGCGCGCCGAGCACGGCGGGCCGGTAAAGCCCTAGTCTGGCTGCGATGACTTCATTTGCCGACCTCGGCCTGTCCGAGACTAGCCTTCAGGCGCTGCGCGACGTTGGCTACAAAGAGCCCAGCCCGATCCAAGAGCAGACGATCCCTCCGCTGCTCGAAGGGCGCGACATTATCGGTCAGGCTCAGACCGGGTCGGGTAAGACAGCGGCCTTCGGCCTGCCGCTGATTGAGTACATCGACCCTGAGGTCAAGGACTGCCAGGCAATCGTCCTGACACCTACGCGAGAGCTCTGCATCCAGGTGACTCAGGCGCTGCGCGCCTACGGCGAGACAAAGGGAGTCGATGTCGTCGCCGTCTTCGGCGGCGCACCGATCCGCACCCAGCAGGCTCAGTTGCGCGCAGGAGGCCAGATTGTCGTCGGCACGGTCGGCCGCGTGCTCGACCTGATCAACCGCACCTCGCTGATCCTTCACGACTGCCGCTTTGTCGTCCTCGACGAGGCCGATGAGATGCTCGATCTCGGCTTCCTCGAAGATGTCGAGAAGATCCTTTCGCGCACGCCCAGCGGCCGCCAGACGGCACTGTTCAGCGCAACGATGCCGCTGCCGATTCGCAAGCTCGCCGATCGCTACCTCTACGAGCCCGAAGTGATTGAGGTGGAGGCCAAAACGCTGACCGTCGACACGGTTGAGCAGTTCCAGATCGAGGTTCCCCAAAAGGACAAGCCGGCCAAGTTGGTCGAGCTGCTGGCCGCCGAGCGCCCAACCCAGGCGATTGTCTTCGTCCGTACAAAGATCCGCTGCGACCAACTGTTCCGCACGCTGCGCGACAAGGGAATGAACGTCCGCGCGCTGCACGGCGACATGTCACAGGGCTCACGCGACGGCGTGATGTTGGCCTTCAAGGGCGGCCGCGTGCCGATCCTCGTTGCGACCGATGTCGCGGCCCGCGGCCTCGACATCTCAGCGGTCACTCACGTCGTCAACTTCGATGCGCCGGTATCGCCCGACGTTTACGTTCACCGGATCGGCCGCACCGGCCGCGTTGGTCGCTCAGGCCGCGCGATCACTTTTATTGAACCGAAGCAGCAGGCCGAGCTTGCGGCGATTGAGCAGCACACCTCGGTCAAGATGACGCCGTGGGCGCCCGGCGCCACGACTGCCGCTGCGCCGACCCCGCAGAAGCCGCGCCGCCACGACAAGCCGCACGTTGACAAGCAGGTTGACAGTGACGGACCTTGGTCGAAGCTGATCGTTGCCGCCGGCAAGGCCGAAGGGATCAAGCCAGCCGATCTTGTCAAGGCCGTTACCTCGGCTGCCGGCGTCGGCGGCGAGGCGGTGCGCGACGTGAAGATCTTCGAGCGCTTCTCGTTCCTGTCGGTGCCGCAAGGCGACGCGCAGCGGATTATTGAAGCTGTCAGCGGCGCCAGCATTAACGGCACGACGCTCAGCCTTGAGCCGGTTGGCTCCGAGCGCTGACGGTTACCCGTTGCTGCCAGCAGCGCACTGTGCGACGATAGGTAGTGATGACTGAACTGCTTGACCCCATTTTCGTGCCCGATGAGCCGGAGTTTCAGCTGCCCGCTGACGGCTTGCTGGACCCTGTCGGTGGCGACTTCGAGCTGAGCGCAGCGGCAGCCTGCACGGTCTGCGGCGCCAGCCGTGTTGCCGGTCAGGACTGGTGCCTGGAGTGCGGCACAGCATTTGCCAGTCCGCGCGCTATCCCCGGCCTGCAGACCGTCGTGCTGGCCAGCGCCTTCACGTTGCTGCTGGCTGGCGGCGCCGTTGCGGCCGGCGTCGCCGCCGTAACCGACACGCTGCCGGGTCGCAAGACCGAGGTCAAAGTGGTCGCCCAGACGGCGGCCGACCCGATCACCTCTGAAACACCGCCGCTCGACGATCCACTGCCGCCCGATACGGCGCTCGATACCGACACCTTCCCTTACGACGCGGGACCGTCGCCGGTCCCGGTGCCGGTTGATCCCGGCGGTGGCGGTACTAAGCCGACCAGCTCGCGGATTGAACTGGCCTCCGATGCTGCATCGCTCTACGACCCGGAGGGCGTGGCGACCAGCTACAACGACGCCAAGTATGCGATCGCCGCCCACCAGTCGCCCAGCTGGTTCGTAACGACGCCGGCCGGCGATACGCCGGGGACGGTGATGCCGATGGACGTCGGCCTGAACGTCAGTATCGGCGCGGCAAAGAAGCTGACGAAGTTGACGCTGACGACAATCACGCCCGGTTTCACGGTGACGGTGCTCGGCTCCGACACGGCCGAGCCGCCGCGGGCGATCGACGATCCAGCCTGGAAGAGGCTCGGCCGGGCGGCCTCGGTTGACAGCATCGGCAGCGGCGCCAATAAGCCAGCCAAGGACGACGCCGAGGGCGATCAGACGCTCTCACTCCGTCTCGGCGGCCAGAGCAAGAGGTACCGCACCGTCGTTCTCTGGTTCACGGCACCGCCGCTTGGCGGCCCGACCGTTCGCATCTCGCAGCTGAAGTTCTTCGGCTAAGCGACCGCTGAATCGCTGCGGCGTTATCGTTCGCGCCAGCGTCAATCGTGGCGCCAAGGTCAACCCGCATACGAGAGGAGCGCCGGATATGTCCGCCGCGACGATGAGCACTAGCGAAGGCGAAATCAAGATTGAGCTGTTCGAGGGCGAGGCGCCGAAGACCGTCGCCAACTTCCGCAAGCTGGCCGAGGACGGCTTCTACGACGGACTGACCTTCCACCGCGTGATCCCCGACTTCATGATCCAGGGCGGCTGCCCTGAAGGGACCGGTACCGGCGGCCCCGGCTACCAGTTTGAGGATGAGTTCAACGACCACGGCGTTGTTCGCGGTGCGCTGGCGATGGCAAACGCCGGCCCCAACACGAACGGCTCGCAGTTTTTCATCGTCACCGCCGGGGCTTGCCCCCACCTTGACGGGAAGCACACCGTATTTGGCCAGGTAACAGAGGGTATGGAGGTCGTAGATCAGATTCAGAGCGTCACCACAGATGGCCGCGACATGCCGGTTGAGCCGGTTGGCATCACGGCTCTGACGTTGGAGTAGTATCGCCGCAGGGCCCCAGTCGAGCAGAGGAGTAGCAGATGACAACGGTTGAACAGAAGGGCGGTAAGTCGGGTTCGAAGGCCAAGTCGTCGTCTGCCGCGACGATTGAGGTCATCAATCCCGCCACCGGAGCGGTCGTCAGCAGCGTTCCCGACCTCGGCGCCGCTGAGGTAACTGCGCTGGCCGTGCGTGGCCGTGCTGTCCAACCGGCCTGGGAGGCACTCGGCTTTGAGGGCCGCGGCCGCGTCTTGATGCGCGCTCAGAAGTGGATCATCGATCACAAGGAGCGGGTGATCGAGACGATCGTCTCCGAGACCGGCAAGACCTACGAGGACGCTCAGCTGGCTGAGATCTCATACGCCGCCTCTGCCTTTGGCTTCTGGGCCAAGCACGCACCGCAGTATCTGGCCGACCAGAAGGTCAAGTCGGGCAGTTTGATGGTGAAGGGCAAGAAGCTGATCGTCAGCTACCGCCCGCTCGGCCTGATCGGCATCATCGGCCCTTGGAACTACCCGCTGACCAACTCGTTTGGTGACTGTATTCCGGCGCTGGCCGCCGGCAATAGCGTGATTCTTAAGCCGAGTGAGATTACGCCGCTGACCTCGCTGCTGATGGCTGAGTGTCTTGAGGAGTGCGGCATGCCTGCCGGCGTCTACCAAGTTGCGACCGGCCGCGGCGACACCGGCCGGGCGCTGATCGACGAGGTCGACATGATCATGTTCACCGGCTCGACCGCAACCGGCCGCAAGGTTGCCGTGGCGGCGGCCGAGCGGCTGATCCCGTGCTCGCTTGAGCTTGGCGGTAAGGATCCGATGATCGTGCTGCGCGACGCCGATCTTGAGCGCGCCGCTAACGCCGCCGTCTTCTTCTCAATGCAGAACAGCGGCCAGACCTGCATCTCAACCGAGCGCGTCTACGTCGAAGCGCCGGTTTACGACGAGTTCGTCGGCAAGGTGACGGAGAAGGTCAAGGCGCTGCGCCAGGGCGTGAGCACCGGGCCGGGCACGGTTGAGGTCGGCGCGATGACCTTCCCGCCCCAAGTTGACATCGTTGAACGTCACGTCAACGACGCCGTCGCGCACGGCGCCAAGGTCCTGACCGGCGGTAAGCGCGGCAGTGGCCCGGGAGACTTCTTCGAGCCGACCGTGATTGTTGATGTAGATCACTCGATGACGGCGATGAATGAGGAGACCTTCGGGCCGACTCTGCCGATCATGAAGGTTGACGACGCCGAGGAGGCGATCCGCCTTGCTAACGACAGCGAGTTTGGCCTCGGCGCATCGATCTTCACGCGCGACGTCGCTCGCGGCGAAGAGATTGCCAAGCGCGTTCAGGCCGGCGCTGTCTGCGTCAACGATGCGATGCTCAATTACGTCGCGCTGGAGCTGCCGATGGGCGGCGCCAAGAGCTCCGGCATCGGCTCGCGCCACGGCGCCGGCGGAATCCGCAAGTTCTGCCAGCAGCAGTCGCTGCTGATCTCGCGCCTGCACCCGAAGCGCGACATCCACATGTTCCCTTACAGCGAGAAGACGACCAACCGCATCGGCAAGCTGTTCGGCTTCCTCTACGGCCGCGGCAACCGCGATTAGCGCTGGCTCGACTCGCGGGCAATCAATCTGGTTGGTACGCGACGGTCGTCCGCCTGTCAATACCAAGAGAGGATCACAATGGGAAGTAGCGAGCCGGTAGATCGCACGATGTGGACAAGCCTTTTGCATGCTGGCTTGGTTGGATCGTTCATGCGCTTCCCGCACGTGCCGGCTGATTCCGCTGCGCTCAAGGATGCGGGCGCGAAAGCTGCCATCTACGGCATCCCCTTCGACGCCACGAACATCAGTCGTACCGGGGCAAACTATGGGCCGCGTGGCATCCGTGAGGTCTCATGTCAGTTCCTCTCATACAACGCGATGTTCGACTTCGATCTGATTGACGCGCTGGCCCCGGTTGATTGCGGCGACTGCGACGTGATCCTCGCCAACGCCGAGCGGACGTTCGCCAACGCGCAACAGGACATCGGCCAGATTCTGGCTGCCGGTGCACTGCCGGTCACTTTCGGCGGTGACCACTCGATCACGATCCCCGCTGTGCGTGCGGTTCGCGAGGCGAACAGCGATCCCGGGCTGATCTTGGTTGACACGCACCTCGACACTGCGCCGGATGTCGGCGGCGAGCTGCTTAACCACTGCTGCCCGATCACTCGCGCCGTTGACGCCGGTTTCGACCCGAAGAAGATCGCGCTGGTCGGGATCTCGGGCTGGATGAATCCGCGGACCGAGATCGAGTACTGCCGCGAGCACGGGATCACCGTGATCTGGCTGGAGCAGATCTGGGAAAAGGGCACCGCTTGGGCTGTCAACAAGGCGCTCGAGGTTGCTGGCGCTTCAAGCGATGGCCTCTACCTCTCATTCGATGTCGATAGCCTCGATGCGGCCCACGCGCCGGGAACCTGCTGCCCGACGCCTGGTGGTCTGACGAGCCGAGAGGCAATCGAGATAGTGCGCGGCGTCAGCGCCAACGGTCTGCTCGGTGTCGACGTCGTCGAAGCGGCTCCGAGCCTTGACCCGACGCCGGCAACGTCGCTGATCGCCGGACGTATCGCGATCGAGGCGATGGCATTCCACGCGGGGGCTGGGAGCTAGCCGAGTGACGCAGGTACTGCTCGCTCAGCTCGATCCATCGCCGGGCGACCCAGCTCAGAATGCAGCGGCCGTCGGCGTAGCTCTGAAGCTCACTGAGCGGGTTGACTTGGCAGTGCTGCCAGAGATGTTCCTCGGCGGTTATGACCTAAGCCAGGTTGAGCAGAGCGCAGTTGAGATCGACAGTCCAGAGGTCGCCGCGATGCGCGGAGCGGCCGCCGCGAACTCAACTGCAGTGCTGGTCGGTCTTGCCGAGCGGAGAGCCGAAGGGATCGCCAACTCACTGCTCGCGATCGAGGCTGACGGGCAGATTGCCGGGGTCCATCGCAAGACGACACTTTGGGGTGGGGAGCAGGATCTCTTTGAGGCCGGTCAGCAGCTGACGATCGTCAATCTCGCTGGCAGGCGAATCGGTTTGATGCTGTGCTACGAGATCGAGTTCCCCGAAATCGCTCGTGCCCTGGCGCTCGCCGGCGCCGACCTGCTTGTCACGGCATCGGCGAATATGGCGCCGTATTACGACGATCACGAGCTCGCGTCGCGCGCTCGGGCGCTCGACAATCGGCTCAGTCACGTGTACGTCAATCGTGTCGGCTCCCAGAACGGGCTGGACTTTGTCGGTGGATCGCGGCTGGTTGACAGTGGCGGCGCGGTTGTCGCCTCTGCCGACGGGATCGAGCAGCAATCTTTCGTTGCGACAGCGTTGCAGCAGGCGCCCGCAGCGGGCTCTGTCGACTATCTCAACAATCTTCCGACCGTGACCGACGTCGTTACCGAAGCGCCGACGAATGCGCAGCCCGGCGTCTAGCCGGCGGATTTGAGGCACGCAGCGACGGTCGCCTCGTCGAGCCCCGCTGCGCGTAGTGTCTGTTCAGTGTGCTCGCCAAGCTGCGGGGCGGCGGCGCTGGTGCGCGAAGGGGTCTGCGAGAAGTGGATTGCCGGACCGAGTGTGCGGATCGTTCCAGCGGTCGGATGTTCGACCTCGGCCAGTACTCCAGCGGCAAGCATCGCCGGGTCTGCCATCAGATCGCTCAGCTCCTGCACTGCCGCGCAGGGGACGCCGCGGGCTTCGAGCAACTCCAGCCACTCGGCACGGTTGCGCGTCGCGATCGTGCTCGAAAGCAGTGGAATCAGCTCGTCACGGTGATCAACTCTGGCCGGGTTGCCGGCGAAGCGTGGGTCTTCGATCAGTTCCTGTAGGTCAAGCACGTCGCAGAGGGCAGCCCAGTTGGCGTCGGAAACGACCGCGATTGCCAGCCAATTGCGATCGCCGGCTTGAAACGATTGGTAGGGGATCGTGTCATCGAACGCCGGTAGCTCCATCGTCGCTGGGTCGCAGATGACGCGGTAGGCCTGCGCGGTGAGGATTGCTTCAAGCAGCGAAACGTCGACTCGCTGGCCACTGCCGGTTCGCTCTCTCACGTAGAGCGCCGCCAGGATCCCTTGAACCGCCTGCGCCGCTGCGTAGGTGTCAGCGATCGTAATGCAAGCTAGTCGCGGCTCGCCGTCGGCTGTTCCCTGCCGTGAGAGGACGCCAGTCAGTGCCTGAAGGATAAGGTCCAACGCCGGTTTACGGCCCAGCTCCTCGGCCGGCCCAAATCCTGAGACTGAGCAGTAGATCAACCGCTGGTTGGCGGGCCGAAGGTCCGCGTCGCCGATTCCAAGTCGCTCGGCAACGCCTGGTCGGAAGTTCTCGACAACGATGTCTGCATCGGCGGCTAGCGCCGCGGCCGCTCGCTTGCCGGCATCGGTCTTGAGGTCGAGGACGACACTGCGCTTACCGCGGTTCAGTGCCATGAAGTTCATTCCTTCTCCACCAAGGAAGGGAGGGCCAAAATGCCGCGCATCATCGCCGCCAGGTGCTTCGACCTTGATTACATCGGCCCCCAGATCGGCCAGCACCATCGTGCAGAGCGGTCCGGCGAAGAGGCGGGTGAAGTCAACGACCTTCAGACCGTCGAGTGGGGTGTCGGTCTGTAGCTCTGTCATCAGAAGACTGTCCTCTCGGTACCGGTTGGCAAGTCAAGTTCGGCTTCCAGCGCCACGACCATCGCAGATTGCGCCTCTGCACCGAGCAGTTCGGCCGCAAGGTGGCTCGTGCGGAACAGGGTGAGCGCCTGATCGAGCGAGGCCGGGAGCGGCGGCAGGTCGTCACGCGCGTAGGCGTCTCCGGTTGTGATCGGCGGTGGCACCGCAACTCGGTGGATGCCGTCGGTTCCGGCCCAGATCTGCCCGGCAAGCGAGAGGTACGGGTTGGTGTCGGAGGCAGCATCGCGCTGCTCTATGCGCGTTACCGCCTCACGCTCGGCGGTGACCCGCAGCGCGACGGTTCGGTTGTCGCCGCCCCAGCAGACCTTTGTCGGGCAGAACGAATGATCGTCCCGTCGCAGGTAAGCGCGGGTAGTCGGAGAACCGAGCACCGTCAACTCACCCATCGCTTCGAGCAGGCCCGCGAGGTAGGCGTCACCCTCGACGCTCATCTGCTCAGCTTCACCCGACCAAAAGCAGTTCTGCCCGTCCTTCCACCGGCTATGGTGGAAGTGCATCCCGCTGCCGGAGTTGTCGGCCCACGGCTTGGCATCGAAGCTGATTCCCAGTCCGTAGCTCGCCGCTGCTTCACGCGCCCATCTGCGCAGCAGCAGGACGGCGTCAGCCGCCGCCAGGGCCGGCCCATGCTGGAGGTTGATCTCGAACTGGCCGGCGCCGTACTCGCAGTTACTTGCGATGACCGGCACGCCGCTGCTGCGCAGGCGGCGGATCGCCTTAAGCACGGGCTCGTAGGGCTCACCGGCGACGATTCCGTACTGTTCGATGTTGTCGAACACCGGTCGGTCCTGATCAGCCCGTACGAGGAAGAACTCAAGCTCTGCTGCGGCGATCAGCTCGGCGCCATCCTGTTCAGCCCACGAAAGCGCGCGGCGCAGGACCGACCGAGAACACCACGGACTCTCGTCGCCTTCCGGCGTGACCAGATCACAGAGGACCAGTGCGCCGTTGCCGTCCGGCAGCATGTAGATCGCTTCGGTGTCCGGCCGTAGCACCAAGTCGGCTTCGACACCGGCCCAGCCCGCTTGCGTTGCACTCAGCGCTACCGCTCGCCCGTCGGCGGGTACTGCGACACGATTCAGTCGCCCGCGGCGATCCACCCAGCCAAGCTCGTTCCACTCGATTGTCATCCGACGTCTCCGTAGCGGTCGATGTCCCAGCTGTCGACGGCGGCGCTGTCAGCGACCGCCTCGCTGCGCAGTCGCGCCTCGCGCCGCGCCAGCGCCAATGTGTCATGAACGAACATCTCGCCGAATACTTGACCGGTCCAGGCGGAGAGAGCAAAGCGCTCGGTAGCCTCCGCGTAGCTCGACGGAAGCGTTTGCGGTCGGCCGACTTCGGACCCGTCGGCGGCTGCAAGGATTGCTGCGATAGCAAGGTATGGGTTGGCCTGTGATGACGCAGCCACGCTGTCGCCGACGAGCATCGGTTCAGGCCGCAGCCAGTCGAGCGGTAGCGGCCGGCAGAGGAGCGCTCCATCACCAAGCTTGGTGAGCCAGTCATCGCTGCCAAGCTCCGCTGCGTCGGGCCTGATCAGCATCCGCGCTGGGCTCTCGCTCTCGCCGACAATCGGCATCGCGGTGACGACGTCGTCGCCGGTCAGTCCGATTTCGCGGGCAGCCGAGCGAGCCGCGACAAGCCAGTCGGCGGCAACCAGCGGGTCGCTGGCCGACAGGTTGAGCCGCAACAGCTGTCGCTGATCGTCCCACTCGAGCGATTCGACCGGTATCCCGGAGGCCGTTAGACCGGCCAGCCAACGATCGGCAAAGCTGCTCAGAGGGTCGGCCCGCCAGCCGACTGCTAACGGATCTTGGCCAGCACGCAGTTCCAGCGCCGTCGAGACCGGCCCAGCCGCGGTCTGTTCGGCAAGCACCCGCAGCAGACCGCGCGGGTCGAGCGGCGAACGCTCGCCATCCGGCGTCAGCACCTCGGTCATTACTAGGGCGCTGCCGTCAGACCAGCCGCAGCGGAGCACCGACGCGTGGTCTGGTCGCGCAAAGAGGTCCGGATATCCGGTGCTGAAGTTCGAGTAGTCGGATTCCTCGAATATTTCGCAGTGAACATCCCAGACCAGCGCCCCGTCGCAGTAGGCTTGGAGCCCATTGGGGTCGCTTGCAAAAACCTCTCCGACAAGTCGGCGGCCACGCAGCATCCCGTAATGGTCTGCGATACAGACGCGTACCGTGTCGATCGTGCCGCTCTCGATCTCGCGCAGCAGGCCTGCGAACGTGAGGTTTGCTTCAGTCAACGCCGCGCTCGGCTGTGAGCGGCTCGCCCAGCCAGTCACTGTAGAACCCGTCAAGATCCGGCAGGAAGTCATGTACGACCGGATAGCCGGGCGGAACCGACTCGACGTCCAGCAGCGTGAATGAGACCGGGTCGTAGTACTCCCGCAGCTCGTTCCAAGCTGGGTCCGGGTGCATCTTCTCCGGGTATATCTCGAGCAGCTGCTCAACCGAGCGGCGGACGGTGATCTGTGCGTTCATCTTCCAGTTCTCCCGGTAGTCACCGAAGATGAATCCGGAGTCCGACCGTGTGACGCGTCGCCCGTCTGGCAGCTCGACGATCGCAAGGTGCGGCGCGATTGGCAGGAGCACGCGATCCTCGGGGAAGGGCCAGCGGCGCTGGATGATCTCGAGGTTTAGTGCGAAACGTTCGATGTCCTTGCGTCCCGCCTGCATCTGGCGGATTTGACCCGCCGGCAACGTGCCGTCGATCAGTGCTTCTAGCGTCTCGGCAGTGACCGCCGGCTCGCCGCTGGTCGGGACGCTTGGGACCGGCTCGCGCACGTCTGTGCGCGGCTGGCGCTGGAGCTCCTCCGGGTCGCGCCCGGCAATGAGCTGACGGACGACGTCGATCGTCGGCGTTGGAATGTCAAAGACAAACTCGGGCGGCAGGTTCCAGAACTGGCGAAACTGCTCGGCCCACGGCTGCGAGAGGCGCATCGACTCGGCATACATCCGCTGAACCGGCAAGGAGAATGGCCCGCTGCCGCCTTCGCCGTGCTCGAGGATACGGTCGCGCTCGCCTGCGGCCCAGTCGATGACCGCCACCGACCTTTCCGCTCGCTCTGCGCGGATCGCCGATCGACGGGCCTCCGTCGCGCCCGCGTCGACGGCGCCGTCTTCACAGAGGACCACGCCGTAGGCGCTGTTGGCCAGCCGCTCAATCACGTAGTTGCCGTCAACGTCTTCGGCGACCGCTGCCGGGTCTCGCTCCAGAGGGTCGCCCAGCCCGGCGCCGCCGCGAAACGGGCAGAGCGTCAGGTCGCCTTCGGCCATCGCCTCCGGCATCGTCAGCGTGCGCTGGTCGAAGTCACGGTCTCCCGAGACGGCCATCATCTGCGACTGCTCGGGGTTGCCGTCGACGACCGGGTACGGGACGCGTTCGGCTACCAGATCGAAGAAGTCTGTGTTGCGAATGTTGTGTCGGTAGCCGGTTGCGCCGGGGTATCCGCCCCAGAGGCCGGACTGCATTGTCACGGCACCGTTGCCCATGTTCTGGACCTCAAAGAACGGCGTTCCCCAGCAGAGCCGTAGTGACTCCCAGCCGGAACCACCGCGGAAGCGGCCGCTGCCTGCCGTCGAAGCCTTGACAGCGGCACCGAGGAACAAGAACGGCTCGTTGATCTCCCACGTTTCGAAGTCGCCCATGTCGCCCTGCGGGTTCCACATCGCAGCGGCATAGTCGAGGCCGTCGGCGAAGGGCTTTGCGCCGCCGCCAACGCATGACATCGAGAAGTTGGTTACCGATGACTGACGGCCGTACTGATCGATCCCGCCGCCTTGGAAGGTGTTCGCAGACATCGCGTACGGTGCCAGCACCTCCTCCAGGAAGCCGCGCGCGTAGAGGCTGGTCGAGAGGCTCTTGAGCACGCCCGTGAAGCTCGGTATCAGGAAGCGCCAGGGCGACCCGGTTGAAGCCTGGGGATTCTGGTGGTTTGACCACGAGCCCGGCGGGAAGTTCGTGTTCAGCGCAAAGTAGGCGCCGTCGTTGACTTTGTCGTTGGCAAGGACGGTCTGCGTCAGCAGCACCCAAAGGCCGCCCTGCATCGCTGACGGCGTGCAGTTCGCCGAGTGATGGCCCCAGCTTGACGCGCCTTCGAAGTCGAGTTCCAGGCGCGCGTCTGTCGTCACGCGCAGCTCCACCGGTGCATGCATCAGCGTGTCAACCCGGGCGTGCGCAGGCAGCCTGTCCTCCTTCGCGAGTGTCATCTCGGCGAATGCCGGTGCGCGATAACGGCCGGGGACGGTCATCGTCGCCAGCCGGGTGCGGAAGGTTCGCCGACCGTCCTCGATTGCCTCCGAGCAGAAGCTTGAGAAGGTCTCAATGCCGATGTCTGCGATTAGACGCTCGACCTGATCGCGCCCGATCAGGCAGCCGGCCAGCCGCGTACGTTCGTCGAGCATCCAGAACCGCGGCGTCCGCGTTCCCTTGGCGGCTCCCTGAGTGTGATCACGGAAGAGCTCGTCGTTGGCGCCGACCTTGCGGCAGGGAATGTCGATGCCGTCTTCGAAGCGGGTTATCGGGCCGAGAGGCAGGCTCCCCGGGGTGCTGGCGCCAATTTCGATCACGTGCGTTACGCCCGCAACCCAGCCGATCAGCCGCTCCTCCCAGAAGACCGGGACGATTGTCTGGACATCGGCATTGTGGACATCGCCGATCATCGAGTCGTTGTTGCAGAAGATATCGCCAGGGTTGATTCCGGGGTTCTCTTCGAAGCCTTCGCGGATCATGTGTTTGATCACGTCGGACATCGTGTGGACGTGGACGATGATTCCGGTCGACAGGGCGACCGAGTCGCCCTCCGGCGTATAGAAGGCGAAGGCCAGTTCGCCGAGTTCCTTGACGATCGGCGATGCCGAAATGTTCAGCGCTGTCTCGCGCGCCGATACCAACCCGCCGCGCAGCCGCGAGAAGATCTTTTCAAAGAGGATCGGATCGCTGCGCTTGAATGGCAGCTCGCCGGTCAGCCCGGCGTAAGCCCCGGTCGCCGCGAACTGCTGTTCGCGTTCGCCGAGCAGCCGTTGCAGCTCTGTCAGCCCGTCCTCTGTTGGTGCCTGTCCGGTGGTTGTCATCGTGGTTCCTGTCGAATCGCTGTGTCGGCAAGGTGGAAGATGCGATGGCGATCGAGCCTTGCTGTTCGGCCGGGCGGTATCGCGAAGGTTGTCGCCGGTGCCTCGATGATCGCCGGCCCGACGATGCTCTGGCCGCTGCGTACGTCGTCCTGCTCGAAAATAGGTGTCGGGACGTGAACCCCGGTCTGCTTCCACCAGACCGGCCTTTCCGCCTTGGGCACAGGCGGTTGGTCGGTCTCCGGCTCGTCGGGCAGCACGGGCTTGGCGACTTCGGCCGAGCCGACCAGCGCCAACGAGGTAATCGTGTAGCCGAGCTCCGGCGAGCGAGCGCCGCTGGCGTAGAGGCGGCCATACAGATCCTCGAAGCCAGCGATCAGCCGCTTTGTGTCGGCCGGTTCGTCCGGGTTTGCCGTTACCTCGATGTCATTCAGCTGGCCGCTGTACTGCATGTTCGCGAGGTAGCGCAGCGTTACTTCGCCCGGTTCGATCCCGGAGCCGGCAAAGGCGGCGATTGCCCGGTCCTTTAGAAGCCCCCAGACCTCGTTGAGCCTGCCCGCGGTTACGGCCGGGTCGTCGCTGGTAAGAGCTATCCCGGCAGTCTGGTCAAAGCGGTACGAAAAGTCACCACAGGCACAGCCGTAGGCCGAGAAGCCCGCCGCCCAAGTGGGGATCAGCACGTCGGCGTACTGGGCTCCTTCGGTGTACCCGGCGACGTGGAGCGGGCCGCCACCGCCGTAGCAGAGGAGTGCGTAATCGACCGGCGAGTAGCCCTTCGCGAGGACGCGTGCCTGAGCCGCGTAACGCAGCTGCTCCTCGAACAGGTCGACGACGCCGCCGGCTGCCGCATCGAGCGAGAGTCCGAGCGGGTCGGCGACCTGACGCTTGACCTCGGCCCGTGCGCGCTCGATGTCTAGCTGCACTGCTCCGCCGAGGAAGTACTCGTGGTTGAGGCGACCGAGCACGAGGTTGAGGTCGGTGATAGTGACAGTCTCGAAGTCGCCCTCCGGCCAGGCAGTACCTATACGCGCGCCAGCCGAGTCAGGGCCAATCTCCGGCCGTCCTGACGCCGGGTCGATACGGACCGATGATCCCGTCCCGGCGCCGATTGACTCGATCTCGACCATCGGCAGGTTGAGCAGGTAGCGAGCGATGTCGGGTGTCTGGCGGATCGCCAGTTGACCCTCGTTGATCAGAGCAAGGTCGAAGCTGGTGCCGCCGATGTCGGAGCAGACAACACGGTTGATTCCGAGCGTTTCTGCAAGGTGGCCTGCGCCGACGACGCCGCCGATCGGGCCTGATACGAGTGTCCGTCCAAGCTCGCGCGAACCGATCGCGATCGTCCCGCCGTGCGCCGCCATTATCCTGAGGTCGAAGCCCGCTCCGGCATCAGTGACGGCGTCCTGAAGGCGCCGAAACTGGTGGCGGGAAGGCTCCGCGGCGTAGGCTTCAATGACGGTCGAGTTGAGCCGCGGAAAGTCACCGCGCAGCGGGTAGAGCTCGCTCGACACGAAGACCGGCAGCTCGGGTGTGCCGGCCTCGTTAAGTATCTCGTGCGTGATCTCAGCTGCACGCTGCTCGTGCACTGGGTTTGTGAAGCTCTGCAGGAAGCAGATGACGATCCCGTCGACATTCTCTTTGAGTAGCGATTCGACCGCGGTGCGCACGTCTGCTTCGTAGAGCGGGATTGCTTCGCGTCCCTGTACATCGATGCGCCCACGGATCCCGTGCATTCGGTTGCGTGGGACAAGTGGCTCGTTGTGGTAATGCGTGGTGACGTGGAGGCGGTCAGCGTAGGTCATCCCAAGCCAGGTCTGAAGCCCGCGCTCGAGCCTCAGATAGTCCTCAAGGCCGCCGCTGACAAGGCATCCGACGCGCGCGCCCTTCCGTTCGTGCAGGCGGTTCAGCATCGCCGTTCCCGAGAAGACGCCGGAGACGATCGATGGGAACGCGGTAGCGGTGTCGGTCTGCCACTGCGCCAGCGCGTCGATCGTTGACTCCATCAGTCCACGGGACTCGTCGTCGGGTGTCGTCTGGGCTTTGCCAACTACGAAGTTTCCGGCGCGATCAACGATGAAGCAGTCGGTCAACGTCCCCCCCGCGTCGTAAGCAATTAGCTCGGGTTGCCGTGGAGAAGCGCTCATCGGTTACTCGCTGTGTACAGTGAATTCAGTGGCTTGTCAAGGCGGGTCAAGCCTTCTCTCTGCCGCCGCGGCACGCTACAGACCCGGCTCTTCGACGTGCTCAACGGCTTCGGCGCGGGCCTTCTCGATGTGGCTTTCAACCGCCTCGTTGACGGATACTCCGTCGCCGCTTTCCAACGCCGCGATGATTCGCTCATGTTCACTGACCATCGGCTGCGGGTCATGCGCTTCGAGCATCTGCAGGTTGTACATCCGCAGCGCGCTGGGCATCGACCAGAGCTGGCTGAGCATCCGACGGATGATGGCGTTCTCACTGTGGCTGATGACCAGAGCGTGGAACTCCCGGTTGAGCTCAAAGGCGCCGGACCCCTGGGCCGCGGTCTGCGCGGCGATTGAGGCATTCAGCTCGCGCAGCTTGGCAATCTCGGCTGGGCCGTGGTGGCCGGCCGCCTGAGCGGCCGCGGAGGGCTCAAGAGCCAATCTGACGTCGTAGATGTCGAGTACTTCGCGGGTCGTGAACTCGCTGACGAGGTAGCCGCCGCGCTGTGGCGCGGGGTGCACAAGCCCCTCCTGGGCGAGCCGCATCAAGGCGTCCCGGACCGGCGTGCGGGAAATACCAAGTTGGTCGGCGAGGTTGTTCTGGACAAGCCGCTGGTTGGGCTCAAGCCGAAGATCGCAGATCGCTGCGCGCAGTTCCCGGTAGACGCTGCCGGCGAGGCCGTCGGTAGCGTCTGCGTCGATAGTCAGGTCTAGCTGGTTGTCGATTGATGTAACTCCGAGGCTCATAGTTGTTCACGCTTCTCTGCTTGCGTCGAAATCGCGACGAGGATCGCGACGAAGCCAAGCAGGACGAAGGCGATTGCGGAGCCTAACGGCCAGTTGTTTGTCGCGCCGAACTGGCTGAAGACTTGGTTGGCGATCATCACGTCGTTCGGCCCGCCGACGAGCTGCGGCGCGACGAAGTCGCCGGTTGACAGCCCCATCGTGAACGTCGCGCCGGCGATCACCCCCGGCAATGAGAGCGGAATAACGAGCGTCATAAATGTTTTGACTCGGCCGACGCCGAGGTCTTTTGATGCCTCGATCAGGCTTGTCGGCATCCGCTCTAAAACCGCGTAGATCGTCAGGATCATGAAAGGCGTGAAGATGTGCGTCATTGTGATCACAACCGCAGCCTGCGAGTACAGAAGGTTGGAGAGGAAGGTGTCCTGCAGTCCAACCTGATCAAGTACCGATGCGAACAGTCCGTTCTGTCCGAGGATTACCTTCCAGGCGTAGGCGCGCAGCAGGTAGCTCGCCCACAGCGGGACGATCACCAGCACATAGAGCATCAGACGCGCTCGGTGGTTACGGATCTTGAAGGCCAGCAGGTAAGCGATCGGGAACGCCAGCAGCGTTGCGAATACGGTGACCATCGCGCCGATTTTCAGCGAGCGCAGCAAAGTTGGGAGGTAGATATTCCCCGTTAGACTGTCGCCGAAGAACACCATCTTGTAGTTCTCGAGGTTCCAGTCGTGGGAGACGCTAAAAGCGGTCGGCTTCCAGAAGCTTTGAAGGAACAGCAGGAAGTAGGGGATTGCGAAGAACAGGAACATCCAGCCGACTACCGGCACTCCGAGGAAGACGCGCCCGAGCCCCTTCCCTTCCTTGTGCTCGACCTCGGGAGTTACCGGCGGCAGCCCGACCTGTGCTGCAGCGTCGCTCACGCGTCGGCTGCCGGGGACTGGTCAGCGCTGGCGGTTGCAAAGATGCGAATCCGGTCGGAATCAACGTGTAGCCGGACATCTGCCCCCGGCTCAAACGAGGCGCCGCGACCAACATGGGCGACGACGGTTTCGTCACGGCTCGTGATCTTCATAGCGATATGGCCGCCAACCAGCACGGAGTCCTGAACGATCGCGTCGCCGGGCTCGCCGGGCTCAACCCGAACGTCGGTCGGCCTGATGCTCACCCGAACGCGGTCACCGGTGTGGAGGTCATCATCGCTTGAGCCGCCGATCTCGCCGAGCGGGCCGAGGTCAACGCTGGCGTGGCCGCCGTCGATTCGCGTGACCGTTCCATGAACGATGTTTGTGTCACCGATGAAGTCGGCAACGAACGCGGTCAGAGGGCGGTCAAAGATCTCTGTCGGGGTGGCGTCCTGCTCGATCTGTCCCTTACTCATGACGACGATTCGGTCGCTCATAGTCATCGCTTCTTCTTGGTCGTGGGTGACGTAGATGAAGGTCACTCCGACTTCGCGATGGATCCTCTTCAGTTCGAACTGCATCTCTTTCCGGAGCTTGTAGTCGAGCGAGCCAAGCGGCTCGTCGAGCAGCAACACCTCCGGGTTCAGCACCAGTGCGCGTGCCAGCGCTACACGCTGCTGTTGGCCGCCTGACAGTTCGCGCGGGCGCCGGTCACCAACTTCCGGGATCTGCATAAGGTCCATCATCTGGCTGACCCGTTGTTTCGTTTCGCGCTTGTCGACGCCGGCGTGCTTCAGGCCGTAGCCAATATTTCGGCTGACGCTGAGATGCGGAAAGAGCGCGTACTGTTGGAAGACGGTGTTGACCGGGCGCTTGTAGGCGGGCCTTGCCGACATGTCGTCGCCACCAATCAGGATCTCACCCCGGTTTGGCGTTTCGAAGCCGCCAATCAGCCGCAGCGTCGTCGTCTTGCCGCATCCCGATGGGCCGAGCAGAGTGAGGAATTCGCCATCTTCGACGCGGAGGTCCAGATCTTTGATCGCCGTTACGTCGCCGTAACGCTTAGTGACATTGACCAGCTCAACGGCGCCGTGCCCGTCCGGGGCGCCCGTTGCGGGCGCCTCGGACGAACTCGCACTGGCGGTACTCATGCAGCGATCACCGCATTGAGCACGTCGAGGTACTTCTGGCGACGTGGCACGGCCTTCCAGTAATCCAGCGACGTGATGAAGTCTGGATTGCCTAGGTCATAGACCTTGGTGTATTCCGGCGTCATCAGCTTGAATGCGTTCTCGTTCGTGATCCCGTACCCGGTGATTTCCGCGAACTGCTTCTGCGTCTGTGGCTTGTGGAAATAGTTGAGGTAGGCAAGTGCTGCGTCGGGGTTCGGTGCCTTCGTCGGGATCATCCAGAAGTCAAACCAAGAGGTCGCCCCCTCGGTCGGGATGATCTCCTCGACGTTGCGACCTTCAGCTTGCAGCTGCGTTATCGTCACACCGCCGAACGACATCCCGGCGATCACTTCGTTGTTGGCGAACAGGTTTGCAAGCTCTCCCGCCGTCGTCCAATACTTGCGGATGTTCGGCTTCTGGGCGATCAGCTTTGTTTTGATTGCCGCGAGCTGGGTGTCGTCGAGCGTGTAGATCTGCTTGTAGCCGAGCTGGATTGCAGTCGTATAGATCAGCGCAATGTCCTGCCAGACTGCGATTTTGCGCTTGAACTTCGGATCCCACAGGTCCTCCCAAGATGTCGGCGCCGGCTTGACCTTGTCGGCGTCGTAGATCAGCGGGATGAAACCCCAAGCGACCGGCACGCCGTAGAGCTTGCCGTCGACGTTCCCGGCCGGAGCCGTCTGGAAGAACTTGATTGTCGTCTTAGCGTTCGGGATCTGGTTGAGATCGACGGTACGAACCTGCCCGGCGTCGATCAGGATGTTGGTCGTGTCCGAGGACGGGCTTACTAGGTCGTACTGATCCGGCGCGCCGCGCAGCTTGGCGACCAGCTCATCGTTCGAGCCGATGAAGGTTGCCTTGACCTTGACGCCGGTTTCCTTCGTGAACTGCTTCGTCCACGCGGCATCGGTGTATCCCTCCCAACAGAGCGCGTTGACTGTGCCGGAGACGTTTGTCGGCGGTCCGGCGCTGCTTGCCGTCGTTGTCGTGTCTGAGTCACCGCCGCAGGCTGCCAGCAGGCTTGAGCCTCCCATTACTCCTGCCACGCCGATCGCGCCGTGCTTCAGCGCCGACCTGCGGGTGGTGACTAGTGGACTGTCGTTTTCAACCATCTTCTTGTTTGTCATCTCTCTCCCTTGTTTAGTTACTTGTTTACCTGCTGTCCTCCCTGGACAGCAGGGCAAAGACGATAACGAGCATCGCGCCTGAAAGCACGACGAGCGTGGCAATCGCATTCAGTGCCGGTAGTTGTGCGCCGGTGCGCAACGACGACCAGATGTACATCGGCAGGGTGTTCTGCGGTCCGATAGTGAAGATCGTTACGGGGATCTCGTCAAATGACAGCGTGAAGGCCAGCAGCCCGCTGGCAATAATCGCTGTGCGGATGCTCGGGAGCGTCACGTGGAAGAACGTCCCGATCGGGGAAACGCCAAGGTCCAGCGAGGCCTGCTCGGGCGCCCGGTCAAGGCGCAGTAGGCGGGCATAAACGGTTGTCAGCACGGTTGAGACGAGCGCGGTTCCGTGAGCCAGCGTCACTGTCAGTAGTGACCGCTTGAAGTCGATCATCTGGAAGAATGTCTGGAAGGAAACACCGGTGATCACCCCCGGCAGGATCAGCGGCAGCAGCACGAACTTCTGGAAGACGACTTTGCCGGGGAATGAGTAGCGGTCAACCAGCAGCGCACCCGGGACGCCGAGCGTGATCGCGATGATCACGGCGCCGACCGCGACGATCACGGATCCCTGGACTGCAAGCCAGACTTCGCTGTTGCTGAAGGCTTCGTTGTACCACTTCCATGTCAGGCTGCCGAGCGGCAGCGAAGCGATCTGATTACTGACGACCGAGAAGACCGCGATGACGGCGAGCGGGAGGTAGAGAAAGGCGAATAGTAGAACTGCGTAGAAGCGCAGACCGAGGCCTGTAGCTGAGGGGTGGTGGAGGCGCTCGCTGAAGCTCATGCTTGGTTTACGGTGGCGCGCAGACGGCGCCTGCCCGACCGCCGTATGCAATGAATACACTGGCGCGTGCATGGCTGTCAACCTGAGCGCCACTAGACCGCTGATCGGCATCACCGCCGTTCCGAGAGATATTCAGACCGGTTACGGGCCCGACCGTGGTGACACGGCCGTCAAGGGGATGACGTCGGCGGTCGAGCGCGCAGGAGGTGTGCCGCTGCTCCTTCCGATCACTGAACCGGGGTTGGCTGAAGCACAGCTCGCGGCACTTGACGGGCTTGTCTTGTCCGGTGGCCAGGACATCGACCTGCCGGGATCGACGAACGACGAGCGTTGGATTGACCCGCCTCGCGACCTTCACGAGTTTGCGCTCTGGCGGGCGGCGCGGCAGGTTGGGTTGCCGATCCTCGGGATCTGTCGCGGCCTCCAGCTGGCCAATATAATGAGTGGTGGAACATTGATCCAAATGGTTGATGGCCACGACGCTGGCGCGCGCCACGCGAGCGAGTTGCATTCGGTGCGGGTTGAGCCGTCAAGCAAGTTGGCGGCGATCCTCGGTAGCGATTGCGTCAATGTCAACACGGTTCACCATCAGGCTCTGGACGTGCTCGGCGATGGAATCGTCGCGACCGCCTGGAGCGGGGATGGTCTAGCCGAGGCGGCGGAGATCGATCGTGGCGGCTGGTTTGTCGGCGTTCAGTGGCACCCCGAGCTGATGGCAGGAGTGCCGGCAGGAGACGCGCTGTTTGAAGAGCTTGTCCTGAGGGCGCGCCGCGTAACCTAGAGGGCCGTGCTGCTCTTCCTGCTGCTGTTCCCGGCGGTAATCGCCGCGCTGCTCTATGCGCGCCGCGTGCAGACGCTGCGCGGCACGCGCCGCGCCGTGCCCGGCTGGCGCCAGGTTTGCATGATCTCGGGCCTAGCGCTGATCGTCATTGCGGTTGGCTCGCCGATCGGCAGTATCGGCGGTGATCTTTTTTCGGTTCACATGGTCGAGCACCTGCTGCTCGGTGACATTGCGACGCTGCTGATCGTTGTTGGCCTGACGGCACCGCTATTGGCGCCGGTGCTGCAGCTGCCGGGCGTTGATCGGTTGCGCGTGTTGATCAACCCGCTCGTTGCCTTCCCGCTGTGGGCGATCAACCTTTACATCTGGCATCTGCCGCTGCTGCATGAGGCAGCAGTTCGCAATGAGCTGATCCACGTTGTTCAGCACGCCGCCTTTGTGATCCTCGGGATCAACGTCTGGATGGCACTGCTGGGGCCGCTGCCAAAGCCGACCTGGTTTGGCACAGCAGCGCAGTTCGCCTACATCGTTGCTGTGCGACTGACCGGAGCCGTGCTTGGCAACGTGCTGCTCTTTGGCGACGTCTTCTACCGCGTCTATGACCCCGGCCACGCGAAGTGGAACGTTGGCGCTGCCCCCGATCAGGCGTTCGCCGGCGGCCTGATGATGGTCGAGGGCTCAGTCTTGACGCTGGGGCTGTTGGCGTGGCTATTCCTGAAGACGGCGCAGCAGGCCGATGAACGTCAGGAGCTGGTTGAGTTTGCCCGCTCCAAGGGGGTCGAGCTGACCGACTCGCGCGCCGCGCGCGCGGTTGCCGCCGGGCGCGGTGCGGAGCTGCGCGAGCGGATCGGCGCCGGCGCCGGCGCCGGCGCTGGCGTTTAGCGCAGCGGCTCGGCGAACAGTTGCTCGAGCTGGTCAACCGTTTCGGCGGCGCTGGTGTGGTGAACGGTATGCATGCCGATTGCCCGCGCCGGCTTCAGGTTGCCGGGCAGGTCATCGACGAAAACGATCGCCTCTGCTGGTAATCCCATCCGCTCGATCGCGATCCGGTAGATCGCTTCGTCCGGCTTGCGGACGCCTTCCTGGCCACTGATCACCACCGCATCGAACAGCGCGGGAAGCTGTTCATGCGGATAGCGATCGATTCCCCAGGAGTTCGACAGCAGGCCGGTGACTATTCCTTTCGAGCGGGCGATCCGCAGCGCCTCAAATAGCTCCTCCTCGGCGACGATCGATCCGAAGACGCGATCGACAAGTCCCCGGCCGCGTTCCTCGCTCAAACCGAGCAGGGCGGTCAGCCGCTGCTCAAATTCGGGCTCGCTGATCAGGCCCGTCTCCAGCTCGTTCAGTGCCTGGCGGCCGTCTGGGTCGGCGGCGAACAGGTCGCGCACGCTCAGCGGGTCAAGCCCCTCGTCCTTGCAGAACAGCTGAAAGCTGGCGAAGACGTCGCTCGTCAGTACGCCGCCCCAGTCGACCAGCAGGCCGCGAGCTGCGCTAGGCGCCATCGGCCAGTGCCCGTGCGCGGCCTGCCAGCTCAACCACGCCGTCGCCGAACTGCTTCAGGAACGGGTCGTCGGTCGAGCCGCTGATCGCACGCTTGTAGTTCCCTTCCATAAAGACAACGGTCTTCCACAGCGCCAGCGTCTGGTACCAGCGGATATCGGTCATCGCTCGTCCCGAACCTTGCTCGTAGCGGGCGATCAGCTCAGCCCGCAGCGGAAATCCTTCTTCGCGCGTCATCGCGTTCAGCTCAAACATCCCGAGCGGTGGGTCGTCGCTGTCGACGTAGAGCGTCGCGAAGTAGCCGAGATCGGCCAGCGGGTCGCCGATCGTCGCCATCTCCCAGTCGAGGATCGCTGCCAATCTGGCCGGCGCCTGGGCTTCGAAGATCACATTCCCAAGCCGATAGTCGCCGTGGACGATCGTCGCCTCGCCGGACTCCGGCAGGTTGGCCTGCAACCAGTTGCCGACCGCGTCAACGTCCTCAAGCTCGCGCGTGCTGTTGTGCTGCCAGAGGCCGCCAAAGCGGCGCAGCTGGCGCTCCAGGTAACCGGTCGGCTTGCCAAAGCCTTCAAGCCCGGCAGCCCGCCAGTCGACGCTGTGCAGCTCAACCAGCGCGTCGATCAGCTGCTCGCCGATCCGCCGCCGCTCTTCCGGCGCGTCGAAGATCGCCGGCAGCTCGGTGCTGATTACCTCGCCGTCAACCTGTTCCATGATGAAGAACGGCGCGCCGATGATTGCGGCGTCGTCGCCAACCGCCAGCACCTGCGGCACGCGCGCCGCCGTCGGTCCGAGCGCGCCGATCACGCGCGCTTCGCGCAGCACGTCGTGGGCGCTTGGCGGCAGCGGGCCGCGCGGCGGGCGGCGCAGGATAAAGCGCCGGTCACCGCGCAGCACTGCGTATGTGACGTTGGAATGGCCGTCGCCGATCGGCTCGATCTGCAGTTCACCGCTGCCAATCCCGGCGTCGTCAAGGAAAGCAAGCAACGGTTCGAGCACGACGAGCGGCTCACGTTCGTTCGCTGCGCCCTGCTCGTGGCTGCGAACAATGTCGTCATCGGCTATCTCGTGCACAGACATCGCCGCACAAAGCTATCTGCCTACGAGCGCACTAGTCGTTTATCCTGAGCAGCGATGGCTCAGCAACTGTGGTTACTGCGGCACGGCGACGCCGAGCCCCATGGCGTGCGCCGCGATCAAGATCGCCAGCTGAGCGAGCGCGGAATCGAGCAGGCCCGTGCTGCCGGCCTGGCGCTGGCGGCGATTGGCTTTGAGCCGTCGGCGGTGCTGACAAGTCCGAAGGTCCGTGCGCGTGAGACTGCGCTTGCGGCCTGCGCTGCGCTTGGCGTCAAGCCGACCGAGTTTGAGCCGCTGGCCGGCGGCTTTGACGGCGCCGCGGCGCTTGAGATCTGCGGCCCCCAGCACGGCGATCGCGTCTTGATCGTCGGTCACGAGCCCGACTTCAGTCAGGTCGTCTACGACCTGACCGGCGCGAGGATCGACATGAAGAAGGGCGGCCTGGCCGGCCTGCGGCTGGGTGCCGGCCGACCGGAGCTGATTGTGCTGATGCGGCCGAACGAGCTGATCGAAATCGCTGCGCGTGGTCGCAAGTGAGTGGCGTGGCACGGACGATTGAGGCAGCCGGTGGTGTCGTTGAACGGGAGGGGCTGATTGCCGTCGTTCATCGCCGGCGCTACGACGACTGGTCACTGCCGAAGGGCAAGCTGAACAAAAACGAAAGCTTTGAGCGCGCCGCGCTGCGCGAAGTGCTAGAGGAGACCGGCCTGAGCTGCCAGCTGGCTGAGGAGCTCGACCCGGTCAGCTACAACGACAATCGCGGTCGTCCAAAGACCGTCCGCTACTGGCGGATGACGGTTCTCGACGGTGACTTCGTCGAGAACGATGAGGTTGACGATCTGCGCTGGCTAACGCCGACCGAGGCGATCGAGCTGCTCAGCTACGCCCACGACCGCGAACTGGTGGAGGCGATCGGCCGGTGAGCCAGATGGAGCCCGCACTCACGCTCTGGATGGGCCCGGGCGATGCCAGCGCGGCCGGCAATGTTCACGGTGGCGTGGTGCTGCGACTGATCGACGAGGCCGCCGGTCTGGCGGCGCTGCGTTTTGCGCGGATGCGGGTCGCCACCGCTGCCATCGATTCGATGAGCTTCCGCACCCCCGTCTTCGTCGGCGAGATCCTCAGCCTCAACTCCCGGGTCAACCAAGCGTGGAGGAGCTCGATCGAGGCCGAGGTAGAGGCCTGGGCCGAGAACCCGGTAACCCGCGAGCGGCGGCTCGTCGCTACCGCCTACCTCACGATGGTCGCCCTCGACGAGGACGCCAGGCCCGCTCCGCTGCCAAAGTTTGAGGACGGCGACCCCGAGATAATGGCCGCCGCCGACGCTCGGCGCCAGCAGAGGCTGGCCGAGCGCTAGGCGCTGGCGGCCTCGGTCTCAATCTCGCCAAAGCCGTCCACGATCGCCGTGGCGCGGGTGAGGTCAATGTTCAGATCGTCAGCTGATTGACGCGATCAGCGGAGGCCGTTAAGCGACTTCGCGGCGCCAACGACGTCGCCTGTTTCAACGTTGTTGACGGCGAGGATCGTTGGCAGCTTGCCGCGCACGCTCTGGCAGGCGCGGGCCCGCGCGACGATTGCCGCCTTGGCGTTGACGCTGACGGCGTCGTCGGGTGAGCTGATCCCTGATGCGCGCGTGACAAAGTCATTCATCAGGAAGAGTGGCGCCTTGGCCGGGCCGCGGTTGGCAACGCAGCTTGCCGCCAAGTTTGCCGGCGCGGTCAGCAGGTCGGCGCTGAGAAACGAGTAAGGAGTTTCGTTCAGCGCTTTCGCGTAGGCATTGAAGTACCACTTCGAAATCGCGCTGCCGGTCGGCCCGGTGTCGTCTTGCGACATCATCACGACGCGCTGCCCGCTGGCGATCATCTTCGCCAGCGTCGGGAACTTCGTCTGCGAACCGCTGTAGAGGTACTTTTTCAGGCCCGATTTGACGACGGCAGCAGCAAAGTCCGCTGGCTTCGTGTAGTCCTCGTTGATGATCACGAAGACCTCGCGCCGGTGGCTGCGAACGAAGCTGAGAATCGTCTTCAGGCCGTCGGCCAGTGGTGTCGAGCCCATCTCGCACTTGCTATGACAGAGGTAGAGCTTGCGCAGCGGGTCTGAGGCCTCGACCGTCTTGACGAAGTTGATCTTCTGCCCGCCCAGCTCGTAGCTGCTGGGCACGCCGTAATGGGTGTCGATCAGCAGTGCGCGGATGCCCCGCTTCAGCTGCTCGGAGATCGGGATCACGTGGTTGGGGATGCCCCAGCCGAGCTTGCTGCTCGACATCGCGTTGTGGCTGCCGGGCAGCACAACCTTGTCGAGTGTGCGCGAGCAGAGTTTTGGCGAGCCGTTGCAGGCCGGCGCGGCCGCTGAGGCGACGCTCGATCCGGCAAGCACTGAGGTTGCAACGGTCAGCAGGATGGCAAGCGAGCGGCAGCGATTTATCTTCATGATCGGCAGTATCGCTGCTGGCGCCGCTCGCTGCGCTGCTTTCTGCCCGGGCGGCAGCGGAGAGGGAGGGATTCGAACCCTCGAACGGGGTTACCCCCGTTACACGATTTCCAGTCGTGCCCGTTCAACCACTCCGGCACCTCTCCTGGAGCCCGTCGGCCCGGGAAGCGTAGCCCCCACCCCGTAGCATTGTCGCCTGATGGCCATCGTCTTCGAGCTCTCCGCCATCACCGACACCGTAAGCCAGGTGATCCGCGACCTCGGCCTGCTTGGCCTGGTTGTCCTGATGTTCGTGGAGAACGTCTTTCCGCCGATCCCTTCCGAGGTTGTCCTGCCGCTGGCCGGCTTCTTCGTGGCGCGCGGCGAGCTGAGCTTCGTGGGCGTGCTGCTGGCCTCGACGCTCGGCTCGGTCCTGGGCTCGATCTTCCTTTACGAGCTGGCCCGCTATGGCGGACGGCCGTTCGTGCTGCGCTACGGCTCGCTCCTGCGAGTCGGGCCGGAGGAGCTCGACCGGGCCGACGCTTGGTTTGAGCGTCGCGGCCCGATCATCGTGCTGGTGGGCCGCTGCATCCCCGGCGTGCGGAGTCTGGTCTCGCTCCCGGCGGGGACGCTCAAGATGTCAAGGCTTTCGTACATCCTGCTCACGCTGGTCGGAACCCTCATCTGGAACACCGCGCTTATCGGCGCCGGCTGGGTCCTGGGGGAGGAGTGGGAGAGAGTCTCCGGCGTTGTCGGGGCGGCCGGGACGCCGCTCCTTGCCGTGCTGCTGCTCGTGCTCGGCGTGCTTTCGGTCGTCTGGTGGTGGCGCCGCCACCCGGGCCGGCGCGCGGGCTGACCGGGTGTCGGCGCAAGCCCCTTCCTTCAGGGAGGGGTCAAGCCGAGGCGGCGCGTGAGCGCCGTTCTGGCCGGTTCCTAATCTATGGTCCTATTAGAATGATGCGGTATCAGTCCTCAAATAAGACGGTTTATTCGGCGGATCAACAGGTGGATGCCTAAATGGCCCATCGTTATCGCATTTACCCAGATCGGGACCAAACAGAGGGTTTCGCCCGCCACTGCAACGACACTCGTTTCATCTGGAATCTGGCGTTAGAACAGTTCAATCTTTACGACCGGCGTGTTGCTGGACAAAAGGCTCCCGGCGCTGGGGAACGCCAACGCCAATTGGCTGAGCTGAGGAAAGTCTCGTGGTTAGGAGAAGGCGCTTCGAGCGTGCAGCAACAAGCACTACGCGATTTTGAGCGAGCTTGTTCTAATTGGTGGCGGAGGACTCATCGCCATCCGACTTGGCGTAAAGCCGGAAGAAATGAAGGCTTCTGTATCCGTGATACCTCCGTTAGGATCATCAACGGGAAGTGGGCAACTGTTCACGTTCCGAAGTGTGGTCACGTCCGTTTCCGGCTCTCTCGTCGATTGCCAGAAAAATACGGCATGGGACGTGTTACTTGTGATGCTGTCGGCCGCTGGCATGTCGCATTCTCCGCGCCGCAACCAATGTTGTTGCAGATCACGTCTGGTCGCACAGTTGGAATTGATCTTGGTATTGCCAATACGATCACGACAAGCGACGCTGCGCACTTCGATGCCCCAACGCCAGGAGCCCGCGAGAAGGCTCGATTGTTGCGACTTCAGCGTAAGTTTGCCCGTCAAGTGAAAGGCAGTAACAGGCGCGGCAGGACACGAGGTCAGATTGCCAAGCTGAAGGTCCGTCAAGCCGATCGTCTCAAAGATTGGCGGGAGAAAGTCACGACTGAACTTGTCGTAAGCAATGATCTGATCGTTGTTGAGGACTTGCGCGTGAAGAACATGCTCAGAAGTACCAAAGGTACTGTCGAGAAACCCGGCAGCAACGTGAAAGCTAAAAGCGGCCTTAATCGCGAGATAGCAGCCCGTGGTTGGGCTGCTTTCACGCTTCGCCTCGAGCAGAAGGCAGCGGTCTCGGATGCGGAGTTCGTCAAAGTGTCAGCGAAGAACACCAGCCTCAAATGCGGGAAGTGCGGCCACACAGACAAGGACAACCGTAAGAGCCAAGCGGTCTTCCATTGCATCAAGTGCGGGCATCAAACAAACGCGGACATAAACGCCGCAAAAAACATTCTGGCGGCAGGGCTTGTCGCTACTGGACGTGGAGGGACCGTAAGACCGGTTGTGGCATTAGCTGCGACCGGCAGACCCAACGAAACGTCAACCACTGGGAGCGCACTATGCGCAGCCTAGGAATCCCCTTGCTTCAGCTGGGGGAGGATGTCAATCAGAGCTGCCACTCGCCGGCGGCGAGCAGCTCAGTGCGGCCACCGTCGCCGTTGATGCCGCTGACGACGACTTCAGCTGACCCGATCATGAAGTCAACGTGGATCCGGCTGAGGTTGATCTTCTCGCGGTCGGCGTCGCCGTCGAGGCACATTCCGTAGGCCGAGCCGAGCGCGATGTGGCTAGCGGCGTTCTCGTCGAGCAGCGTGTCGAAGAAGGTTGTGCCGAGCTTGCCGATCCGCCCATCGCCGTCAACCAAGGCAACTTCGCCGAGCCGTGAGGCGCCTTCGTCGCGTTCGCAGTAGCCGCGCAGGATCTCGGCGTTCTGGTCGGCATCGATCCTGACCGCCTTGCCGTCCTTGAACTCGACTACCAAGCCGCTGATGATCGACCCGCCCAGCACCAGCGGCTTCGTTGCAGTCACAAGGCCCGATGTGCGCGCCGGGTCGGGCACTGAGAAGATCTCCTCCGACGGAATGTTCGGCATGTGGTCGATCCCGTCAACGGTCTGGAACTCCGCGGCGAGGAACTTGCTGGTTGGCAGCAAGCCAACAGTCAAGTCGGTCCCTGGCCCTTCGAAGTGAAGCGCGTCAAAGCGACTCTCGGTGATCTTCGCGGCTGCGTCAACGAGCACCGCGGCCCGCTCGCGCCAGGCGGCGACCGGGTCGTCCTGGTCGAGCCGGCAGACGTGGATCAGCTGCTCGGCCAGCTTCGCCAGTGCGTCATCGGCGCTCAGCTCAGGAAAGACCAGCCGGGCCCAAGCGCCGCTTGGGCAGGGACCGATCGTCCAGTTGGTTGTCGCGTCGTTGACAACGGTGCCGGACTCCTTGACCGCTGGCAGCTGGTCTTTGCCGACCAGCTTTGGGTCGATGTCGTCAAACAGGCCCGGCGCGGTCGGCCCGCTCAGGCCGATTCGCGCGCAGCGCTGATCGCCGAGCGCGAGGATCCGTTCGCCATACCAAGAGGGGACAAAGGCGAGTGTTTCAGGGTCGGCGTTGGCGAGCCGGGCGTGCTTGACGTGCGGGTCGAAGTAGCCGACATCAACGAACCGCGCGCCGTGACGGTAGGCGCTGGCGGCCAGTGCGCGGGCGACCTCCTCCTTGCCGATCTCGGCGCCGATCGCGACGATCTGGCCTTTCTGGACGTTGGCGCCGAAGCCGACCATCAGGTCGGCGAAGCGCTTAAGGGTTGCCGCGTCAAATCCGCTCTCTGAGGCCATTTCGCCAGCCTATCGGCGATCGGGCCCAATACCGCTCACGATTGATCTACAATAAAGCCATGTCTACTCCCGGATTTGCTGTCTCACGACCGGTATCGCGCGAACGCGCGCTGGCAATCTTCGGTCAGGTGATGGGTCTCGTCGCGGTCACCTGCGGTTTTGCTGCGCTCGGCGCTTACATCGGCCGCGGCGTCACCGGCTTCACCGTCATCGTGCCGTGGATCCTTGCGTTCGGCTGCATCATTGGCCTCAACGTTGCCAACAACAAGGGTCTGCGCCAGCTTGCACTGGTGTTGCTGTTCTCGGTTGGTCTGTTGCTTGGGATCGCCGTCGGCTACTCGCTCAACTACTGGGCCGTAACCGATTCGACGGTCCTCTATCAGGCAGCCGGCGCTACCGCCTTGTTCGTCGCCGCGCTCGGCGTTGGTGGCTACGCGATCCGTAAGGACCTCAGCTACCTCTACCGCTTTGCCTTCTTTGCGCTGCTGGCACTGATCGTCTTCGGCATCGTGACGATCTTCGTCAGCATCCCCGGCGGTGGACTGATCTACGCGGTGGTCGGGCTGGTGGTCTTTGGCCTATTCGTCG
>JBCJRT010000011.1:0-40800 GCA_039745115.1 Solirubrobacteraceae bacterium
GTTGCCCCGTGAAACGACCGCCGTTAGCTCTTCTGTCGGCGGGAATTTCGCCATCTGTTCGGCGTCGGCCTGCGTCACCAGCTCTGGCCATGAGGTTCGCAGCTGGGCAGCTGCTGAAACAAGTGTTTTCGAATGACTGCGCCATTCGCCGAGGCTTTTGGCGGAGAGAGTCCGGGTCCTCGACAGCGCGGTCGCGGCCGCCCACATCGCGTTGGCGGCGGGCACGATCCTGTCACGGGTGCCCGTGTCGCTAATCCCATTAGCAGCCGTCCGACCCTCGGCCAGTGATGGGAGCAACTCATCAATCCGGTTTGCAAGTACGCGAATGTCAGCGATTCGGTGGAGCTTGGCCTGTTGCACAGTCAGCAAGGCGTTGGCCCGTGCAATCGCCGAGAGTGAGGTTGTTGCTCGCTGTGAGTCATCCTGTTGCTTCATAAACCAAACGGCGCCGCCAGCGATCAGCAGCATCGCAACCACGCCACCGCCAGCGATCAGCCAAGCACGGCGGGGAACGCCTGCTAGGCGTTCTGCAGTTCGGCTTCGCAGCGTTCGGCCGTCCTCGCTTGGTTGGTCGGCGGCGCTTGAAGCGGCCTCATTTGTTGGTTTTGACTGAGTGCTGGTGCTTGCGGCCTCTGCGCCGTCGGGCGCATCCTCAGCCCCGCACTCAGGACAGAACGACGATCCTAGCTCGAGTTCCTCACCACATTCAGCACAGTAAGAAGAAGTGCGAGAGGTAATCACATCACCAACCTTCTTCGTTGTAATGTTTACAGCATATGGGAAAGCTGTCCAAAGGGGAAGGTGACGGTTCAAGCTCGCCGCCGGCGTTCTGTCCGAGTTGCGGCAGCCAGGTCAGTCCATCGCACAAGTTCTGCCGTCACTGTGGCGAGTCGCTCGTCGGGCCAGACGCGGCGGTTCCTGGGCGGGATACCGAGCCCGGTCAGGGAGATGACTCAAACAACTTCCCTGATGAGAAACCAATCCCGGTAATCAAGGCCAAGCCGGGGGGCAAGCTGGCAGCGGCCAGCCTCGCGGCCAAAGTAGGCGGCAAGGGTGGCAGCGGTAAGCGGTCGGCGAAGCAGAAGGGCGACGACGACGCATCTGGCTCAGTCGGCGAAGCAGACGGTGAGCCCAGCGACGGCGATGGCGAGGATCTTTCGCTGATGCAGCGGGTCTCCGGGCAGAGGAGGCTTCTATTCGCTGGCGGGGCTGTTCTGGCTGCCGGACTTGTTGTCGCAGTGCTGTTCATTACCGGCGTCCTTGGCGGAGGACCATCGGAGTCAGAGACAAAGGCCTTCCGCGCCGGGATGGCTAGTAGGCAGGGACTGTTGCTAGCTGAACTCAAGTATCGCGATGCGATGAAAACCGCACGTACGTCGCTGCACCGGTACTCCGTTGCGTTGAAGGCGGCAGAGGCCGAAACCAAACGGATCAACATCGCAAATCAGCCGCTCTACGATGCCTGCAGCAGCACTTACTCGAACATCAGCTGTCCAGACCCGACCTATCCTGATCCGCCGAAGGTGCCGGTTGTGTCTGATGAAGTAGCGCAGCTGCGGAAGGTCGCGAACACGATGCAGACGCTCGGCGCAACGGTCCGCTCAGCCGATCCAGACGGGGCATTGAAACCGTTCTACGCACAGTTGACTTCGGCTGTCGATCAGCTACAGGAGGATGCGACGTATAACGCTGACACCTTGACAAAGGGCGTCACCCCGCCGCAGGGCGAAGGCTCGGGTGGCGTCGACAAGAGCGCGCTGGCAACGCTCAAGCGCGAAGGATCGCTGGCCTCGATCAAGGCGCTGAACGCGGAAGCCGTGATGCTCATCAAGCAGCTCGGGCTGAAACTGAACGAGTTCGACGTTCCCGGTGGAACCGACAATAATCCCGACGACGCGTCGCTCACCACCTAGGTGTCCTGCCCGGAGACGTCATGAACACGACTGATCGGCGACCGAGGACTGAGTACGGTCGCTGCTCGTTGTAGTAGGCCAGGCCAGTATGGCAAGGCCCTTCGGCGATGCTCAGAGGAGGCATAGAGGAGCTGTTTTATGTTGGGGTCGAACTGTCCACGATTCGGTGGTTGACAGCTCTAAGGGTGATGGACATGCCCATACTTGCCTAATTCGACTTGAGAATCAGCGAACCAGACCAACACGCACCTGAACGGCGCGAACCTAGACGGCGCGGACCTGACCGACGCAACAATGCCGGACGGCTCAGTCCACAAGTAGATTCGGAACGGCAGGCAGGTTGGCTGCTGACGGGGTAGTGTCGGCTAATGACTACTTTCCCGAGAGTCTTGGCAACAGTCTTGGCGGTTGCGCTAACAGCAGCACTAACACTCGGAGCGTCAGCAACAGCAGCTGAGGCTCACGGCAGGCTAAGCAAAGCGAAGCTAGTACAAGTCGGGCATAAGGCCGCATACAAAACGATGGCAGCCAACCCCGATATCTACAGTTGGCGGTTCGGTAAAAAGTACTGCCGTCTTTGGACACGGCAGGCAGGCTATTGCGACATTGCCTACACTTTTACCGACGGTACCATCTGCCTAACCTTCGTGGTGGTCAGGAAGACACACGCCGGCATCCGCTATTGGGAAAAAACAGGCCGCGCCGGCTGGTTCGACTGGTGCCCTTAGCAGCTAACGATCCTGCCGTGAGAACGTGGGGCGGGTCTTGCGCCCGCCCTGCCTTCTCGAACCTACTTGCCTCGACCGATGGTCTCAGCGAGCACGAGCTAACAGAGATAGCGCGCGGCTATCCTCGTAGCTATGCCCAACTCTGACTCATCGAACGAGATTACCCACGCGCAGTGGTCAGAGGCGAACCCCTTGCCGAAGGACGCAACCTCAGACGAACTAGACAGGTGGATGGAGGCGAACCCCGGCCTCGTGAAGGAGCAGCCCCCGGACGACGAGGCCGTGACGACGGTTCGCTTCTTGGGCAAAAAGCAAGCTGAAGAGTATAAGTAGTTCGCTGGTCGCTATGGCCCTGACTGAGGAACAACTTGCGTTCATTACTTGGCTGGAACGCCCGGACGATGATCGTCCAGCGACCAAGTTTCCCCGTCGTAGGGACAGCGGCACTGGTGGGGCTATTGCCGCGTGCCAGTTCGAGGGCTTGGGCTTACCGTCGAATGAAGACGTAAAGGCGGCGCAACTGGAACTTCGTGCAATGACCGATTTGGAACGATCCAAACTTAACGCTGAACGAGATTACGGAAGGCACATTCAGCCCTTGGTGCGCCCCGTTCGGACAGAACGGCGAGGCGCAGACGATCCGAAGTAGCCGCCGGGTAGGCTATACTCAAGGGAATGATTCTTTCACCCAACACTCCCGGCCTTAGCGCCGCCCTCGCTTACAACTCGAAGATTATGGCCGAAGGCCGCTGGCCCGAATCATTGGGACTTCCGTCCATCTTGGATGATGCGGGAATGGAGCGCCTTGACGCAATTGCGGACGGTGCGCTTATCATCGAGCTAGAGGATCGCATTCGCCGCGACAACGAACGCCGGGACGAAACAACTTCCGGTGATGACAGCACCACCTAGCAGCCCTTCCCTTAGTTTCTGAGCGTTTCGGCAGTGATCGAGCTGACCGACCGGCGTGCTGCTCGGCCTTGCGAGCCGTGACGCGCTTCGAACTGCGGTTGAGCCTGAGCGGCCTGGCAGCTTCCAGCCGGTTACCCGTTATGGTGGGTTGATGCGAAGGTTGATCCTGACATTAGTCCTCGCCGCAGCAACCCTTGTTTCCGCGCCTGGGGTGGCTGGCGCGGCTGAGACTTACTGCTCTTCGACTGGCGATATTTGCGTTGGAGCGAACCGTGTGAATGGAGTGCGGCTCCTTCGGATCAGCACGTTCGGGCGTTACTTCAGCCATGTCAGTATTTGTGTGGATCCGCCGCGTGGTGCTAACAAGTGCGTGCAGCAGCCAATTAAGAGGAAGGATACGTTTTACGGTACGTCACTCGTTTGGGCGCGAGCGTTCCCGAATCACGGGCGTGGCACATATTTTGTGCGCTTCTACATACGCAATGGCAGCAGAGTAGGAAAGCTGATCAGCTTCAGAGTGTGAACATGGCTCGCAACTGCGCAGGGAAGCGACATATTGCACGGATGCCCAAAATGCCAACGGCTATTGGGACTATCACTTGCCTTACGGAGGCAGCTCCTCCACGATCCGCTTCGATGTCCTGAGCCAGCGGTTGATGTCGTCGCGGGCAGTAGCACCGACCGCGCGGTACGAGCCGATAGTGATCTCGTCGGCTCCAGGTGGGAGACTCAGCTCGTGGACCCAGAATCGCTCATGGCAGTGCCTCGTACCCTTCTCGATGAACTCCTCGCCGACGTGGAGGTTCCGGTGGGCCTCGAACCAGGCACCGGCCTCAACCTCACGAGCGACTGGTGGACAGCCTCCTTCGAGCCGTTCGGACTCGAGCGCACTGACTACGGAGTGGACGCGGCGCTCATCGGACTGACGTTCGACGTCCGAGATGCCCTGATCGAGCGGGTCGCTAACCCGCAGTCCGACGACGACCCGCTCTTATTGATGCGCCTGTGGCTCGCCAATGAGGAACAGCAACTCGGCCAGCTCTTGGAACGATCGATCCGGCTGGCAAACTGGGACTACGAGGAGATGTGCCTCCACGACGCGCAGTAGCAATCTTGTGAGTTGGATCATCGCATCTGATCCGGAGTGACGGTCAGGAGTTTCGGAGCGCGTCGAACAACAGCTCCGCCCCTGCCTTGGGGCGCACAAGATTCGCCCACAGCGCGCCAGCATCGGAGTATTGGGGATGCTGGTAGAGCCTGTAGTGCAGGCCATTGGTGACTAGGATGTCCGCGGATTGCAGCCCTAGCTTCCGGACGTAGTCGTTTGCTTGGTCGGCCGCCCAATGCAGGCCGTCGCCGATGCGCTTCCCCTCAACGACCAGTCGGCAGTTGGATGGTTCCCTCAGGTTCTCAGTAAACAGCGCGAGGTCGCAGTTCCTCCACTTCACCGCGATCTGCTTCGGCTCCCATCCGAGCGCTTCGAGGAGCGGAACGGTGATGTGCGTGAGCAACTCGTCCTCAGTCGGATTTATATCACCGAAATCCCCGCTCCAG
The DNA here is from genome assembly GCA_039745115.1 of Solirubrobacteraceae bacterium. Classification (GTDB taxonomy): domain Bacteria; phylum Actinomycetota; class Thermoleophilia; order Solirubrobacterales; family Solirubrobacteraceae; genus F1-60-MAGs163. Next base: position 5,108 of record JBCJRT010000011.1, read on the forward strand.
GTGTGATCGTCCCATGCCTGCGCACGCTCGATGATGGTTTGCAACGGCGGTTCAAGCCGGGACGTATCAAGCTTCTTTTCGGCCTCTGGGAGCTGCTTCAACTCAGCATCCCATGGCGGATCGATGCGCTTGTCTTGAAGCAGCGCAGTTGCCCAGACAGCAACCTCGTCATCGTGACTTGCGCTGAACCGGACCCAAGGAAAGACGATCCTCTCGAACTGCTTCTCATCCACCCAGATCCAGTGGACGCGCCAGTAGTGCTGTAGATCCCATCCCTCGCAGTCATCGAAGGCTTCGGACCAGTCGTACTCGCCGTCTAGTACGCCGAGGGCTACTGCGCACTTCCTGCCGCGTCTAGCCACGATGAAATCGCCAGCCTTCGGCTTACTCGCAAACGCGCGGATGTGACGTTCATCCGAGTACGCCGGGTTGTCTGCGCTCCATTTCCCTGGCGATCCTGATCCAAGCAACGCTACGTCGTGGGTGACAAAGTACCGGTCGTAGGGTCGAGCGTTATCGCCCGTTCCGATCTGCCAAATACGACGTCCGAGCACCATGCTTCTAGGCTACTCGGAACGCATAGCGCGCAAGGGAAATGCTGGAACGCCCGAACCTACGTTGAGGTTGGTCTGGGTGTGACGGTGTGACGTTCACGGTGGGGATCATCCGCCCACCCGGGGTCGCTGCCGGCCGCTCACACCACGGCCGCGCCAGCAGATCTTCCAGACGGGGAGCTGCGAGACAGCCGATCCGCCACCGTCCCCAGCCGTGCCGGCGGTTCGAGAACTAGCGGCGGCCGCTATCTTTGGTTCGTGTGGTCCGACGATGAGCGAAGTTGGCGTCCTTGTCTGCGACTCATCGGATTGGCTCTGCTGGCAAGCACGCTCGCCGGGTGCGGATCCCAGAGGGACACGCCGACCTCGGTTGCCGCTCGGTCCGCCGCGCCGACCGAGACAACGACTGTGACTGTTTCGGCGCCTCCCGACCAGATCGGCATCTCCGGCAGCGCCAACGTCCCGGCACACCGCGAGATGATCGGGCGCTCTGTGCGCGGTCGGCCGATCTTCGCCAGGCGCAACGGGGATGCGAATGCCAAGCGACGAATCCTCGTCGTCGGATGCATCCACGGAGATGAGCGAGCCGGGGTTGCCGTCACCCGACATCTACGCCAGGCCACCCCACCGGCCGGCGTGGCGCTCTGGCTCGTGGACTCGTTCAATCCCGACGGCTGCGCCGCAGGGACCCGCCTCAACGCCAACGAAGTCGATCTCAATCGAAACTCACCCCAGGACTGGTCAACGCAGACTGGCGATTTTCCGCCTGGTCCGCACCCGCTATCTGAGCCGGAGAGTCAGGCAATCAATCGCTTTGTTCTGCGCATGCAGCCGGCAATCAGCATCTGGTACCACCAGCAGGCGGGGCTCGTCGATGACTCGGGGGGCGACCCTGTAATCGAGCGCGAATACGCGCGACGCGTCGGCCTTCCCTTCGTGCACTACGGTGATAAGCCCGGTAGCATAACCAGTTGGCAGAACGCGACGTTTCCCGACTCAACCGCCTTCGTCGTCGAACTTTTGGCGGGTCCGCTTAGTCAATCAGCGATCCGGCGTCACGCGGACGCGGTGCTCAGTCTTGCCGCTCGCTGAGACGCGCTTCATCCGGGAATGATGTCCCATAGCACCGACTGGCCGCTGCGCGTGCACGCGGTATGGCCACGGTCGCCGGTCAGAGGGCATTCCCAGCCTGCATTCGCTCGGCCGGATGTGCCGCTGGCGATCATCGCCCTCGCCCCGGCACAGTCGATTCCGCCGGCCCGGATATTCGAAGCGGTGAACCTGCCATCAGCGCCCATCGTCGAGAAGGAACTGCAGTCGCCCGAGACGGGAGCCGGTGCGGACGAACCCCCGCCCGGAATGTTCCACGAGACAGCCTGGGACCCTCGCGTGCAGGACGTGTAGGTCTTGTCGCCTGTGAGCGGGCAGTTCCAGTTCGCCGCTGCTCGGCCGGACGGCCCGGCGGCGATCATCGCGCGAGCCTCTGCGCAAGCCACGTTGGTCGCGGTCACATCTGTGACCGTGAAGGTCGAACTACCGCTGGACACCGAGAATGCTCCGCAGTCTCCGCTGCTGCGCGCTGGCGCTGCTGTCGTCTGGGTGGTTGGCTTGGGGGGCGCAACGGCTGCATCAGACTTGGTAGCGCCACCTCCGGTTGACGAACCGGTGAGCAGAGTCACCGCTATCAGGCCCGCCAAGGCCAAGCCGACGATAGCGACCAAACCTCCGATCAACCAAGCGAGAGGCTTGGAATTACGAGCCGCCCCGGTAGTTCTCGTGCGGGCATCCTCATCTGTACGAAGATCCCGATGGGCAGGTCCGGGGCGCCGTCGGTGCACCCGGGTTTGAGCTGAAGTTGCCGAGACTTCAGTGACGGCAGTGCGAAATGCCTCTGTTGCTGGGGCGTCCTCTCCCAATGCGGCGCGGGTCGCTTGCGCAAAGGCAGCTGGATCATTCGGTCGTTTAGCGGGGTCCTTGCTGAGTGCGCTAGCAATCACGGAATCGAATCGCGTTAGTGATGGGTCGTGCTGGGAAGGTCGCGGCGGCGGATCGTTGAGGTGCGCGTGCATCTGTGCAGCGATCGTCTCGCGCGTGAACGGAGGTTTACCGGTGAGCGCTTCGTAAAGGACCGCGCCGAGCGAGTAGACATCGGACCTACCGTCCACCCGTTTGCCTTCTATCTGCTCAGGAGCCATGTAATCAAGCGTCCCGATAAGCATCCCCGTCCGCGTGACCTTCGATGCGTTGACGGCCCGAGCGAGCCCGAAATCAGTAAGCAACGCTTCGCCATCACGAGCACGAATCAGCACGTTCGCCGGCTTAACGTCACGGTGCACAAGCCCAGCGTCGTGAACGGCTTTCAGGCCTAGGGCGACCTGCGAAATGACAGCCACAGCACTTTGGGGATCTAGGCTGCCGCGCTCACGCAGCAGAGCGCGCAGGTCCGTACCTTCAATGAAGGACATCGCGAGGTACAGAATCTCGCCTTCTTCCCCAGCGTCATAGATAGACACAACGTTGGGATCCTCCAAAGAGGCAGCAATCCGGCTCTCCGCAACAAACCGATCACGAAACTCAGCGTCAGCCGCGAGCTCCGAGCGAACGACCTTCAATGCGACGGTGCGATCCAGCGAAATCTGGGTCGCTGCCCAGACGACACCCATACCGCCCTCGCCGATCAGCTCATCGAGCCGATAGCCAGCAATGACATCACCGATTTTATTCATGACTGCACCTTGCCCATTATCCCGAGTAAGCACGCCGTGCCCGGCTCCGCACGCACCAAGGTCTTGGGGATTCGCTAGACCACATTCATGCTCGATTTCAGCTGCGCCGCCGCTCGAGGGTTCCGCTTCGTCATTTTCGTCGTAGGCTCCCGACGAGCCGACCGTGTTGACCGCCTCTGGTCGTGTACTTCTCCCCAAAGTCTAGGGTGTCTTCGCTGCGGAGGCGCAGCCTGATTTGGGTTGTGGTGATGCAGCCGGGGTCGGCTTGCTCTCGGTACTTGTAGACGCCGTATGAGGTGCTGGAGAGTGTCCCTTGACAGTTGTCCGTCCCGCGCGGGCCCGTAATGACCTCCGAGTGGGAGCCGCTCTCCCCCGATGCGCTGATATACGTGCGTAATGTGACCCGCTGAGTTGTTCCGCTGGGCGCATACTGGGTGGCTTCGCCAATCCATTCGCCCGCGAAATCGCTCGCTAAAGTCGTCTTAGTGGTTGGCTCAGGGGGCGCGACGGCTGCCTCAGACGTAGTGGCAACGGCTGCATCAGATGTGGTGGCGCCACCTCCGGTTGACGAACCCGTGAGCAGAGTCACGGCTATCAGGCCCGCAAGGGCCAAGCCGGCGATAGCGACCAAACCTCCGATCAACCAAGCGAGAGGCTTGGAATTACGAGCCGCCCCGGTAGTTCTCGTGCGGGCATCGTCGTCTGTATGAAGGTCCCGACTAGCGGCCCCGGGGCGCCGTCGGTGCACCCGGGTTTGCGCTGAAACCGCCGAGACTTCAGTGACGGCAGCGCGAAATGCCTCGGTTGCTGGGGCGTCCTCTCCCAAGGCGGCGCGGGTCGCTTGCGCAAGTGCAGCTGGATCATTCGGTCGCTTAGCGGGGTCCTTGCTGAGCGAGCTAGCAATCACGGAATCGAATCGCTCAAGTGACGGGTCGTGCTCGGAAGGTCGCGGCGGCGGATCGTTGAGATGGGCGTGCATCTGCGCCGCGATCGTCTCGCGCGTGAACGGAGGTTTACCGGTGAGCGCTTCGTAAAGGACCGCGCCGAGCGAGTAAACATCGGACCTACCGTCCACCCGCTTTCCTTCGATCTGCTCAGGAGCCATGTAATCGAGCGTCCCGATCAGCATCCCCGTCCGCGTGACCTTCGATGCGTTGACGGCCCGCGCGAGCCCGAAATCAGTAAGCAACGCTTCGCCATCACGAGCACGAATCAGCACGTTCGCAGGCTTCACGTCACGGTGCACAAGCCCAGCGTCGTGTACCGCTTTCAGCCCCGACGCCACCTGCGAAATGACAGCTACAGCACTTTGGGGATCTAGGCTGCCGCGTTCACGCAGCAGAGAGCGCAGGTCCGTGCCAGCAACAAATGCCATCGCAAGGAACAGAACCTCGCCTTCTTCCCCAGCGTCATAGACGGACACAACGTTGGGATCCTCCAAAGAAGCAGCAATCCGGCTCTCGGTAACGAATCGATCACGAAACTCAGCGTCAGCCGCGAGCTCCGAGCGAACGACCTTCAATGCGACGGTGCGATCCAGCGAAATCTGGGTCGCTGCCCAGACGACACCCATGCCGCCCTCACCGACCAGCTCATCGAGCCGATAGCCAGCAATGACATCACCGATTTTATTCATAACTTCTACCTCGCCCCGTACGCGTCAAGTCATTATGCCCACAGGATTCGGCGCCTGCGCTACCGGCTGCTGCACGTCGCCGCCCGCCTCGCCTTCCACGCCCGCACCGCGACCCTGCGTCTACAGGCGTCCTGGCCCTGGGCCGGCGAACCCGCCGCCGCCTTCGCCAAGCTCAAAGCGCTCCCCGCACCAACCTGACACCGGGCGGGCGGACACCGCCTCCTGGATCAACAAGCCCAACAACGAGGAGATTGCTCACTAAATTCGAACGACGAGTGTCTCATCCGACTTGACAAGGCTCCGGTGGGTGGTGTCACGGATATTGGCGTACGACATTTACAGCTCCTTTGCTCCATGATGCGTAGTTGCTTTGTCTTGCTAATTCCTTCGCCGTCTGGGCCAGTCGGTCAGGACCGCGATCTAGTCAGGCCCCTCCCTTGCGGACATGCATTACGATTGAGGCTCCGCCTGACGTCCGCCGGCAGTGGCCGGCGGCGCCATAACTGCAACGCCAGTTTTTATACGACGACCGCTTCTTCGGGAAGACCGCGCGGGCAACCTTTAGGCCTGTGGCGCAGGATACGCCTAAGACCGAAACCTCCACACTATTGTAATATATCCATGGTCGGCAGTAGCGTCTGGCTGCCGCTGTAACGGCTGTGCTTGAAGCTTGCGCCGCTGTAACGGCTGTGCTTGAAGCTTGCGTCGACTCCGGCCCAAAGAGAACAACGAGCATCGAAGCACTAATCGCGGCAACTGCTACGAATGACCTAATCTTGGGCATGATGTCCTCCTTGGCTGGTTGATTCTTATCCTGACGATAACCGCCTTCTGTGATGAATGCGCTGATTGCGAACCACCCTGCAGCGCCAGCCTTGGCTGACGTAGTTGCGGATGCGCGTCACCTGGTTGCCGCGAGCCATGTCTTCACCCGCTCAGAACGGGTTCACGTAAAGAAATAGCCGAGGATGCTGGGCGTGGCCCCGCGAGCGCGCATATGGCTGGTGGCTCTCGTTTCGCTGCTGGCATTGGTCGGCTGTGGTAGCGGCAAAGCGCCAGACTCGCCCTCGCTCCTCATCTCGCGTACCGGACGTCAAGATTGACGGTGGCACCGAGCCTGCTAGAATGTGCCGGAGTACGTCAATTCTGTCAGTAAAGAAAAAGAGTTTAAATGGAAACTTCAGGATGGCAAGTGGAGGCTGGAGTGGAACGACTAGCGCCACAGTTGAACAACGTTGAAAGCGCGCTCGTCCCACGCAAGAGATACATACCCCTCGCTGCGGCCTGTGCCCTGCTGGGGTTACTCGCACTTTCCGGGGGGGGGCACACTCGTCAATCCCGATAACGCCGAAGCGAAGCACAAGCCCTCCCACAAGCCCTCCCACAAGCCCGTCAAGAAGCCCAAGAAGCCCAAGCCCTCTCCGTGCAACAAGGCGAAGTCGAAAAGTGTTGGCACCGCGCAAGGCCCGGGGGGGCCTAGGTCAGGACCTGTCCCGGGCCCCTGCATCGGCAACGGGCCATACTGGTGATCCGTCCTCGGTCGGCGAGGCCGAGGAAATAAATTCAACGGCTAGCAACGCGAAGACTAGTCGCGATTCGCCGCAGGTTAGGGAATCGCGTGACTTATTGCTCGAGTTTGGCGACTATCCGGGAGGGTAAGTGCTTCGACGAACGAGGACTGTGCTGTTGTGCCTCGTAGCGCCGGCGGTAGGCATTGCGGCGTTCATCTCACCCCTCTCGCGGCAGACTGAACTTGACACAATCGAAGCGCGGTTTGAGATCCGAGGGTCGAGACCTCAACCTCCAGATGTTGTCGCTTTCGTCATCGACAAGAAAGCCGCAAAGAGGATCTGGGGGGCGACGAGCGGCGAAGAGCAGCGCAAGGAACCGTTGCGGGCTGCCCTTGGGGATGCCGTCAGGCGAATCGCGGATTCAGGTGCCCGCGCAGTGGTCGTGAGCATGGCCTTTTCGGCTGTCGACCCCAAAGGCTCCTCGACCGACAACCAGTTTCTCGAGAATCTGGCGACCGGAGGAAGGAGAGTGGTGATTGGGGTCGCCTGCCCCGTTCCCGATACTCAGGACTCTGAGAGCCGAGCCTTCCGCAGAGTGGGTGTCAGAACGGGGAGTCTGTGTGTAAACGCGTTCGACAAGGCTCGACAGGTTGTGTTTCAGGTCGGAGCTGAACCAGGCATCGCGATCGCCGCGGCCAGAGCGGCGGGCGTAACGGTTCCAGAGGCCGCCTTCCGACCCGAACCTGAACTTGACCCATTCTACCGCTGGGCGTGGATCGATTTCGCGGGAGCCGGTGGGAGCATCGCCAAGATCTCGCTCGCAAAGATCATTGACGGTTTACCCTCAAGCACCCTTCGGAGTCTCGTTGCAGGCAAGGTCGTAGTAGTCGATTTCAGCGGCGGGTACCCCGGGGAGATGATCTACGACAGCCCTGCCCCGGGCGGGGACGGGACGGTAAGCAGCGCCGAGCTCACCGGCAATGCGATGGCAACAATGCTCGCGGGCTTCCCCCTTCGAGACGCGCCGCGGTGGCTGGCGATTCTCCTCATCGCCTTCTGCGGAGTGTTGGGTCCGGTCAGCGCCTTGAAAGTGCAGCCAACACGGTGGGCGATGATCATCGGCCTGCAGCTGGTCGCCCTTCTGATCGCGCTCCAGCTCGCCTTCAATGCCGGCATGATCATGCCCGCCGTCGCAACGCTGCTGGGGCTCTTCGTAGCTATTCCGATGGCAATGCTGATCTCCTACCGGCGTACCCGTACTGAGCTGGGCGAGATGCGCCGCCACTTCGCCGGTGCCGACCCAAGCGCCATCGAGGCAGTTCTAAAGGGCACGGTCATCTCTGGGGCAGCGGCGTCGGAAGCGATCGTTCCTGGCTACCGGATCGAGGCGACTATCGGGCGGGGGGCGTCGGGCAACGTCTACCGTGCGACGAAACTTGACACTGGCGAGATCGTGGCGCTGAAGGTGATCAAACCACTGCTGGCTGAGGATTCCGCGACCCGGGCGCAGTTCGAGAGGGAGATCCAAGCGGCAAAGCGTTTTGGACACCCAAAGGCGGTACCGGTGATCGAAGGTGGCGAAGTGGACGGGATCTTGTACATTTGCTCGCCCTACATTCAGGATGGCGACCTCCAGATGGCAATCAGCGAGCACAGGTTGCTGACGGCAAGCCAGCTTCAGTTGCTTGCCGAGGACATCGGCTCGGCCCTTGACGCAGCCCACGATGCAGGGCTAATACACAGGGATGTGAAGCCGTCAAACGTGTTTCGATCTGCCGACGGGTTCCTGATCGCCGACTTTGGAATCGCCCGGATGAGCGGAGAAGCGACGATAAGCGGCACCGGGGGCACGGTTGGAACTCTTGCCTACGCGGCACCGGAGCAGCTAGACGGACACGGGTATATCTCGCCAGCCACGGACGTATACGGACTGGCCGGCACGATCGTCGCTGCGGGCTCTGGCCATCCGCCCTATTCCGCCGACTCAGTATCTGAAACGCTGGCGGCCAAGGTCCGTGGAGCAGTGCCCACAGTGGGTGAGACCCTCGCGCCGGCAGCGCAGATCCTCGCTCGAGCGCTAAGCGTGGACCCCGGGGAAAGGCAGGAGAGCTGCGCCGAACTGGCCTCGGAGCTTGCGGAGGCGCTGAGGCGCGGCGGAGGAAGCGATTGAACAGCTCCTGAGCCCTTTTGCCGGTTTAGTTGTAATCCCCGGCTGTAACCACTCCAAACTGCTCAGCACGCGTGACGAGCATGGACCTCTTCTCCCTGGGTAATACGTCGTCAAGCAGGAATGCCGAGTAGAGCGCGCGCATGTGCGTCTTCACGGTTTCGAGGCCGAGAAATAACGTGTCGGCAATCTCCTGATTCGATGCTGGTTGCGATCCGTGTGCCTCAAAGGCGGGCCGACATAGCTCCAGGAGCACTTTCAGCTGCGCGGGAGTAACGTCCACCTGAGGAGTATCAGCGGGAATTCCAGTGGAAGCGAAGCTGCTCTCCCCTGGCGAGCGGAATACAAGCGTCGTCTCGCCGAAGCGCACAGTGTCGCTGTCACGGAGTCTCTTCCGTTCACGAAGGCGCACCCCGTTCACAAAGGTCCCATTCGTCGAGAGTCCATCGTCCTCGACGACCCACTCACCACCAACCTTGAGTATCTGGGCGTGCGCTCCCGAGACAGTCCTGTCAAAGCTAAGTGGGATGTCACTTCCCTCGTGACGCCCCACCGTATGTTCGTTGCTACCGCTCAACGGCATCAAGACCAAGGCTTGCTCACCATCGCGAAAGTAGATGAACGGCTCAAGCTCCCTCTCTGCGAAAATCACCGACTGAAGCTCACGGGGCGTGCCCGGCTTGGGAACGTGCGGTTGAATCTGTCGCTCCACTTCCGCGATCCCTCCGTTCCCGTCACCCAAGTCGAATGTTGTGACCGATTCTAGACACGGTACGAAGCTTCATCCCAAGCCTCTGCCACAGCGTCGCTCCCATCCTAACTACTTCCCACGATGGGGTGCTGCAAATGGTGAAGGCGCCAGCCCAGCTGATCCCGAATATGCGCGAGCAGATCAGGGGCGCTGCAGTGGCAAGCCTCGACGAACGAGCCAGGCCCCGGGAGCCAATCAGCTCCCGGGGCCCGTTTGTGCTCGTGATCTGGGGGTCGTCGGCGTTAGCCGATGATCCGGATCTTCTTCGTGACGGTGCCGCCCTGGTGACCGTCCCCGTCGACTGCGTAGCCGGTGATCGTCGCATTGACTTTCCCGCGGTTACGCAGTGCTTTGGTCAGGCTCTTGCGCTGATTGGCGGTGAGCTTGACCGACACGACGACCTTTTTAGTGCCGCCGGCCTGCGACTTGCTAGCCCGGGCAACCTTGGCCCCCTTGCTGGAGCGGATGGTTACGCCGAGCTTTGCCTGACACGGTTCGACGTTGCAGCGAACCGTGAAGGTGACCTTCCCGGTGCGCTTGACGTTACGCAACGTCGCGCCGGTGATCGACAGCACCGGTTTCACGTACGGCGCAGAGCAGCCGACCGGCGGCTTTGAGGCCGTCGAGTCAAGTGCCTTCCTAGCGTTCAGGCGCCCACCGGTCACCGACGTGCCCGCCAGAGCGGAGGGCTTATCGACCGAGTCCATAAGCCGAGCCTTGATCTCCAGAGGAGTCAACTTCGAATCACGGGCCGCCAGCAGTGCCGCGACGCCCGCCACATGAGGCGATGCCATCGAGGTGCCGTCATAAGACGCGTAGTCGTCACCCGGAACAGTGCTGACGATATCCGTCCCAGGCGCGGCCAGATCAACCGAGCAGGAACCGTAGTTAGAGAACCTAGCCAGCGAGTCACTCTGGTCGCTAGCGGCAACCGAAACTACGTTATCCAGCTCGTAGGAGGCCGGGTAGGCCGGGTCGTCATCATTATCTGATCCGCTGTTGCCAGCAGCAGCGACGAACAGCATCCCTGACCTCGCGATCGCCTCCTCTAGGGCCTTGGAATAATCGCCTCCGCCCCAGCTGGCGTTCATCACTTTGGCGCCCATCGAGCGCGCGTAATCGATCGCCCTAATGGCGTCGCTGGTATATCCGCCGTTCCTACCAAGGAACTTCGCGGAAAGGATTTTAGCCTGCGGGTTTACGCCGACAACACCAATTCCGTTGCCGGACTCAGCGGCAATTGTGCCTGCCACATGAGTTCCGTGACCCTCATCGTCAGACGGATTGCCGCTGCTGTCGCCATCGTAGAAGTTAACGCCGTTGACGTCATCGACAACACCGTTCTTGTCATCATCGATGTTGTTACCGGCGACCTCACGCGGATTGACCCACAGGTTGCCATCCAGGTCAGGATGCGAGGGATCGATACCGGTGTCGGTCACCGCAACGGTTACCGAACCACCCGCGTACTTATCCCATGCCGTCGGCGCCCCAATCTTGCTCATTCCCCAAAGCTGCGAGAACATCGGATCGGTCGGCGTAGCTAAAGCCGTGACTTTATAGTCAGGTTCGACATACTGAACCTGATCGATGAGCTTAAGCTCCCGAAGGGCCGCAACACGCTCCGACGAAGCTCCCACATCAACAACAACCGCGTTGATCAGCGGGAGATCCTGGAGTGGCGTAACGCCGGCCGCATCAATGATCTTCGCCTCGCGGGCGTCAGAGACCCCACGGTCGAAGGCCACAATCAGCCGGTCGGGGTACTGCTGCGAGCCGGAGCCCGAAGCAAACGCTGCAGAATAGCCAAGCGCCATGAAGATGCCTGCTATCAGGAAAGCCAGAGCCGTAAGTGCTCCGACTTTCATTTTGCTGGATATGGTGAACATTGAGTTGCCTTTCGTTTCTAGGACGACGGTTGATCCGCCTGTCCCACGTAAGGTCGCTCACCGCAAAGGGGTCCTCGGGGGATCTGAAGGGTGAAACCGCTCCCCCTAAATGCGGCCGGGTAGCACGGCAGATCAACCTGAACGGCAACAGGCGGCGGCGTCAGAGGACCGAACGCTGCGGCCTTGATGTCGGGCGCTGCCAAGCAACCAAGGCGAGGAAGAGCAACCCGACGGCCCTCACGGCCGCCAGCTGTGGATCGGCCTCGATCGACAGCACCTTCCGCGCTTCGTTACCGCTGCAGAAAGGGCCCGCTCGCATTTGCGTTCCGGCTTGTCCGCTAGGAGCCCTCGTGCTTCAGAAGCGGCGGCAGCCGGCGCGCAGCACAACAGCCCCTAACTGGCCCACCACGAACACAAACACCGACCACCAGCAACTACTGCAAGATCCGGGTTAGACGTCTGTTCGCGCAACTTGAGAATCCGCTGGCGCCAAGTCTCGAGGCCAGCGGCGCGTAACCAACCCTGCCGAGTGGTTTAGATGCTCACGAATGAGTTCGTCTACGGCTCTCCCCAGAGTCCGGACCGCTCTTGATCGGATCGCCAATGACCAGCGCAGACTCGCTCGCGAGCATCTGGAGCTGGCAGCCCTAAGGGAAGATGGCCCCGGTCGAGGGAAAGGTTCCTGGCTCGCCGCGAAATACCATCAGGATTTCGCGGAGTACATCTCCAAATACAACCCGCAGGACATGCCGATCAACATGGACGGCGTTGGCCAGTTGCTGAGTGACTCCCGGCAGGAAAAGGAAGCCCGCGACTGGCGCCGGTGGAAGAAGTTCCTGCGCTAAGCGGCCAGCGTTCGGACGGCCCGGGACGCTGAATTTCACGGCTGATGCTCCGGGGCGCAGCGCAGGAGCATTTGGTGTGGGGATGAGTGCGAACTCCCTGCTATAGGTGGCTCGCGCCCTGGGCCACGGAGCTCGCCGCCGCCTTCACGCGGCTACGGGGACTACCCGCACCCGGCTGACCGCAGCCCGCCGCACCACGCGACGACGACCACGCAGCCGGCGCCCGACGCCCCGCGAAGCCTGCCCGAACACCCGTCCGATCACACCACCACAGCCGCAGATCGACCGACAGGCCCCGACGACCCCGCACCACGCCGCCGCCCACCAAGACCGCCCCAACCGGGCCCCGAACCCGCGACTACACCCACCACCACGACTCCTGCACAATCCGGGCTAATGCCCGATAACCTCGCCAAAGACATCCCTACGGTGCATAGTACACGCTACATATTGGTGGGACGCCCGGAGTGAACGTCCGGCCGAACATCCGTAGCTTGGAAAACTGGGTGCGGCCACACATTGAGGCCGGCGAGGTCAGGACGACCGTCAGCTTGGGATAGCTGCGGCAGCCGCCGATCCCCCCTCCACCGCAGTCACTGCCACGGCCTACGCCAACCGCCTTGGTGCTCGTATAAGTAGTCCACTTGATCTTCGTAAGGCACGTTCTGTTGGTCGGGCACCACCTGAGGGTGGGCTTGTAGGAAGAGCCGACATAAACGCGCGGTGGAGCTAGGGATCGCCCGCCGAACCAGATGAGATCATCGGGATTGTCCAAGGGCGAGCAAGAACCAGGATAATAGGTCTTACCGTCGATCAGCTCCGGCGGCGCGGCGGCGCCTCCCCATTTACACGCGAATCCGGACTCTCTAACAAAACCCTTGGCGACAGACTTCAATGCGAGCTTAGTCATAAGATCACACCCATTAGTATCCGGAAGCCTGATCACCTCAGCCTTGTCGGAAGACGCCGACGGACAGTAGGCGGGGTTTTGAGCCACGGTCGCAACGGCTGCCTCAGACTTGGTGGCGCCACTTCCGGTTGACGAACCCGTGAGCAGAGTCACGGCTATCAGGCCCGCAAGGGCCAAGCCGGCGATAGAGACCAAACCTCCGATCAACCAAACGAGAGGCTTGGAACTACGAGCCGCCCCGGTAGTTCGCGTGCGGGCATCCTCATCTGTACGAAGATCCCGATGGGCGGCCCCGGGGCGCCGTCGGTGCACCCGGGTTTGAGCTGAAGTTGCCGAGACTTCAGTGACGGCAGTGCGAAATGCCTCGGTTGCTGGGGCGTCCTCTCCCAAGGCGGTGCGGGTCGCTTGCGCAAAGGCAGCCGGACCATCCGGCCGTTTAGCGGGGTCCTTGCTGAGCGCGCTAGCAACCACAGAATCGAATCGCTTAAGTGATGGGTCGTGCTGGGAAGGTCGCGGCGGCGGATCGTTGAGGTGCGCGTGCATCTGTGCCGCGATCGTCTCGCGCGTGAATGGAGGGTTACCGGTGAGCGCTTCGTAAAGGACCGCGCCGAGCGAGTAGACATCAGACCTACCATCGATGCGCTTTCCTTCGATCTGCTCAGGAGCCATGTAATCGAGCGTCCCGATAAGCATCCCCGTCCGAGTGACCTTCGAGGCGTTGACGGCCCGCGCGAGCCCGAAATCAGTAAGCAACGCTTCGCCATCACGAGCACGAATCAGCACGTTCGCAGGCTTTACGTCCCGGTGCACAAGCCCGGCATTGTGTACCGCCTTCAGGCCCGACGCTACCTGCGAAATGACAGCTACAGCACTTTGGGGATCTAGCCTGCCGCGTTCACGCAGCAGAGAGCGCAGGTCCGTGCCGGCAACAAATGCCATCGCAAGGAACAGAACCTCGCCTTCTTCCCCAGCGTCATAGACGGACACAACGTTGGGATCCTCCAACGAGGCAGCAATCCGGCTCTCGGTAACGAATCGATCACGAAACTCAGCGTCAGCGGCGAGCTCCGAGCGAACGACCTTCAATGCGACGGTGCGATCCAGCGAAAGCTGGGTCGCTGCCCAGACGACACCCATGCCTCCTTCGCCGATCAGCTCGTCGAGCCGATAGCCAGCAATGACATCACCGATTTTATTCATGACTTCTTTCTCACCAAGAACGCGACGAGCTTCACGAGTTATCTGTTGGGACGCCCATACGGACGATTGCCGCGGTATCTGCGAAACATGTCACCTGGACGCCCGTGTAGCCGCTTTGTCCCTCGCGGCATGTGAAGCGTCCGAACTGGCCCTCGTATTCAGGGCTTTTTGAGTAGACCTCTACGAAAGCGGCAAGTTCTTGGCAGCCGACGTTCGCTCCGGAGATGTTTTGATAGATACCGTCGTCGTAATTGCCGATCGCCGATATGAAACAGCTCGAGGCGTTGGGCGTAGTCATCGTCAGTCGCGGAGGATCCACTCCGTCTCGGTCCATTGCGCCTCGAATGTTGACCACCTGAATGCGGCCCGGCCGCGTGCTCCCGACTGCTTCGAGGTTGCCCTGCCGGTCCCGCTGTATCGCCTTAACCGACCAGCCTGGGAAGCGAACGACGAAGTCCCGGTTACGCCCGCCAGGAAAGGGGCAGTATCGGTTGAGTTTCTTGATTGATCTTTGACTGAGCGTCCACATGCCGCTGAGCTCGTTTTGGTCGTATGAGATCGATCCTGAACGCAGCCGGATGACAAATGGAAAGTCCATATAGAAAGACGGATTCGAGCGGTCGCCGAGGGGCCATCGCGCGTTCTTACCGAGGTGCTTGCGTTGCCGAGAGACGCTGGGCTTGCTCCAAGGCACGTCCGCGCAGACCCGGTAGCTAACTGGTGTGGATGCCTCGGCCGGCTGTGGTTCGAGCGCTGCAGTGCCGAACACAACAGCGGCAAGCGCGACAAGCGCGACAAGCGTGCTTATCCGCTTGCTACTGGCTTGGCCGGGTTTCTGGTCTGCTTCCGAGCTACCCGTAGTCATGCAGATGACCATACCGGTGAAGCTCACATGTCGCCACTCGACTGGCGGTGCGTGCGCGAAGCGTTTAGCATCATCGTCTGGTGTCCCGATACCAATTACCGATCGTGGCCTGCGGGATCGTAGTCATCTCCCTGATCTGCGGCGGATTTGCCTACGCGATTGGAGCTTCTGGCACACCCGGCCTTGACGAAGCACAATCAGCCAAACAACAATCGAAGGCTAGCGCACACGCAGAAAGTAAAAAGACTGCCTTCAAAGCGGCGCGAACCTCCGCTGTTAAGCAGGGCCGCAGACAGGGGATCAGACTTGGCCGGCGCAGCGGATCCCAGAAAGGCCGCCAAGCCGGCGAAAGCGAAAAGGCAGCCCAATCGGCAGCGGCCGAGCCAACGACCGGCTACTTCGGCGGCTGCAGGGAGACCTACTTCGTTGACGGTTACTGCCCGACGGCAGGTGAAATCGAAGCGGAACGGAATATTGAGGCCTACTGCGGGCCTGGAATGAAGCTTCCCGACGGTCGTATGGTTCCGAAACCGGGCTGCTGAGTTCGACGGATCGGATAGACAGTGGATAGTGGAGATTGCTTGCGAAGACTCGCAATGTAGATCCTAATCCCGGATGGGGAGGCAAATCACACCGCCTGAGGCGTTTGGACCGTAGCCAGGCGGGCACTCACCGGCCCCGGAGCCTGGTCCGCTGGGAAGACACTGGCCTGCGTAGGGCCCGACGGTTATTTCCATACAGTCTCGGGCCTGCGCCTTTGCTTGCTCTTCCTGCTGGACGGCTGCTCGCTGTTCTTCTCCGGCTTTGTTGCCAGCCCGTTCGCCGCTGCGTTTCCCGGATGCCTTTGCGATTTTTCGTCCACGTTGCCGTCCATCGGCTCGGCTTGTGCGCTGAGCTGTTGAGCGGCTGGAAGCGTAGGAGATGGTGTAGGCGCTCTTGGTGACTGCTGCGGCTTCGCCACGGTCGGGTGCTGTCGCTGAGCCCGCCGCGTACCCACTTGCCCCGGCAAGGGCGATTCCGATGACCCCAGCAACGGCAGCGCCCGCGTACCTCATCGACTAGCCGCCATCTAGGGCTTTCTTGTAGGAAGAGTCATATGCCTTCTTATACGCAGGTTTGTAAGCAGCCTTGCGGCCTTGTTTGAGGCCGATCTTCCGCCCAGCCTTCGTTCCCTCAACACGGCCCTGCTGTTCACCGGCTGCCTGCCCGGAGCGGCTAGCGGCATCTAGATCCTCTCCGCTGCTTGCCCCGAGCGCATAGCCACCGACCGCTGCGGCCAGCGCGCACACGACAACAGCAAGCGCGACAAGCGTGCTTCTTCGCTTGCTACTGGCTTGGCTGGGTTTCTGGTCTGCTTCCGAGCTACCCGTAGTCATGCAGATGACCATATCGGTGCAGCTCACTTATCGCCAGTCGACTGGCGGCGCGTGCGCGAAGTGTTTAGCATCAGCGGTCGGTGTCTCAATACCAATTACCGATCGTGGCCTGCGGGATCGTAGTTGTCTCCTTGGTCTGCGGCGGATTTGCCTACGCGATTGGAGCTTCTGGCACGCCCGGTATCGACGATGCACAATCAGCCAAGCAGCAGTCGCACGTGAGTGCTCGCGCTGAGGGTAAGAAGATTGCCTTCAAAGCGGCGCGAACCTCCGCTGTCAAGCAGGGCCGCAGACAGGGGATCAGACTTGGCCGGCGCAGCGGAGCCCAGAAAGGCCGCCAAGCCGGCGAAAGCGAAAAGGCAGCCCAATTGGCAGCCGCGGAAAAGAAGACACAAGAACAGGCCATCCAGTACCCGCCATCTTTCTATCAACGCCCGTGCCCGCTGGGCCTCTCCTATACCCCTCCCGCCTTGGGCATTCCAGGGGGTTGTACGGGGCTGGGACCGGGAGACAGCGAGTAGCTGCATCTGAGACTCTCGAAGGTTATTCAGTACCGTCGGCGACGCGCCTTGCATTAGGAGTGTGGCGGGCAAGAAGGCTTTGGTGAGGTTCGCGCCGGTCAGGTCCGCGCCGTGCAAGGTCGCGCCGTGCAGGTTCACATCACTCTTCCAAGCGGACGCCGACGCGCGCTACTCATCCCTACTGTCGGTGGCTAGCCGTGTTTCCGCTTCGACGAGCCGCGCAAACCCGGACCCGGCCGGCTCGATCTGATCCATGACCTCGCGAAAGCCCACCGTGCTTCCGAGCAGTTCGGTGAAGCCGGGTTTGCGCCGCTGGAGCGCTGCAGCCACCGCTTGACCACCTGAACCAACGACCGTGTCGACAGCCGCTGCGAGGATCGATGACCCAAGCCCACTGAGTCGGTCACCGCGATCGCCTCCGTCGGGCCCGAAGCCGAGCACCTCCTCCAGCGGTGTCATGTACTGGTACATTGAAGAGGCTGAGTCGTCGTGCCAGAAGGCGATCCACTGCTCCATCGGCGTCCTGTACCCGAGAGCGCTCGTGGCGAACTCGAAGCTTCCCGGATACCGTCCGAGCAGCCCGTTGAAACGGGCGTTGCCTAGAAACCCGAGATAGACAAGGCGCAGTGTCGGGAGCGCGCCCTCAACGGACGTGAGCGCACTCGCGAAGGCGCTGGCCGCAGAGGATGACCCAGACCTCTTCCCGAGTCGCCGGATCTCGAGGGCGAACTCGTTGTCCATAAGCAACTTCGCGTTTGAGTACGCGGCGTAATCGAGCATGAGTTGCGACGATTCACTCGGCGGTGCCTTCGCATGAAGAAGCTCGATGATCGTGTCGCTGCTCTCCGACAGCGCTTGGGCTACTTTGCTACGAAAGGCCCAGCGACCGATACCCATAGTTCACATTACCGCAGGCTGGCGGTGAGGTCCGCGGAGGATGGGCCTGCGTCTGGTTTGAGCGTGTAATTGTCCTCACGTGCCATCGGCTGGAACACTACCCCGCCGGTGGATCTACTTGTGGATTACGACAGCCCCCCACTAAAGAAACAGAGGAAGGCAACAAAGGAGCGGGGTAGGATCGGGTTGGAGCTTCAATCAGCTGCCTTCGTTTACATCTGAACGAAGAATCCGCCGGCCGCTTACTTCCTAGTCATCGTCTAAAACGGTCGGCCCCTGAGAGCTCGACCTAGCAAAGTGGTGCCGGTGGCTGATGGTTCTCGGTTGACCTAGGTGTCTTAAAGTGGGATGTTGTATCTCAAATCCGTTTTAGGGGTGCGTATGACCCGTGTTTCGTTCTCGTCAGTCCTCAAAGTGCGCAGAGTGTTCGCTTCGGGTTCGCTTCTCTTAGCTCTCGTTGCAGCGTTCGCCACCGCGCCTTCTGCCGACGCGATGCCGACGCCGAAGAGGTGCGCTTCGACAGTGGAAGGGGTTTGGGGTATTCGGACCGTCAAGTCCACAAGCTGCGCTAAGGCGCGGTCGGTCATTAGCAGTCGAGAGAGCACTGGTCGTCCGCCGGTTGGATGGAACTGCTATTTCCCGAAGCGTGTTCGGGGCACCTCTTACTGGAGCCGTGCATGCAAACTCGGCTCAGGTCACGGCGGAGCCATTCTGCGTTACTACGTGCGCAACCCCGCTCCGTACCACGCCGCCGCTGTCAGCTCAAGTCCCGCTGCTAGCGCTGCGAGCTGCCGGACACTCACCGGCTTCATCAATCACCGCGCAGGCGGTCTGGAACGGCTGTAGAGCTGCCGGAGCTAGGAACTGCAACGTCATTGGAATTAAATGCCGCGGTGATTACGCCCACTGGAAAGGCTGGAGAATTGAAGGCATTGCTTATGGCATGCCTGTGCGTGCGCGCTGAACGAAGGGCAACAAGTCGTTCGAGGCGGCTGGCGGCGGGATGTGCGGACCTGTCAAGGCCGGCTCCGCCGCTTCGTCGAGGTAACCAGCGCGTCCATTCAGACCCAAGGAGGCTCTCCCCTTTGGCCGTGCTCGCGCCGCCGGCGCGGGTGTACGCTGAGACGGATGGAAGATCAGACCTCAGGGACTTGGCTCGAACCAAAGCCGGCGACGCCGCTGACCGGCAATGAGGCGTTTGCGGCCACGTCGCTCAGCGTCCGCGACTTCTGGGAATGGGGATACAGCGACCTGCGCGAAAACATCACGCGGGGAATCTTGGCTGAGTTTTTGGTCGCGAAGGCGGTAGGCGACCCGAGTCCGCTACGACACGCTTGGGACAACTTCGATGTGACGACGCCCAGCGGCATCCGCGTCGAGGTGAAGTCCTCAGCCTACCTCCAGAGCTGGCGTCAAAGACAGCACTCCCGCATCACGTTTGCCGGTCTCACTGGCCTCGCGTACTCGTACGAGACGAACGAGTTCGCGGAGGAGGCTACGTTGCGCGCCGACGTCTACGTCTTCGCTCTCAACAGGTTCCGCGAGCCGGACCGCTACGACGCCTTGGACACGCGAGCGTGGGAGTTCTACGTGGTCCCGGTTAGAACGCTCAAGGACGAGGGATCGCCTAAGTCCATATCCAAGAGCTTCTTGGATCGCCTGTCGATTAGCCATGTCGACTTTGCCGGTTTGGCCTCAGAAATCGAGGCCGCTGGCGAGTGATCTTGTCTTACGGCCGAGGCGCTCATCGCGTCATGGGCGCTCTCGCAGGGCGAGCGAACAATTGATTGATGCCCTGAGCTCCGGCCGCGAACATCGATAGGATCGCGCCAGGCGGCATCACTATTGACACCGTGAGATTTTCAAGCTTATACTCGCCACCATGTTTACCGGAGGGAATGACGCCGCCGGGGATGACGCGATCGACGGAGAAATCGTTACCGGCCTGTCGGAGGTCGAATTGGCAGTGTGCCACGCGATCGAGGAGCAGTCGGACAAACTGATTTCGCTGGCCGCACGCCTGATCGGTTTTGACACAACCTCTCGTTACCCAGAAGACCCGGCACGTGACGAACAGCCTTTCCAAGAGTACCTTGCCGACCGGTGCTCCGGCGCGGGCGCTCGGGTTGAATTATGGGAGCCGAGAAGGAGAGATGTATCCGGCCGTCAGTGTCCGGGGGGGGGCTTGATTTCGAAGGGCGTCCCCAGATGCTAGCTGAGTTCGGGTGCTCAGAAGTCGGCGGATCCCTTCTGTTCAACGGCCACATCGACGCCGTCTCGTACGAGCCGCGAGATAGATGGGCCTCCGATCCGCTAACCGCCGAGGTCCGGAACGGCCGGCTCTACGGGCGGGGCGCGTGCGATATGAAGGGCGGCGTGGCTGCAATGGTCTTCGCGGCTGAGAAGTTGGCTGAACTGGAGGTTCCTCTCGGCGGGCGCCTTCTCGTTAATACAGTTACCGACGAAGAGTCATCCGGCGCAGGGGGGATCGCATCCGTCGCCCACGGTGTTCAGGCAGACGCGGGCGTTATTCCCGAGCCGACGGGCTTCGACGTCTGGCTGGCCTGTCGGGGCACCCTCACGCTGACGATCATCGTGCCAGGCAGGCCCGGGCATGCCGAAGTAACCCAACCTCACTGGCGTCAGGGAGGTGCAGTGAACGCGATCGAGAAGGCCCAGCTCATTCTTACCGCGATCGCGCGATTGCGCGAGGAGTGGCGGCTACACGCGGACCACCAGCACCCACATTCGCGGCCGGCGGCGATCGTCCCCACGAAGATCGAGGGTGGCGAGTGGCACGTCTCCTATCCGGCCTCGTGCACGATTACCGTCGAGATCGCCTATCCGCCCAGCGCAGCCGACGAGGGCGGATGGGGTGACACCGTGCGCTCGCACATCATCGCTGCGATCGAAACTGCCTCGGCGTCGGATCCGTGGCTGGCTGATAACCCCCCCGTCCTGAAGTGGGCGGAGGAGTTTCCCGCGGCGGTGGTTGGAGAGGAGACCGCTGTCTCTCAGGCGGCAGCCCGGGCGGCGGCAGACGTCGGGCGCCCGGGCAGGTTCGACGGTCTCGACTCTTGGCACGACGGTGCGACTTTCATTCGCAACGGATGTCCCACGGTCTGTCTGGGGCCTGGTGACATCACGGTCGCCCACACAATCAACGAGTACGTGCGAATCGTTGATCTCGTCCGCTGCTGCCAAGCGCTTGCCCTTATTGCCATACGGTTCCGCGGACCAGCATGACAATGGCAAACGACAGTTTCAGCTGGCCGGAGGTCGACATGGTCAGGCTTGCAAACCAGCGACGCGAGCGAATTACCGAGTTGCTCGCAGGCCAAGGGCTCGATCTACTTCTTCTTTCGAGCTTCGACAACATCCGGTTCGCGACTGACTTCCGGACGTCACTGACGTTCGACTCCGGCCTCGACTGGTATTCGGTGCTGGTGGACGGCAACGCTGAGGCCACGCTGATAGCCCCCGACGTCAGCGAGGAGGAGAGAATGCCGTTTGCCGAGTTCCCGTGGATCGTGCGCCGATTGCCAGGGCCCTCCTGGCAATCGTTCTGGGCCCACGCCGCCATTTACGCCGACGTGATCGCCGCCGCGTTGAAAACCCAGGAGGTTCGGCGGATTGGGGTCGACTACATGGACTTCCATGTCATCGACGAGATCCAGGAGCGCCTGCCCGGGCTCGAGATTGTCTCAGTCGGCGACGCGCTACTCAGGATGCGCCGCGTCAAGTCAGCGGACGAGCTGACTCTGATAGAGGCGGCGGCCGCGGCGGGATCGCTCGCAGTGGATGAGGCTATGGCCCGGGCCGAAGCGGGCATGAGTGACCTTGACATCGTACGCATGGCCACCGAGAGAGCGCTCTCTTTCGGGGTGGAGACTGTTTCGCACGCAGTGCTGGTAGCGAACCGCTCCGCGCACGACACCAACTGGTACGCACGGGGAATCGAGCTTAAGAAGTCAAGTACTTTCTTTATAGATTTTGGTGTTTACGGCCTTGGCGGTTACTGCCACGACTTCTGCCGGACGGGTCACATCGGGGACCCAAAGCCCGCCGTCGCAGAGGCACACCTCAAACTCTCCCAAGCCCTAGATCGCGGAGTCGCTGATTCGGGTCCGGGCACCTACTGTTCGGAGATCACCTCGATCATCAACCAAACACTTAGCGAGTCTGGCCTGCCGCCCACCGGGTACGCCATGGGCCACGGTATCGGGCTGCGGCTGGTCGAGCCGCCCGCGTTCCCGATCGGCCAGAGCCCCCTCGAGGACTCGGCGCTCGAAGCGGGAATGGTCATTTGCGTCGAGCCCTCGACACATGTAGTCTCCGATGGCATCACGTTACAGATCAAGGAAGAAGAGATGTACGTCGTAGAGTCGAATGGGCTTCGGCAGATCACCAGTGATAGTCGTGTCAAGTTAACAGAGGGTTATTGAGTAACCAGGGATAAATCGATAATTCATGAACGAGAACGATGCAACACGAAAGGAACGTGGTTAGATGAACAAGGTGATCACGCTGATCGGGGCGGGCATTCTCGCAGCCAGCGTACTAGGGAGCTGTGGATCCTCAGGCTCCAATGACTCTAGTGGTGATTCAAGCGCCGGAACCATCAAGATAGGCTTCAGCGGTGATTTCTCAGGGCTCCTCGCCGGGTACGACGTGCCCGTCAGGGACGGAGCGAAGTTCGCTGCCGAGCAGATCAACAGCGAGGGTGGGCCTTGGAAGGTCGACCTGAGCACCTCTGACAATAAGGGAGACCCCAAAATCACGGTCACGCAGACTCAGGGGTTCTTAGATGAGGGGCGCCTGATCGAGATCATCGGTACGGGTGACGGTCGCACCGCCGCAGCTTCGCTGGTTGGCGAGAGCAACGGGCTTTCGCTCGCGACGCTAAACACCTATCCGACATTCACCACTGAGGCTGGCCCCAACTCCGCCACCCTTGCGGTGACCGACAACATCCAAGCTGCCGCGTCTGCGGAATTCGCCTGCGACAAGGGTTACAGGAGCGTTTACACTTTTGCCTCGAACGACTTTGCTTATTCGAAGAACCTGCCGGTGTATTTCAAGGAGGCGTTTGCGAAGCACTGTGGGGGCAGAGTATCGGGCACCGGGGAGTTCTCGCTTGGTCAGACCGATTACTCGGCTCTAGTAACGAAGTTGAAGAACCAAGCCCCGCAGCCCGATGCGATCTACTCGCCCATGTTCGTGCCCGATTCGGTGGCGTTCGTCAAGCAGCTGCGCCAAGCCGGCGTCGAGCTGCCGTATCTGAGCTCAGACGCGAACTACCTAAAGGCTTTTGCCGACGGGGCCGGAAGTGCTGGAGACGGCCTTGTCAACTCGGCGTTCGCGTTCGCGGAGAAAGGGACGCCTCTCGGCACCTTCGCGCGCGAATACGCAAAGGCGACCGGCGAGCAGGCTTCGACCCCTCTCTACGAGGCGATGGGACGCGATCAAATCTACGGAATAGTCAAGGCAGCCGAGCTCGCTGGATCCGCCGACCCGAAGAAGATCATCGCGATGCTTCCCGAGCTCCCGGCCGACACCTTTGTGGCCATGAATAACGCGAAGATCAGTGCCAAAACGCGCTCACCCATCAGCGCAACGATCTCGATGGTTGAGGTTAACAACGGGGGCTTCAAACTCCTGACGGAAATAACCCCGAGCTTCATCCCGGCGCCAACGAGGTAGGTCTTTATGGCCACAGGCGGGCTCGACGTCCTGGGTCTCTCTGTCACGTACGGCGCGATAAAGGCTGTGTGCGGTGTGTCGTTACGCGTCGAGGAGGGCGAAACCGTCGCCCTCCTCGGCGCGAACGGTGCCGGAAAGTCGAGCACGCTGAACGCTGTTGCCGGTCTGGTGCCGGCCTCCGGCGGGGAGGTAAGGCTAAACGGTAAGCGGATAGACGGCCTCGATCCGGAACAGGTGGTTCGTCGCGGGATTGCCCTCGCACCCGAGGGTCGCCGCGTCTTCGCGACGCTCACGGTTGGCGAAAACCTCCGCCTGGGCGGGAGCGTGGTTCCCGACAAGGTGCGACGAGATGAGCTTGAGGATCGAGTTCTTGGGCTATTCCCGAAGCTCTCAGAGCGATTTGGTCAGGGAGCGGGCTCCCTCTCCGGTGGAGAGCAACAGATGCTTGCGATTGGTCGGGCCCTGATGGCAGACCCTAACGTCCTGCTTCTCGATGAGCCCTCTCTCGGGCTCGCGCCAATAGTCGTCGACCAGATCTTCGAGCTCATCGGTCGCATGAAGAATGCGGGGACAACGATGCTCCTCGTCGAGCAGGAAGTGCGGAGAGCGCTCGAAGTCGCCGATCGCGCGTATGTACTCGTGCACGGGCAGGTTCGGGCCCAGGGCAGTGCAACCGAGCTCCTCGCGAACACCAACCTCGAGGCGTTGTATCTCGGTCCCGTGGGGTCGGCGTGACCTACGTGGCCCAGCAACTCATAAACGCCTTGGCGCTCGGGTCGACCTACGCTCTTCTGGC
This sequence comes from Solirubrobacteraceae bacterium, assembly GCA_039745115.1. Taxonomy (GTDB): domain Bacteria; phylum Actinomycetota; class Thermoleophilia; order Solirubrobacterales; family Solirubrobacteraceae; genus F1-60-MAGs163. The sequence goes on from JBCJRT010000011.1 coordinate 29,455, forward strand.
TCTCGGGCTGGCGATGGTCTACAGCATCCTGAAGCTCGTCAACTTTGCACACGGCGAACTGGTCACCATCGGCGCTTATGCCATGTACGGGATCCACAAGGCAGGTCTCCCATTCGGCGCCCAAGTGGCGGCTGCTCTTCTTGCCGGTGCCCTCGCCGGCATTGCGATGGATCGCGTGGCTTTCCGACCTCTCCGGGGCGCGAGCTTCACGACGCTGCTTTTTGCTAGCTTCGCCGTCGGCGTGATTGTCCAAGGTGTGCTTAGGGCAGCGGTTTCTCCACGGCAGGAGGCGCTGCCGTTCCCAGCGATCTTCAACGAGGTCATCACCATTGCGGGAGTGACGATCGGCTGGCTCCAGATCATCACCACGCTGATGACCATCACGGCACTCTTGATCCTCAACGTCTTTCTCCGACGCACCAACCAGGGCCTCGGCATGCTCGCTGCTGCCCAGGACTTCTCAATGGCGCGCGTGGTTGGAGTTCGGGCAAACAGGGTCATTTCGATCGCGTTTGCCATCTCCGGCGCCCTCGCCGCCCTAGCAGCCGTTGCAATCGTGGCCAAGCGCGGAACCGTTGATCCGGGGATGGGATTTCAGCCTGTGATCGCGGCCCTGATCGGTACAGTTATCGGAGGGGTGGGCTCCTTGAGCGGCGCGGTTTTCGGCGGCTTCGTCCTAGGAGCTACCGAAGTGATATTCAGCGCCGCGCTGCCGGCGGATCTTGCGGGGTATAGCCCGGCCTTCACGCTCTCCATGGTCATCATGATCCTCTATTTCAGGCCGCGAGGGCTGCTTCAACGCACCGAGGAGGAGCGTTGAATCGTCACGCCCTTACAAAGAGTCTTCAGGCCGGTGGGCTTATCGGGATCCCGCTGGCGCTCGTCGCTATTGCTGGTGCGACGGTTCTGAGCGCCTCGGGCGAGCGCACGATTGTCTTCTTCCTGCTGACCGTAGTGGTTGTCCTCTCGATCCAGCTCTTTTCTGGTCCGACGGGGATCCTCTCATTCGGCCACGTTGCGTTCATGGGGGTCGGGGCCTACGTAGCGGCAATGCTGGCAGTCTCCCCCGGCATTAAGTCGGGGCTCGCACCCGCGCTGCCGGCCTTCATTCTCAACGCTGAGGGTTCGTGGTGGCTGACACTTCCAGCCGGGCTCATTGCAGGTGGACTTGTTGCCGGGTTCGTTGGACTGGCTTTCGCGCGGATGGAAGAGGACGCGATGGCGATGGCGACCGTGGCCCTCATCCTGATATTCGGCGTTCTCTTCAACCAGGCCGACGACCTCACCGGTGGAGCCCAGGGGGTGTACGCGATTCCTAGGAGCACGACGATGGCTCTCGCGTCCGTGTTCGCCGTGATGATGGTTATCTTGACTCAGTGGTTTGCCCGCTCATCGATCGGGACCCAGCTGCGGGCAAGCAGGTCGTCGCCTATCGCGGCACGCTCGCTCGGCATGCGGCTGGCTTGGCTGCGCTGGATTGCATGGACGTTCGCGGGGGGTCTTATCGGTTTGGGCGGCGCGCTCTGGGCCGGCTATTCGGTCGCGTTTGCGCCTGGCGAGTTCGACTTTGACCTCACGTTTGCGCTCCTAGCGGCGCTCGCGATCGGTGGCGTAGGGTCGGTTACCGGGACGGTACTCGGCGCGGCGATTCTCACATTGGTGGCGGAGGTCCTGCGGCGAGCGGAGGACGCCATCGGAATCGACGGACTGACTCAAATCGGAATCGCTCTACTGATTCTGCTGATTCTCTACAGAAGGCCTGCCGGGCTGCTTGGAGTCAACGAGCTACCGGAGATCCTCTCAAGGTGGCTGCGTCGCGCGAAGGTGTCAGGAAAGCAGGCTGAGCGGTGATCGAGTTGGTCGGAGTCTCCAAGCACTTCCGCGGCGTCGCGGCCCTAGACAACGTCGATCTCACCCTCGGCGAGGGTGAGGTACTTGGCCTGATAGGCTCCAATGGAAGTGGGAAGACAACCCTAATTGGGATTGCAAGCGGGATACTACGTCCATCAGCAGGAAAGATCCTGCTAGACGGCCGCAACCTCAGCCACAAGGGAGCTACTACGTTCGCACGGCTGGGGGTAGGGCGAACCTTTCAACAGGTACGACTCTTTGAGGATATGACCGTCAAGGAAACGGTCGTTGTCGGCGCGCTTGCTAAGTCGGCTGCGGTCGATCGAGTTAGCGACTTACTAAGACTCTGCGAGCTTGAGGATCTGTCCGCACGAAACGCGTTCGCGCTCTCCTACGGTCAGCAGCGAAGGGTCGAGATCGCTAGGGCGTTGGCGGGGTCCCCCCGGTACCTGATGCTTGATGAGCCGGCGGCCGGAATGAACGAGCATGAAACGGCACGGCTTCTGGAGACGATCCGCCGTGTCCTACGCGAGACCGGCTGCGCGATCCTGATCGTCGACCATGACCTTCACCTGTTAATGGAGCTGTGCGACCGGATCCAGGTCCTGGACGAGGGCCGCACGATCGCCGTCGGGCCGCCCGCAAAGATCCGCAGAGACCCCGCCGTAGTCAACGCCTACATTGGGCCGCGGCGTCATGACTAGCGCCTTCCGCGCATCACTACAGGTGGTTCCTAGCGTGAGCGTAGAGCATTTGCGAAAGAACCTCCCATACTAGTCGCGCCGTGATGCCACTCGGGTCGTACACGGGGCAGAGTTCGACGTTGTCGACGGCGGTCAATCCGCGCTCACCCACCATTTGTCCGATCCGGATAATCTCGTGGCTAGTGAAGCCACCCGGCTCGGGCCCAGTGGTACCGGGCGCCGCCGACGAGTCAACGGAGTCGGTGTCGAAGGTGACGTACACGCCGTCGACACCGTCCCAAACCCGGTCGAAGACCGCCTCGAGGGTCGGCTCCACGCCCGCCCGTCGCAGCTCAGCCATCGGATACACGGGGATGTCCCGCTGACGAACAGCTGTCCACCAGTCGGGAACGTTGATGGTCCCTCGTACACCGATAACCGCCATGTTCTCAGGTCGCACGTTCGGAAGCTCGTAGGCGCGGATCAGCCCGCTGCAGTTGGTCTCTGTCTCTCCGCCGATTTCGACGCCCGCGTCCATGTGGGCGTCGATCTGGAGGTAACCCATTCGGCCCGCGGATCCGAGGTGAGAGCTCAGGGCGCGTGCGCCGGGGATGCATAGCGAGTGGTCACCGCCTACTGCTATCGGAATAGCACCGGCAGCAAGGATTGTCGCTATGTCGGCTTGGGCGAGCTTGTGGGTCCGCTCAAGGTTACCGATTGCCAAGGGGACATCGCCGCAGTCGACAAGTCCGTATGCCTTGAAGAGGTCGATGTCCCACTCGAACGACCAAGGAAAACACATGTTTGAAGCGATCCGGAGCCCGCGAGGGCCATTGGCCGAACCTGGTCGCTCGATCGCCGCGTTACCGCCTTCGAATGGGAACCCGAGAAACGCCGCCTTCGCGTCCGTGCCCGCGAGCTCGGCGACCGGTACATGGGGCGCTCCGAGTAATGAGATAACCCCGCTAGTAATAGACGCGAAGTTCCCTTCGCTCGGGACTCCCGGGTTCACGGTAGGTCGGTGCGGTGGACGATAGTCATCATAATGATTCTAGATCCCAACGGGGAGTTAGGCGCTATTCGGGTTGCATGGGAGGGAGCTTGCCATTGAGTATGTCTCGAGTGATGATGATCCGGAGAACCCACCAAATACCGAAAACCACCGCGGTAAGGCACCGAGAAAGCTGGCACCCAAGATGGCGGTTTCAAGTACCCCGGTGACGGCCCGAATTAAGTTCATTTCCAACCGGTTGCTGCTGACCTCCGATGTAAGATGCGCCTCAAACATATCGGCTCCTGTTCCGATTGTGTAACTGTCTTCGCGACCCACGGCGGAACACTACCCCGTCAGCAGCCGGCCCGCCGTCCCCCCTCTGTACGTGTGCTGATAGTTCGCAACGTGTGTAGGTGTGGCCCGCCTTCCCGATCGAGGCGTATGGAGCGGCATGGCGTGGCCTCCGTGGAACGACCAAAGCTAACGCACCCGCCATTGTAACTACCCCCTAGTAAACAAGTAGGCCAACTTGCCCGAAAACCCCGATAAACACAACGAAAACAAGCACCCCGCCGCACCCCCCCAATGTGCGCCAAAGTGCGCATTTGACCCCACCCAGACCGACCGCGCGCCGGGTCTGCTGCGCCTCGGCCCTACGGGCCATCAGCTCCGCAGACCCGGCAACCACCCCAACGGGGGGTCAGAATTCAACCGGCGAAAGGGGTCAACTTTCAACCGGCCTTGACAGATTCAACGAAACGGGTGCCTACAGGCGCAGCGCCACCCCCAGCTAGCAGTAGAAGCATTGCGCTATGTTTGAGTAGATCAGCAAACGCTTTTGCGTTGGAATGTAACGCCGGAAGCACTCCTCGCAAGCATCTGATACGCGGTGTCTTTGTCTGCCCCGGCGCGGCCCGTAAGGCCAATAAGGGAAGGGCTGCTAGGTGGTGCTGTCATCGCCGGAAGTTGTTTCGTCCCGACGATCTTCGTTATCGCGGCGAATGCGATCCTCTAGCTCGATGATAAGCGCACCGTTCATAATCGCGTCAAGGCGCTCAGAGTCTTCGGCGGAACCAAGCCTTGACGGAAGGCCCTGTCAAGGCCGGGAGTGTTGGGTGAAAGAATCATTCCTTGAGTACGCTACTCAGCGGCCTTCTTCTGCTGTCGCTTCTGCTGCTTCTTGTACCCTTCGACTGCCTTCTTGCTCAACCTGCAAGTCGTGACTTTACGCTTGAACCTGACGCCGGGGTCTCAGGGGCAGCCTGAATGGGTCGGCGAACCGGTGACCAGCTCCAAAGTTCTTTCAAATCCTTGAATCCATTCCTTGCGGAATTTTATGGCAGGGGCTAATGTTGCCGCATGGCCTTCATTGACGACGAGATCGACCGGCTTGAGGCCGAGCTTGCACAGCTTGAGCCGGCAGTGTCAAAGGCCGGGGAGATCCGCGCCGTACTCTCAGGCCTTATTCACCAGCGCGACAAGGCTGCGTCAAGAGGCTCCGCGCGCCCTGCCAAGCAGAGGCGATACGTGGCAATGAAGGCACGGCAGGAACAGATCCGGGCAATCGAGCGGAAACGCCCGCACGCAACAAACCAGGAGATCGCAGACGAGCTGGGGATCACCGCGGCGCGGGTCAGTCAGGTTCGCTCTGCGATGCGGGATGACGGCAACTAACCCGTCCAGCAACCCCCACTCCCGTAAGAAAACCTAAGCTTTAGCTTGTAAGTTCCGTAAGCTTCTGATAGCCTTAGCTTCATGAGCTTAGGTTTACTTACAGATGATCTTGGCCTGATCCCGAGGTTGCTGCTGAGCGAGCAGGAAGTTGCAGCGATCGTCGGCTGCTCGCGAAAGAGCGTCTACCGGATGCGCCTCCGGGGCGAGCTTGGCTATGTGCGTGGCGAGGGCGGCATTGTTCGGATACCGCGAGAAAGCGTCGAGCGCTGGATCGCAGCCCACTACGTGGCTCCCGTGTCGCAGCCGGCTGATCAGCGTTTGCCCAGGCGAGGCGGAAGTCAGCGCCGCGCCGGCTCAGAGAACGTCGTCTCATTGCAGGAACTTGAGCGCCGTCACCGCAACGAGCTGCGCGCGCCGTGAGCGTTCACTCAACACCGGGCGGCCGCTGGCAGGTCAAGTGGCCCGAAGGCGGGCGCCGGCGGGCAGTAACCGTTGACACCCGCCAAGCGGCCGAACTGCTCGACCTTCAGATCAAAGATGCCAAGCGCAAAGGGCTGCCAATGCCAATTCTGCCTTCAGCGCCGCGCCTCGCAAACAACTCCCCCACCCCGCCAAGCGCGACGGCGATAACGCTCTGCGACTACATGGTCCACGATCTTGGCGGCACCGCCTCATTCTTCGACCGCCAGATGAAAAGCCTCGCCCCAAGCACGCTCAAGCAGGAAAGTCGCTACTGGGACATACACATCGCCCCCTACTTCAGAGACGTAACGCTCGACCAGATCACCGTCGTAATGCTCGAAGACTTCCGTGACGAACTGCTGGCCAACGGAGTAGGGCTGGCGAGCGTCGAGCGGGTGCAGAAAATTGTCGCCAAGGTCCTAAACGACGCTGCACGGCGGGGAGTTATCGCCTTCAACCCGGCAGGCGCCGTCAAGCAAGCCAAGGCAGTACGCAAGCCGATCAAGCCCTTTGAACCCAGTGAGGTTGAGCGACTCGCTGCAGTTCTTAGCGGCAAGGACCGGCTACTCGTCCAGCTACTCGCCTACACAGGCGTAAGACCAGGCGAAGCGATCGGCACCGGCAATAGCACCGGCATCCGCTGGCGCTCCCTCCACACCGACGATTACGGCCAGATGACGATGACCGTTCACGGAGGCAAGACAGCAACGTTCAGAACTGTGCGTGTCAGCCCGACGCTTCAGGCGATCTTGGAGGAGTGGAGGGAAGAACGAGTCCCAGGCGAGGATGCGCTCATTGTGCCCGCAGGCGATGGCACCGGCCCGTGGACGGTCACGCAATACCGCAACTGGCGTAAGCGCGTGTGGCACCCGGCCTGCGAACGGGCGGAGGTAGGACGGCGGCGACCGTACGACCTAAGGCATGGCTACGCGTCGCTCCTACTGCGAGCCGGGGAAGGGCTACCTGAGGTAGCAAGCCAACTTGGTAACTCGGTCCAAATCTGCGCACAGAGATACGCGCACGTGCTCGAAGGGATGCGGCACCTTCCAAGCCGCAGTCCTGAAGAAGCAATCAGGGCTGCGCGGATGGACCACTGCTGATGACGGGACGCAAATGTTCCGCCGATGTTCCTTTGCGCAGACCTTCACCGGCAACACGCACGCAACTAGCATCACGAAACGCTGCAAACAAAGACGGCGTGAGCATGCGAGACAATCAATGATGCCTTCACTCGTAATGAAGGGGTCCCCGGTTCGAATCCGGGCGTCGGCTTGGGGTTTGGTCCGCTGGTAAGGAGATCCGGGGGTTCTGCACTGGACAGAGAGGGACGCGAGGTTGTCCCGTTCGTCGTGGAACTTCGTGGCGACGGTCCGGTGATGGTCAGCTGATGGTGGCGAGTGTATCGGCCTCCCGGGGGGTTGTGGGCATGGGCGTTGAGGAACGGGTTGCGGCGAGGTCGCGTTCGACGGCGAGGGCGAGCTTCGCGAGGTCTGTGTAGCCGACGATTCTGCGGAACTGTCGTTCGGCTTCGAGCATGCCGGCGGCCGTCCAGCGCAGGCACATGTCGCCGGATTGCCAGCGTTTGACGTTGCGGCTGGTGCGCCGCGTGAATTCGACCATCGACTCGATCGGGTTCGTCGATTCCAGAGTGCGTTTGAGCTGGCCCTTGATCCCCAGGCGCGTCAGCGTCAGTGTTTCTTCCAGGCCTTCTCGCAGCGACGCTGCGCCGCCGGGATGGGAGTGAGCGAGCTCGCCAGCGAGCGCGTTCAGGGCGTCCAGGGCGAGCGCGTGGTTCTCTGAGGCCCACGCCCGACGCAACCTCATCTTCACGGCGGGCCGGTCGCGTTCGGGCAGGTGATCGAGGACGTTGCGTTCCTTGTGACGGATGCACCGTTGGACCGCGACCGGGCCAAGCACCTCGTTGACGGCGGCCCGCAGCGCCTTGGACCCGTCCAAGACGACCAGGACGCCCTGCTCAACATCCAGGCCCCGACCTGCGAGGTCTGCCAGCAGGTGCGCGGTACGGTCTTGTTCTCCGTGCTGCCGTCCCACAATCCCAGCGGAACCTTGACACCGTCAGTGCTGACGCCGAGCGCCACGACGCAGCAGCGTCCCTTCAGCTCGATCCCGTCGAGCATCAGCGCGGCGAGGCAAACGTCGGCCAGCGAGCGGCTCATGAGCGCCTTGAGGTGCTCGCCGGTGCGCCCGACAAACTGCCGGCTGACGGCCGACTTCGAGGCCGAGCGCTCGGCCTCGACGACGTCTTGGCCGACCGGCTCACGCGTGCGCGCGAAGCGCCGGGTGGAGACGCCGGCGAGCATCTGCTCAAGCACGACCTTGGTCAGCGGATCGCGGTCGGCGAAATGCGCGTAGGTCGCCATCGCCACCTCACCGCTGCCGTCAACCGCACGCACCCGCGGACGCTTGACGGGCACGCGTCGACCGCCGAGCGTCACCAGCCCGTCCTCGTGACCGTGGCGGACCGCCGCGCGGTCGACGTCATGGCGGCCCTTTGGGCCAACCACCTCGTCGACCTCTTCGGCCATCAGCTCGTTCAGCACGCCGAGCCCGACGCCGACGCTCAGCGCCAGCAGCCCTTCCTTCGCCGCGCCAGCCAGCTCCCCGAGCGCCTCCTGCACGCGCTCAGGCAACGCCTCGAACTTCGTCCCGCCGATCTCGTCGGCAGCTTCGTCTACGTTCCTCATGGCGGTTCTCCTCGTCTCGATGGACTGACTCGCACTCCCCACGCTGCCAGCGGCAACGGACGAGGCGACGGAGGACCGCCACCTCAAGTTCTACGAGCTACGGGACAACCTCCCCGAACGTCGAGCCGCCGCCGCCCGGCGCGCTTTGCGGGCGCGCCGGGAGCAGCGGTCTGGTGTTCCGTGCGCACCTCGGTGGTGCGAGTGGCCGACATGCGGCGCTGGCTAGCCCTGGACGAAGCTCGTCCAACGGCTGTTCACCGTGTCGTAGTTCTTCGCGTAGTACTCCTGGTCGAGCGGGATGGCTCCTTCACGATGCGCCGGCAGCACCGAGCTCCAGCTCGCGAACTGCTTCGACACGCCGGTGGGTGGCGGCAACGGCGTCTTCAGCGTGCCCCCGAACGGAATGAGCGACGTGAACTTCGTCTGGGCCGACGCGGTCAGGATGTTCTTGAGGATCGGAGTGGCCGCCGTCAGGTTCGCGCCCTTGGGAACGATGTACGCGTCCCAGCTCTCCAGCGACTGGTTCCAGACCGGGTTGAAGCCGCCCGAGAATCCCGCCTGGTTCCCGGCCGTGATCGCCATCGTGATCTGGCGGTTCTGCATCAGCTGCTCGACCTGTGCCGTCGTGTCGAAGAACGTCGTGTCGCTCTTGATCGTGTCCAGCTTCTTGATCGCCCGGTCCAGATCGAGCGGGTAGAGCTTGTCGGGCGCGACGCCGTCGGCCAGCAGTGCGCCTTCGAGCGCGCCGTTCACCGCGTAGCTACCCCAGAGAGCCCGCTTGCCGGGGTACTTCTTCGTGTTGAAGAAGTCGGCCCAGCCCGTGGGCGGATCGGCCGCGAACTTGGGGTCGTACGCCACGTTGAACGACCAGGTGCCGCCCGGCACCGAACACGCTCCGGCCGCGTACTTCGGGTCGATCTTCTCGGCCGTCCGCACCGAGGCGGGGATCGGCGAAAGCAGCTTGCCGCACTGCTGCAGTGCCCACCACGGATCCGCTTCGAGCACGGTCCATGACACGTTCCCGGTCTCGACCTGCGTCTGCAGCTTCGCGTAGTCCGTGGGTGCGTCGTACGTGATCTTCATGCCCGTGGCCTTGGCGACCGGATTGCCGAACGCCTGCTCGACGGCGTTACCCACCGAACCACCGAAGTGGACGATGACCGCGTTCTGATCCTTGAGCGGCGTGCTCGCCGAACTCGTGCCCGAGTTCGAATCAGAGCCACAGCCGACGGCGATCATGGCGGCCGCGATGCACGCGAGCCCCGCTACTCCCTGCCTCTTCGACATACCGTTCCTCTTCCCTCGTCCACGTGGTTTGGCGACGCGTCTTGACAATGAAGCGCGAACCTATCAAGCGCCCGAAAGAAAAGCAACGTCATGCGATCCACGACGTCGCGGCCTGGTGCGAGCCTCGGATCGGATCGAGGAACTCCTCGGGCGTACGGACCGCATCCACCAGGCGCTTGCGCTGGATCATGTTGCGGAACGTGACGTTCTCGCTGATAATCGAGCCGCTCCAGACGCCGGTGCCGATCATGAAGCTCGGATCCATCTCGCTCAGCAGTCCCGCGGCGCCCCACGTCCCCGGGAGATTCACGAGCACGCGTCCGACCGGAAGCGATGCGAACCGCTTCACGACCGGGTCGTGCTCGTACGCCCAGATGATGGCGGTGTGTCCGCGGCCGCCGTGCGCAAGGATCTGATCGCAGATGTCCTGGCTGGTCTCGGCGTCGGGGACGACGTAGTACCCGACCACGGAGGTGAGGATCTCCTGCGAGAACGGCTCGTCGCGGGCGACGCGGTCGAGCTCGACGGCGAACAGCCGGAGGTCCGCCGGCGCGTCGATGCCGGCCATCTCCGCCAGGCGCTTCGCCGACTGGCCGACCGCTTCGGGGCGGACGGCACCGTCTTGGCTCGCACAGGTCTCCTCGAGCTTGCGCCGGTCCTCCCCGGTGACGAAGTGGACGCCGTTGGCGATGAGTGCCCGCCGGTACGCGGGCTCGACATCGCGATGGACGACGAGCGACTGCTCGACCGAGCACGAGGTCCCGTAGTCCATGAGCTTCGACAGCAGCATGCGCTCGACCGCCAGAGCGGGATCAACGACGCTCGGGTCGATGTAGACCGGGACGTTGCCCGGGCCCACACCGTATGCGGGCTTGCCGGCGGCGTACGCGGCCCGCACCATCGGCGTTCCGCCCGTGGCCAGGATCATGTTCACCTCGGGATGCCGCATCAGGGCCTGCGTCGCCTCGAGAGTCACAGGCGCGACGCACGTGACGAGTTGCTCGGGTCCCCCGGCTTCCACTGCGGCCGCGCTGAGCACCTCGGCGACCCGCGCCGCGCTGCGAATGGCCCGCGGGTGGGGCGCGATGATCGTGGCGTTGCGTCCCTTGGCTGCCGAGATCCCCTTGAAGATCGGCGTCGACGTCGGGTTCGTCACCGGGCAGATCGCCATGACGACGCCGACCGGCTCGGCGTAGTGCCAGTCGTGCTCGGACTTGTACACCACCCCGACCGACGGCTCGTCCCGAATGCGCTCCCAGATGCCCCAGCTGCAGTAGCGATCCTTGAGGAGCTTGTCCTCGTATCTCCCGTATCCGGTCTCGTCGACCGCGAGCTGCGCCAGCTCCGGAGCAGCGCTCCAGGCGGCCGTGGCCATCGCCTCGCAGACGCGGTTCGTCTCATCCTGCTCCAGGCGGGCCATGGCGTCCGCCGCGCGGCGCGCAGCACGCGCCGCGTCCGCGGGATCCGCAAACGTCACGTCGAGCACCGAAGTGAGCTCCGGCTAGGCCTGTTCGTCAGGCCGCGGCGTACCCGCGAGGTGCTGCTCACGGATCAGCAGGTTCGCGGTCTGCGGGCTGGGGTTCGGGATCAGATGGACGGCGACGACCTCGCCGATCCGGTCGGCCGCCGATGCGCCGGCGTCGGTCGCGGACTTCACCGCGGCGACGTCACCGGTGACCACGACGGAGAC
>JBCJRT010000012.1:0-38270 GCA_039745115.1 Solirubrobacteraceae bacterium
CGCTACCACCGTGCGCGCTGTGCTGAGCGTGACGGTGCAGGTTTCCGAAGTGTCAGCTGCCTCTCCTAGGGCGCAGCCATCGAAGCTGGCGCCGTCGCTTTTCTTCCAGCCAGCGAAGCGTGAGTGATCGCTGCCGGAGTCGCCTGGCGCGGCCGTGAGCGTCACGACCGTGTCCTTATCAAAGGTTTTTTGCTTCTCAGTTAAGCAGGAAATAATGCAGGCAAGATCGGTGTCGGCGGAGCCGCCAACTGATCCAGCGACAGCGCCCTTACCGTTTCCGTCCTTGCTTACGCTCAGCTGCTTGACGGCAACGAACTGCGCCGCGACCGACTTGGCGGCGTCCATTGTCACCGTGCAGTCTCCGGACGAAGCCGAGCAGGCGCCACTCCAGCCGGCAAAGCGTGAGCCAGCCTCGGGCGATGCCGTAAGGGTTACGGCGTCTCCTTGGTCATAGTCGGCCGCGCAAGCCGCTGTCCCAATCGGACAGTCAGTCTTCTCCGCGTTCCAGTTGGTGTTGGAGGTCGTCAGCGTTCCGTCACCACTTCCGGTCTTTGAGCCGTTAAGCGTCTTAATGGCCCCGAGATTGGCGACGAGCGAGCGGGAAACGCTGAGCGCCACCGTGCAGGTCGTCGAAGTGGAGGCGTTCTCGCTGCAGGCGGTGGTCGTCGTGCCGTCGAGTTCCTTCCAGCCGCGAAAGCGCGAGCCGGAGGACGGCGTGGCCACCAGGGAGACAATGGTGCCCTTGTTGTAGTTTTTCTCCCTTACCGCTAGGCAGGCGGCATCGCAGGCGATGTCGCCGTCGGACGAGCCGCCAACCGTGGCGGTAAGCGCCCCAGCCCCCGTGCCGCCCTTCTGGACGCTCAGTTTGCGCAGCTCGATCAGGGTGAAGTTCGCGTCGACGGTCCGGGCCTGCGAGACGGTCACCGCGCAGGTGGTGCCGGAGCCGCCGACCGTGCCCGCCGGGCAGTTGGACGCCGTGAAGCCGTCGAAGGTTGAACCAGTGTCGGGCGTGGCGGTAAGCGTGACTGTGGTCGAGGACCCGTAGCTCTCCGAGCAGTCAGCAGATGTTCCCGCAAGGCCGGTTGCGCAGTTGATGTCTGTTCCCGAGCTTGTTCGTACCCCGCCGCTGCCGTTGCCGCCGGCGTTCACCTGCAGGTAGAAGTTGGGGACAGTCAGGAAGTCGGCCTTGACCGTCTTGGCAGCGTCCACCAGCGCGCCGCAGGTGATCGAGGTGTCTGGGTCAACCTCGTTCTGGCAACCGGTGAATCGGGCCCCGGAAGAGTCCTTCCAGCCGTTGAACTTCTTGTCGGCTGCCGGGGCCGCGGTGAGCGTGACTTGGGTACCGGAAAGGAAGCTCTTGGTGCAGTCGGTCGTAGTCGCGCCGCAGTCGATCGCGCCGATATTGCTCGTCACCTGGCCTGCGACCGTCGAGGAGCTGCCGCTGAGCGTCGTGGCGGCGGTCAGGTTGTAGTTCGTGGTCGACGACGTGAGAACGAAGTTCGCTGAGACGTTCTGGTCCTTAGTCATCGGAACCGTGCAGGTCTGGGCAGCCGTTGGGGTGGCCGAGATGCTGGCCGTCGAGCAGGCGCCGCCCCAGCTGACCAGCTTGTAGTTGGCGGCCGGCGTGGCGGTGACAGTTACCGTCGCGTCGTTCAAGTACTCGCCGAGGCAGAAGGCGCCGCAGTTGAGGTTGACGCCTCCCCCGCCGCTAGCAGCCGAGGTGATCGTGCCACCAACCGGCGGGAGCGTCTCTAAGTCATCATCTACAGGAAGGTCGGTGACGGTGAGCGACCGCGTAGTGACGGGCGCCGGTTCGAACAGCGCGGTGACGTCGCGGGCCTGGTCCATCGTGACCGTGCAGGTCCCCGACGCGTCAGAGCATGCCCCGGACCAGCCGGAGAAGTCCCAACCCACAGCGGGCGCTGCCGTCAACGTCACCGACGTCCCCGACGCGTAGGGCTTCTGGCATCCAGCACCCCCTGACGAGGTGCAGCTGACACCGCCCGAATCCGAAGTGACCGTTCCCGACCCCTGAGCGACAACCGAGAGTGGGAACGAGGAACTCCCGGTAAAGGCCGCCGTGACGTTGCGGGCCTCACTCATTGTCACGGCGCAGGTGCTCGAGCTGCCTGAGCAGGCCCCTCCCCAACCGGTGAAGGTCTGGCCGGCGCCTGGCGTCGCGGTCAGGGTCACCGACGTTCCGGACGAGTACGAGGACTTGCAGTTCGCGCCGGTGCTCCCGCAGCTGATTCCACTTGGGCTTGAGCTGACGAGCCCGTTGCCGGTGACGGTAGTCGTCAGCGGGTAACTTGCCGTGAAGGTGCCGGCGTTGGTCCCGAAGTCGGCGTTGTAGTGGAACGACGACCCCGAGGAGTCGTAGATTAGGGCCGTAAGATTCCCGGTGCCCGTACCCACAACCTTGACCTTGTAGGTCGTGACAACCTTACGTCCTGCCTTACCGGTCGGTTGAAATTCGGAGGGCGGGGAGAACCCGCACGTCGCATCGGTCGAAGCATCGTAGTCCGGGTTCCAACCACAAGCATTCGACCACGGACGGCTTATCGTGCGGCCGGCAGGTGTCTGATAGGTGCTGCTGGCGCTAATGACCCGGAAAGTCGAGCGCGGGAACGTTATGAAGGATTCCAGCTGCGAATAAGCGGTCGAGGTAGATGCGTAAAGCTTGTACGTATATGTGTCGCCGACCCTGAGGTTTGTCGGGATTGCGTCGCAATCGGTGTAGTCGTAATTGCAGCCGCCGGGACCGGTGATTTTGCGGGTGACGTTTCGGTTTTGGCTAATGAGCTTCTCGATGTAGAGCCCGCGGCTGCTCCCTGTGCCTGAGGCGGGCGGGTACTGAGCCTTCGAACTTCCGCTCGGCAATGCATTTTCGTAAGCCTCGACAAAATACTGTCGGAAGTTGCCTATGTTCGCCTTCCTCTGCTCAAGGAGCACGTTGTAGTAGCTGTCAGCGCAAGCGCCCGGAGCTAGATCGCCGAGAGTGTCGACGCTAATGCCGCCATCGAGACTAAAACCAGACCGAGTGGAAGCGTCGGTACCTTCGAAAGTAAACCGTGTGCGAACATCGGTTGCTGTCGTCGTTCCTGCTGCGCTGGAGTTACAAACTCGCGAGCCGACCGGGAAACGGTCTGGACCTAGCTTCGACGGGGTGACGTTGCTGCGCAAGCCGACCACATTCCAAGTCAGCGGCGTTACCGAGAGGCTTGCGGCTGCGTGAGCATCCGACGTCAATCCCAGCGAGTCCGACGACAGTCCCAGCGTGGCGACGCTAACCACGGCCAGAGCGAGTGTCCGGCCAGATCGACGGCTTCGTGCAAACGCCGTCCAGTTTTCTCGGTGCATTCTGATCAAGCGATTCTATACGAGTTCTGAGACGAAAGTCGCAGTTGGCTGCTTCGTTGCCGGCGATCGGCCCGCAGCGGCACTTGACATCGCAAACTGCGGGAATCTAGGCTGCCATTGATGCACCGCCGTTGCCTGCTCAGCTCAATAACTTGCAGCGCGGCGCTGCTGCTGTCGGCTGCCAACGCCAGCGCTGGCAGCTACACAGTCCTCAGTTGCGCCGCCGCCGCCGACGGTGCCAACCGCAGCTGGAGCAGCTCGTCAAGCAACCCCGACGTCCCCTCCTACGGCGTTGGCTGTCCGCCTGCGGCAGGCGGGGCACTGATTGCGCGCGCCGCCGCGCTGCCTGGCGGCGGCACGGTGCCGGGCTTCGCAGCGGCAGTTTGGGCCTTCGACGCGCCGCCTGGAACAACGATCGACCGGCTCGACATCTCGCTCTGGATGTACCGCTACGGAGGCGGCGCGAGCGACCGTTGGGGAGTCGGCGTTGGCGACGAGTCGGGCAATTATCTGCTCGGCGGTATTGGCCAGACGGCGCTTTCTGATGGGGCCCGCGGTAGTTACTTCGCCGTTCCGGTCGCAAACCGCACCAGCCTGCGACTCGGCGTTATCTGCGCCAACGGCGCCGGCTGTACGGTCAAATCGACCGACGTCGCGGCGGCTGGCTATTCGCGGGCCCGGGCCGAGTTGTTCGGCGCACGGGTTCAGATCAACGACCCCTCCCCCGCTTCGATCAGCGATCAAGCCGGCCCATTGTGGAGCTCGACTGGATGGCTGTCGGGGAATCAGTCGCTTTCGTTTACGGCCAGTGACGCGGTCGGCATCGCCAAGATGAGCGGCAGCCTTGGCGGCGAAAGCCACACTTCCGAAGCTGCCTGCGACTTCACGCTGACCGCGCCTTGCCCGGCCAGCCGCAGCTATTCAGCGAGCTTCGACACGCGCGGCGTCGCCGACGGGCGGCGCAGCGTGACGATCGAGGCGGTCGATGCCGGCGGTAATCGGCGCAGCGAAAGCCACGTTGCCCAGATTGACAACCACGGCCCTGACGCGCCGGGAGCGCCGGAGCTAAGCGGCGATCCGCCGGAGAAGTGGCGAACCGTCAACAGCTTCACGCTGCACTACGCCAATCCGGCGCAGGGTGAGGGCTCGCCGCTCATCTCGCATGATCTTCAGATCTGCAGCGCCGATCAGGCCGGAGTCGTCAATCCTGCTGATTGCACAACCGACGCACGTAGCGGTGCGCCTGGCGTTGACGTGCTGAGCGTGCCGGGGGTCGGTAGCTACCGCGCGCGACTGCGCGTCAACGACACAGTGATGAACGGTAAATGGGGAGTCTGGTCGCCAATGCTGCGTTTCGATGACACAGCGCCGGGGACGCCAGCGGTGGTCTTCCCTGAGGGCTGGGTCAATCGCGCGCAGATTGCGGCGCCGCTAACTCTTCGGCCACCGCTGGTGCCGGCCGTAAGACCTCCATCCGGCTATCTGAGCTATCGCCTCACGGTTGACGACGGCGCGCCGCTGGAGCTGCCCGCGAGCGGCGCCGGCAGCTCCGCTGCGTTCGACCTCAACCGCTTAACTGACGGGCGGCACCGGCTCGCAGTGACGGTTGTGACTGGCGCTGGCCTTGTGACGCCGCCACTCAGCGCCGCAAGCGGCGAGCTTCTCAAGGATCTTGTCGCCCCCACGCTGACGGTGACTGGCGCTCCGGCGCAAGGCGCTTTCGTCACCACGCCGGTGACGTTGCGCGCCGCCGCCAGCGACGCCATCTCTGGAATGGCTGCGGCGATCGCTCCCGCGCAGGTAACGAGCGGCGGCTACATCTGGTCGCAGATCAACCGCGACCCAGGCCTCTTCACTGGAGGTGGCGCGGCAGCGCTGACTACAGGCGAAGGCGATCAGTTAGTTCAGCTTTATGCCAGCGACGTCGCCGGCAATCACAGCTCCGTGCAGTCCTTCTCCTACACGCAGGACACCGGCCCGCCGCGCGGCGGGCTGCGCCCGATCGACCCGGCGCATCCATCACTGCTCGACTTCTTTGTTGAGGAGCGCTGCCTGAAGCAGGCCACGGTTGAGCTGTCAACGACGCCCGGTAACTGGCAGCCGCTGCCAACACAGATCAACGAGCAACGCGTCACAGCGTCTGTGCCGACAACAGTTTGGCAACCGCGCACGCCGTACACGACGCGGCTGTCGGTGACCGACTGCGCCGGCAACAGCGCCCTGCTCGACCGCTGGTACGGCGGCGCTGACAGCGGCGGGCAAATCGGTTTGATTACGCCACCAGCGCGCGAGGCGGTCGTTACGAGGGCGGCCCTTGCCTCAGTGCCAAGCGGCGCCGCTTCAGCGGCGACGCTACGCCGCGTCAACGTCAAAGTCAGTGATGCGCTCGGGCGGCCGCTGCGGGAGCTGGTTGTCCGACTTGAAGTTCAGCCCCGGATGGTGCCAGCTAGTTGGGTGCTGGCGACAGCTGCACGGACCGACGCCAATGGTGCCGTCGCGCTTAAGCTCACGCCGCACAGCTCGCTGCGGATCCGTGCGGTTGTTCCCGGTAGCGAGCTACGCGAAGAAGGCGTTTCAAACATTGTCTATGCACTGCGCCGCGCCTCGACGACGATCTCGGCCAAGCCACGGCTGGTTCGGCGCGGCAGGCATGTGACGATTAGTGGCCGTCTGCGCGGCGGCTACGTGCCGCGCCTGCCGCTTGAACTCGCACTCTACGGATTCGGCCCGCGCTCGCGTGGATGGGTGCCAGTGCGCACAACGGTGAAGGTCAACGCAGCTGGTTACTGGAAGGTGTCGTATAGGTTCCTCGCGACGCGGGCGCGCAGTCGTTTCAAGTTCCGTGTGCGAATTCCGGCCCGCCCCGATTACCCGTTTCTCGCGGCGATGAGCCCTTCGGTCGACGTTACGGTGGTGCCGTGAGTAGAAAACTTCCAACGCGCCCGGCTAATCACTGGTAGGTTTTTGGCGATACGTAACTTACGCCTCAGGGGGGATAACAGATGACCGCATTAACGACCCGCGCATCGTTCGCCGCAGCTGCAGTAATCGCCGGCGCACTGGCCATTTCGGCTTGTGGCAGCGACGACTCCGGCAGCGACTCCACCAGCCCGGCCAGCGCTGGCATCACGGCAACCAAGGACGCGGCAATTGCTGCCACCGTCCCGGCAAAGATCAGTTCGGCTGGAACGCTCTCTGTCGCCACCGACGCCAGCTACGCGCCGATGGAGTTCGTCAAGGACGGCTCTAAGGACATCGTCGGTGCCGACGTCGATTTGGCGAACGCACTCGGGCAGGTAATGGGCCTTAAAGCCGACGTCCAGAACGCTGTCTTCGACGCGATCATCCCTGGTCTCGCCTCCGGCAAGTACGACCTCGGAATGTCCTCTTTCACCGATACGAAGGAGCGCGAAGCGACGGTCGACTTCGTTACCTACTTCACTGCCGGGACGTCGTTCTTCGGCAAGGCTGGCGGCCCTGCGCCGAACGATCTGGGCGGCCTCTGCGGCCTGACGGTCGCGGTCCAGAAAGGCACGATTCAGGCTGACGATGCCAATGCGCAGAACAAGAAGTGCACTGCTGCCGGCAAGAAGGCCGTCAAGGTGCTCGTCTACCCCGACCAGACCGGCGCCAACAGCGCGATCATCAGTGGCCGTGCGCAGATCAGCATGGCCGACTCGCCGGTTGCTGCTTATCAGGTGACGCAGAGTGACGGTCAGCTCGCGCTGGTCGGCACGGCCTATGGCACCGCTCCGTATGGCATTGCGATTCCGAAGGGCAGTGGCCTCGCACCGCCGGTGCTTGCGGCGGTGAAGAAGCTGATTGCCGGCGGCCAGTACACAGCAATTCTGAAGAAGTGGGGCCTTGAGAGCGGCGCGATCACCGACCCGGTAATCAACGGAGCAATCAGCTAGCCGGACGCAAGTGACTGAGATCGGCGGAGCGCCCGACCCGGCGCCCACTGTCCAGCCACCAGCGGAGATCAAAGCCGTCCCGGTCCGCCGACCGGGACGGCTGGTCGCTGGCTTGCTGGTCATCGTTCTGGGCGCGGCGCTGATCAAATCGGTTGCCACAAACCCCCGCTTCGGCTGGGGAACGGTCGGCGACTACCTGTTCTCTGGTCCTGTACTGGACGGGCTCGTCAAGACGATTGAGCTGACCGCGCTGTCGATGGTTATCGGCATCCTGATCGGCGTGGTTCTCGCTGTCATGCGGCTCTCCCCCAACCCGCTGGTGGTTGCCGCCAGCGGCTTTTACATCTGGCTTTTCCGCGGCACGCCGGTGCTTGTGCAGCTGCTTTTCTGGGCGTTCATCGCGGCGCTCTACCCGGTGATTGCGCTCGGCGTTCCATTCGGCCCGGCGCTTTTCAGCTTCGAGGCCAACTCGTTGATCACGCCGTTTGTTGCAGCGCTGCTCGGTCTCGGACTAAACGAAGGCGCCTACATGTCGGAGATTGTGCGGGCAGGCCTGCTGTCGGTTGACGAAGGCCAAGAGGAGGCTGCCAAGGCGCTCGGCATGCGCCGGATGCAGACGGTGCGCCGGATCATCCTGCCGCAGGCGATGCGCGTGATCATCCCGCCGACCGGCAACGAGACAATCGGCATGCTGAAGACAACATCGCTTGTCAGCGTGCTCGCCTTCACCGAGCTGCTGTACACGGTCCAGTTGATCTACGCCACCAACTACAAGCAGATCCCGCTGCTGATCGTGGCCAGCATCTGGTACCTCGTACTGACAACAATCCTCTCGATCGCTCAGTACTTCATTGAGCGTCATTACGGCCGCGGCACCGCCCGCGGTACGCCGCCGACGTTGCTGGGGCGAATCTGGCAGAGCTTCACGACATGGCGCCATACTCGTGTCGAAGTACCCGACCCGACGAGGCACGGGCTGTGAGCGAACCGATGGTTAAATCTGAGGCCGTCTGGAAGAGGTTTGGCCGCAACGAAGTGCTGAAAGGCATCACGCTCGACGTTGATCCGGGCGAAGTGATGTGCATGCTCGGCCCCTCCGGCTCCGGAAAGTCGACATTTCTGCGCTGCATCAACCACCTAGAGCAGATCAACTCCGGGCGCCTCTGGGTCGGCGGCGAGCTGGTCGGCTACCGGCAGAAGGGCGACCTGCTGCATGAGCTGCCGGAGCGTGAAGTCGCCCGCCAGCGGCGCGAGATCGGAATGGTCTTTCAGCGCTTCAACCTCTTCCCCCACATGACGGCGGAGCAAAACATCGTTGAGGCCCCGATCCGTGTTGGCGGCGTGAAAGCCGACGAGGCACGTCAGCACGCCCAGCAGCTGATGGACCGCGTCGGCCTCGGTGACCGGCTCGACGCCTACCCGGCGCAGCTTTCCGGCGGTCAACAGCAGCGCGTTGCGATTGCGCGTGCGCTGGCGATGAAGCCGAAGCTGATGTTGTTCGATGAACCGACTTCGGCGCTGGACCCAGAGTTGGTGGGTGAGGTACTTGACGTTATGCGCGGCCTTGCCGCGGACGGGATGACGATGATCGTCGTGTCGCATGAGATCGGCTTTGCGAAAGAGGTCGCCGACACTGTCGTGTTCATCGATGACGGCGCCGTTGTTGAGGCGGGCGACCCGGCAGCCGTCTTCGAGAACCCCCAGCACAAGCGCACTCAGGCGTTTCTCTCGAAGGTTCTCTAGGCGGCGGCTGCGTCAAGTAGCAGGCTCAGTTGGGCCGAGTCGGCGCCTGCAAACCCGGTCACGCCGACGCCAACAAGCCGCACCGCCCGCTGCGGGTTGTACTGGCGCAGCAGCTCTATCGCGACGCGCTCAATCGCCGAGCGGTCATTGGTGTGGCTTTCAATTGTCCGCGCCCGCGTGACGGTCGTCCAATCGTCGAGGCGGACCTTGATCCGGATTGTCTTGCCGCTACGGCCGCTGCGCTGCAGCGCAGCGGCCAGTTCCCCGGCCAGCAGTCGCAGGTGGTCCTCAAGCTTCGGCCCTGGAGCCAAGTCGACATCAAATGTTTTTTCGCGCGACTCGCTGACGGCGATCCGTTCGGTCGACAGCTCGGCTGATCCGTCGAAGTTGGCCAGCGCGCGCAGTGCCGGCCCTTGACGGGCCCCGAAGCTCGCTGCGAGCGCTGCAGCGTCGGCCCGCCGCAGCTGCGCTAGCGTGGCGATTCCCAGTTCGGCAAGCCGCTCGCTGGTCCGTGGCCCAATTCCCGGCACCAGTGTTACCGGCGCGTCGGCAAAACGCTGCCGCGCTTGTTCGGCTGTCAGCACGACAAAGCCGTTTGGTTTTTCGGCGTCTGACGCGACCTTTGCAACAAGCCGGTTTGGGCCGATCCCAACGGAGGCGCTAATCCCAGTCTCTGCTGCGATCTCAGCGACCAGCCGCCGCATCGCCGCCTTCGGCGAATGCAGCCCGCTCAAGTCGAGGTAGGCCTCGTCAAGGCCGAGCTGTTCAACGCGGTCGATGTGGGCGTCGATCACCGCCATTACGGCACGCGAGCTCTCGCGGTAGGCGGCCGAATTCGGCGGCACAACGATTGCCTGTGGGCAGCGGCGGATTGCCTGCGCCGCTGGCATTGCCGAGCCAATGCCGTAGACGCGCGCTTCGTACGACGCGGTTGTGACTACCGCGCGCGGCCCGCTCCCAGCAACGATCACCGGCTTGCCTTTCAGTTCGGGCCGCAGCAGCAGTTCAACCGAGGCGAAGAAGGCGTCAAGGTCAAGGTGCGCAATCAAATCGGACATTCCCCGCAGGCTACGGCTCTGTGGTGACGGCTTGGCGCTCGGCGCCTGTCTTGCTCTAAGCGGCGTTGGCGGCGATGTAGCCCTCGCCGAACTCTTCGCGCAGTTTCGTAAGGCCGAGCCTGATCCGGCTCTTCGCCGTTCCGAGCGGCACCGCGACGCGGCGCGCGATCTCGTCGGCGCTAAGACCACCGAAGTAGGCCAAGACGACTGCCTCTCGCTGGTTCGCGGGCAATGTCTTCAGTGCGGCAACGACAGCTGTTGTGGAGTCGACTCGCTCGGCTATCTGGTCCGGGCGGTCGTCGCTGCGGCCAGAGTCGATTGCGACGGCGACCTTCAACCGGTCGTTGGCCCTGCCAGCGGACTGCCCCTCTCGCCACAGGTCAAGCGCCCGGCTGCGCGCCATCAGTTTCAGGTAGCTGCCGAGTTCGCCGCGTTTGGCGTCGAATGAGGCTGGCTTGCGCCAGACCTTGATGAAGACATCTTGGACAACGTCCTCGGCCTGCGCTTCGTTGCCGGCGATCCGGAAGGCAGCTGCGTAAACGCCGCGCCGATGTTGATCGTAAATTCGGCTGTAAGTCTGCGGGTCACTTAGGTCCATCGGGTCACCTTTTGATTACTTTGATGGACGAGAGTTTACACAGCCTGTGCAAGGTTTACGCATCGCTTGTGTAACGTTGGTCACAGAGGCCAGTAAGGCAATAGACTGCTGGCATGAGTAACCCGGACCGCCTTTCCGGCTTGGACGCGACATTTCTGCACCTCGAACGAGGCGGTGCGCACATGCACGTCGCCTCGATCATGGTCTTTGCCGGCCAAGCACCGGGGTACGAAGAGTTGATGCGCTTTTTGGAGGCCCGATTGGCCCTTGTGCCGCGCTACCGCCAGCGCTTGGCGTACGTGCCGTTCGGCCAGGGGCGGCCGGTCTGGGTTGATGACCCCCACTTCAACATTCGTTACCACCTGCGACATTCGGCGCTTCCTAGCCCCGGCGAGGACGCGCAGTTGGCGGCGCTGGCCGGCAGGCTCTTCGCCGATCGACTCGACCGCGACAAGCCGCTCTGGGAGATGAACCTGGTCGAGGGGCTGTCGCCCGGCGAAGACGGCGAGCCGCGCTTTGCGGTCATTGTCAAGACACACCACGCGCTGGTCGACGGCGTCTCCGGTGTTGACATTACGTCGGTCTTGTTCTCCGCAACTGCGGACGAACCGGCCCCGGCGCCGGCGCCGACCTGGGTTGCGAGGCCGCTGCCTAGCGGCGCCGATCTGCTCAGCAACGCACTACTCGAACGACTTTCCGACCCAGCCGAGATGACCCGCGCTCTGCGCTCGATTGTCCGTCGGCCACGGCAGGCAGCGGCAACGCTCAGCACGCGCGTAGAGCAGACCGGTGCGCTGGCCTGGGCAGGCCTTGCGTCGGCGCCGCATACGCCGCTCAACCAGCCGATCGGGCCGCACCGGCGTTACGGCTGGGTTAACGCTTCATTGGCAACCTTCAAGCACATCAAGAACGGCCTCGATGGCACAATCAACGACGCCGTGCTGACGACCGTGGCGCTCGGCCTCGGCCGCTGGCTGCGCCGCCGTGGACTCGACACAGATGGCCTGACGCTGACGGCAATGGTCCCCGTGTCGGTGCGCAGCGAGGACCAGCCCGGAAAACTCGGCAACCACATATCAGCGCTCTGGGCGCCGCTGCCGGTTTTCGAGCAGGACCCAGCCGCCGCGTTCGCGTTCATTAAGAAGAAGATGGGCGATCTCAAGCAATCCGATCAAGCGGTCGGCGCCGACACGCTGACCGAGCTTGCCGGTTTCGCTCCGCCAACGATCGCCAGCCAGGCTGCTCGGCTTCAGAACCATCAGCGACTGTTCAACCTCGTCGTCACGAACGTGCCGGGCCCGCAGCAACCGCTCTATCTGCTGGGCCGCAGGCTGATGTCGCTCTATCCGGTTGTGCCGCTGACGCGTAACACGTCGCTCGGTGTCGCGGCGATGAGTTACTGCGGACGATTGAGCTTTGGCCTGCTCGCCGATTACGACACACTGCCCGACCTTGGTGACGTCGTCAACGACATTGGCGGCGCGCTATTTGACTTGGCCCGCGCGGCAGAAACCGACCGTCATCGCTGGGATGCGGTGCAGCACGATTCGCTGCTCACGGCGCACACGCCGGACGGCGAACTACTGAGCGCCGTTTAGCGCCCGTGCGAATCGCGCTCGCCCAGATCAACCCGGTTGTTGGTGACCTCGCCGCCAACGAGCGGATGATCGCTGCCGCGATTGACGACGCGAAAGCGGCGGGCGCAGCGATCGTTGCCGTGCCTGAGCTAGCGCTCACCGGATACCCGCCCGAGGACCTGCTGCTTAAGGCACATGTGCTCACCGATGCTCGCGCCGCGCTGGAGCGGCTTGCGGCCGGCGTTGAGGGAATCGTCGCCGTCGTTGGTTATCCAGAGCTCGACGGCGAGGTGTACAACTCGGCCGCGGTACTTGCGGACGGTCATGTCGCGGGAAGCTACCGAAAGAATCACCTCCCAAACTACGGCGTCTTCGACGAGCACCGTTACTTTGCGGCCGGCCAGGGCGGCGCGCTGATTGAAGTTAACGGCGTGCTGGTCGGACTAAGTATTTGCGAGGACATTTGGAGAGCTGGACCGCCGGAGAGCGAGGAGGCCGACGCCGGGGCGGCGCTGATCATCAACCTCTCGGCCTCCCCGTATCAGGCCGGCAAAGGCGCAGAGCGCGAAGCAATGCTGGCGCAGCGTGCGCTGGAAAACAATGTCGCGGTCGCCTTCTGCGCGCAGGTTGGCGGTCAGGATGAGTTGGTCTTCGACGGACACTCGATTGTTGTTGGTCGCGATGGCGTGTTGCTGGCGCGGGCGCCGCAGTTTGAGCAGTGGCTACTGACCTGCGAGCTGCCGCTTGAAGCAGCGACTGCGCCGGCAGGTCAGGGAGCGGAGCTGATCGGCAGCTTCACCACCAACCGAGCGTCAGCCGACAGCAGCCTTGACCACGCGATCGCGCCGCTGCTCGAGGACGATCAGGCGGTCTATGCGGCGCTAGTGATGGCGACGCGCGATTACACCGAGAAGAACCGCTTTGACGGCGTTGTACTCGGACTGTCGGGCGGCGTTGACTCGGCGCTCGTTGCCTGCATTGCGCGCGACGCGCTCGGGCCGGACCGCGTGACCTGCGTGACGATGCCTTCGCAGTACACGTCAGGAGGCACTTACAGCGACGCCTTGACGCTCGCTGATTCACTGGGTGTGCGGCTGATCGAGTTGCCGATAGGTGACCTGATGGCCGCCTACGGCGAGCTGCTGAGCCCGGTTTTCGAAGGGCGCGAGCCGGATCTGACGGAGGAAAACCTGCAGGCGAGGATCCGCGGCAACCTCTTGATGGCGCTGTCGAACAAGTTCGGTTGGCTGGTTCTGACGACCGGCAATAAGTCGGAGATGGCAGTTGGCTACTCAACCCTTTACGGCGATAGCGCAGGCGGCTTTGCCGTCATTAAGGACGTTCCTAAAACGCTCGTCTTCCGGTTGGCGCATCTGCGTAACGGGCTCGCCGACGCGCCGATCCCGGCCGAGGTCTTGACGCGTGCGCCATCGGCGGAGCTACGGCCCAATCAGGCAGACCAGGATTCGTTACCGCCGTACGAAGTGCTCGACCCGCTGCTCGAGGCTTACGTTGAGCGCGACCTCGGCGCTGAGCAGCTGATCGCCGAAGGGTTCGACGCTGAGACTGTGGCCAGCGTGATCGCGCTGGTCGATCGCGCCGAATACAAGCGCCGCCAACAGCCGCCCGGCATCAAGGTCACCGGCAAGGCATTCGGCCGCGACCGGCGGATGCCGATCACTAACCGTTATCGCCAGTAAGCCGCCTAGCGCCCAGGTAGTGGGCGGACGGCAATCGTCATCCTGACAAGCGCGCAGAGCCGCTGCTCGTCGTCGCTGATCTCAACCTCCCAAACCCAAGTTGTTCGGCCCTTATGGCGCGGCCGGGCGACAGCATGGATTGTGCCGCCCATTATCGGTCGCAGGAAACTGGTCTGGTTTGACAAGCCCTGAGCCTCGTTGCCGTCGGGCACGACAGCGGCGGCAGTTGCCGCCGAGGCCAACGACTCGGCGATTGAGGCGAAGACGCCGCCGTGCACCAGTCCCATCGGCTGCATGTGATGTTCGGCGACCGTTACCTGCGCCCGCGCCAGATCGGGGCTCAGCTCAAGCACCTCAAGCCCGTAGAGAGCGTCGAAGGTGCGATCAAGCGGCACTACTGGCTCAAGGATCGGCTCCGGAACGGATTCGGGCATGGGCGCACGATACCGCTGCCCTGCTCTAACCTTGGCAGCCGATGGCAACCCTTGAACAACTTTCCGCTGACCGGCGCGCAGTGCTCAGTCTGCTGCTCAGCCAGCAGAAGAGCTACGCCCAGATCGCCGAGTCGCTACAGCTGAGCGAGTCGGACGTCAGCGAACGCGCTTACCGTGCGCTGGACGAACTGGCACAACCCGAGAAATCACCGTCAGCTCGCCGGCGCTCTGAGCTGGGCGATTACCTGCTCGGCCAGCAGGGCAAGGAGGCCGCCGCAAAGACGCAGCAGTCGCTTGGCCGGTCACCGAACGACCGCGCTTGGCTGCGCGCCGCCGCGGCGCCGCTTGCCGCTCTACCGGCAGTCCGGCTGCCGGTCATCCCGGGCGCCGACGCCGCTCCAGACGGAGCGCTGCTGGTTACCGATGACGCCACGCCGCCGCCGCCGCGCACGGTCGGCGGCCTGCGCAGCGGCGTGATCGTGATTGCGCTCGCGGCGCTGGCGGTTGCCGTTATCGCGGGAGTACTGATCGGCCGAGCAAGCGGCGGCGATGGTTCGGGCACGAATACCACCACCGCCGCCACCACGGCGACCAATGCTTCAGCGACCGCGACACCGATCGCGCAGGCAGCGCTTAAGGCGCCGGTCGGTTCCCCCGCACCGAAGGCAGAAGGAGTCGCCGAAATCTCGCAGCAGGCCGGCAGCCGCGTACTGAGCGTCGTCGCCAAGGCGATGCCGGCGGCTCCGCCAGGCAGCCAGTACGGCGTTTGGCTGACCGCTGACGCAAAACCGGCGGTGTGGCTTGGCTACTTCCAGGCGATCGCAAAAAGCGGCGGCGGGATCGCCCTGCAAGGAACATTGAACGGCGATCCCAAGCTATACAGCGGCGTGCTCATCTCGCTCGAATCCGACAAGGGCACCCCGACTAGCCCGGCGAAGAGCTACCTCGTCGGCCCGCTGCGGTTCAGCGCCGCCAAATAGCGCCTAGAGAAGCTTGCCGGGGTTCATCAGCCCGCACGGGTCTAGCGACCGCTTGACTGCGCGCAGCGCTGCGACGCCGGCAGCACCGTCCTCGGCCTTCAGGTAGCGCTTGTGATCGATGCCGATCCCGTGATGATGCGTGATTGTGCCGCCGTTATCGATAATCGCCTGGCAGGCGTCGTGCTTAGCCGTCTGCCACTGTGCCAACGGATCGCCGGCATCTTGGCGAGCAAGGAACGTGAAGTAGAGCGATGCGCCGCTCTGGTAAAGGTGCGAGATGTGGCAGCCCACTATCGGGGCGTGGGCCGACAAGGCTCGGCTGACGCCGTGGTACAGATGGTTGATGTTCGACCAAGTCGTTGAGCTTTCAAGCGTCTCGACCATCACGCCGCGGGCGATCAACTCATCGCGCAGATAGGGCGACTCGAAGCGCGACCGGGCCCACGATCGGCCGGGCCCAGCGCCGAGGCTGACGGCGCCATGGCGCCCAAGCGTAGGAAGTGCGGCGCGGCGGCGCAAATCGAGACTGCCGGCGGCGCCCTCCCAGCCAAGAATCGTCAGCGCGCCGCCAGCGGCGCCGCGACCGCGCAGGTAGGCCCCGACCAACTTGCCCTTCGCACCGGAAAGGCCAGCCATTGCGAGCATCATCTCGCTCTCCGATTCGTCAGAGCAGCGCGCGACGTCGGGCGAGTCGCCAGCCTGCTCAAGCTCGCGCAGTGCCTCCGCGCCGGCATCAAAGGACGGGAAGACCCAGGCTTCGTAGCGCGTCGTTTGCGGCGCTGGGGCGACCTCGAGCGCCACCTCGGTAATGACGCCAAGCGCCCCTTCGGAGCCGGCGACGACGGCTCGTAGGTCCGGGCCGGCGGCGCTTGCGGGCCGTGCGGCGAGGTTCAGTTCGCCAGCTGGAGCGACGAGCCGCGCGCCAACCAGCAGCTCATCGATCCGGCCGTAGCCGGTCGACGCCTGCCCCGCCGATCTGGTCGCTACCCAGCCGCCAACCGATGAGTACTCAAAGCTCTGCGGAAAATGGCCAAGCGTGAAGCCGTGAGCGCGCAAGGCGTGCTCGAGCTCGGGGCCACGCATTCCTGCTGCAAAGCGTGCGACGCGCGAACCTTGGTCGAGCGAAAGGAGCGCTCGCAAGCGGCTGAGGTCAAGCGCGATCACAGCTCCGAAGTCACCTCGGCGCGGCGCGACGCCGCCGACGACGCTCGTTCCGCCACCGAACGGCACCACGGCGATTCCTTGCTTGCCACAGATCTTTAGCAGCGCAGCGACCTCGGCATGGTCGGCTGGGTAGACCACTGCGTCCGGCGCCGCGATCCGGTCAGAGCCGCGCATCGCCAGCAGGTCCGGATAACCCTTGCCGGCTGCGTGGAGCAGCCTCGCGTGATGGTCGGTGCGCAAGTGTGAGGAACCGAGTCGGTCAGCGATCTTGGCTGCCGAACGCTTGCCAAGGCTGCTCTTACGTATCCGAACCTGATCGATCTGCGGCGCTGGCTGCGCCATTGGCAGCGCCCCGCCAAGACGCTCGGCCAGCCACCCGTCGGCGTCTTTCGGCAGGCCAGGCGCTTTGGCGTCTTCGCCCCACCCCCAGAAACGCATCTCAGCTGACGGTGCCATGAATCTCCCCCAAGCGCTGTAGCGCCTCGTCAAGTTGGTGGCGTGTCGCCCGTCGCATCATTGGCCCACCGAGCCGCGAAAGGCCACGCGGCTTACGTTCGATCGTGATCTCGACCGTCGCCACTGATTCAGATAGCGCTGTCACTAGTAGCGAGGTTTGAGAGGTGCGTAAGACCGCCGCAAACGGTGTCTGCTCGAGCTCTTGGCGAAATGTCCAGCGGGTTGGCGCGCTGCGCTCGGTCGTCACAAAATCAGCGCGAACGTCGCGCCCTTTCTTTGTCGTCAGCAGCTCCGTGAAGGAATCTTCGCCGTTCAGCTCAACGCGTGAGACGCGTGGCCACCACTTAGGCAACTGGCGCGGATCGCTGAGCTGATCCCAGACCCGGCGCGCGGGCGCGGCGAGCGTAATCTGGCCGGTGACGGCGCTCACATTGCTCGCAGCGTTAGCGTGCTCGACCGGCAGCAGCGACGGTCAGTTGAGCAGCGCACGGAGGTCACCGATCAGCAACAGATGCTTTAGGTGCGTCGTTACCGCTGCCAGCTCCTCAAGCGCTTCGGTCGCTTCGCCGCGCCGCGCAGCATTGCGTGATCGCAGCGATGGCGCCAGTAGCTGCTGTAGCAGCGCTGACTCGCGGTCGGCTGAGGTTTTGAAGACGCGGAGGTTTCGCGCGCCGACGCCGTAGCGCGCCAGCTCAACCGCGGCGCGGACGATCTCGCATTGGTTCTCGTCGTAGACAATTGAGTCTGCTTCGCCGCGCGGCTGGATGATCTGGAATGACTCCAGCTCGGCGATTAGCGTGGCGTCGGCGCCGGTTGTCTCGATCAGTTCGGCCAGCGTGCGATAAGGCCCGGGTGACGGTGCGAAGACCGATGGCAGGCGACGCTGCTTAGCGCGGCCGGGCCCGTCTGCGCTTGCCAGTGGGGCTACTTCGGCGTCGGTGCGCCCGATCGCGAGCTCCTGACGGATCACGCGCAACGGCAGAAACTCATCGCGCTGCAGCCGCAGAATCGTCCGCAGCCGGCCAACGTCCTCCTGCGAGTAGAGCCGGTAGCCGCCGGGCGTGCGGCGCGGCGTTACGAGCCGCTGGTTTTCGAGGTAGCGAATCTTCGAGATCGAGATCTCGGGAAACTCGCGCGACAGCGACTTGCAGACTGCTCCGATCGTCATTGGCTTGCCGCGGCGCGGCCCGGGCCTGGCAGGCGAGCTGGCAATCGTGCGTTGTGCGTCGCGGGCGGAAGGCATGTCGCGGGCGGAAGGCATAGATCAGCGCGAAAGGAAGGTCAGTTTGTATTTGCCGATCTGCAGCTCATCGCTATCTTCAAGCAGCTGAGAGTCGATTCGACGGCGGTTGACGTAAGTGCCGTTGAGTGACCCTAAGTCGTTCAGGAACCACTGGTCGTTTCGGCTCACGAGCAGAGCGTGGTCGCGTGAAACGGTGATGTCGTCGAGGAAGATTGCACTGTCGGCGCCGCGGCCGATTGTCAGCCGGTCGCTGTCAAGCGCGAAACTCTCCCCCGCCCGCCCGCCGCCGCCGCGAACAACGAGCAGCGCACCCTCCTGTTCGAGCATGTCGTCAAGGTCGACCGGCACCAACTCACCGCTGGCCTCATCGATCCGGTAACTGGCGGTCGACTCGCGATCCTCCTCGCCCGGCTCGCCAAGGAAGGCGCCGCACTTCTGGCAGTATTTTGCTCCCTCGCTGTTGGCGAAGGCGCATTCGGGACAATGCAGCATCGGCGCGAGCATACCAGCGCCAACCCCACCGTCAACCTTAGGTTCAGGTCGTGCGTGACCGCAGCTGAGCGACAGCCGAACGGCCGTATTCAACGCTCGCTATCAGCAGTAGGACAACACCGACTGCCAGCAGAATCGTCGCCGCCAAGCGGGCACCGCAGAGCCCAAGGAAAAGGCCGCTCATCGCCGGCCAAACACCCCAGCGGCCCCACCAGTTGATCTCCAGCTTCAGGCCGCGCCGCAGCGCATATGAGCCGACGATCAGCATCAACAATTCGCGTGCGACTAGCACCGCCAGCAAGGGCCACGGGATCAGGTCAAAGTGCCAGCAGACGACGATCCCGGCGATCACCAGCAGACGGTCGATCGCCGGGTCGAGGATCGCCCCAAGCCGGCTGTACTGGCCGGTTACGCGGGCGGCGATACCGTCGATGTAGTCGCCCCAGGCAATCACTGCGTAGATTGCAGCGGATAGTGGTGCGACGCCGCCTGCCTGCCAGGCAACGATCAGGAAGACCGGGATAAGCAACAGCCGCAGAAGTCCGATCGCGTTGGGGATTGTCCAGGGCCGCAGCGGCGCGTCGGGCAGCGTCTCCGGTGGCGGCGGCCCCGAGCGGTCTAGGCCAGCAAAGCGGCGCAGCGTCAGCTTCGGACGGCCTGGCTGCTGGTCGCTCACGGCAGCGTCGTCAGCAGCTCGCGGACCGCCGCGACGGTGCCGTCACCAAGCTCGACTGCGGCAAGCTCGACCTGGCCACGGCGGGCCTGTGCTTCAAGGCTGCCGCTTTCCAGCGAGCGCTTACCGATCGTCAGGCGGAGAGGGCAACCGAGCAGCTCGGCGTCGGTGAACTTCTCCCCCGGCCCGGCGTCACGGTCGTCAAACAGCAGTTCAACACCAGCATCCTGTAGTTCGGCGTAAAGACTTTCGGCTGCTTCGCGCTCCGCTGTGCCCGGCTTGCCGAGCACAACCAACTCGACCTGCCAGGGCGCAATCGTCCGCGGCCAAGCGATCCCGGCCTCGTCGGCGTTCTGCTCGATCGCCGCTGCAGCGACCCGCGCCGGACCAATTCCGTAGGAGCCCATCACGATCGGTTGCTCGCTGCCATCTTGATCGAGGAAGACCGCGCCGAGCGGTTCGGAGTAGCGAGTTCCCAGTTTGAAAATGTTGCCGACCTCGATCGCCGTCTCGATCCGTATCGGCTGCCCATCAACGAGGTCGCCTGCTTCAACGCTGCGAATGTCAGCCGCCTCGAAGTCAAAGTCGCGGCCGGGCTCGACGCCAAGTAGATGAAGATCAGGGCGGTTTGCACCGCAGACCCAGCCGCCTGGCTGCTCGGCGACAGCCGAGTCAAGCAGCACATCAAGCTCGGACGCGACCGGACCGATGAAGCCGGGCGGGCCGATTAGGTCGGTGATCTCCTCCTCAGATGCCGGATGAAACTGCTCCCCCAGCACGGCGCGCAGCTTGGACTCGTTAACGCGGTGATCGCCGCGCACAACCGCCATAACTGCACGGCCACTATCGGTGACCACGGGAAAGGCCTTCAGTAGCGCCGACGGCGGCAGGCTCAGCGCGGCTCCAACCTGCTCAATCGTCTTTGCCCCCGGCGTTTCCACCTCGGCCGGCGCATCCAACCGCGCTGGCAGGTCGGCCGGCGGTGGCGTGGCGTTCGCGACCTCGACGTTTGCTGCGTAGCCAGGCGCCAACGCGACCTCGTTCTCGCCTGCGGGGCAGGGCGCCATGTACTCGTGTGCGCCGCTGCCGCCCATCACGCCGACATCTGATTCAACTCGGTACCACTCCAGGCCGCAGCGCTCAAAGATTCGGTCGTAGGCCTGAATGTGCAGTTGGTAGCTGTGCTCCAGCCCGTCCTGATCGCGATCGAACGAGTAGGAGTCCTTCATGATGAACTCGCGTGTGCGCAGGACCCCGGCCCGCGGACGCGGCTCATCGCGCGCCTTGGTTTGGAAGTGGTAAAGAATCAGCGGCAAGTCCCGGTACGAACGGACGACTTGTGAGATGTGGAAGGTGACGGCCTCCTCGTGCGTCATCGCCAGCACCAGCTCAGAGCCTTTGCGGTCGCTCAGCGAAAACAGTTCGTCGATCCCGTCGCGCCCTGTCTTCGCCCAAAGCTCACGCGGCTGAATAACGGGCATCAGCATCTCCTGCCCGCCAATCGCGTCGATCTCTTCGCGGATGATCTGGGTGATCTTGCTGTGCACTCGCCAGCCGGCTGGAAGCCATGTCCAGAGCCCTGCGCCAAGCTGGCGAACGAGACCGGCGCGAACGCCGAGCACATGCGACAGGGCCTGTGCGTCGGCCGGCGCTTCGCGTTCAGTCGGCAGCAACAGCTGAGAGATTCGCATTGAGCCGCAGACTATCCAGTTGTGCGCGCTAAGTTAGACTTCGCCCCTAGGACAACGCAAGGAGATAGACAATGGCTTTCGAACTTCCCGCCCTTCCCTACGGTTTCGACGCTCTTGAACCGCACATTGATGCAAAGACGATGGAGATCCATCACGACAAGCACCATCAGGCCTACGTTGACAAGCTGAACGCGGCCGTTGACGGCACCGATGTGGCCGACAAGTCGATCGAGGAGCTGATCGTTGGGCTCGCCGCGCTGCCGGCCGACATTCAGGCCCCGGTCCGCAACAACGGCGGCGGGCACATCAACCACAGCCTCTTCTGGGAGTCGATGAGCGCCGAGGGCGGCGGCGCGCCGAGCGGTGATCTGGCTGCCGCGATCGATGACGCATTCGGCTCGTTTGACGCCTTCAAAGAGGCCTTCGAAGCAGCCGGCGTCGGCCAGTTTGGCTCCGGCTGGTCATGGCTGGTCGCTGATGGCGGCAAGCTGGCAGTGGTTAGTACGGCAAATCAGGACTCGCCGCTGACCGACGGCAAGAGGCCGTTGCTTGGCAACGATGTCTGGGAGCACGCCTACTACCTGAACTACCAGAACCGTCGTCCCGATTACCTCAAGGCCTGGTGGAACACCGTCAACTGGGACGTCGTCAGCGCCCGTTTCGCCGCAGTTTAGGCCGCTAACCGGCGCATCGCGGCCGCATTGGCTGCTTACATAGGGGTGTGCTTCTCCCGCTGAAAATAACAGCGCTTTTCGCGCTGCTGATGCTCAGTCTCGCCGCCCCTGCCGGCGCAGGATCGCTGATGAAAGTTGGCGTTGACGACGACAACCTGATGCAGCGTCAGCCTGGCCGCGCCGCGCCGACCGCCGCTTCGTGGCAGAAAGCCGGCGTCGACCAAAGCCGAATCACGCTGATCTGGTCACGGATCGCGCCGTTAGCGTCGAGCGTCACTCGGCCAGCAGGCTTTGACCCGCGTAATCCCAACAGTCCTGGCTATTACTGGGTGGATGTCGACAACGCCGTCGCCGCGCTTCGCGCGAAACAGATTGACGTGACCTTGGCGCTGACAACTCCTGGCCCGATCTGGGCAAGTCAGGTGCCGTCACGGCGCGATCAGACCTACAAGCCAAGCCCGACCGAGTTTGGAGACTTTGCCCACGCCGTGGCGCTTCGCTACGGCAGCCAGATCTACAGCTACGTGCTGATTAACGAACCGAATCTGTGGCAGTGGTTGACGCCCCAGTGGTCTTGCAAATCGGCGGCTGCCAGCAGCTGCACACCAGCCAGCCCGGCGATCTATCGCAACCTCTTCCGAAAGGGCTACGACGCGATTAAGGCGATCACTCCGAAGGCGATGGTCTGGGGCGGCTCGCTCGCTCCCGGCGGTAGCCCAGGACGGCTCCAAACACGTTCCTCGCTTGGGCCACTGCTGTTTCTGCGCAGCATGGGCTGCGTCAGCAGCTCCTTCAAGAACGATCGTTCGAGCGCGACCTGCAAAGGTTTCAAGCCGCTGGCGATCGACGGTATCGCGATTCACCCGCACAGCGGCCAGCGGGCGCCCGATCTCCCAGCGAGACTGCCCGATACCGTCACAATCGCCACAATGTCGCGCCTAACGACAACGATCGACAAGATCCAGGCGCGCGGCGGTGTGCTGAACGGAACAGCGACAGGCTCGGCTCAAAAGAGCAAGCGGATCGACGTTTACATATCTGAGTACGGCGTTCAAACCAATCCGCCCGACACGCTCTCCGGCGTTTCGCTGTCCAACCAGAACGCCTACTACCAGCAGGCCGCCTACATGATGTGGAAGAACTCCCGCGTCAAGCTTTTTGCCCAGTACCTGTGGCTGGACGAGCCGGTCGATGCCGCCAGCTTTGGTGCTGGGTCGTGGCAGTCCGGTGTCTACTTCGCGAGCGGCAAGCCAAAGCCGTCGGCTGGCAGCTTCCCGCATCCCTTCTGGGTTGATCTGCCGCGCCACTCAAGCAGCGCAACTGTCTGGGGTCAGGTGCGAGCTGGCGCGCCAGCGAGCGTGACGGTTCAGCGCAAGCTTGGCTCTGCAGCCTTCAGGAGGCTGAAGACGCTGCAGCCAAACGCTGCCGGCTACTTCTCGTTCAAGACGACGGTGCGCCGCAAGAGCACGTTCCGCTTTCAATACAACGACGGCAAGCTGCGCAGCTCCGAGACGCGAACTGTCGCTCCGCGGCGCTGAGATGGCCGCCACCCTGCGCCGCGCTCTGACCGTTGCCAGCGTTGGACTGAGCCTGCTGGTCGCCGCGCCCAGCGGCGAAGCCGCGCAGCCCCCCTCCCACGCCGAGGTTGCGATCAGTGACCCAACGATTACCGGCAAGACCCCGGGCTTGGTCGGAGCCTTCGCGCCGCGCTGGCGGGCCGCCGGAATTGACGTCGCTTCGGTCACCGCCGATTGGCGGCAGATCGCTCCCGCGACCGACGCGAAAAAGCCTCCTGCCGGTTTTGACGGCGCCGACCCCCAGTCGCCGCTCTACGACTGGGGCAACCTCGACAGCGTGATCGATACGCTACGTGCGAAGCGAATTGAGCCGCTACTGACGATCACCGGCCCAGGGCCGCTTTGGTCGAGCAGCGAGCCCGAACGCGGCAGTGCTCGCTACCGGCCGAGCCCGCAGCTGTTCAAGGCTTTCGTTAAGGCCGTTGTTCAGCGCTATCGAGCCAAGGTCGACCGTTACATCGTTTGGTACGAACCGAATGACGCTGCCAATCTGCGCCCCCAGTTCAGCTGCATTAGGACCGAATGCTCGCCGCGATCAGCCACTACCTACCGCGACCTGTTCAACGTTGCCGCGCCGGCGATCCGATCAAAGGACCCCGGCTCGCTAGTATTCGCGGGCGCGCTCGCTGGTCGCGGCTCTACGCCTGATGATTCTGATTCGGCAATGGACCCGCTGGTTTGGATTCGCTCGTTTGGCTGCGTCGGTGAGGAGATGGCGCCCGATCGCAGCTCCTACGGTTGCAAAGAGTTTCAGGCTGCCGCGATCGACGGCCTTGCCGTCCACCCAGGCCAGCGCGGCCGAGCCCCAAACGTCAGTTTGCCGAAGTGGTCAGAGGTCGGGATTGGCGATACCAGCCGCTTGATCGCAACGCTGGACCCGCTGCAGGCAGCGGGCGGCATCGTCAATAACGTCGACCCTACGCTGCCGATCGACCTGTACTACACCGAGTGGGGCTACCAGACCAACCCTCCCGACGTCTTTAGCGGCGTCTCGCTGAGCAATCAGTCACGCTGGCTGGCGCAAGGCGCCCGGATTGTCTTCAGCGAACCACGCGTCAAGTTGCTCGGGCAGTATCTGTGGCGTGACGAGCCGGTTGTTGACGTCGGCCTCGGAACCGACGCCTACAGCGGCGGCCAGAGCGGCCTCTACGGCTTCGATGGCAACGCAAAGCCAGCGGCGCGCAGCTTCGCCAACCCCTTCTGGGTGTCGCTCTCCGGTGACCGTCGCACGGCAAAGCTGTGGGGGCAGGTGCGGCCGGGAGGTTCGCACCAAATTGGGATTGAACGGCGGATTGGGTCCGCCCGGTTCAGGACCGTCGCCAGCGCCCAGACCGACGCCGGCGGTTACTTCACCGCCGCTCAGCCAATCGCAACCAAAACCAGCTTCCGTTATTACTGGACGGCGGACGGTTCCCCCGGCGCAAAGCGCAACCATTCCAGCTCGTTCACCCTCTCGCCGAGGTGAACGGCGCGTCAGGACCGCGTAAAGCGGCGGCCGGCGACCGGCGATTGCTGATCATCGAGCTTCGGCTTGGCTGCCACGCCGGCAGCCTGAAGCAAATCTTCGCCGCCGCCGGAGGCAGCGTTCGCTTCGGCTGCAAGCGCCGCCATCCGCTCAGGCGTCATCGCCGAAGCATCCTCATTCTCGGCCAACCACTGCGCCGCCTCGGCCGCCGCTCCCACATCGCGCACAACTGTCTTGCCTGACTCGTAGTAACGGTCAATCTCGGCAAAAAGTTCATCGACTAGGCGGTCGGTCGGCACCTTCTTCAGCGGCTCTCCCTTTGAGAAGATCATCCCGGAATCCTTTGCCCCTGTGATCCCAAAGTCGGCGTGGCGCGCCTCGCCGATCCCGTTGACAGCGCAGCCAAGGACCGAGACCTCGATCGCGTCGGGGTAGTCCTCAAGCCGGCGTTCAACCTCGACGACGACCGAATCCATGTCGAACTGCAGCCGCCCGCAGGTTGGGCAGGCGATCAGTACCGGGCCTCGTTCGCGCAGTTTTAACGCCTTGAGGATCTCCCAGGCAACCTTGACCTCCTCCTCCGCGTGGAAGGTCGATAGCGAGATCCGCACCGTGTCGCCGATGTCGTCAGCCAGCAGCGCGCCGAGCCCGACCGCCGACTTGATCGACCCGGTCCAGCGCGTGCCCGCCTCAGTCACGCCAAGATGGATCGGGTAAGCGATTCGCTCCGCCAACTGACGATTCGAGGCGATTGTGTTGGGCACACTGGTTGACTTCATCGAGACCTTGAAGTTGGTGAAGTCGAGCCGCTCCATCAGTTCGACGAACTCAACCGCAGCTGTGACGAGCGCCTCAACCGGGTTGCTGTATTCGAGCTCCATCAGGTGTTTGGGCAGCGAACCGGAGTTGACGCCGATCCTCAAGGGGATGCCGGCGGCAGTTGCGGCGGCGACAACTTCGGCAACCTTCTCCGGCCCACCAATGTTGCCGGGGTTAAGACGGACGCAGGCAGCGCCGCTAGCGATCGCCTTTAGCGCCAGCGTATGGTTGAAATGGATGTCGGCGATAATTGGAATCGGCGACTTTGCGACGAGCGTCT
Organism: Solirubrobacteraceae bacterium; assembly: GCA_039745115.1. Classification (GTDB taxonomy): domain Bacteria; phylum Actinomycetota; class Thermoleophilia; order Solirubrobacterales; family Solirubrobacteraceae; genus F1-60-MAGs163. The sequence goes on from JBCJRT010000012.1 coordinate 25,899, forward strand.
TCAGCGCCTGGGCATCGGCCTCGCGCGGGATAGCGAGGCGGATCAGGTCGGCTCCGGCATCGGCGCAGCGAACGATCTGCGCCAGCGTCGGCTCGATCTTTGCCGTCTCGGTCTTTGTCATCGTCTGCACGGCAACCGGCGCACCGCCCCCGATCAGCACGCCGCCAACGTTGATCTGTCGCTCTGAAGCCACGTCAAGAGTGTAGGAAAGGTTCGCCGCGGCGGCGGCGCGGATAAGGTTGGCCGGCCGATGACCAGCGAAGCCAACCCGATCAACCTCGCCGATTACGAGCGCCTAGCCGCCGTCCGCCTCAGTCCTGGCGCGCTTGGCTATTACGCCGGCGGCGCCGGCGATGAGAACACGCTGCGCGCCAACTGCGCCGCTTGGAGCGAGTTCGAACTGCGGCCCCGCGTATGTGTTGACGTCTCGTCCGTCTCGACCGCAGCGCAGATCCTTGGCGAGCAGCTCTCAATGCCGATCCTGATCGCGCCGACGGCCCTGCAGCGGATGGCGCACCCTGACGGCGAACCGGCGATGGCGCGGGCGGCGCAGGCTGCTGGCACGCTGATGGTCTGTTCAATGTTGGCCAGCTCAACTCAGGCCGAGATCGCCGCCGCCGCCCCCGGCGCTCCGCGCTGGGTGCAGCTCTATCTTTGCCGCGACCGTGCGATCAGCTACGCGCTTGTCGACGAAGCGGCCGCGGTCGGCGCAACCGCCGTCGTCGTGACGGTCGACGCGCCGCGCGCCGGCCTACGAGAGCTGGACCTGCGAACCGCCTTCACTGTGCCAGACGGAATCGAAATGCCGGGCGTAAACGCAGTCCTTGGCCGCTCGGCCTCGCTCACCGTCCAACAGTTCTTTGAGTTGGTTGACCCAGCACTCGACTGGGACGGACTGGCGGAGTTCATCGCCTCCTCTCAATTGCCAGTGATTGTCAAGGGCGTTCAGTGCGGCGAAGATGCCGTCTTAGCTCAGGCGAACGGCGCCGCAGCGGTGATCGTCTCCAACCACGGTGGCCGTCAACTCGACAATGTCGCGCCTACCGCTCGGCTATTGCCAGAGGTGGTTGAGGCGCTCGCCGGCAGCATTGAGGTGTTGGTCGACGGAGGGATCCGGCGCGGCACCGACGTTGCCGCAGCGCTAGCGCTGGGCGCTGACGCTGTGCTGGTAGGGCGGCCAGCGCTGTGGGGGTTGGCGGCCGACGGCGAGGCCGGGGCAGCCCACCTGCTGGAGCTACTGCGCAGTGAGTTTGAACTGGCGTTGGCGCTGCTTGGCGTCTGCACACCGGCGCAGTTAACCGCCGAGCACGTGCGTCGCTGTGGCCGTTAGAACTGTGCTAACTGGACCGACGCGCTAACCGGCGTAGAGCGCTTCGATCTCGGCGCTGTACTTCTCAGCGATCGGCTTGCGCTTCAACTTCATCGTCGGTGTCAGCTCGTCGCCGCCAGGCTCCCAGGCGGCAGGCAGCAGCTTGAACTTCTTGATCTGCTCGACCCGCGCAAGGTGACTGTTGCCCTCGTCTACTGCTGCTTGGACCAGTTCGAGGAGCTGCGGATTGACCGCCAGTTCAGCGATCGTGGCATCTTCAATCGCTTGCTGCGCGGCCCACTGCGGCGCGAAGTCCGGGTCAAGTGAGATCAGCGCCGTGTTATATGAGCGCCCGTCGCCGATGCAGCAGACCTGATCGATCAACGGGGAGGCTGTCTTGATCTGCGCCTCAATGTTGGCCGGCGACATGTTCTTGCCGGCGGCGTTGATGATCAGCTCCTTCTTGCGGTCGACGATCTTCAGGTAGTTGGCTTCGTCGAACTGCCCGATGTCGCCGGTTGCGAGCCAGCCATCGGCGTCAATCGTTGCCGCGGTCTCCTCTGGCATGTTGCGGTAGCCGAGCATCACCAGTTCGCCGCGGATCATCACTTCGCCATCCTCGGCGAGTTTGATCTCGACGCCGGGGACGGCCGGGCCCACGGTTCCAATCCTCACGTTGTCGGGCGGGTTGACGGTGCCGCCGCCGCAGGTCTCCGACATTCCCCACAGTTCGGCCAGTGGCAGGCCAATCGCGTGGAAGAATTCGAGCACTTCGACCGGCGTCGGCGCGGCGCCCACGTTGATCGTCACAACCTCGTCAAGGCCGAGCATCGCCCGCAACGCTGTGAAGTATTTCTCGTCCGCCTCGGCGACGGTTTGCGCGAGTTCGTCCGGGACCGGCTCGCCGGCCTGCTCAAGGCGGACCTTTTTGATCGCTGCGGCGAGCGCTGCTTGGAGTGGTTCTCGCTGCTCGGCGGGTTGCCCCGCGACCATTGTTTCAAGGCCGCTGCGGAGCTTCTCCCAAATTCGCGGCACGGCGAAGAACCACTGCGGATGCACCTCCGGTAGCACCTCCATCACGGCACGGGGATCGTCGGCCGATGTGATCTCAAAGCCCAGCACGGCCGGCAGGTAGTGATGAGCGGCGCGCTCGGCGATGTGGGCTGAGGGCAGCCAGCTGATCACGCGCGAGCGCGGTGGGAACTGGACAATCTCGGCTATTGAGTTGACCATGAACATCAGGTTGTGGTGCGAAAGCTGTACGCCCTTTGGTGGGCCGGTCGTGCCGCTGGTGTAGATCAGCGTGAGAACGTCGTCTGCGCCGATCTCGGCCGCTGCGGCGTCGCCGTCGAAGTCCGGAGCGAGTGCTTCGAGCTCTGTGAGGCTGAGCATCCCTTCCGGCGGCCCGCTCTCCGGTGGATCAATCAGCACGATCTTTGGCGCCTCGTCGAGCCCGGCGCATGCCGCCTGCACGGTGTTGAGGTAAAGCTGCTCGGTGACAACAACCTTCGCCGCGGCGTCGGTCAGCAGGTACTCAATCTGCTCCGCCGTGTAGGTCTGGTAGATCGAGAAGGGAGTACCGCCAGCGGTCATAACGCCAAAGTCAACGATGTGGAACTCAGGCCGGTTGACGAGCATCAGCGCAACCGTGTCGCCTTTCTCGAGGCCAAGCGCGCGCAGGCCGCCGGCGATGCGGTCGACGCGTTCAAGCCCCTCTCCCCACTTGATCACCGAAGAACCGTCGCGGCTCTTGACCCAAACCTCGTCGGCGTAGTCGCGCGCCGTGATCCGGAATGCCTGCGCGAGGGTTGGTGCGTTGATGGCTTCTGCGTCTGCTACTTCGGCGGTCATCCGGAGATCCTCTCCTCTGCTCGATTGGCTTCTCCAATAAAGCTACCGCTCGGCCGCCTGCCGCGTCGAGTTATCGAATGTTGAACCCGTCACCCTGCAGGCGCCCGATGTCATTCGACAACCCGACCGCGAACAGCACCAGCACCAGCACAAAGCCGATTACGCTGGATCGTTCCATCACCGAATAGGCGATCGGCCGGCCACGCAGCTTCTCAGCAATTGCCCAAAAGATGTGTCCGCCGTCGAGCGGCAGAAACGGGAATAGGTTGATCAAGGCAAGAGAGAGCGAGATGATCGCGAGGACTGTGAGCGCCTGAACGATGTCGAAATCGAACGACTGCCGCGTCACCTCATAGCTGCCTACAACGCCGGAGAGCTGTTTACGCGCCTCGGCGTCGTAGACGATCCGCGACAGCGCACTGAATGTCAGGCCACTGATTCGCACCATCTCGGTTGTGCTGCGACCCGCAGCTTGTAGCGGCCCTAGCCGATCGCGGCTGACAGCAAAGTTGAAGCCGATCCGTGGGCGTTTAACAGCGGCGTCGTAACGCGGCGTAATCTTGAAGCTGCGCCGCGCGCCGCCCCGTACAACGACGATGGTGACCGGCGTGGCAGCGCGGCAGCCGTTGACCGGCGCGCCAGCGCAGCGGTGGGTCGCGATCGCGTCGCTCAAAGTAACGATATCGCCGCGTTTGCCGTCGACCGACAGAAGACGGTCGCCAGGGCGGAGCGCGCTCGCGGCGGGCGAGCCCGGCTCAACCTTCTTGACCACACTGGAAGGCGTGCTGACGCCGACGATCATGAACAGCGCAAAGAGGATCACAAACGCAACCAGAATGTTCATCAAAGGGCCGGCGGCAATCACAAAGACCCGCTTGTTGACAGCCATCCGTGAGTAGGAGCGAGACTGCAGCGCAGGCTCGATCTGCTCGGCCGGATTCATCCCCATGATCCGCACGTAGCCTCCGAGCGGGATCACGCCGATGCAGTACTCGGTCTCACCGCGTTGGCGCTTCCAGACGTGGGGCGGGAAGAAGAGCGAGAAGCGTTCAACCTTCATCCCAACCCGCTTCGCGGCCCAAAAGTGGCCAAGTTCGTGAAGCAACACAAGGGCCGAGAAGCCAACGAAGGCGAGCAGATAACTCATTGCAACGAGTGTACGAGGCGCCGGTTAAGCGAGCGCCGCCACGAACGAGGCCGCGCTTTCGCGTGCCTCACGGTCGGTCGCTTTCAAAGTCTCAAACGAGAAGGCCTGCTCGCTTGGCAGTTCTTCAAGCGTCGCGCCGATTACCGCTGAGATGTCGACGAATGAACAGCGTCGGTCGAGGAATGCTGCGACGGCGACCTCATTCGCGGCGTTGAGAATGCACGGCGCCGTGCCGCCCGTCCGCCCTGCGGCGATTGCCAAGCCTAACGCCGGAAAGGCCGACTTGTCAATCGGCTCAAAAGTCAGGGCGCCGACTGCTGCAAGGTCGAGCGGTGCGAGCGGCAAGGCTGTGCGCCGTGGCCACAGCAGGGCGCTCGTGATCGGCAGCTTCATATCTGGGTACCCCAAGTGGGCGATTGAGGCCCCATCCGACAACGTGATCATTGCGTGGACGATCGACTGCGGGTGAACGACCACGTCGATCCGGTCGTATGGCGTGCCAAACAGGTGGTGTGCCTCGATCACCTCAAGGCCCTTGTTCATTAGCGTCGCCGAGTCGATTGTAATCTTGCCCCCCATCTGCCAAGTCGGATGCATCAGTGCTTGATCGACCGTGACCGTCTGCAGTTGCTCCGCCGTTCTACCCCTGAATGGTCCGCCGCTGGCTGTCAGTGTCAGCCGCTCCACCGTGTCTGGGTTGGCTGCGCGCTCCTGCTCAATCAGCTGAAACAACGCTGCGTGTTCGGAGTCGACAGGCAGCAGCCTGGCGCCGGTCGCGGCTGCCAGTTCGACAACCAGTTCGCCGCCGACGACGAGCGACTCCTTGTTCGCGAGCGCCAGATCGATGCCTTCGGTCAGCGTGACCACGGTCGGCGCTAGGCCGGCGGAACCGACGATCGCATTGCAGACTATCTGCGGATCGCAGCCGACGATCAGCTCGGCCAGCCCCTCAGGGCCGCTGAGAACCTCCCCATCCCAGGCCGCAGCGGCCAGCTGGGCGCAGCTCTCGTCACCGACCGCCACGCGCCCCACGCCCAACTTGTCGGCCTGCGCCAGCAGCTGCTCCCAGTTGCGGTGGGCTGAGAGCGCAACAACCTCAAGCTCCTCCTCTGCCGCCGCGACCTCGAGCGCCTGAACGCCGATCGAACCGGTTGAGCCGAGGATTGCCAGGCGCCGCGTCATCTCAGCGCGCTAGAGCAGCGCCATCCAGACGTAGTAGCCAGCGACAATCGAGAAAGCTACGGCGTCGAGCCGGTCCAGCACGCCGCCGTGGGCACCGAAGATCGTTCCGGAGTCCTTGACCGCGGCTTCACGTTTGACAAAGCTTTCAAAGAGGTCCCCGAGCGGCGCCACCAAGGCAACGCAGACACCAAGGATTAGGGCGTCGACGCCGGTCAGCCAGTCGAAGTATAGGCCGGTCAGCCAGGCCGCCGCGGTGCCGGTAAGGATTCCGATCAGCAGCCCCTCCACCGTCTTTGCTGGCGAGATCGATGGTGCCAACGGTCGCTTGCCAAATGCACGGCCACCGAAGTAAGCGCCGGTGTCAGAGAGCCAGGTTGCGATCACGACGAGGAAGACAATTGCCGAGCCGTGTGGCAGGTCGCGCAGCATCACACCGTGCGCGAACGCCAGTCCGAACCAGACGAGGCCAAGCATCACGATTCCCAGGCCAGGCAGGGTCGAGCGTTGCGAGCTGGCGAGGCTGATCAGAAAGACAAGCGGCAGCGAGATAACAATGCCAAGTAATAGGCGGGGCGGGCCCCCAGTCTTCGCGGCAACGATCAGCACGGCGAGCGCGATCAGGCCGGCAGTGATCGGTGGCCCAAGCCGCTCAAACATCGTGAACAGCTCGCGCAGCGCGATCACGCCAAATACGAAGAGGCCGATCGCGAAGATCCAGCCGCCGACCGCGACTAGAACGATCGCCAGAATTGCGAGTGGCACCGCCGCGGCGATGCGGGCGCCAACGTCAGAGCTACCTGGCCGCCACCCCAGCCACTTGTTGCGGCGCAGCGGCGGTGGCACTTCCGGCAGTCGGTCGTCTTCCATCAGCGACCGCCAAAGCGCCGTTCGCGCTCAGCAAACAGGTTGACCGACTCTTCAAAGGCGGCGCGGTCGAAGTCAGGCCAAAGCTCGTCCCGGAACACCAGTTCAGAGTAGGCCGACTGCCAGAGCAGGTAGTTGGAGAGTCGCTGGTCGCCGCCGGTGCGGATCAGCAGGTCTGGGTCGTTCATGTCGGGCCCGTAAAGCAGCTCGCGGAAAGCTTCCTCGCCGCCGCCGCTATAGCGCGCTGCGGCGTCGACTATCTCAGCGCGCCCCCCGTAGTCGAAGGCGACGAACAGGATCAGACGATCGTTCTCGGCGGTCTCACCCTCGGCCCATTCCATCCGCTGCTTCAACGCCGGTCCAACGCGGTCGCGGCGGCCAATGAAGCGCATCCGTACACCTTCGTCCTTCAGCTCCGGCGTCTCCGACGCGATCCGCTCCGAAAACATCTCCAGCAGCGCGGCGACCTCGTCAACCGGCCTGCCCCAATTCTCGGTCGAGAACGAGTAGACCGTCAACTGCTCGACCCCCAGCTCGACCGCATCGCGCAGCCGTGCCTTGACGGTGTCGGCGCCGGCGCGGTGCCCTTCGATTGTCGCTAACCCTCGTTCGGCGGCCCAACGGCCGTTGCCGTCGGTGATGATGGCGACATTGCGAGCCGCCGCGGCGGGCCTACTCATCAGACCTCAGTTATTTCGGCTTCTTTTCCCTTGAGGTGAGTTTCAAGGTCAAGTACTTTGGCGTCGGTCAGCTTCTGCAGCTCCTGCTCGGCGCGATGCTCATCGTCGGCGCCGGCGTCGCCCGCCGCGCGCAGTTCGCGCAGATCGCTCATCACGTCGCGCCTCACGTTGCGAATCGCGATCCGGCCCTCCTCGGCGATTGAGCGGACGACCTTGACCAGTTCAGCTCGACGTTCCTCGTTCAGCTCAGGGATCGATAGTCGAATGATCTTGCCGTCGTTGCCGGGAGTTAGGCCGATGTCGCTGTCGGTAATCGCCTTCTCAATCAACTTGATCGATGACACGTCAAACGGCTGGACAGTCAGCAGCCTGGCCTCCGGCGCATTGATTGTGGCGAGCTGTTTGAGCGGCGTCGGTGTCTCGTAGTAGTCGACCATCACGCGGTCGAGCAGCGCCGAGCTGGCGCGGCCAGTGCGGATCGTCGCGAACTCGGCGTTGGTTGACTCAACCGTCCGTGCCATCCTCTCGCCAGCATCGGCAAGCAGCTCGTCGATCAGTTCACTCATGTCTTAACTAAGGTTCCCACGGCGTTGCCGCAGACTATCCGTTCGATGTTCTGCTCGTCATCCATGTTGAAGACGTAAATCGGCAATCCGTTCTCCATGCAGAGCGTCAGCGCCGTTGCATCCATCACCTTCAGGCCACGCTGCAGCGCTTCCATGTGCGTGATCAACGGAATCAGCTCCGCCGTCGGATCCGTTTTGGGGTCGGCGCTATAAACGCCGTCAACACCGTTCTTAGCCATCAGGATCGCCTCGGCCCTCACCTCGGTTGCGCGCAGCGCGGCGGCCGTGTCGGTGGTGAAGAATGGATTTCCTGTGCCGCCTGCGAAGATCACCACGCGTCCTTTTTCGAGGTGCCGCATTGCACGCCGGCGGATGTAAGGCTCGGCCACTTCGGCGACAGCGATCGCCGACTGGACGCGGGTGTGGACGCCGGCCCGTTCCAGCGCATCCTGCAACGGCAAGGCATTGAGCATCGTTGCCAGCATTCCCATGTAGTCGGCCGTCGCACGGTCCATCCCGGCGGCGGCGCCAGCCATCCCGCGGTAGATGTTGCCAGCGCCGACAACGATTGACACTTCAATGCCGTGATCGTGAACGACCTTGATCTGCTGGGCAACTGCCGTGACGCGTTCGGGGTCGGTGCCATATTCGAGATCGCCCATCAACGACTCGCCGGAAAGTTTGATCAGGACCCGCCGAAATACCGCGTCGTCTGCCATTACCGCAGGCTACTCCCCCACGGCGTAACGCACGAATCTTGAGATCACAATGTTTTCACCGGTCTTCGCCGACAGATCATCACGCAGCTGTTCGATCGTCTTTCCCTCATAACGGTCGGCGTTGACGTGTGGCTGGCGCAGCAGAACGACCTCGCCGAGCCATTTGTCGAGCATCCCGGCGATGATCTTCGGCTGGATCTCGGCCGGCTTATCTGCCACCTGCTCGGCAAAGACTCGTTCCTCCGCCTCACGCTCGGCGGCCGGTAGCTGATCGTCGGTAACGCAGCGGGTCTGCGGCGAGGCGGCGATGTGCATCGCGACCTCCCGCGCAAAGGCGACAAACTCTTCGTTACGGGCGACGAAGTCGGTATTGCAGTTGACCTCGACGAGGACGCCAACAGTGCCGGTCGCGTGGATGTAGGACTGGACGGTGCCCTCGGCAGCTTCGCGGTCGGCCAACTTGCCGAGCTTGTTGCCGATCTTGACCCGGAGCAGCTCGGTGGCCCGTTCGGTGTCGCCATCAGCTTCGGTCAGCGCCTGCTTGCAGTCCATCAATCCAGCGCCGGTCTGCTTGCGCAAAGCGGCTACGTCGGCGGCTTTGATTGCGCTCACTTGCTCTCCTCCGGCTCCTCAGCCGCGACCGCTGGCTCCTCAGCCACGACCTCAGGCTCCTCAGCCGCGGCTACTGGCTCCTCAGCCACGGCTACTGGCTCCTCAGCCGCGGCTACTGGCTCCTCAGCCGCGGCTACTGGCTCCTCAGCCGCGACTACTGGCTCCTCAGCTGGCAGCGCTGCTGCTGCCGCGGCGGCGGCGGCTTCGGCTTCTAGGCGGGCCTTCTCCTCAGCCTGGAAGCGAGCTAGATCCTCGGCTTCGTGGAGGGCCTGCTCCTCAGCCCGCAAGCGGGCCTGCTCCTCAGCCTCAAGCCTTGCCTTCTCCTCCTCGGCGAGGAAGGTCAGACGGGCCTCAGCAATCACATTGGCAAGGCCGTCGCTGATCACCTTGCAGGATCGGATCGCGTCGTCGTTGCCGGGGATTACGTAGTCGATTCCGTCCGGATCGCAGTTGGTATCAACTAGGCCGATCACCGGGATCCGCAGACGAGCGGCTTCGGCGACGGCGATCTGTTCGACATTGACGTCGACGATGAAGATCGCGTCCGGCGGCCGCTGCATGTGCTTGACGCCGCCGAGGTTTGCGCGCAGCTTGGCGAGATCAGCAATTGATGCCATCCGCTCACGCGTTGGCAGCAGCGCTAGCTGGCCGTCGGCCTCGTAGCCCTCAAGGTCGTGTAGGCGGCGGATCCGTTGGCTGATCGTTTGATAGTTAGTCAGTAGCCCGCCGAGCCAACGGTGGTTGACGTACGGCATGCCAGCGCGTTCCGCGGCCTCCTTGACCGAGTCACGAGCCTGCTTTTTTGTGCCGACGAACAGCACAATGCCGCCGCGACTGGCGACCTGCTCAACGAAGACTTGTGCCTCTGCCAGCAGCTTTTCGGTGCGCAGCAGGTCGACGATGTAGATGCCTTCGCGCTCGCCGAAGATGTAGCGGCGCATCTTCGGGTTCCAGCGGCGCGTCTGGTGTCCGAAGTGGACACCGGCCTCGAGCAGCTCCTTCAGCCCTACCGCGTTGGTTGCGGTGGTCATCTGTACTCCCTTTGTCGTTGTAGATAAAGCCCGTGGCGACTTGCTGGAACCCAATCAAAAGCGATGGGCAGGGCCAGCAATCCGTTGATCCGCGGGGTAGCGGTGGATTGAGCTTCAATACTAGCGCTCGTGCAGCCTCCACGCCGCTAAAGGGCCGCCGCAGCGGCCTTCAGCGCCGCCGCTAGGTCATCTGGCAGCGGCGAGCTGACATCGACCTCGGCGCCGCTCGCCGGATGCTCGAAGCGCAGCCGTGCGGCGTGAAGAAACTGCCGGTCGAGGCCGAAGCTCTGACCTTCGCCGTAGGTCGCATCACCGACGACCGGCAGGCCGATCGCCTGGAGGTGTGCGCGAATCTGATGCGTCCGCCCGGTCTCGAGCCTTACTCGCAGCAGTGTCGATGATGGCAGCGCTTGTTCTATCTCGAAATGGGTGACGGCAGATCTCGGCCGATCGGTGTCGATCGAGACCTTTGTCCTTGCGCGCCGATCGCGACCGATCGGTGCGTCAATCGTTCCCGTCCGCGCCGACGGCCGACCATTGACAAGCGCAAGGTACTCCCGCGCAATCTGCCGCTTGGCCATCTGCGTTCGCAGTGCTCGGTGTGTCGCCTCATCGCGCGCGACGACCAGCAAGCCTGATGTGTCGCGGTCCAATCGGTGGACGATGCCGGGGCGTTCTGGATCGTCGCCGCCGGCCGTCCGTCCCGCCAACGCCTGGACCAGAGTGCCGGTCGAATGGCCGCGCGCCGGATGGACAACCACGCCGGGCGGCTTATCAACTACCAGCAACTGCTCGTCCTCGTAGGCAACCGCGAATCGTGCAGGTTCGCCGCTGTCGGGCCGCGCCTCACGCAGCTCGCTTTCGTCGACAGTGATCACTGTGCCGAGCGCAGGACGCAGCGATTTGGCGGCGACAACGCCGTCGATCGTCACCTGGCCGGAGCTGATCAGTCGCTGGGCGCGTGAGCGCGAACCGAGCAGCCCGGCGAGCAGAATGTCAAGTCGCTCGCCCTCCTGGTCGCTGCTAACCCGGTGTTCGATCTTCGACCTCCCGTCGCGTCTTGCGCCGCGACTCAAGCTCAACCAAGACGACAAGGCTGACAACGCCGATCGTTATTGCAACGTCGGCGAGGTTAAACGCTGGCCAGTACGGCACCTTAATGAAGTCGGTCACTGAACCTGCTCGCAGCCGATCGATCAGGTTCCCTGCGGCGCCACCGAGCACAAGGCCGGTCGCCAGCCAAATCAAAGGCGTTTCGAGGTGGCGCAGGAAGTACCACAGCAGTGCCGTCACGGCGGCCAGCGCTAGCAGCACGATAATGATCCCGCCGCCGCTGAGCTGACCGAACGCTATTCCACTGTTTTGAACGCGGACTAGCTTGATGGCGCCTCCAAGTATCGTCGATTCACCGTCGGCGCCGAAGCTGCTGCGGGCAAGCGATTTCGTCAACTGATCGACGGCAACTACGGCGGCAGCAGTCAGGAAGGCCAGCGCCAAGGCGCTGCGGGCCGTTTGGTTCATCCGCCGATAAGCCCGACGATCAGACCGCCACCGATCGTCAAAACGAGAATCGCGACAATCGGACTGAAGTCGAAAGCGCCGATCGGCGGGATAAAGCGCCGGAACAGGCCGATGTACGGTTCGCAAACTTGGCGCAGAAAATCGAGCACTGCGATCAACGCGCGGTTGTAAGGGATCCTCCCCCCGAACGATTGGTACAGCGAACTAAGGATGTAGACAAAGATCAGGATCGTGTAGACGTCGAGCAGCGCCGCGAGGTAACCGGCGATTTCCGTGCGCGCACTGGCGAACAGCAGCAACGCAGCGAACGTCACGGCTTGCGCCCAAGCGCTGCGTTCATTGCTTCGCCGAACAGTCCGTGTAGCGGCTCTCGCAGCACAGCAAGACCCTTCTCGGTCACGCCGCCAGGCGAGGCGACCTCGCGGCAGAGTCGCTCGCTGTCCATCTGGCGCGCCTCCAACAACGCTGCTGCGCCTTTCACCGTTGAACCGACCAGATCCTTCGCTAGCTGCTCGGGCATTCCTTCGGCGACCGCCGCGCCGACGTTGGCCTCGGCGACGAGCGCGAAGTAGGCCGGCCCGACGCCGCTAACCGCAGTCAGTACAGCCATCTGCTGCTCGGGGACTACAAAGACGTCGCCCAGTTGCTCAAGTAATCCAGTTAGCTGCGCGAACAGCTCGCTGTCGCCGCCGTCATCGTCGACTAGGCCGATAGTCCCCTGCCGCAGCTCAACCGCGAGGTTCGGCATCATCCGGTAGCAGCGACTCGACCGGTACGCGGCGCGCAGCTGTCCCAGCGTGACGCCGGCAAGCAGCGACAGAATCACTGGCGACGACGACGCGATCTCAGCCGCGACCTGGTCGAGCTGAGCTGGCTTGTGGCAGAGCACA
>JBCJRT010000013.1:0-34115 GCA_039745115.1 Solirubrobacteraceae bacterium
AAGCTGCGCTGCGACCTGCGGGTTGGACTCGGGCCGCTCCCCGGTCAGGATCAGCAGCTCCTTTGAGTTGCGGCGAACGGCCTGCTCGATCAGCCCGTCAACCTCTTCAGGCGTGTGAAGATGCGGCTGGTGTGTCTTGAAGGCGCAGTACTTGCAGTAGCACTGACAGCTGCGCGACAGCGACAGCGTGAAGTTGCGGGAGAAGGTAACGCGGCGACGCATTGAGAGGCGAGTCTATGCACCCGTCAGCAGCTGCGCGACGAGCTGCGGCGCTTCACGGTTGATCCGCGATCGCGGTACAACGAGATCGAAGCCGGCTGCCAGCGCCGCGGCCTTCACGGCAGGCTCGACGTGGCTGTAGAAGCCAAGCGTTCGCAGACGATCAAGCTCCCCCGCTGCCCCCATCTGCGCCACCAGCTCGATACCGCCGAAGTCGGCATCGGTCAGATCAACAATCAGCAGCTGCGCGTCGGCGCAGGCGGCCCGCGCCGCCACCGGGTCGGCGATCAACTGGCAGTCGTCAGCGCCGGCGGCAAGTGCGCCGTGCAGGTTTGAGCCAAACAGCAGGTCGGGGACCAGTGCGATCACTGTCGCCATAACTACTGGTTGTGAACGCGGCGGAAGTCTTCACGCACGCTCTCCGGCCGCCCCCAAGCATCGAAGACCGGCGCTCGGCCGCTGCGCACGCCGCGCACAATGATCTCGCCATCAATCGCCGCCTCGTCGAGGAACAACAGTGAGCGATGAACAACTGGCGCCGCCGCGGCATGGCCAAAGCGATGCGCGCAGAGCAGCTTCCAGTGCCAGTCGCTGTACGAGAAGGGCTGGGCGTTGCAGGTGACCAGGAAGGTGGCGGCCTCGACGTAGCGCGACTCGTCGAAGATTCGCAGATCGATTTCGAGGTCCGACCAGTCATCGGGCAGCGAATCGATTACTTCTTGGAAGCTTGCAGCGAGTGCCATCGCGCTCAGTTTATCGCGCCGCGCCGCGGTGACGGCGCTAGCCGATCAGCAGCTGTACGACGAGGAACATGTTGAGGGCGATGATTAGCGCCGCGACAAGCGCCGCAGCGGTCGTCGTCACGCGGCGGTTGACGAGCGCCCCCATTACGTCGGCGCGGCGCGTCAATAAGACCAGCGGGATTAGCGCGAACGGTATCCCGAACGACAGCACGACTTGGCTGATTATCAGCGCGTCGGTCGGGTTGACGCCAATCGCCAGCACAATCAGCGCCGGCGCCATTGTGATCGCCCGGCGCAGCACCAGCGGGATCGCGCGCTCGATAAACCCCTGCATCACAACCTGGCCGGCGTAGGTGCCGACACTGGCGCTGGCAAACCCGGATGCCAGCAGTGCCAGCGCAAAGGCAAGCGCCGCGTCGGAGCCAACCAGCTGATCAAAGCCCGCGTAGGCACCCTCGATTGTGCTGGTACCGGCCAACGAACCGCCGAAGAAGAGCGATGCGGCAACGATCAGCATCAGCAGGTTTACGACTCCAGCGATGCTCATTGCGATTGTGACATCGAGCCGCTGAAAGCGCAGCAGTTGCCGGCGTTCGTCATCATCACGCGGACGGATTCGGCCCTGCGTCAGCGCCGAGTGCAGATAAATCACGTGCGGCATTACGGTCGCTCCGAGGATCCCCGTCGCCAGCAAAACGCTGTTCGTACCATCGAACGATGGCACCAGCCCGGCCGCCGCTTCGCCAGGGTCGAAGCCGATCTTCAGCGTGTTGTAGAGGAAGCCAAGCAGGATGATCACGAGGAAGAAACCGATCGCCAGTTCAAAACGGCGGTAGCCACGCCGCTGCAGCGCGAGGATCGCGAACGAGGCAACTGCGGTGATCACGCCGGCCGGGAAGAGCGGCACGTCGAACAGCAGGTACAGCGCCAATGCGGCGCCGACGAACTCCGCTAGGTCGGTCGCCATCGCAACAACTTCGGCCTGCACCCAGAGGCCTCGCACGACCGGACGACGGAAGTGACGGCGGCAAAGCTGCGGCAGGTTCTGGCCGGTCGCGATGCCGATCTTCGCCGACAGGTTTTGGATCAACATCGCCATCAGGTTCGCGCTGACCAGCACCCAGACCAGCAGATAGCCGTAAGTTGATCCGGCGCTGATGTTGGTCGCAAAGTTTCCCGGGTCGATGTAGGCGATGCAGGCCACAAAGGCCGGTCCCATCACCGCCAGCACTGTCCGCAGCCGGCCACGGCCGCGCAGCCGCTCCAGATCGCTGAGCTCCGGCCGCAGCGCAGTTTCCGGGTCGAGCCCGGCCGGCAGCGGCTGCGCGCTAGCCTCGTCGCGCCGCGGCGTCGTCACCTCTCAAGCTCGATCCGCATCGCCTTCGCCAGCGCCACACCGAGCGGCTGCTGCCGACCGGCGAAGGCCACGTTCAGCGGCCCTTCGAACGGCTCGCGGCCGATCAACTCCAACTGCTCTCCCGGCGCCAACCCAAGTCCGCTGAGGTAGCGCAGCATCTCAGGATCGGAATCAGATACGCGTACGAACCGCCCGCGCTGCCCAGGCTCCAGCTGGTCGAGCGTGACCGTTGTGCCCTCATCGAGTGTCAGGTCGGCGGCGGGGATCGGATCACCGTGCGGGTCGTGCGTTGGATCGCCAAGCCGCTCGGCGATCAGCGCCTCAAGTTCCTCCGAGATGTGGTGCTCCAAAACCTCAGCCTCATCATGGACGCGATCCCACGGCACGCCCATGTCGGCTAGCAGAAGCTCTAACAGCCGGTGGTGGCGAATCACTTCGAGCGCCACCGCACGTCCGGCATCGGTCAGCTCCACGCCCTTGTAGGGCTGATGCTCGGCTAGGCCGATATCGCCCAGCCGTCGCACCATCCCCGAGGCCGATGCTGGGCTGACCCCAAGCCGTTCGGCCAATGCCGTTGTCGTTACCGGCTGGTCGCTGCGTCGCTGCAGCGAATAGATCGCCTTCGCGTAATCCTCAACGGCCGGGCTGGGGCGCTCGCTGGTCCGGTCCATTGCACTCATTATGGCATGCCTAACTTTTATGTCAAGTCGCCTTAACTACCGCTGCTTGGCCGCCGTCTATCCTCATAGCGATGCCAGTGGCCGCCCCAGCTGCCGACGAACTAACCGCGCTGCGCAGCGGCGCTGCGCTTGTCGACCGCTCCGAGCAAGGACGCTTGGCGCTGACCGGCGCCGACGCCGCAGCGGCTCTCAACGCCGTCGTGACAAACGAGATCGAAACGCTGACCGACGGCGATGGCTGTTGGGCGGCCTGCTGCACGGCAAAGGGTAAAATGCTCGGCTTGCTGCGTGTCGTCAGGAGCGGCGAAGAGCTGCTGATCGACACCGACCGCTGCTCGCTGCAGGCCGTCTTCGACGCGATTCGCCACGGCCTCGTCGGCTACGACGCCGAGCTACATAAACGGACGCTCGAAACAAAGCTCTTCTCGCTGCTCGGTCCGAGCGCGCGCGAAGTCAGCGGCGCCGCCTCGCTTGGCGCCGACGAGGACAACAACATTCGTTCAGAGATCGCCGGGATCAGCGTCACGCTGATCGCGACCGACCGCGGCGTTGACGTTCTCTGCGCAGCCGCCGCCGGCGACAGGGTCGAGGCTGCGCTGCTCGCCGCCGGCGCAACCGTGGCCGGCGAGGCGCTGGCCGAGCTGGCGCGAATCGAGAGCGGCCGGCCGCGCTACGGCGTCGACCTTGACGACAGCGTCATTCCTCAGGAGGGCGGCCTAAACGAGCGTGCCGTCAGCTTCACGAAGGGCTGTTACATCGGCCAGGAAACGATTGCTCGGCTGCACCATCGCGGGCGGGTAAACCGGCGCCTCTGCCGGCTGACGCTGCCGGACGAGGCGACGGTCGGCTCATTGCTCAGCACCACCGAACGGCCGGTTGGCACGCTGACCAGCGCTGCGCTGTCGGCCGAAAAGGGCGCGATCGGGCTGGCATTGGTGCGCCGCGAGGCCGCGGTCGGATCGCTGCTGATTGTTGGCGACGGGCCACTGGAAGCCCGGATAACCGCGTCAGCAACAGGGGAATGATGCGCACCGCCCAAGACCCTCCGATGCTGTGGGTACAGTCATCCGATCATCAAGCAGGAGGATGAATCCGTGCCGACGACCGCCCCGCAGCCAAAGACGACGATCAACCCGCGAGTTCAAGCTGCCTGGGACAGCTACCGCGATGATCTGCGTGACCTCGAAGGGGCCGCCTACGAGCAGGCTGAAAAGGCGGCATGGGATCGCCTGCAGGCCGATCTTTTCACGCTGACCGATGAGGCTGACGACGGCACCACCGCCGTTAGCCTGTAGTAGTCGGTTAGAGTCGCCGTCTGCGCTGGCAACCAACCGCAGCGCCTGACGCGATGCTGAAACCGACCCGACTTTCCTCCGTTGCTTTAGTGGCCTGCGCAGCGCTTGCCGCAAGCGGCTGCGGCGCCGGCCAGCAGACCGCCAATAAGCTGCGTCCGCCAGCGCCGATTCAGCTCAACGCCTCGCTGATGCCAAAGCGGATTATGCTCTCACCGTCGCGTATCGGCGGCGGGCCGATCACTCTGATTGTCAGCAACCTGACCGGCATTGATCAGCGAATCACATTCGGCTCCAACGCGCCGCTCGGCGGCGCCGACCCGCGGCTCGACAGCCAGAGCGCGACAATCGCCCCCAACAACACGGCGCAGATGAACGCCGACCTGCAGGATGGCACCTACTCGCTGTCGGTCGAGGGCGACACAATCGCGGCCGCCACCGTCGTGGTCAGCGGCGAGCGGCCTAGCTCGCAGAATGACCTGATGTTGCCTTAGCGCTGAAGCGGTCGAACAGCGCACCGGTCGGCCAGAGCAGCCCCCAGAAGATGTACCCGGGCCAGATCTCCGGAGCGGTCACTGCGACCACCGGAATTGACAATAGAAAGATCGCGGCCGGGGTCAACGAATTGATCCGCCGCCAACGGGCCTGCTGCGGCGTCTCAACAACGCTGAAAAGGCCGGCTCGCGCAGCGTGCTCGGCCATCAGCACGAAGATCAAGATCGACAGCCCGATCACGGCGGCGTAGAGGATGAACGATGCCGTGTCGCTATAGCGGCCGATCAGGTGCGTCGGGAAGGGAATGAAGGCGATCGTTGCCAAGTAGGCGAGGTTGATCACTAAGAATCGTCCGTCAACCCTGTCAAGGCTGCCGCAGAACCGGTGGTGCCGAATCCAGAAGCCGCCGATAACGCCAAAGCTGATGATGTAGGAGATGAACTCAGGTAGCTGGGTGCCGAGCGCCTCTGCAACCTGCCCGG
Source organism: Solirubrobacteraceae bacterium (assembly GCA_039745115.1). Lineage (GTDB taxonomy): Bacteria > Actinomycetota > Thermoleophilia > Solirubrobacterales > Solirubrobacteraceae > F1-60-MAGs163. The sequence continues at coordinate 5,269 of JBCJRT010000013.1, forward strand.
CCGTTGGCTTGGCCACCCCGGGGAACAGCGGCACTGTGATGCTCAGCACCAGCAGCGTCAGCGCGAAGGCGAAGATCCCATCACTGAGCGAGATCGTGCGATCAAGATCGAACTGAACGGCGCGGCTGGACGGCGCGGCGGGCGCAGCAGATTGGTCGTTGCTCTCTCGCGCGCCACTCTCCATCATCGCCAAGTATCGGCGCTGCGCCGGACTGCTCGGCCTGAGAAGGCTTCAGCGCCGCTCAGGCCGTAAGATGAGCGACATGTCCGTTGACCTATCTCAAATCACAAACGTCAGCACCGAGCCGGGCGAGCTGCCGCCGACAATGACCGCTTGGGTGATCCGTCAGGAGCGCGAGGGAGAGCCGATTGAGGCCTTCCAGCTGGAAGAGGTCGAGGTCCCTGAGCCGGCAGCCTTTGAGGTGATCGTCCGCGTGATGGCAGCCGGCGTCAACTTCAACAATGTTTGGGCGGCGCTCGGCAAGCCCGTCTCGATCTTCGGTTCCGGCGACCACCCTAAGTACGGCCACCACATCGGCGGCTCCGACGCCTCCGGCATTGTCTGGAAGGTTGGCCCCGGCGTGACCCGCTGGAAGCTAGGCGACGAAGTTGTCGTCCACTGCAACCAAGCCTCCTACGAGGACGTCGAGGTTCACGGTTACGACCCGATGGCTGCGCCGTCACAGGAGATCTGGGGCTACGAAACGACCTGGGGCTCGTTCGCGCAGTTCTCAAAGGTCCAGGCCCAACAGCTGCTGCCCAAACCTGCCGCGCTGTCATGGGAAGAGGCTGCCAGCTACGGACTGACCTACTTCACCGCCTACCGAATGCTGCTCGACCGCGCCAAGCTGCAGCCCGGCCACCGCGTGTTGATCTGGGGCGCCGCCGGCGGCCTCGGCGTCTTCGCAACGCAGCTCGTCAAGGCAGCTGGGGCCGAAAGCGTCGGTGTTGTTTCGTCCGACGACAAGGGCAAGCTGGTGAAGCAACTTGGCGCGACCGACTACATCGACCGCCGCGAGTTTGCCGGCATGATGCGAACCGGCAACGAAACGCCAGCTGAAGAGAAGGAACGCTTCGCTGTCAGCCGGGCCTTTGCCAAGCGCGTCAAGGAGATCCTTGGCGCTTCACCCGACATCGTCTTTGAGCATGTCGGCATGGCGACCTTCCCGACCTCGGTCTTCACCGTGAAGACGTTCGGCAAGGTCGTTATCTGCGGCGCAACCTCCGGTTACATACTGGACTTCGACGCTCGCTACCTGTGGATGCGTCAGAAAGAGATCATCGGATCACACTTCGCCAACGCCTGGGAGTGCACGAAGGCCAACCAGCTGATCGACGACGGACTGATCAAGCCGGTGCTGTGGAAGACGATGGCCTTCGAGGAGGTTGCTCAGGCGCACCAGCTGATGCATGAGAGCAAGCACGCAGGAAAGATCGCGGTTCTCGTCGGGGCGAGCGAGGAGAATCAAGGTCGTAGCGGCGAACCCCCGGCCGAGCCGCCGGCAATCCGAGCAGAGATAGGTGCCTGATGACAAGCGTTGTCGATATCCCTTGGTACGCAAACGGCTTCCGCGGTGACCGTTTTGAAGCGGCACTACAGGACGTCGCGCCGACCGCGCTGCGCTATGGCGCGACCGCGTGGGCCGTCCATCGCAGCCGCGACGACCGTTACAAGTTCCTTCAGATCGCGCAGTTCGAGGACAAGCTTGACTTCGAGCGCTGGTGGTCGGGCCCCGAGATGACTGAGTTCCGCGCGATCACCTCAGGCTGGTACCAGGTGCCGGTTATCTACGCTTGGAACGACATAGTCGGCGAGGGACGGATAACACCGAACGGCGCCGATAACGGCGGCGATCCAGTAGCACCCCAGCCCCAGCCAGAGCCGGCGATGGGGCCCGCTACTCAGCTCTAACGAGCGCCCGTCAGCCCTGTTCGAGCGGCGCCATCGTCAGGCCCGCATCGCGCAGCTGCTCCCAGTAAAGCTCGGCCGCTTCCTGGTCGCCGCTCCAGACGATTGCTAGCTCACGAGTGTGGATCTCATTGGCCAGTGCGTAGCCGCCGTCGAGCGTAATCCCCGGGACTGTGCGCGCCAACGCGCCAGCAACGCCGTCAAAGGTGTTGTGGTCATCGTTGCGCACAATCACGCGCCAGTGGCCGCCGATCCCACTGCCAGGGCCGGCACTGCGCGGCAATTCAATCGTCTGCGACATCGCTTGGAAGCGTAGCCGCTGATCAGCTATCGCGTTGCAGCAGCGCCCGCGTAAGGCCCGCGTAGCCATCCTCCGGCGGCACCAAATCGAAGTACCCATCGGCCGTCCGCTCGTCGGACTCGGCGACCAGCCACTCGCGCACCAACGCGCCGTAGGCGGCAGTGTCGGACGCCCCGTCGGCCCATGCCGCGGCCCGTGCAAGGTTGCCTCGCAGCGCGGCAAGCTGATCCTCAACATCGTCGTAAATGCCGAAGTGAGTTATCGCGAGCCGCTGCGGCGCTGCCTGTGCAAGCAGCGCGATCGACGACTCCCAGGCAGCAAGGTCAATCTCCGGCGGCGGGGTCGGAGCCATCACAGGGCCGCTAAGCCGCCGCACGCCGGCAACGTCGCCGACGAACGCCGTGCCGCTGGGCCCGTGGATGTAACTGACGTGGTGGCGGGCGTGACCGGGCGTGTAGACCACGCGCCAGTCACCGATCTGCTCGCCGCCGCTAAGCACACGCACCCGCTCAGCCGGTACCGGCACGATCTCTCCCCAAAACTGCGCCATTCGGTCGCCGTAGAGCCGCGTTGCGCTGGCGATCAGCTTTGCCGGGTCGATCATGTGCGGCGCGCCGCGCTCGTGTACCCAAACCTCGGTCTGCGGCCAGCGCGCAACCAGCGATCCGGTGGCGCCGGCGTGGTCAAGATGGATGTGCGTCAGCAGGATTGCCCGCGGCGGCTCGTCGCCCAGCGCGTCGATCAGGCGCTGGCTGCAGACCTCTGGCCCTGGGTCGATGATCACATCGCCCTGGCGGAAGCAGCAGATCGACTGCTCACGGCCAAGATGTTGCAGATCGATCGCTTCGAGGCACGCCACGTCCGGTCAGCATACAATCGGCCCATGGACCCCCGGCTGCCCGAGCCCGACCGCCCGTGGATGATCCGCACCTACGCCGGCCACTCAACGGCCGAAAAGTCGAACGAGCTTTACCGCTCCAACCTTGAGAAGGGCCAGACCGGCCTGTCGATCGCCTTTGATCTGCCAACGCAGACCGGCTACGACCCCGACGATCCGATCGCTCGCGGCGAAGTCGGCAAGGTTGGCGTGCCGGTCGCCCACCGCGGCGATATGGAGACGCTGTTCAGCGGCATCCCGCTCGACAAGATGAACACGTCGATGACAATTAACGCAACGGCAGCTTGGCTGCTGGCGCTGTACATCGTCGTCGCCGAAGAGCAGGGCGTCGAGCAGACGGCGCTGTCAGGGACAACGCAGAACGACATCATCAAAGAGTTTCTCGCCCGCGGCACCTACGCCTTCCCGCCAGGACCATCGATGCGGCTGATCGCCGACACGATCGCCTACACGGTCGAAAACGTGCCGCAGTGGAACCCGATTAACATCTGCAGCTACCACCTGCAGGAGGCTGGCGCGACGCCGGTCCAAGAGGTCGCCTTCACGATGAGTAACGCGATTGCCGTGCTCGACGCTGCTCAGCAGCGCGTCGCCGCCGACAGGATGGGCGCCGTCTTCGGGCGGATCTCATTCTTCGTCAACGCCGGCATGCGATTCATCGAAGAGCACGCGAAGCTGCGGGCGATGACCGTCCTCTGGGAGGAGATCGGCCGCGAGCGCTACGGCGTCACCGACGAACGGCATCTGCGCATGCGATACGGCGTTCAGGTCAACTCGCTCGGCCTGACCGAATCGCAGCCCGAGAACAACGTGCCAAGGATCGTCCTTGAGATGCTGTCGGTAACGCTTGGCCGCGACGCCCGCGCCCGCGCGATCCAGCTGCCGGCCTGGAATGAAGCGCTCGGGCTGCCGCGCCCTTGGGATCAGCAGTGGTCGCTGCGCATCCAGCAGCTAATGGCCTACGAGACCGACATCCTTGAGTACCCGGACATCTTCGAAGGGTCGGTCGTGATGGACGGGCTGGTCGACGAGATGCTCGAAGGCGCGCGGGCCGAGATGGCGCTAGTCGCCAGTCAGGGAGGCGCCGTCGAAGCAGTTGGATACATGAAGAGCGCGCTAGTTGAGAGCCACCGCAACCGGATGCGGCGGATTGAAAGCGGCGAGCAGACCGTCGTCGGCCTTAACCGCTTTACCGGCAGCGAGCCATCACCGCTGCTTGACGGGGCCGATGGTGGCATCCTGACTGTCGATCCAGCGCTTGAAGCTGAGCAGGCAGCGGCGGTACGAGCGTGGCGCGAGCAGCGCGACGACGAGGCCGCGCAGGCCGCAATCGCCGAGCTGGCGCGGGTCGCCGCCGACGAGAGCGAAAACATCATGCCGGCAACGATCGCAGCAGCCCGCGCTGGCGTGACGACCGGCGAGTGGGCTGCCGCGCTGAGGGTGAGCTTTGGTGAATACCGCGCGCCGACCGGCGTTGGCGGCGGCGCCAGCGCCGGCGCCGACGATCAGGCCCTTGCCGAGCTGCGCACCGAAGTCAACCGCGTTAGCGACCTGCTGGGCCGGCGGATCAAGATCCTCGTCGGTAAGCCCGGCCTCGACGGCCACTCCAACGGCGCTGAGCAGATCGCCGTCCGCGCCCGCGACGCTGGCATGGAAGTGATCTATGAAGGGATCCGGCTCAGCCCGGCGCAGATCGCAACCAGCGCGCTGCAGGAAGACGTCGACGTTGTCGGCCTGTCGATCCTGTCCGGCTCACACCTAGAGCTGATCCCGGCTGTGATCGCCGACATGGCAAAGCTGGGCGTCGACGCGCCGGTCGTCGTCGGCGGCATCATCCCCGACGCCGACCTTGCAGCGCTCAACGAGGCCGGCGTTGCGGCCGTCTACACACCGAAGGATTTTGAGATCACGTCGATCATCGGCGACATCGTCCGACTGGTCGCCGACCGAAACGGGATCGGAGCCGTAGCATGATCCGTTCACAGCCTGTTCAACTGGCCGCAATGCTTGCTGCATTTGTTGTCGGCACACTGATTGCCTTGCTGTTCGGCGCGGCAAGCCTTGGGATCGCCCTTACTTTCGGGCAGCTCGCCTTTGCGGCGACGCTCGTTTGGGTACTTCTAAAGGGCTGAGTGGGCTGGCCGCTTACGCTTCGCTGCGCCTAACCGCAGCTCAACTGAAGGATTCTTGGTTACAACCGGGTAACCTACGTTGAGAAATTGTTACCGGCGCGGCCTTCCCGCCAACCGACCCTAAGCTTGGAGAGCTTTTCGATGACCAGCCTCAACACAACGCTTGCCTATCTCGATGCGGGCACCGGCAGCTTGATCGCCCAGATCCTCGTTGGCGGCTTCGCTGCCGCAGGTGTCGCGATCAAGATGTACTGGAAGCGGATCAAGCGCTTCTTCGGTCGCGGCGAGGACGACGTCACGTCGCCGATCACAGCAGCGTCGCCGGTCACAGCAGCGTCGACTGAAACTCCGGTCGAGCGCGACACCCCGAAGCTCTGAATTGACCGAGCAGTCGGCCGCCCCGGACTCAGTCGTTAGCGAGCCGCCGCCCGCGGCCGATAAGTGGCCGTCGTGGTGGCTTCTTGGTCTGCAACTTGCGGCACTGTGGTGCCTCGGTTTGGTGAGGCCACTTTTTGACGTCGTAGACGCTGATGCGTCGTTCTTCCTCGCGCGAGGAAACACCTCCGGCGACATTCTGATCTTCGCGATCGGACTGGCGCTGGTACCTCCGCTCGTCCTAACGCTGATTGAGCTGCTGGTTCGGGCTGTCTCGGCGCGCGCGGCACGCGTCGTTCACGTCCTCTTCGTCGTGCTGCTCGCTGCCCTCGTGGCCCTGCAATTCGTCAAGGGGCCGCTGACAGGAACCGTCCCGGCATTTGCTGTCGCGCTGGCAATCGGTGCCCTAGTCGGTTGGGCGTTCTGGAAAACGGCTGGCATGCGGACATTCCTCTCGCTAATCACGCCGGCGCCGTTCATCTTCCTCGCCCTGTTCATATTTGCCTCACCGGTGACCGACATCATCATTCCAGCCAACGAGAGCGTCGCCAGCAGCCCCGGCGAGGTGACGTCGGGGAACGCAACTCCGGTCGTCCTCGTGATCTACGACGAGATGCCGACCGTGACACTAATGAACGGCCAAACCAATGTTGATGCTGAGCGCTTTCCGAACTTCGCAAAGTTGAGTAACACCTCCACTTGGTATAAGAACAACACGACGCTCGCAGACGGCACCTGGGCGGGTGTTCCGGCGATCCTGACCGGCCTGCGCCCAGCGGCAGTCAGCAAACAACTGACTGCCTATAAGCAGAGCGTCTACACGATGCTGCGCGCCAGCCACCGGATCAAGAGCATCGAAGCCCTAACCCCCGTCTGCCCGAACACGATCTGCGCGCCGAAGCCACGTGACCCGGTCGGCAAGCGGCTCAGGTCTCTCTACGACGACCTCTCCGTCGTCACCGGCAAGGTGCTTCTGCCAGAGCAGCTGGCGGCGAAACTGCCGGCGATCGGCGCGACCACCGGCGATTTTGCCGGCACCCCAGGGGCCACCGATGCAGGAAAGAAGCTAAGGAAGATTAACCCCAAAGCTCGCTTTCTCGACAGCGAACCGATCCGCGACGTCAGCGGCGCCGGCTTTGTCAACGACAACCTGCGCCAAGTCGCCGAGCTGCAGAACTCGATCACCGGCAAGGGACGCCCGCCGCTCTACGTGATGCACACGCTGATCCCCCATGTTCCATTCCGCTTTGGCCCCAACGGCGAGCAGTACAAACCTGATGGGCCAGATGCGCCAGGGCTGACCGACCAAACCTGGACGAAGAACCGTTACCAGGTCAACGTCGCGCTGCAACGCTTTCTGATTCAGGCCGAGTACAGCGACCGGGTGCTCGGAAGCATCGTTACGCGGATGAAGCAGGCCGGGATCTGGGATAAGGCGCTTTTCATCATCACTGCCGACCACGGCATCAGCTTCCGGCCCGGCGGTTCGCGCAGGCCAATTAACAAGCAGAACTTTCCCGAGATCGCCAACACACTGCTGTTCGTCAAGCTGCCCGGCCAGGCAACCGGCTCGGTCAATACTCAGCCGGTCCGCTCGATCGACATCGTGCCGACGATTGCTCAGGTGACGAAGACCGGCGAAGGACTGAAGTTTGACGGCGTGCCGCTCAACGCGAAGCACACCGACACTAATATCGACGTTCGTCACGGCCGCTCGCAGACGTTCCTCTATGCGCAGTTTGACGACATGGTCAAGCGTCGCGATCAGTTGGCGCGCGAGTGGGCCGGCTACTTCCCACCCGGCCGCGACGGCCTCTTCAGGATCGGTCCCAACCAGAACCTGCTGGGCCGCCAGGTCGCCTCGCTGCCGTCGAACACGGGGACAGTCAGCGGCAAGATCGACAACTCCAAGGCCTACAGCAACCTTCGCCCAGGCAGCGGCATCTCGCAGTTTTACCTCTCCGGCTATACAAGTGGCGCCAGCGCCGGCGCGCCGCTTGCCGCGGCCGTCAACGGGAGGATCGTCGCTGTCGGCCAGACAATCACGACGCCGCGCGGAGTCCGCTTCGGGATTATCCTGCCGCCGTCGAGCCTTGCCGTCGATCGAGCGAAAGTCCAGCTGTTCTCCGTTACCGGTGGCTCGACCCTCTCGCTCGTCGCTTCCGCCGGCAGCTGAAGCGCGAGCCGCGCGCCGCTAGGCTCTAGCCGATGAGCCACGCCGTGATCGACCGGCGCCGCCTAAGCGCGCTTTTGACAGCCGAGCAGGAGCTATTTGCGGCATCGCACCAACGCTCGCGTGAGCTCTACGAGCGCGCCCAGGACTCACTCGTTGGCGGTGTTCCAATGCCGTGGATGATGCTCTGGGCCGGCGGCCACCCGGTATTCGTAGCCGAAGCGCAGGGTTCTTGGATCAGGGACGTTGACGGCAACGAGTATGTGGACCTGGCACTTGGCGACACCGGCGCGATGGCCGGCCACTCGCCGCCGGCAACGGTCGCCGCGGTGGCTGCGCAGGCGGCAAACGGAATCACGACGATGCTGCCAACCGAAGATGCCGTATTCGTAGGCGAGGAGCTGAGCAGACGCTTCGGCCTTGGCCACTGGCTATTCACGCTGTCGGCGACCGATGCCAATCGCACGGCGCTGAGATTGGCCCGCCAGATCACCGGACGGCCGAAGGTGCTGGTTTACAACTACTGCTACCACGGCTCGGTTGACGAGGCGTTCGCAGTCGGTGGCGATCACGGCACCGGATCTCGCGCCGGCAACGTTGGTGCGCCGGTCGATCCTGGCGTGACCACGGTGGCGGTCGAATTCAACGATCTCGCCGCACTTGAAGCGGCACTGGCGACCGGCCAGATCGCGATCGTGCTGGCTGAGCCGGCGATGACCAACATGGGGATTATTCTGCCCGACGACGGCTACATGGAGGCGCTGCGTGAGCTGACCCGAACTTATCGAACGCTGCTGCTGATCGACGAGACGCACAGCTTCTCGGCCGGCCCCGGTGGCTGCACAAAGGCCTGGAACCTAAAACCGGATCTGCTGACAATCGGCAAGTCGATCGGCGGCGGAGTGCCTTGCGGTGCGCTCGGTCTGAGCGACGTGGTGCTCGAGCAAATGTTCGCCGAAAGCGACGCCGACTACGAAGACACCGGCGGCATCGGCGGCACACTCGCCGGGAATGCCTTGGCGAGCGCCGCGATGCGGGCGACCCTGCAGTCAACACTTGACGATGCCTGTTTCGCGCGGACGATCCCACTTGCCGCACTGCTTGCGGACGGCGTCCAGCAGACGATCGATCGCTGCGCGCTGCCGTGGAACATCACGCAGCTTGGCTGCCGGGCTGAATACCAGTTCCTCCCCAGCCCCGCCCACAACGGCAGCGACGCCTTCGCATCGCACGACAGCGAACTGGAGCAGTATCTGCACCTCCATGCGCTCAACCGCGGCGTGATGATCACGCCCTTCCACAACATGGCATTGATTTCACCGCAGACGACGGCCGACGATGTCGACAGGCACACTGAACTCTTCGCCGCAGCGGTCGATGCACTGGTGGCCGGATGAGCGGCGCGCGGATCGGCTTCATTGGCCTGGGAATAATGGGCTCGAGGATGGCCGCGAAGCTCGCCGATGCCGGCTTTGAGCTAACCGTCTGGAACCGCACAACGTCGGTCGCCCGGCAGTGGGCGGCCGAGCATCGCGCCGCCGTCGCGGCGACACCGGCGCAGGTCGCCGCCGCCAGCGACGTCGTGATCACAATCGTCGTCAACGGTGAGCAGGTTGAACAGCTGCTGCTCGGGCCTGACGGCGCCGCGCAAGGCGCATCCGAGGGACTGCTCTGCATCGACATGTCAACGATCGCTCCGGCGACGACGCGCCGGATCGGCGAGCAGCTGGGGCAGCGCGGGATCGACTTCATCGACGCTCCCGTCACCGGCTCGTCGCCTGGGGCCGAGAGTGGCACGCTGACGATCATGGCTGGCGGCAGCGCCGAGCAGATCGCCCGCGCACAGCCGATCTTTGACGTGCTCGGAGCAAAGACCGTCCACTGTGGCCCGCTCGGCGACGGCCAGAGCGCAAAGCTGCTGAGCAATGCGATCTCGGCCACCAACGCCGCTGTGCTCGCTCAGGTGCTTGTGATTGCCGAGCGCGCTGGCCTGAACCTCGATGCACTACTTGCGGTGATCGATAGCGGCTCGGCCGGTTCGACGATCTCGAAGCTGAAGGGCGAGGTGATGCTAACGCGCGACTACCAGCCGCTTTTCAGGCTCGACCACATGCTGAAGGACGTCAATCTGGCGCTCGACTTGGCAGCCGAGGCCGACACACCGTTCGATTACGCGCAGCAGACCCGCGCTCTGCTCGAGCAAGCCTCTGCGGCCGGCTTCGGTGATCAGGACTTCGCAGCCGTGATCGAGGCGCTACAGCTGCGCGCACCCGATCAAGATTAACGCGGTCGCAATCACCCCGCTTTCAGTCCGGTCGACCACGGCGCGAGCCTAGCTGCCTAGAATGGGCGTCGTGGATTCCGCCGCTGAAACTAACGCTTGGCTGCGCTGCTATCGCTGCTGGTCAACAGAGCTTGAGATTCAGGTTCATTACGAGGGAATCCACAAAATCGACCCGCAGACCGGTGAGCGGGCCGAGGTCGTCGACGAGCTGCAAGAGGCGGTCGTCCAATGCCTCGAGTGCATGCACGACCAGCCGCACTTGGCCTTCCGCGACGGCCGCGTAGAACCGATCGAGGACCGCTGGGAGCGGATGGTCACCGGCACGCCGTGGGTTGCCTCATGCGCCGTGACGATCGATGCCGCCGAGGTTGAGGCCTGCTCCGGCCCCGATGCCGGCGACGCACTCTCCTACGGCGCCTTCGGCGACAACGGCACGCGCGAGTTCTTCACCCACGTCCGCTACCACAAGCACGACGAGGACCAGATCACAATCCACCTGCTGGTTGAGCTTTACGCCCGTAATCTTGACGAGGCGGGCGAGGTTCTAGCCGAAGCGTCACGCGGGCCGCTAACTATCAGCTCGCTTGCCGAGGAGAGCCGGCCGCCGGCCGCCACCGACGAGGGCGGCCACTAAGCCGGCAGCGCCGCCCGCCCGCAGCCGGGCCGCGCTAGGCGCTCAACCGCTGCTCGAGCGCTGCTAGCTGATCGCGCAGCGTTGCCGGCAGTGAGTCGCCAACGCTGTCGAGGTGCTCGCGGATCTGCTCAATCTCGGCGGCAACAGCCGCTTCGTCGACGTTCATCAGTGCCGCCAGGTCGGCCTGATCGATCTCAAGCCCGTCAACGTTCAACGCGCCCGGCGCTGGTACCAAGCCGATCGGCGTCTCAACTGCCTCAGCGTCATCGTCGCAGCGGCGAAAGATCCACTCCAACACACGACTGTTCTCGCCAAAACCGGGCCAGAGGAAGCGGCCGTCATCGCCTTTGCGGAACCAGTTGACATAGAAGATCTTCGGCAGCTTCGCGGCGTCGCCCGCAGCACCGAGCTTCAGCCAGTGGGCGAAGTAATCGCCGATGTTGTAGCCGCAGAACGGCAGCATCGCCATCGGGTCAAAGCGCAGCTTGCCGACCGTGCCGACCGCTGCTGCAGTCATCTCCGAGCTCATCGTCGCGCCAAGGAAGACGCCATGCTGCCAGTCAAAAGCCTCGCGCACCAGCGGCACGACGCTCGCGCGCCGCCCGCCAAACAGAAAGGCGTCGATCGGCACGCCGGCCGGGTCCTGCCACTCGGCGGCAATCGCCGGGACCTGTGCTGCCGGGAAGGCGAAGCGGGCATTGGGATGCGCTGACGGCGTCTCGCCGCCGGGAGCCCAGTCGTTGCCGTGCCAATCGACCAGGTGGTCGGGAGCCTCGTCGGTCATCCCCTCCCACCAGATGTCGCCCTCGTCGGTCAGCGCACAGTTGGTGAAGACAGTATTTGCCTCGATCGAAGCCATCGCGTTGCGGTTGGTCTTTTCGCTGGTCCCGGGCGCCACGCCAAAAAACCCGGCTTCGGGGTTGATCGCATAGAGGCGGCCGTCAGCGCCGAACTTCATCCAGGCGATGTCATCGCCGATCGTCTCAACCGTCCAGCCTTGCAACGTCGGGATCAGCATCGCAAGGTTGGTCTTGCCGCAGCCCGACGGAAAGGCGCCACCGATGTACTTGACCTCGCCTTCGGGCGAGGTCAGCTTGAGGATCAGCATGTGCTCAGCCATCCAGCCTTCGTCGCGCGCCATCACCGAGGCGATCCGCAGTGCAAAACACTTCTTGCCAAGCAGCGCGTTGCCGCCGTAGCCAGATCCGTAGGACCAGATCTCGCGCGTTTCGGGGAAGTGGACGATGTACTTCTCCTCGTTGCAGGGCCACGAGACATCTTCGACCCCGTCAAAGAGCGGCATCCCGACCGAGTGCAGGCAGGGAACAAAGTGGCCGCCGCCGCCAAGCTGATCCAGCGCCCCCTGCCCCATCCGCGTCATCACCCGCATTGAAACCGCAACGTAAGGCGAGTCGGTCAGCTGAACGCCGATGTACGACTTGTCGGAACCGAGCGGCCCCATGCTGAAAGGAACGACGTACATCGTGCGGCCGGTCATCGCGCCTTCGAACAGCTCAACCAGCTGCTCGCGCATCTTCGCTGGCGCCTGCCAGTTGTTGGTCGGACCGGCGTCGTGCTCCTGCTCGGAGCAGATGAAAGTGCGGTCCTCAACCCGCGCAACATCGCCGGGGTTGGACCAGGCGAGGTACGAGTTGGGGCGCTTGGCGTCGCTCAGTTTACGGAACGTGCCCTGATCGACAAGTAGCTGGCAGAGCCGGTCGTACTCGTCGGCCGAGCCGTCGCACCAGACGACCTCGGCGGGCTTTGTCATCGCGGCGATCTGGTCAACCCAAGCGATTAACGCTGAGTTTTCAGTCGGGACGACTGTATCGGTCATTTGTAGGCTCTCCTAAGCCGCGGCTTCGCCGGGCTCGCGGCGAGGCACCAGCACGAGCCGCTTGAACTCGGCTACCAGCACACCGTCCTGATTAAAGACGCGTGTGTGGACCTTGACGACACCGCGATCGGGTTTGCTCTTCGACTCCTTCTTCTCCAGTACCTCGGTCTCGCAGAACAGCGTGTCGCCGTGGAAGACCGGCGCCGGATGGCTCAGCTCTTCGGTTGCGAGGTTGGCGATCGCCTTGCCGGAGACGTCGCTGACGCTCATCCCCAGCGCCAGTGAATAAACAAGTGGCCCGACCACAACATTTCGCTGCTGCTGTGAGTTGGCGGCGTAAACGTCGTTCAGGTGCAGCGGATGATGGTTCATCGTGATCAGGCAGAAGAGGTGGTTGTCGGATTCTGTCACCGTCTTCGCGGGCCAGTGCTTGTAGACGTCGCCAACCTCAAACTGCTCGAGGTAGCGGCCGTAAGGGTGGGCGCCTGAGCTCTCACGCTCGCGCTGATCTGTGGTGAAGCCGGGTTCTGACATTCGCTTCAGAGCTCTCCTGCGTCGCGGTTGACTATTCGATCTAAGGGAGCCTGCCATACGAGCGAACAATTCGGCGCGACGTGCCGTAACGTGGCTGGCATGAGACACCCCAGAGAGTTCTTCAAGCCGCTCGCGATCGACGCCCCCCAACCGCTTACCGAGATCCCGGTTAGGCCTTCGCGGATGATCCACTTCTTCGACCCAAGCAACGAAAAGATGGCCGCAAAACTGCCCCAGATCGCGCTTCAGACCGACATTCTGCTCGGCAACCTCGAGGACGCCGTCTCGGTTGACAAGAAGGAAGCGGCGCGCGCCGGCCTCGTCAAGATCGGCCAGAGCGTCGACCTTGGATCGACTCAGCTGTGGACGCGGATCAATTCACTGGAGTCGCCCTGGGTACTTGACGACGTCACAACGCTGGTCACCGAGATCGGCGACAAGCTCGACGTGATCATGGTGCCGAAGGTTGAAGGCGCCTGGGACATTCACTACATCGACCGGCTGCTCGCCCAGCTCGAGGCGAAAGCCTCGCTGAAGAAGCCGATCCTTGTCCACGCCCTGCTGGAGACGGCGCTTGGCGTGGCCAATGTCGAAGAGATCGCCTACGCAAGCCCAAGGATGCAGGGGATGAGCTTCGGCCCCGCCGACCTTGCCGCATCAAGGCGGATGAAGACGACCCGCGTCGGCGGTGGCCACCCCGGCTACCGCGTAATCGAGGATCCACAGAGCGACGACCCGGACGAGCAGCGCCCGAGCGCGCAGCAGGACCTTTGGCACTACTCGATCGCCCGCATGGTCGATGCCTGCGCCAGCGCCGGGATCCTCCCCTTCTACGGGCCGTTTGGCGACATCAAGGATGTTGTCGGCTGCGAAGCGCAGTTCCGATCGGCGTTCCTGATGGGCTGCGTCGGTGCCTGGTCGCTGCACCCCGTGCAGATTGAGATCGCGAAGAAGGTCTTCTCGCCCGATCCGGACGAGGTGAAGTTCGCGCTGAAGGTGCTGGAGGCGATCCCTGACGGTCGCGGCGTTCACATGATCGACGGCAAGATGCAGGACGACGCCACATGGAAGCAGTGCAAAGTGATGGTTGACCTTGCCCGCGTTGTGTCGGCCGATGATCCTGAGCTGGCAGCCGCATACGGGCTCAAGTAGGTGCGCTTTTACGAATACGAGGCGCGCGAGATCGTTCGCCGCGCCGGCATCCCGGTAACCGAGTTCGGCTTCGCAACGACGCCTGACGAGGCGCGCGCCGCGGCCGAGCGGATCGAAGGCCCGACCGTAATCAAGAGCCAAGTCCTGAGCGGTGGGCGAATGAAAGCCGGCGGAGTGCAGTTTGCCGATACACCGCAGGAGGCCGCCGCACACACCGTTGATGTGCTGAAGATTGAGATCGGCGGGCAGATGCCGCGCGGCGTGCTGGTCGATCCGAAGGCCGATGTTGAACAGGAGTACTACGCCGGCGTCGTCTGGGACGGCACCGCCAAGCAGCCGGTGATCATCTTTAGCCCGATCGGCGGTATTGACATCGAGCAGGTCGCCGCGGATCAGCCCGACAAGGTCGGCCGTCGCCACATCTCAAACCTGCTGCCGCTGACCGGCTTTGAGGCGAAAGAGGTAATTGCCTCAACCGGCGTCAGCGGCTCCGAGCTGAACAAGCTGACGCCGATCGTCACGCGGCTCGCCCAGCTTTTCATCGACAACGACATGACGCTGGCCGAGATCAACCCGATCGGCCGCCTGCGCGACGGCTCATTCGTCGCGCTTGACGCGCACATGGAGATGGAGAACGAAGCGCGCGGGCGCCACAAGAAGCTGCTGGCCGACCTGGGCGTCGGCGAAGAGGAAACGCGCGAAGCGCGCGAACCGACACCGTTCGAGCTGGCCGGTGAGGCTGTTGACGCTGAGGATCACCGCGGCGTCGCCGGCAACGTCACAGAGTTCGATGGCAACCTCGGCCTCGTGATTGGCGCCGGTGGCGGCTCGCTTACGCTCTTCGACGCTGTCCGCGCACATGGCGGCAAGCCAGCCAACTACTGCGAGATCGGCGGCAACCCGTCGGTCTCAAAGACCTGTGGATTGGCCAAGTTGGTGCTGCAGAAGCCCGGCGTTGACAAGATCGCCGTGATGATGTCGATCGTCTCCAACACTCGCGTTGACATCGTCGCCCGCGGCGTTATCAAGGCCTGCCTTGAGCTTGATATGGATCCGGCTGAGAAGATCGCGATCTTCCGGATCCCCGGTGCTTGGGAAGAGCAGGGCTTCAAGATCCTTGACGCCTACGGCGTTGAGTACGCCGACCGTTCGGTATCGATGCACGAGGCCGCGAAGCGCGCCGTCGACAAGATCGGCAGTGGCGGATGAGCATTCTCGTCAACGCGCAGACGACCTTTATCGTCCAGGGGATCACCGGCCGCGAAGCGGTCAACCTGACGCGCGAGTGCCTTGATTACGGTGCCGGTGCGAAGATCGTCGGCGGCGTCACGCCGGGCCGGGCCGGGCGCGAGGTTCACGGCGTGCCGGTCTTCGACACCGTCGCCCAGGCCGTTGCGCACCATGGCGGGCCGATCGACGGCTCGGTCGTCACAGTCCCGCCCGCATTCACAAAAGACGCCGTCTTCGAGGCGATCGTCAACGGGATCAAGCTGATCGTCATTGTTACCGAGCGGATCCCACGCCGTGACGTCGCCCAGATGGTTGAGCTGGCGAATATGCACGACGCTCGGATCATCGGCCCCAACTGCCTTGGGATTATCGTCCCTGATGTGATCAAGATGGGCGGGATCGGCGGCCCGGCAAAGGACGCCGCAAAGGCCTACTCGCCTGGCTCGATCGGCGTGATCAGCCGCTCCGGCGGGATGACGACCGAGATGTCGTCAACGCTAACCGCGGCGGGCATCGGTCAGTCAACCGCCGTCTCGATCGGCGGCGACGCGATCATTGGTTCCAGCTACGCCGAGCTGATGCCGCTGTTCGAGGCCGATCAGCAGACCGAGGGGATTGTGATCTACAGCGAACCTGGCGGCCGAATGGAAGCTCAGCTCGCAGAGTGGGTCGCAGAGAACAATTCGCGCTTGCCGATCGTCGCCTTTATGGCAGGACGCTTCATGGATGAGATGCCGGGGATGAGCTTCGGCCATGCCGGAACGATCGTCGAAGGCAAGGAAGATACTGCGACTGAGAAGATCGCCCGCCTCGCCGAAGCTGGGATCACCGTCGCTGAGGAGATCAGCGAGATCCCGGCGCTGATTCAGGCGAAGATCGACGAGAGGACCGCCTGATGCGCGCCGAAGGCATCTTCATCGCGGTTGAGGTTGATGACAGCGCCGCTGCCGACAGCGCGCTGGCGGCAAAGCTGACCGAGGTCTGCCCGGTCGACATCTTTGCCGTCGCCGCCAGCGGCACGCTTGAACTGGTCGATAAGAACATTGACGAGTGCGTTCTTTGTCGGCTCTGCCTCGACGCCGCCCCCGACGGCGCGGTGACGATCATCAAGCGCTACGACAACGACTCGGTGCTATAGCGCGCAGAATGGATGAGCCGAAACGACAATCACCGCAGCGCTATTCTGACCAGCCAATGCCAGACTACGAAGATCACCAGCCGCACCCGATCGATCCTTGCCCGCTACTGCCGCCGCCGGCGCGCAAGCTGGCGATCCTGACCTGCATGGATGCGCGGATCAACCTCTGGGAGCTTTTCCAGCTCGGGCTTGGCGATGCTCACGTCGTTCGTAACGCCGGCGCAGTCGCGACGACCGACGCGATCCGCTCGCTGGCCGCATCGCAGCGGCTGATGGATACCGAGGAGATCGTCGTCATCCAGCACACCGACTGCGGCATTCATCGGATCGCGCCCGAAACCTTTGCGGCCGAGGTTGGCGCCGAGATCGGCCGCCTGCCGGACTGGAAAGTGCCGGCGACCGACTCGCCTCGGTCGACGCTTGCGTTGACGCTGGAGATTCTGCGCGCCGCGCCGGAGCTGCCGCGCCGCGACCGGATCAGCGGCCACGTGCTTGACCTTCAGAGCGGGCTGCTGCTGGAGCCCAACGCAGACTGAGCGCCGCAGCGCCCGGCAGCTAGCGGCAGGCTTTCTCCGCCGCGTTGCCGGTCGAAGTGATCTTCTTCGAGTCGAGCGACTCAAGTGTTGCCTGCATCGCCGTCAGATCAGCGCCCCGGGCTTGAGTTTCGGCCTTCGCGAAGGTCTCCTTTGCTCCGGTCATTGCTACGCCGAACGCCTTAAGGTCGGTACTGCAGGCACCGTCGACCTGAGTTGACAGGTTGTCGGTGTAGGTGACGATCTTTCCCAAGCCGTCCTTAGCCTTGCCGAGCGCGTCGCCGAGGCAGGTTTGGACGATGCTCAGGTTCGGCTGTGAGCCGCTGGTGCCGGTCGCTGAGCAGGCGGTAGCATCAGTGCCAACTACCTGCATGCTCTTCGCAAACTGCTTGGTTTGGTCGCGCAGGCCGTTCAACTGGGTGTCGTCGAGCGTTGAGCTGGTGCCGCAGCCGCTGACGCCAAGCAGCACTGCGACCAGTACAAGCGGCGGAATGATCTTCATTTGGTTAGCTTAGACGAACGACCGTAAACGTCAAGGCGTCGCGTCTGCGTGAACGGGAACAGCTCAAGCCAGTCGCGGCTCTGATCGAGGTCAAGGTCGGCGACCAGTACGGCATCTTCATCGCGGCCTGCCTGAACAAGAATTCGACCGTATGGGTCGCTGATGAATGAGCTGCCGTAGAAGCTCAGCGGCCCCTCATCGCCGTAACGATTGACGGCGACCATGAAGGTGCCGTTGGCGATGCCATTGGCGACAATCACCTTTTCCCAAAGTGGCTCAGTGTCAAAACCGGGAAAGTCGGGCTCGCTGCCGATCGCCGTCGGGTAGACGATCACCTCGGCGCCGCCCAGCGCGTAGAGCCTTGCCAGCTCTGGAAACCATTGGTCCCAGCAGGTCGGGAAGCCGAACTTTTCGCCCAGCACTTCGGCTACCTGCGCGCCCTCCTCGGCCGGCCCGGGCCTAAACCAGGTGTCCTCGTAGTAACCGGCGGTGATTGGAATATGCAGCTTGCGCGTGCGCGTCAGCAGCTCGCCCTCAGGGCTGACGACGATCGCCGTGTTGAAGCCGCGGCCATCCTCTGCCGGTGCCTCCTCGTAGAGCGAAATGTGAATCGCGGCGCCGGTCTTCGCGGCCATATCGGCGGCAAACAGGTACGACGGGCCGCCCGGCAGCGGCTCCGGCTGGATCGGGTTGGCGGCCTCGCTGCGGCGTTCCCAGGCGCAGTAGGGCGAGAGTGTGATCTCTTGCAGACAGACGAGCTTTGCGCCGGCCGCTGCGGCGGCTTCGATCCCCGCCGCCAGCACCGCTCTGTGCTCCTCCGGGTCGTCGTGGAAGCGCGTCTGCACGGCGCCAATCCGCAGCGGCTTGCGGGTCGGCGGGTTGACACGGGCCGGCGACGGCAGCAGCCCGGCTGCCTGGATCAGTTTGAACTTGCTCATTGGCATGAGCCTATCGGCGGCTCTCTGTCGGCGCCAACCGTCATAATCGTTGCCATGTCAACTATTGCTGTCGTTCTGTCCGCTCTGCTCGCGCTCGTCTTCCTCGCCTCTGGCGCCAGCAAGTTCTCCGGCAGCGAGATGGCGAAGGGAGCGCCGGAGCACTTCGATATCTCCCCGTCCTTCTACAAGCTGTCTGGTGTGCTTGAACTGCTCGCGGCGCTGGGGTTGGTCCTTGCGCTGCTTGGCGTCGTCCCTGAACTGCTCGGTGCGCTCGCGGCCTTTGGTCTCGGCGGCCTGATGCTCGGTGCAGTAGCGCTCCATCAGCGCGCCGGCGACAGCTTCGCGCCCGGCAAGGAGAACCCCAGCCCCTCTGCTCCCGCGTTGATCCTGCTGATCATCAGCCTGGTCACCGGCGCGCTGATTCTCAGCTGACGGCGCCGGGCTGGACTGCGACGCACGGCGCGCACGACCGATTACGATTGCCAGATGGCCGATCCGACCCGCCGCAGCTTCATCCGCTCTGCGATTGGGGCTGGCGCCGGCCTTGGCGTCGGTTCGCTGGCCGCGGCCTGCGGCAGCGCCGGCGCCAGCGCCAACGTCAGCAGCGCCGCGGCAGCGCCGACCGGCAAACTAACTGACCTTGCCGCCGCCGGCATGCCCTACCGCCAGGCTGACCCGCGTTGGGGCGGCAAGCCGATGTGGGACCGTAAGCTGGTAATCAAGGCCGACACGACGCTCAACGGGCAGTCGCGCCGCGACGCGGCAGCGCTGCTCTACCCCTACAAGGACGGCAACACGATTGCCAACGAGGGCTGCATGCTGACCTGCTTGGCGATGGTGATGCGCTTGCTGGCACCGGCCGCCAAGCCCAGCTGGACTCCGGCGACGCTGAACCGCGCTGCGCAGGACGCCTACTACTACACGCGCTCCGGCCTTTCGATGGTGACGCTCTACCCCGACCTTGTGGCGGAGATGACGGAAGGCAACGTGCAGCTCGCGATCTCGCAGGACTACCTGCCGGCGATGCCATCCTGGCCGGCGATCTTTGCCAACACGGCGCCGCTGGTCCGTGCATACCGATCGCTCTCTCCGGCGCAGCGGACCAACTTCCTCGTGATGCTGAAAACCGGCACTTACGACGACACCGTCGCAAGCCACTACGTGCTGCTCAACCCCAACGCGGCCGAGTCCCCGGACAGCGACGACGCTGAGACCCTCGACCCCACCGAGCCGCTAAAGCGGACCGGCTCCTGGCGACTGAGCGACTCCGCTAGGTGGCTAACACAGGAGCCACAGATCGCTAGCGCTTGGAAGCGCGACGGGATTAAGCCGACCCAGATCTCCGGCGCCTGGGTCTTTTCCCGCTGGAACTCGGCCCACAGCGCGCCGCTGATTGGTCCGCTGCTCAGTGCTTGGGCTGAGCAGTAGAGCGCAGCGCAAGCCTGATCGGGAGCGGCGAATCTGAGAAAAGGGGGTTCTACGTTTCTCAAATGCCTAACGAGACGAAGCTAACCCGCGGTCAACTTCTAAAGGGCGCAGCAGCGGCAACTCCAGCGATGATGCTCGGCGCCGCGGCCTACAGCTAAGCGGCAGCGACGCTGGCTCAGGCGGCGCGCCACAGCGCGTCGTCGCCGAGCGGCTCGCGCGTCACGCTGCCTGCTGCGACCAGCTCTTCCAGCTGTGCCGCTGCGCCGGCCCTGACGCCGACCGAGAGCGCCAAGAGCCCCTCATGGGCGACGCCCATGACGAGTTGCGCCGCAAGGTCGCTCGTATCCGGTACGCGAACGGTGAGCAGGAGATCGTCAACTCCTCAGCCGCACGGGTCACCGCCACGCAGAAGAGTCGCCGACCTTCCTCGAGGGCCACGTTCAACGCCGCTCCCTCCGCGTTCCTGAGGGTGTGTGAGCGCCGGTCTGTAATGTCGGGGAATGGCGTTCGACGACCTTGAGGTGCAAGAGGCTCAGGCACTGCTGCGACGCATCGCTGGGCCGGCGGCGGTCTTCCGTGACGGGCAGCTCGAGGCCATCGAGGCGCTGGTGAGTCGGAGGGAGCGGGCGCTCGTCGTCCAGCGCACGGGCTGGGGCAAGAGCGCCGTGTACTTCATCGCCACCCGCATGCTCCGCGATCGCACTGCTGGCCCGACGCTCCTGGTCTCACCGCTGCTCGTGCTCATGCGGAACCAGATCGAGATGGCCACTCGCGGCGGGGTGCTCGCGGCAACCATCAACAGCTCGAACCGCGAGGAGTGGGACGCCATCGAGGGTCAGATCCGCTCGGGACAGGTTGACCTCCTCCTCATCTCTCCGGAGCGCCTGAACAACCAGCATTTCCGAGGGGACGTGATGCCCGAGCTTGCCAAGTCGGTCGGGCTTCTCGTTGTCGACGAGGCTCACTGCATCAGCGATTGGGGCCATGACTTCCGCCCCGACTACCGCCGAATTGCCCGGGTGCTCGATCGGTTGCCCTCGGGCGTCCCGGTGCTGTGCACCACGGCGACGGCCAACGAGCGGGTGATCGAGGACATCCGGTCTCAGCTCGGGAGCGACCTCACGGTGATCCGAGGTACCCTCGACCGAGAGAGTCTGGCTCTCGACGTCGTCATCCTGCCGACGCAGGCGGAACGCCTCGCGTGGCTGGCGACGGTGGTGCCGACCCTTCCCGGGTCGGGGATCGTCTACTGCCTGACGGTGCGCGACACGAAGATCGTCGCGACGTGGCTCCAGCGTCAGGAGATCTCGGCCGTCGCCTACTCAGGTGGCACGGATGACGGCGTCCGGTTGGAGGTCGAGGCCGCACTCGCCGCCAACGAGGTGAAGGTGGTCGTCGCCACGTCAGCGCTCGGCATGGGCTACGACAAGCCCGATGTCGCCTTCGTCATCCACTACCAGAGCCCGGGGTCGCCGATCGCCTACTACCAGCAGGTCGGCCGTGCTGGGCGAGCCCTTGAGCACAGCGAAGGCATCCTCCTTGCCGGCGCCGAGGACAAGGACATCCAGGACTGGTTCATCGAGACTGCCTTCCCTCCCGAGCCGGCGGTCAACGCAGTGCTGGACCTGCTCTCGCAGGCGTCCCAGCCACTGAAGAGCCAAGAGATCCTGGGACACGTGAACGTACGCCGAACACGGCTCGACGGGATGCTCAAGATCCTCGAAGTCGAAGGCGCAGTCGAGTGGGCTGCCAGCGGGGGCTGGCGCCGCACCGCCCGCCCGTGGGCCTACGACCGGGCGCGGGTAGAGCACATCACCGCGGCCCGTCGCGCAGAGCAGGCGGCGATGGTCGCGTACCTCGATCTCGACCGCTGCCTGATGGAGCACCTTCGCTTGCAGCTGGATGATCCACTCGCGGCACCCTGCGGGCGATGCTCGAGGTGCACCGGCCGAGACCGCTCAGTCCATCTCGATCGGGATCTCGTCGTCGAAGCTGCGGAGTACCTGCGCTCACGTCCGATCACGATCGAGCCTAGGAAGCGCTGGGAACGACCAAAGAGCGGAGCCATCCCCGACGATCGCCGAGTGGAGCAGGGTCGTGGGCTGTCGATCTACGGCGACGGGGGCTGGGGCTCCGTCGTCCGATCGGCCAAGTACGAAACGGGTGCCTTCCCGCCCGAGCTCGTCGCTGCCGCGGTAGGGCTCATCGGGGGCTGGGCCCCTCACCCGGAGCCCACCTGGCTCACCTGGGTCCCCTCCACCTCCTCCACGCTTGTCGCCGACGCGGCGCAGTCGCTGGCAGCGGCGCTGGGGATCCCGGCGATCGACGCGGTGCGCCGCGTGCGCCCGGGGCGACCACAGAAGGCGATGGAGAACAGTGCCCAGCAGCTGGCCAACGTCTATCGTGCCTTTGAGGTGTCCAACGTGCTTCCGACTCAGCCAGTCCTCCTGATCGACGACATCGCCGACTCGCGCTGGACGATCACAGTGATCGGTGACCTCCTGCGCGCAGCAGGCAGCGGGGCTGTGTACCCCTTCGTCTTCACCGTAGCGGTGAGCTCCTGATGGCACGTCGCGATGACACGTCCCTAGCGTCGTTGCTGTTGTCCCAACGCCTCGTCGAGGTGGGGAGCCGCCCGCTCAAGGCCAGTGAGTACTGGACCACGAGATCGACGGTCGGCGATCTCGCCCAGCTGCTCGGGCAGTCCGTCACAGACCTTGCTGAGCTGCTGGGTGGAGATGTCTCGCTCGCCGAGCGGATCGCGTCGCTTCAGGACGGCGCCTCTGCTGTGGCGTTCGCGCTGGAGGAGCTGGAGCAGATCGGCGTGGAGGTCGTGACCCCGGTTGATGAGGGCTACCCCGCCCGTCTCGTCGAACGCCTTGGCCATAGGGCCCCGCCGATCCTGTATGTCGCCGGCCCGACTGAGCTCCTCGATGGTCCCAGCGTTGGGGTCGTCGGCTCACGGGGTGTCGATGAAGCCGGTGGTGAGATCGCGCGCGAGGTGGCGCGGGCCGCCGTGCGACACCGTCACACGGTCGTGTCCGGCGGCGCGCGAGGGGTCGATCAGCTCGCCATGGCCGCCGGCCTGGAGGCTGGCGGTCACGTGGTCGGCGTGCTTGCCGAGAACCTCCTTCGACGACTTCGAGAGTCGGAGACTCGCGCCGCCATCCTCGATGGGTCTGTCTGCTTGTGCACCCCCTACAAGCCCACCGCAGGCTTCAACGTCGCCAACGCCATGGGTCGGAACAAGGTCGTCTACGCCCTCGCTGACGCCACCGTGGTCGTGGCCTCGGATCTCAAGAAGGGCGGCACTTGGGCTGGCGCGCATGAGGCCATTCGAGACCGCACGTGCGACGTGGTCGTGTGGACCGGCGAAGGGGCCGGGGAGGGAAACGAGAAGCTAGTTGCTGAGGGCGGTCGTCCGCTCGTGGCAGTCGATGCGCTCTTTCCGCTGTCGGTGGTTGAGCGTGTGGTGGCGACCGAGCCCGCAGATCAGCTCACCCTCGAGCTCTGATCGGACTGGCGAGCCCCTTCATCGCGCGCGTGACTGCGAGCGCCAGCACCTTTGCCGCTCCGCTCGCTCGTCAGCCAGCACGACGTGCTCTTCTATCCGAAGAACTTCGGCGAGGCGTTGTACCCGGATCCCGACCTCGACCGATCGATCCAGCTGCCCTCCTCAGCCAACGACAGCTTCAAAACAAAGCCGACAGTGCAAGCTTCAATCTTCCGTATTTTCAACGCCGCCAGCGGCAAGCTGAAGACGAGCATCCAGAAACGTCGACACCGTGATCGTCCGTACCTCCGACCACGACGAGCTGGGAGTGACCCACGGCAGCAGGCGCCAGAAGTCGTTCGTCTTCTACGAGGAGGCAATTCGCGTGCCGCTCGTCTACTCCAACCCGCAGCTTTTCTCGAAGCCGCGTGGCACCGACGCGCAGTACACAATCAGCGGCGCCGCGGCCTACAGCTAAGCGGCAGCGACGCTGGCTCAGGCGGCGCGCCACAGCGCGTCGTCGCCTAGCGGCTCGCGCGTCACGCTACCTGCTGCGACCAGTTCTTCCAGCTCTGCCGCTGCGCCGGCCCTGCTCGCGGGCATCATCGGCTCGGCCATCACGGCGGCAACTTCGGCCGTCGTCAGCGGTAGTTGGAAGTGATCGACAACCTCAGCGGCGCTCTGCGCCGCCGGCCGACGCTGCAGCGAAGGATCAAGATTGGCGAGGATCACGTCATAGGCCTCGACCGGCTGAAAGCCGCCGGCCTCCAACGATGAACCGTCCGGCAGGGTGAAGATCAGCGACGGCGCCGTGTAGCGCTCTAGGCCGTCACTATTGGCGCTCTTGCCCTGCGCCGCAGTCGGGCCGCCTGCTGCCTGACGGGCGCGGCTGCGCTGAACCTCATAGCGCTCCAGCACATCGGCGTCATCGAGCCTTGCCGCGATCGTACCCCCGTCGAGCCCGTCAACGCGGTCGAGCGCAGCCGCCAATGCGGCGTCGTCATCGAGCCGCTCAATCGTCGTGAAGTGCAGGAACTGAAGTTCACTGAAGGCGGCCTCCCCCAGCTGCCGGCTCTGCTCGGCTGCCAGCATCACGGCGCGGCAGGCGCGGCTTGTCGCCGCGATGCGATCCTTTACGTGGTAGCCGAACGGCATTCCAAAGCGCTCCGCGTAGGTTGGATGCGAGCGGACCATTCGCTCCGGCGTATAGCCGCGCTGCTCGTACTGCTTGCCGTCTTCGGCCAGCCCAATCATCACCAGTTCCCAGTCGAGTTGATCGCCGAAGCGCCATTCCAGAGTACGCAGCGCTGGCCGCGCCGAATAAGCCCAAGGGCAGCCCGGATCTGTGAAGTGGGTTACGGCGACCGCCATCGCTAAATCAGTGGCGCGCGCGTTTGAGCTGGTCACGGCCCTGCTGCTTGTCGACCACCTGCGTGATCAACTTGAGGTATTGCTCGACGCCGCTCGCCCTTACCGTTCCGTCCTCAAAGGCTTTTTGCCAGGCCTTGATCGTGCCCTCATCAACCAACCGGTTGAAGTCCTCACGCCGCATCGCAAGGTGAACCTTGGCGTCGTTGGCAACCTCTTTTGTGACCTTACCCTCCGGTAGTTCCAGACGGAAGATCTGAAGGTCGCCGCGCCCTTGCAGTTGAACATCGACAACCAACTTCAGCGGCGCAAGCGCGGGCACCTGCTCAACCACGTCGCGGGCGGCCTGAACGATCATCGTGCGTGCGTCTGTGGACATGGAAAGACCCTAACGCCTCAGTGAAGCGCGACCTTGAGCAAGATGATCACGGTGCCGATCCCGACCGAAAATGCGACCGCAATCGCAGACTGCGGTCGCGACGCGCCGGCTTCGCGCGCAGCGAACCAGGACGTCAGCAGCAACGATGCGATGCAGAGGATCAGCGCCGCGTTCGCAGCCGTCGCGTCGCTGACGGCATTGAAGACGCCGAGCAGCAAGATGAACACCGGCAGCGTGACGACCGTCAGCATCGGCAGTTCGGCCTTTAGCTTCTGCCTGATCACCGGCCAGGTTGGAACGATCTTCTCCTCCGACCAGTTGCCGAGCAGCACGGCATAGACATGCGCCAGGTAGAAAACGCCTAACGTGACGACAACCAGCACGGCAACCGTCGCCGCCTGATCGCCGTTGCCGGGGTCGGCGCCGGCGATGATCGCGGCAGCAATCATCAGGCCATAGGTCGCATTGGCGACGCGTCCGCGGCGAGGCGGCGACTGCGAGGCCGGATCAGCCTGATCGCTGCGCGCGGCCGCCACGCGGCTGGCGCCCTCGACCTCGCTCTGTTGCGGCTGATGTTCGATCGTTAGATCTTATGACGCTTAAGCAGCGCCTTGCCGATAACCATCTTCTGGATCTCGGAGGTGCCTTCGCCGATTAGCAGCAACGGCGCATCACGGTACAGGCGCTCAATCTCGTACTCCTTCGAGTAGCCGTAGCCGCCGTGAATGCGGAATGACTCCTCGACGCAGAAGCGGCCGGCTTCGGAGGCGAACAACTTCGCCATCCCGGCCTCCATCTCAGCGCGCTCGCCGGCATCCTTCAGTCGCGCTGCACGGATTGTCAACAGCCGCGCCGCCTCAACCTGCGTCGCCATGTCGGCCAACTTGAACTGAATCGCCTGGTGCTCGCAGATCGGCTTACCGAAGGTCTTGCGCTCCTGGCTGTACTTCAGCGCCAGTTCCAGCGCACGCTGGGCGATGCCGACGCCGCGGGCGGCGACGTTGGCGCGGCCGACCTCAAGCGCATCCATCATCTGAGCGAAGCCCTTGTTGAGCCCTGCTGCTTCGCCTCCGAGAATGTTCTCGGCCGGGCAGCGGTAGCCGTCAAAGACCAGCTCGGTTGACTCAACCCCCTTGTAACCCATCTTCTTCAGCGCCGGTGGCACGTTCAGCCCCGCGTAGTCACCGGTGTTGTCATGCACGCCGCCCTCTTTCTCGGCGATGAAACAGGTCATCCCAAGGTGCCGCTTCTCAGCCTCGGGATCGGTTTTCACGAGAACGAAAACCATCGCGGAGCGCAGACCGTTCGTGACCCACATCTTCTGACCGTCGATCACGTAGTAGTCACCGTCCTTCTTGGCGCTGGTTTTCAGCGCCTGAACGTCGGAGCCCATCTCCGGCTCGGAGAGCGAGAAGGCGGCGCGAATCTCACCGGTGGCCATCCGCGGCAGGTACTTCTGCTTCTGCTCGTCGGTGCCGTACTTCATCAGCAGGTAGGAGCCGATGAAGTGCGTGTTGATGATTCCGGAGATCGAGATCCAGCCGCGGCTGAGCTCCTCGACGATCATCACGTAGGTCGTCAGGTCGAGGCCCATTCCGCCGTACTGCTCAGGGATTGTGACCCCAAACAGGCCCAGCTCCTTCATCTGCTCAACGATCTCGGTAGGGAACTCGTCCTCGTGATCGAAGTGTGCAGCGTTGGGAAGGATCTGCTCGTCGGCGAACTGGCGCACCATCTCGGTGATCGCCTTCTGCTCGTCGGTCTGCTCTTCAAATGGGACTGCGGCAGCCATATTCTGCACCCTTCGTGGCTCAAGGTTGGAAGTACAGAGAATACGCGGTTAAGCCGGCGGCGGTTTACCGGCGGCGGCCCGGGGCCGCGCAGCAGCCATACTGCGCCGAGTGAACTTTGCCCGCGACGTAGTGGCAGCAATGCCGGCTGACCAGCTGGCGCTGATCGAACGGGCGCGTGACGGCTCGCGGCGTGAATGGAGCTTTGGTGATTGCACGCAGCGATCGGCGGCGATCGCCGCAGCGCTGCAGGATCTTGGCGTGCAGCGCGGCGATGTTGTAATTACGCTGATCGGCAACCGGCCGCAGTGGGTTTGGGCGATGCTGGCCTGCTTTCGCTGTGGTTACGTGGCGCTCGCCTGCTCCGAACAGCTGCGCGCCGATGACTTGAGGCTGCGCTTTGAAATGACCCAGCCGAAGGCGATCGTCGCCGACCAGCGCAACCGCGAAGTGATCGAAGCCGCTGCCCCGCCCTGCCCTGTCATCTGGCTTGGAGACGAAGCGATTACCGACCCGGCCGGCGCCGCCAAGGCGCCGGACTTCGCCGAGCTGGACGATGACGAGCCCTGCCTGATCACCTTTACCAGCGGCACGACCGGCGAGCCGAAGGGCGTGCTGCACGGGCAGCGTTACCTGCCCGGGCAGAAGCTGCAGGCCGAGCACTGGCTTGGGGCGCAGCCGGGCGAGCTGGTTTGGTGCACGGCCGCCACTGGCTGGAGCAAATCGGCGCGCAACGTCTTCATCGCGCCATGGATCTGCGGCGCCGCCGCGCTGCTGCACGACGCCCGCTTTGATCCTGAGGAGCGCCTCGCGATCCTCGAAGAGGAGCAGGTCAACGTGCTCTGCATGGTGCCGACCGAGTTCCGCGTGATCGCCAAACGCTCAGCTCCGCGCCCGGTCGCCTCGCTGCGCTCGATCGTCTCCGCCGGCGAGCCGCTAAACCCGGAGATTCTGCGCGCCTACCACGAGGCAACCGGCGTCTGGATCCGCGACGGCTACGGCCAGAGCGAGACCGGCCACTCAACCGGCCACGCCCCCGGCCCAGAGCAGCCGCCGGCCGGTTCGATGGGCCGCGCACTGCCGGGCGTCAAACTGACAATCGACGACGGCGAGCTGGTACTGGACCCGCTCAGCGAACCAACCTTCTTCCTCGGCTACATCGGCGAGGGGGCTGTTCAGGGCCCTGACGGCTGGCAGATCGAGGATCGCCAACTTGGTGGCCCGTGGCACTCCGGCGACCTCGCGCACGAGCAGGATGGCTACTTCTACTTCGACGCCCGCGACGACGACGTGATCATCTCGGCCGGCTACCGGATCGGCCCGTTCGAGGTTGAGTCGGCGCTGCTTGAGCACCAGGCCGTCGCCGAGGTGGCGGCAGTCGCCGCGCCCGATGACGAGCGTGGCGCCGTTGTCAGAGCCGTGATCGTGCTGTGCGACGGTTTTCAGCCGTCTGAGCAGCTGGCGAGCGAGCTGCAGGACTTCGTTAAGGCCCGCACCGCCCCCTACAAGTACCCGCGGATCGTCGAGTTTGCCGACCAGCTACCGAAGACCGCCAGCGGCAAAGTGCGCCGCGCCAGCCTGCGCGAATAGGCCGGCCGCGCGTCATCTGGCTCATTCGCAGAGCGATTCTGGTCTAATGGCCGGAATGAAGCGGCACCTAACACCATCGCTCGTGATTTCGATGATCGCTCTCTTTGTGGCGCTGGGCGGCGCCAGCTACGCGGCGATCAAAATCCCGAAGAACTCCGTCGGCTCGCAGCAGATCAAGAAAAACGCCGTGGTATCGGCCAAAGTCAAAAACCGCTCACTACTGGCCGTC
>JBCJRT010000014.1:0-33289 GCA_039745115.1 Solirubrobacteraceae bacterium
AAGGAGCGGTGCAGTTTGCCGACGGCTTTGCGCAGACGCTCTCGCCGATGCTGCGCCGCTATCGGCTGGTCGTGATCGATCAGCGTGGCACCGGCGCTTCGGGCGCTCTCAGCTGCCCGAAGCTACAAAAAATCAGCGAGGTAGCGGTGCTGACACCGGCCGATGTTCGTGACTGCGCTGAGCTGATCGGGCCGCGGCGGCGCTTCTACTCAACGCTCGACAGCGTCGCCGACCTTGATGCGGTGCGCCGCGCCTTTGGCGCGCCGAAGCTGGCGCTGATCGGCGTCAGTTATGGCACCTGGGTGGCCGAGCAGTACGCCCGCATCCATCCGGTAACGACCGACGCGTTAATACTCGATTCGGTTGTCGGCCCGGCCCCGCCGAATGGCTTCTACCTTGACAGTCTCGCCGCCGTGCCGCGCGTTACCGCTGAGCGGTGCGCAGGGACGCGCTGCGATGGAATCACCAAAGATCCGGTCGGCGACCTGACGAGCGTCGTAAAACGAGCAGCGCAGGAACCGCTGAAGGGGACCGTTTTTGACCTAAATGGGCGTGCAGTTAAGGCTCACTATTACGGTGAGGACGAGATTCGAGCCATCGTTGAAAGCGCCGACATCAACCCAGCGCTACAGGCGCAGCTGCCTGCAGCGTTTGCGGCCGCGCACGGTGGCGACTACGCGCAGATCCTGCGTCTTTGGCCGGCTGTCGTGGGCCGCCCAGTGAAGACGACCGACCTAAGCGTTGGCCTCAACTTGATGACCAGCTGCCTCGACTACGAGCTGCCCTACCCGCTTAGCAGCGAGACCGGCCAGCGGCCCGCGCTCAACGCTGCCGCGCTGAGCGCCGTGCCGGCCAGCGATTACCGGCCGTTCTCCGCCAGCAGCGTCGCTTCAACAAGCACCAGCAGCGACTGTCTGCTGTTCCCGCCGCAGGCGGACGGCGCAGCAGCGGCCGGCCCTTTGCCGAAAGTGCCGACGCTGATCCTTGCCGGCCAGCTCGATCTGCGCACGCCGGTTGAGAATGCCCGGGCAACAGCGGCGCTGATCCCTGGCTCCAGTTTGGTCGAACTGCGCGGCGCCGGCCACAACATGCTCGACGGTGATGGCACCGGTTGTGTGCAGCTCGCACTCAAAAGGTTCGCTGCTCGCCGCGCCGTTGGTTCCCCTTGCGCCAACCGTAATAACGCCGAGCGGCCGGTCCAGATTGCCCCTCGCTCACTCGCCGCCGTGAGCCCGTTGCCAGGAGTCGACGGCGCCGCTGGCCGCGCCCTCGCGGCAACATTGGCGGCCGTTGATGACGCCATCGCGAACGGGTATCTGCGCTACTACGCCGGTATTGCTGCTCGCGGCGGCGGGCTACGCGGCGGTAGCTACGACCTGCGGCAAGGTCCTTTCAGTCGCCTAATACTGCGGCGATACAGCTACGTCGACGGGCTGGCCGTCAGCGGCACGCTTAAGCTAGCGTCGGCGGGCCCGAAGGGGACGCTTAAGGTCAGCGGCGCAGCTTCGGGAAGCTTGACGCTGCGGTCATCGCGTTCGGTCCGCGGAGTGCTCAATGGCCGCGCTATTAACTGGAGCGGGTCAGCCTCCGCTGCGAAGGCGCCCGCTCGCAGCAGCGGCCCGCCGCGGCGTCTGCTGCGCTGAACTGGCCCTTCGCTGAAATGGCCCCTACTTCTTCGGCTTTGTGCAGATGAGCGATGAGTTCGAGCTGCAGAGCGCATACTCAAGGCCGCCTTGCATCGCCGAGCGTTTGTTGATCGCTGCTGGTACGCCCTGCAGCGTTGGGTTGATCGTCGTGACGATGTAGTGCGTGTCGCTATCCCAGCCGGTTAGGCCGCCGAGCGCGGCGCTTGCGCCGTCGGCCGTCCCTTGGACCTCACCTTGCTTCAGGCCGGCCGAGTTTCCGGCCTTGTAGCCGACCTTCTTGCCGTAGCGGACGCCGCGCTTCTTGCCGTAGGCGTCGCCCGATTTCTTGCCGGCGGTGGTGCCGGCAACGGATCCCTCGTCAAAACCGGTCTTGTAGATCTGCTCGTAGCCAGCCGATCCCGCTTTGTAGTTACCGGCCTCGCGGTTTGTGCCGAGGAAGTAGCCGCCAACAGCGAGGATGATCGCGACCGCGGCGGCGCCTGCCCACCATGGCCCCGATGGCTTGCCGGCGGTTGGGCCACCGGCGCCGGGAGCCCCGGGCGCGCCAGCCGATCCCCGCGGCGGAAGGCCGGGGTTACCTGGTGTCTGCGGTGGTACTGGTGGGCCGCTGGCTTCCATCGTCTGTGCCTCCGTCGTGAGTGTGGCTGACGGTCAACAAGATAAGCGGCTTGGCGGACAGACCATGATGATCGCGTTAGCGTTGCGGAGACAGTTCGTTGCGAACCGCTGGCAGCGTCGCCGAGCGCGGCACCGTCGCAGCGGCGGCGCTTGGCGCGTTGCGCCGTGCAATGGCGACCGTCACCCGGCCGAGCATCTCCCAGGTTGACGGGCCGATCGCGCCGTCCGCCGGTAGCTTGCTCTTCAGCTGGAATGCCTTCACAGCGTTGACGGTTGCCGAGCCAAATACACCGCTCGCGCGCAACTTGACGGCGCCAGCCATCGTCAGCAGCTGCTGCGCCCTAACGACCGAGTCGCCCTTCGCGCCGCGCCGCAGCAGCGGCCAGCCCGGGTCGGCCGGTCGCGGCGCCGACGGCAGAGCCTGCCCCAGCGCCTTCCAAAGTCGGGTCGAGGTCGTTGACCACTCCCACCAGCTGTAGCCGGGCGCCTTGTAGCCGACAGCAAGCTGACGGAAGCGAATGATCTCGTTGACCGAGGGAGCCGCATAGGTTTGGCCGATCGGGTGGATCGGCCGCCCGTAGATCCGGTTCTCGCGCCAGGTGTGCTTCATTGCCGTTGCCACCGAATCACCGATGTCGCGCCAGTAGACCTGCGGCATGTTGACTTCAGCTCCGTTGGCGCCGAGGAAGACCGAGTAGGGCAGAGAGGGGTGGTAATCGACGTAAGGGAAGCTGGTGAAGCCGAGCGCGAACTTCGGCCCGACCAAGCGCCGTAGCTCCTTCATGTAGGTGCGCGCCGACCTGTAGCGGCCTTCATAGGCCGTTTCGGCATCGATGATCAGACAGTCGGCGCCGGCCGTCTTCGCAGCTGCGGCGGCGCGCGCCTCGCCGAGTGGCTTTGCGCCGTAGACAAACTGCCAGCCGCAGACCCGCAGGCCGGCAGCCTTCAGCGACGCGACCAGCGGCTTATTGAACTGCTTCCAAGCGCCGGAACCGTCGGCCGACTTGATGTAAACGGAACGAACGCGGGCCGCCTTGGCGCGGGCAACAATCTTCGCAACGCTGCCGCCTTCGGCGCGCGGCATATTCCAGATCCAGATCGACTGCCCGGTAAAGGCCGAGTTGATCTGTGCGGCGTCGGCGCGGCCAGCGCCGACGGCGGTCAGCACCAGCGCAGCGAGCGTGAGCAGGCAGGCACTGCGCAGCGCGTGTCGCGCCCTTAAGGTCAGCTTCACGGGCCCCACGGTAGGGAAGTCGATTGCGTTGAAGATCATCTGCACTGCTTCAACCAACCCGCCGCAGCTCCTTTTGTTGCGTTGCGAGCACAATTAGCGCAGTACCGCCGCGAAGCCGAATGTGCTTGTCGTGATCGCTGACGACATGAGCTACGACAACCTTATGTTCCTGCCGAAGACGACCGCCTTCTTCAAGTCCCACGGCACCAGCTTCACGAAGAATTACATCACCTTCCGCTCTGCTGCCCGGCCCGCGCCACCTTCCTGACCGGCCAGTTGGCACACAACCACGGCCTCTCCAGTGTTTTCTCACCCGACAACTTCCTCGGCTGGAAGACGAAGGACAACAACATGGCCAGCTGGCTGCAGAAGGCCGGTTACAACACCGGCCTCAGCGGCAAATACCTCAACGGTTACGGCGAACTGGACCCGAAGGAAGTGCCGAAAGGATGGACCGACTGGCGCGGATCGATCGATGAGACGACGATCGATGCCTGCAACGTCCCTTACTGCCCTACGAAGAGTCAACGCATGTGCCGTTGATGATCGCCGGCCCGGGTGTGCCGGAGGGTAAGACGAACGATGCGTTGGTCGCAGCGCGATCCCGCTTGAGGCGACGCGCAAGATGTTCGTCAAGCCGGGCAATTTCCCGAACGCTGAGAACATTCCGTACTACGGCGTCCGTACGAAGGACTTCAAGTACGCCCGCTACGTCGATTCACAGGGAAAATTCAGTGCCGACAGTCCGGAGGAGATGTACAACCTCGTTGCCGACCCGTTCGAGATGACAAACCTTGTCGCGCGGCCGGCCGCCTCATCGCCGGCGAAGTTGGCAGAGCTGCGCAAGCTGGCGCTGAAGAGCTGCAAGGGCAAGGCCTGCGTTCGCTGAGAAGGACCTGCTGGGGCGAGCCTTCGGTGATGCCGGAGGAGGGACTCGAACCCCCGACACGCGGATTATGATTCCGCTGCTCTAACCAGCTGAGCTACTCCGGCGGGGCGCTGATCGTAGCGAACGGCTGATGGCCGCAACGTTCCTTTCGAGCTTTGATCGATTTACGAGCCCGCCGCTGCTGGTGCCAATCGATCAAGCGTTCGACATCCCGTTTGGCGCGGCGACGCAAGTCAACTCTGGCGCCCGCGCTGTGACGGTCGCGTTATCTGCGCCAAGTCGATCCGGCTGCCGCGACGCAGGGCGGTGGAGCGACGATGCTCTAGCGGCGTGTAGCGGCTAATCCGGCGCGTCCGGTTGAGGCGCGTCGGCCGACCAGAGTGGCATTGCAATGCCGAAGGTACGGTTGATGATCAAGGCGGTCGCCGTAACAACCAGCACTGCCACCAGCTGTGCCAACCAGTCGGCGGGATCGCTTAGAAGCCCAAGCGCGACCAAAAGCGAACCGGCGATCGCGGGAATGTGCACCAGACGGAAAGCTCTCAGCATCAACACC
Organism: Solirubrobacteraceae bacterium; assembly: GCA_039745115.1. Lineage (GTDB taxonomy): Bacteria > Actinomycetota > Thermoleophilia > Solirubrobacterales > Solirubrobacteraceae > F1-60-MAGs163. The sequence goes on from JBCJRT010000014.1 coordinate 4,944, forward strand.
GTCAGCCCTACCGCCACTGTTGTCGCGCCGACCCGTCCTTCCCCTAGGTGGGTGATGTCGGCGGGGACGCTAATCAAGCCGAACGCAGCCAAACCAATGATGCCGCTAGCGGTTCCAACGAGGTAGCTGCAGATCACGTTGCGCGGTTCCGCCCCGGCGGCCAACGGGAAGGCGAAGACGATGAACAGCGTCGCGCCAACCGACGGCAGCACGAGCGGTGAGCCGGTTAGCGATGCCAGCATCCCGAGAGCGGCAATGCCGGCGGTCACGAAGAAGAAGACGTAGTAGCGACCAGAGCGGAACTGTTCGGAGATGTCACCGATGTTCTGTACCTGCCTGCCGAGCACAGAAGCGAACATAACGGCAGAGCCCAATCGCAGCTGGTTTTGCCGATCGACGGCTAGGGTCAGGCGCGTGAGTACGTCAGACAAAATCGCGCCGCGCGTAGGCGCACGCGGCACGACCGACGGCTCGGCGGCGATCGTTGTCGAGCAGCTGGAACGCGTCTACCCCGGCGGACTGAAGGCCGTTGACGGCGTTGACTTGGAAGTCGCCGCCGGTGAGATCTACGGATTTCTCGGGCCGAACGGCGCCGGCAAATCGACAACAGTTCGGATTCTGACGACGCTGCTGCGCCCGACCGGCGGCCGCGCCAGCGTTGCCGGCTATGACCTTGTGCGCGAGGCGCCGCAGGTGCGCCGCTCGATCGGTGTCGCCCTTCAGGAGGCGGCACTCGATCCGCTGATGACCGGCCGTGAGTTGCTGGCGCTACAGGGCGCGCTGCACGGCCTCAAGCGCGCCGATGCGCGGCTACGCGCGACCGAGTTGTTGGAGCGGGTCGACCTTGTCGCCGCGGCCGACCGCTTGCTGGGGACCTACTCCGGTGGCATGCGCCGCCGGCTCGACCTGGCGATGGCGTTGGTTCACCGGCCAAGCGTGCTGTTCCTAGATGAGCCGACGACCGGGCTGGACCCGGTAAGTCGGGCCACTCTCTGGCAGGAGCTGAAGGCACTCAACGATGACGGAACAACGATCTTTCTGACGACGCAGTATCTCGAGGAGGCCGAGCAGCTCGCCGACCGCGTTGGGATCATCGATCACGGCCGACTGGTTGCCGAGGGGACGCCGCAGGAGCTTGGCCAACTAGTTGGCGAGCCTGGGATCTATGTGAAGCTGATCGACGAGTCGCAGACCGAGCTGGCGCGAGCGCTGCTTGCTGTTCACGGCGCAGTCAGCGACCGCCGCGCCGGTGGGCTGACGATCCGCACGGCGCTCGGCGCACGCGCGATTGCGCCGATCGTTCGCACGCTCGACGAGGCTCAGATCGAGCTTGACGCGGTCGAGGTTGAGGAGCCAACGCTTGATGACGTCTTCCTCGCCGTGACCGGCCACCCGGCCGAAGAAGAGCCGCAGGACTCAGCGCAGTGAGCGAGTTCGCGCTAGAACGCGACCTCGCGACGCAAGGGCGCGTAATCGTTGCGCTGGCGCAGCGAGCGCTGCGAGTGCAGCTGCGCCGCGCCCAGTTCCTGCTGCCATCGTTTCTGCTGCCACTGCTGCTGCTCGCCGTCGTTGCCAGCGGCACCTCGGCGGCGCAGCAGCTGCCCGGCTTCCCGGCAACAGGGTCGTACGTTGGCTTCGTTGTCAGCGGCACGATCATGCAGGGAACACTGCTGGCCGGCTTGATGGCCGGCATTGCGATGGCCAGCGACATTGAGGGAGGCTTCTTTGATCGTCTGCTGTCGGCACCGGTACACCGCGCCAGCCTGGTCCTTGGCCGCGTCCTTGGGACCTCCTTAATTGGAGCCGTTCAGGCTGTTCTGTTCCTCTCCGTGGCACTGCTGATGGGGGCTGACTTCAATGGCGGCATCGGCGGTGTGCTGATCGTGATCGTGCTCGCAGCGCTCAGCGCCTCGGCGGCGGCCGGGCTGGGGGCCACGATTGCGCTGCGCACCGGCTCGCTGTCGCTGATGCAGAACCTCTTCCCTTTCGTCTTCGTGCTGCTGTTCACAGCGCCGGCCTTCTTTCCGCGCGCGCTGCTGACCCCGGTGCTGAAGAGTATTGCCGACTGGAACCCGCTCAGCTACGTAGTTGAAGGGATGCGCGCGGCGTTGTTTGACAGCCCGGCTCTGGGCAGTGTCTGGGGCGGGTTGCTGGCGGCCGCCGGCTCGGTCCTGCTGACCTGTGCGCTGGCCGTTTGGGCAATGCGCTCGCGGGTGAAGGGGTGAGCACCCGAGGCGCGCTCTACGCCGGCGCTGTCGGAATCGCGTTGTGGCGCCGCTCGCTGCTGGAGCTGGCGCGGGTTCGCGGCGGCCTGTTGCCGACGATCGTCGCGCCGATGATCTTCATGCTCGGCAACCTCGGCCAGTTCGGCAGCCTCGATCAGCTGGCGGGCTTCCCGACGACCTCCTACATCGCCTGGCTGATTCCGCTCTCCTGCCTGCAAGGTGCGGGCTTCGCCGGCGGCGCAACGGGGGCCAACCTGGCACGCGACATCGAGGCCGGATGGTTTGATCGGCTGCTTAGTTCACCGGCGCCGCGGCCGCTACTGATCCTTGGCCCGGTGATGGCGGCGATGACGCGGTCGCTTGTTCCGATAACGGTAATTCTGAGCGTTGGGCTGCTAATCGGGCCTGGCCTGACCGGCGGGCTGTACGGGCTGCTGATGCTCTTCCTCGCCGCGGTTTCGTTTAGCGTTGTGGCCTCACTTTGGGGGATTACTTTGGCGCTGCGGGCCCGCAGCCAGCAGGTCGGGCCGTTGATTCAGAATGGCGTCTTCATTGCCGTCTTCCTCTCCACCGCCTACACGCCACTGCCGTACCTGAAGGGTTGGTTGGGCGCCGTTGCTCCCTATAACCCCGTCACGTACGTGCTTCAGATGGGCCGTCAGGCAACGGTTTCGGGGATCGAACCGAGCTGGGCCCACACCTGGCCGGGGCTGCTCGCGCTGGCCGGTATGGCGCTTCTCTTCGGGCTGCTGGCGTTACGGCAGCTGCGCCGCTTCGACCGCTGATCGCGCGCCGGGCGGCCGCACCGCAGCGCCGCCAAAGTAAGGTCGGCTCGTGCCTTTGGATCCGAAAACGCTACTGACGGCCGTGCCGAACATTTCCGAGGCCGTTGACAAGATCGCGCTGGAGGCGATTGGGGCAGCGTTTGAGACCGGGCAGACACGACTTCTGGCCGATCCGCACAGCGACCCCGACCACGGCCGCTCGGTCTTCACACTGGCCGGCCAAGCAGGAGAACTGGCCGGATCGCTGCTGGCCGGTGCCCGTGTCGCACTAGAACGCGTCACGCTCGCCGGCCACAGTGGTGCACACCCGCACGTTGGCGTCGTTGACGTCGTGCCTGTTGTCTTCCTTGATGACGAGCGGCGTGGGCCGGCGATGGCCGAAGCCTTGGTCGCGGCGGAGATGATCGGCAGCGAGCTCGGCGTTCCGGTCTTTCTTTACGGCGCTCTTGCCCAGGGGCGTACGCGGGCCGAGCTGCGCCGCGGCGGAGGCGCAGCGTTGAGGAAACGGATAGCCGTCGGCGAGCTCAGCCCCGACTTCGGCCCGGCGACGGCCGACAGCGCAAAAGGCTTCACGCTAGTTGGCGCGCGGCCACCGCTGGTTGCCTTCAACTTGGAGCTCGCAGCGCCCGCCACGCTTGCCGACGCCAAGCTGATCGCGGCGCAGCTGCGCGAGGGCGGCGAGGACGGGCTGCCGGGGCTGAAGGCGATCGGCCTCGAACTTCCAGGCCGCGCTGGCGTCGCCCAGGTTTCGATGAATATCGAAGACCATCGCGCGCTAAGCCTTGCCGAGGTTGTCGCCGCCGTCGGTCGCCGCGCTGTGGTGGCCGAGGCGGAGCTGGTCGGGCTGGCGCCGCGCGCCTCCTTCGACGGCTTCCCGGACGGGCTTCTCTGCCGCAACAGGGCGACGCTTGAGGACGCTCTAGGCTTCTAACCACAATGGCTCAGGCAAAGAAGAAGCGCAGCTCCAAGCATCGCGGCAATGCTGCTGGCATCGTCGAGACGCGTGGCCGTACCGGCCGCAAACTAAGCGAGCGCGAACAGGCGAAGAACAAGAAGGCCGCCGGGGCAGGTAAATCTTCGGCGCGGGCGCTGCGCAAGCCCAGCTGGCGCGGCGCCCTCAACCGCTCCGTGATCGCTGTTGTCATCTTCTCCGCCGTCCTCATATTGCTGCTCAAGCAGCCGGTCAATACGACGCTTCCAGTCGGCGCCGTAATGCTGGTGTTCTACGTACCGCTCAGCTACTACACCGACCGCTGGCTCTATGAGCGGCGACTGGCGAAGGACACCGGCGGCAAGCAGGGGAAGCGCTAAGGCGTGGAGATTCAGGTGTTGACGGTCGGGCCGGTGCAGGAGAACTGCTACCTGCTACGCAGCGGGCCTGACGCCAAAAGCGCGCTGCTGATCGATCCGGGGGAGGAAGCCGAACGGATCCTCGAGGCGATTGAGGCGCTCGGTGTCGAGCTTGAGGCAATCTTGCTTACGCACACCCACTTCGACCACATCGGCGCTGTTGCGCCGATCGCCCGCGTGACCGGCGCGCCGGTTTACTGCCCCGAGCTTGAAGGTCACGTGCTGGCCGACATCATGACCTACGTTCCCTGGGAGGGGTTTGGCCCGTATGAAAACTGGCAGGCCGAGGAGTTCGTCGGCGGCGGCGAGCGACTTGACCTCGCCGGTTTTGAGATCGAGGTTTTCTTTACGCCCGGCCACAGTCCCGGCCACGTCACATACGCCTTCTGCGACCCTGATGATCCGAACGGCGGCTACGTGCTGGCCAGCGGCGACGTGCTCTTTCAAGGGTCTGTTGGACGGACCGACCTGCCAGGGGCCGATCACGGCGAGCTGATGAAGTCGTTGGCGACGCTGGCCGAGACCTTTGCCGACGAGACGACGGTGCTGCCTGGGCACATGGGGATCACGACGATCGGCCAAGAACGCGCGACGAACCCCTTCATGGCGGACCTTCCAGGCCGGTCATGAGCGAGCAGATTCAGTCGCCGCGTGGCACATTCGACATCCTGCCCGAGCAGGCGCCGCTGCGTCTGGCGGTTGAGAAGGTCGCCCGTTCGGTGCTCGAGAGCGCCGGTTACGAGAGGATCGAAACGCCGGCCTTCGAGTCGACCGAGCTGTTCACGCGCAGCGTCGGCGAGGCGACCGACATCGTCCGGAAGGAGATGTACACGTTCACCGACGGCGGCGGCCGTTCGCTGACGCTGAGGCCCGAGCTGACGGCGCCAATCGTCCGCGCCTACCTGCAGCACGGAATGCACAAGCTGCCCCAGCCGGTCAAGCTCTGGTACCTGTCGAGTTGCTTCAGGTACGAGCGCGCCCAGAAGGGTCGCTACCGCCAGTTTTGGCAGATTGGCGCTGAGGCAATCGGCTCCGACGACCCGGCCGTTGACGGTGAGTCGATTGCTCTTCTGGCAACCGTGCTCGAGCAGCTCGGTGTTGGCGGCTTGCAGCTGCGGATCGGCAGCCTCGGCGGCGCGGCCGCGCGTGAGCGTTACCGCGAGCTGCTGAAAAGCTACCTGCGTGATAACGAGGATCGACTGGCCGAAGATGTTCGCGCCCGGATCGAGCTAAACCCACTGCGCGCCTTTGACGCCGCTGACGAGGACACGCGGGCAGTGATGGCCGGCGCGCCGCTGCTGCTCGACCACCTTGATCAGGAAGATCTGGATCACTTCGCACAGGTCAGGGCACTGCTTGACGCTATTGAGCTGCCTTACGTGGTCGACGCAAGCTTGGTGCGTGGGCTCGATTACTACGCGCGAACGGTCTTTGAGTTCAGCTCCGACGCGCTCGGCGCTCAGAGCGGCGTTGGTGGCGGCGGTCGCTACGACGGTCTGGCCGAGCAGCTTGACGGACCGCCAACTCCGGGCGTCGGCTGGGCGGCAGGGATCGACCGAATCCTGTTGGTCGCTGAGCAACGCCCCGAGCCGCAGCCGCTGACGTTGCTGTTCGTTGCGCTCGGCGACGACAGCGAGGCAACCCGGATCAGTGGCTTTGCCCTCAGCAACTTCGCCCGCCGCGCCGGGATCCCGGCACAGATCGAGCTGGCCGGCCGCTCGCTGAAGGGCCAGCTCAAGCACGCCGACCGCCTTGACGCCCGTTACATCGCCGTCGTTGGCGACAATCGGATTGAGCTGAAGGACCGTGAGAGCGGCGAGATGACAGCCTGCGACGGCGTTGATCAGGTAATCGCCGCAGTGCTGCGCGGCCGGGGGATCGCCTGATGCGCCGGCCTTCTGCGAACGAGTACCGCGACAGCTGGTGCGGCGAGCTCGGCGAAGCTGAAGTTGGCCAGCAGGTACGCGTCGCCGGCTGGGTCCATCGGCGCCGTGATCACGGGGGCTTGATCTTCATCGACCTGCGTGACCGCTCCGGTCTGCTGCAGCTCGTCTTCCACCCGGACCGCGGCGCCGAGCTGTTTGCTCTGGCCGAGGCGCTGCGACCTGAGCACGTGATCAGTGCCAGCGGCGCGCTGATCGAGCGCGGCGCTGCGAACGTCAACGCCGAGATGGCGACCGGCGCGGTCGAGCTCGAAGTGGCCGACGCTGAGGCGCTGGCGCACAGTAAAACGCCGCCGTTTGCGATCGACGACGACGGCCCGGTCGACGAGACGACGCGGCTGCGTTACCGCTGGCTTGATCTGCGCCGCGCAGCGATGCAGCAGTCAATGATCACGCGCGCGCTGATCACGCAGACGTTGCGCGATCAGCTTGTAGAGCGTGATTTCCTTGAGATTGAGACGCCGATCCTTACAAAGTCGACACCGGAGGGAGCGCGCGACTTTCTAGTGCCAAGCCGGATGAACCCTGGCGACTGGTACGCGCTGCCGCAGTCGCCGCAGCTTTTCAAGCAGTTGCTGATGATGGCTGGCTATGAGCGCTACTTCCAGATTGCCCGGTGCTTCCGCGATGAGGACCTGCGCGCCGACCGTCAACCAGAGTTCACGCAGCTTGATATTGAGATGGCGTTCGTCGCTGAAGACGACGTAATCGAGTTAAGCGAGGCGACGCTTACGGCTGCCTTTGAAGCGACCGGCTTTGCGCTGGCGCCGGCGCCGTGGCCGCGGCTGTCTTACGACGAGGCAATGCTTCGGTTCGGCAGTGACCGCCCCGACCTGCGCTTCGGACTGGAGATCAGCGACGTCAGTGAGCAGCTGCGCGGCTCCCAGTTCAAGATCTTTGAGTCGGTGCTATCCGGCGGCGGCGTTGTGCGGGCACTGAACGCTGGTCAGCGCCAGTTGTCGCGCTCTGAACTTGACGGACTCAATGAGATCGTTCAGGTTCACGGCGCTCAGGCGGTCGCGCCGATCGTCGCCGGTGACGGTGGCTGGAGCGGCAACCTGGCGAAGTTCTTTAGCGCCGAGCAGATCAACGCAGTCAATGTCCAGCTTGGCGCCGTTGACGGCGACCTGCTCTGCTTCGTCGCCGACAGCGAACCGGTCGCGGCAGCGGCGATCGGCGCGCTACGGCTCGACCTCGGCCAGCGTTTTGGTCTGATCAACGAGGCTGAACACGCCGTCTGCTGGGTTGTCGACTTCCCAATGTTTGAAGCCGACGCCGAGAGCGGCGGACTGACGGCGCTCCATCACCCGTTTACGGCGCCGCAGGGCGACCTTGATGATCCGGCGTCGCTGCGCTCACGCGCCTACGACCTAGTCGTTGACGGGGTTGAGCTTGGCGGCGGCTCGATCCGTATCAACACGCCGGAGCTTCAGTCCCGCGTGTTCGAGGCGATTGGGCTCGATCCGGCTGAGGCGCAGGCGCGCTTTGGCTTCCTGCTCGACGCGCTTCAGTACGGTGCACCGCCGCACGGCGGCATCGCCTTTGGGATCGATCGGATCGTTGCCTTGATCTGCGGCCGCGAATCGATCCGCGATGTGATCGCCTTTCCGAAGACGGCCAGCGGCTCAGACCCGCTTACCGGGGCGCCGGCGCCGGCCGACGCACGGCAGCTGCGCGAGCTCGCAATCAAGTCGCTGGCGCCGCCGTCTGACGCTACTTGCGGCGACGGGTCCTAGACTTGCCGGGCGATGGTTGACGAGCGCTTCGAAGATCACCTCAATCACCCGCGCGGGCTTGGCGACGTGCCTGAGGGCGCGCACTGCGGCGCCGCGGGCGGCGCCGCCTGCGGTGATCTGGTGCGGATCGCGGTTCGGGTCGAAGACGATCGCGTAGCTGAGGTGACGTTTGCCGCGTCGGGCTGCGGCGCCGCTAGTGCCGCTGCCAGCGCTGCGGTCGAGCTGGTTGACGGCAGCTCGGTGATTGACGCCGCGCGCGTCGGCACGCACGACGTCGCAAACCAGCTGGGTGGCCTGAGCGCCGGCAAGTTCCACGCCGCTGAGCTGGCGGCTGACGCGCTGGCGCGCGCGCTCGGCGGCGCCGTCGCAGCCGATGCCAAGTTGGCAGCGGTGCCCGGCCGCGTTCTCGTTGCGATGAGCGGCGGTGTAGACAGCGCCGTTGCCGCGCAGCTCTGCTCCGAACGGTCGGGCGTGCCTCCGGTCGCCGTTACGTTGGAGCTTTGGCGCGACGAGCAGAATGACGCTGAAGACAGCTGCTGCTCAGCCAGCGCTGTCAAGCGGGCCCGCTCGCTGGCACATGAACTTGGCCTCGCTCATCTGACGCTCGATCTACGCGAGTCGTTCCGGGCCGGCGTTGTCGAACCCTGGATCGCCGGTCACGCTGCTGGCCTCACGCCGAACCCATGCGTGCGCTGCAACGGTGAAGTGCGGCTTGACGCGATGCTCGATCTGGCATCTCGACTGGGCGCGGCGCAGCTGGCGACCGGTCACTACGCGCGCGTCGGTGCTGATGGTCTGCTGCGGACGGCGGTCGATCCGGCAAAAGATCAGAGCTACATGCTCGCCGCGCTGGCACCGGAGTCGGTCGCGCGGATGCTCTTTCCGCTTGGCGAGATGACCAAACCTCAGGTTCGTGAGTTCGCCGCACAGAAGGGCTTGGCGGTCGCGCAGACGCCCGACTCGCAGGATCTTTGCTTCCTCGCAGGCACCGCCGGCGACGCCTTTCTTGCCCGTCATGGCGGCATCGGTGAGCGTCCCGGCCGGATCATCAACGGCGCCGGCGAACAGCTTGGCAGTCACCTTGGCGCGCACCGTTTTACGGTCGGCCAGCGGCGCGGCCTGCAGGTCGGTGGTTCACCCGAGCCGCTCTATGTCACGGCGACCGACGCCGCCAGCAACACGGTGACGGTTGGCCGGCGCGACGAGCTGCATCGCAAACAGCTGTCGCTGACCGACCTGAAGCTCTATCGACCAGCCGAAAGCGTTGACCATGCGCGGCTACGTTCTCACGCGCCGGCGCTGCAGTGCACACTAAATGGCGACGTTCTTGAGTTCGAAAAGTCGGCTTGGGCACCGGCGCCGGGGCAGACCGCAGTGCTGCTAAGCGGCGATCGTATCGTGGGATGCGCGACAATCGCTAAATGAGCAGTCGCAGCTCCGATCAGGTCCGTTCAACATTCCTCGACTTCTTCGAAGCGAACGGCCACCTGCTTCGCCCGTCCGGCTCGCTGGTGCCAGCTTCGTTTGACTCTTCAGTGCTGCTGACAACGGCCGGCATGCATCCGCTGAAGGAGTACTTCATGGGCTTGGAGGTGCCACCGGCAACGCGGCTGACGAGCTGTCAGAAGTGCTTCCGCGCGACCGACATTGACAATGTCGGGAACAGCTCGCGCCACTTGACCTTCTTCGAAATGCTCGGCAACTTCTCGCTCGGCGATTACTTCAAGGAGGGAGCGGTCGAGTTCGCCTGGAAGCTATCGCTGGAGGGGTTTGGCTTTGATCCCGAGAAGATCTGGATCACCGTTTTTGAAGGCGACGATGAGCTGGGCCTCGGGCCAGATGAGGAGGCGATTGCGGCCTGGCAGGCAGTCGGCGTGCCGAGCGAGCGGATCGTTCTCTGTCCGCGCTCTGAGAACTTCTGGCAGGCCGGCCCGGTCGGTCCGTGCGGTCCCTGTAGCGAGCTCTACCTCGACCGCGGCGAGCAGTTCGGCGGGCCTGACGCCTTGCCGGGCGGCGAGAACGATCGCTTTCTTGAGTACTGGAACCTCGTTTTCATGGAGTTTGCTCAGCAGCCAGCTGGCGTGCTGACGCCTCTGCCTGCCCGCAATATCGACACCGGCGCCGGCCTTAACCGGCTGGCGTTGATTGAGCAGGGAGTCGAGAGCATCTTCGAGACCGATCAATTTGCCGGGCTGATGGCGTTGGGCCGTGAGCTGGCTAGCGGTGAAGCCGACCAGCGTGCGCTGCGGATCCTCGCCGACCATTCACGAGCGATGACCTTCCTGATCGCCGACGGCGTTGTCCCGTCGAACGAGGAGCGTGGTTACATCTTGCGGCGCGTGATGCGCCGCGCGATCCAACAAGGGCGCAGAATCGGGATTGACGGCGTCTTTCTGCCGGCATTCGCCGAGCAGGTGATCGACGTAATGGGTGACGCCTACCCGGAGCTGCGGCAGCGCAGCAAGACGATTCTTCAGTGGGTGCGCGGTGAGGAAGAGAGCTTTGGCCGAACGCTCGAGCAGGGCAGCGGCTTGCTCGACCAGTTGCTCGACGCCGGTGAGCTGAGCGGTGAGGACGCCTTCCGGTTGCACGACACCTTCGGCTTTCCAATCGAGCTGACGCGCGAGTTGGCACAGGAGCGTGGCGTTCCGTTCAATGAAGAAGAGCAGTTTGACCTCCTAATGAGTGAACAACGCAGCCGCTCATCGGCCGGCGCCGGTGATCGTAAGGTCGGCGCTTCGGCCGAGGCCGTGCGCGCCGTCGGCGGCGACGCGGTGCACTTCGTCGGCTACGAGACGCTCAGCGTTCGTACAACTGTCACTGCCGTCGCTGAGGATCAAGGTCGCACGCTTGTCAAGCTTGCCGATTCGCCGTTTTACGCCGAAGGCGGCGGCCAAGCGGCCGACAGCGGCCTGCTGCGTTCGCTGGGCGGCGACACGATTGCGACCGTGGTTGGGGTGGTGCGCGGCGGTGACGATCAGGCGCTGGTGGTCGAAGCGAATGGAGAGCCGCTGGAGGCCGGTACCGAGCTGCTCGCCGAAGTCGCCGCAACTGCCCGTCACGCAACCGAGTGCAATCACACTGCGACCCACTTGCTGCACGCGGCGCTGCGCGAGCGGCTCGGCGACCACGTTCGCCAGGCCGGCTCGTATGTCGGCCCCGACAAGCTGCGCTTCGATTTCACGCACTCCGGCCGGCTCAGCGATGAAGATCGCCAAGCGGTTGAGGATCGGGTCAATCAGCAAATCCTCGAAAGTCTCAACGTGCGCGCGATTACGACGACGATAGATCAAGCGCAGCAGCTCGGCGCGATCGCACTGTTCGGTGAAAAGTACGGCGAGATTGTGCGAATGGTTGAGATTGGGGACGGCAGTTTCTCACGCGAGCTCTGCGGCGGTACCCATGTCGCCCGTAGCTCTGAGATCGCCTGCCTGAAGATCACTAGTGAAGGATCAAGCGCCGCCAATGTGCGCCGTATTGAGGCGGTCACGGGGCCTGTCGCAGTTGAGCTGCTGCGCGGTCACGACGCGCTGCTCACCGAGGCAGCCGCAACGCTGCGCACGACCGCTGCCCAATTGCCAGCTGCCGTCGCCGCCGTCGCTGCGCTTCGCAGCGCGTCGCGCAGTAGCGGGCAGAACGTTGCGGCTGAGATTGACGAGAGTGCGCTGCTTGCAGATGCGCGCGAGGTTGGAGGGGCAAAGCTGCTGGTCGCTGACGTTGGCGCCGTTGCGGCGAAGGCGCTGATGGATGTCGCCGACCGGCTGAAGGGCCAGCTCGGAAGCGACGCTGCCGTTGTCATCGCCAGCACAGTCGAAGGCCGCGTCTCATTGGTCGTCGCAGTCACCCCGTCGCTGGTTGAGCGCGGCGTCAAGGCGGGCGAGATTGTCGCCGCCGCGGCGGCAGTCGTTGGCGGCGGCGGCGGCGGCCGCGACACGATCGCCCAGGCTGGCGGCAAGGAGCCGGCCAAGCTCGCCGACGCACTTGCGCTGGCCGCCACGATGGTTGAACAGGCGCTTGGCGCCTGACGACGTGCGCGTGCTTGCCCTCGACTACGGATCGGCTCGCTGCGGCTGCGCGCTGAGCGATCCGACCGGAACGATCGCGACGCCGATCGCGCCAATCTTGCGACCGGCGACGAAGGCCGGCGTCAAGGCGCTGCGCGCGCTGGTCGAGGCGCGTGAGGTGCAGCGCGTCGTCGTCGGCCTGCCACTCTCGCTCTCAGGCGACGATTCGCAGCAAACACGCGAGGCCCGCTCTTACGCCGACCGGCTGCGCGCTGCGCTAGGCGCGAAGATCCCAGTCGAACTCTTCGACGAGCGTTTCACGACGGCGATCGCCGTCGACAGCGGCGGCAGTGAGAGCGAAGATTCGCGCGCCGCGGCGGTGTTGTTGAATGATTGGATCGCCCGGCACGGGCACGAGCACTGGGATCAGCAATGAGCGATCAATCAAGCCGCAGCGAAGAACAGCGAGAAGCCGCCCGCCTTGAGCGTGAGCGGAAGCGTGCCGCCGAACGAGGCGATCCTGCGCCGCCCGATCCTGCGCCCCCGCGCGAGGCGCTGCCGCCGCAGACGCCGCCGCTTGCCAGCGGCCCTCCCAAGCCTGCAGCGGCACCGCCACCACCGCGCAAGCTTGCCTCGTCCGCCGAGCGCCCCAGTGGCACGATTCGCCCTGGCGCGGCCGCCGCAGCCGCAGCGCCCGATCCCGCAACGCCGCGGAAGCGTTCGCCCGGCCGCCACGCCTTGCTGTTCGGCCTAATCGCGCTTGTAGTCGTCGCTGTGCTGTTTGTAGCCAACGCTGTCATCGAGCCGTTCAAGAGCGACGCCGCCGGGAGCGTTGCCGTCAAGATTCCGGCCGGAGTCAACGCCGGCGACGTCGGCAGCATCCTCGCTGATCGCGGCGTAGTCTCCTCGGCCTTCTTCTTCGAGTTGCGGGCGACGCTCGGTGGCGACCGCGGCAACTTGCGCGCTGGCGTTTACCGCCTGCGTAAGGGGATGAGCAACGGAGCCGCTTTGGCCGTGTTGACCGAGGTCGAGGCGGGGGCGCCGGTGATCAAGGTAGTCCTGCCTGAAGGGCCGGCTCGCAGCGAGATCGCGCCGGTTGTGAAGAAGCAAGGGGTCAGCGGCAGCTACATCTCGGCATCGGTTTCGTCGAAAAAGCTCAATCCACGCAGCTACGGCGCGCCCGCCAACGTCAAGTCGCTCGAAGGGTTCCTCTTCCCGGCCACCTACGAGCTGCTGCAAGAGTCGCCAACTGCGCGCCGCCTTGTTGATGATCAGGTGGTCGCCTTCAAACGCAACTTTGCCAGCGTCGACATGAGCTACGCCAAGAAGAAGAACCTAACTGCCTTTGACGTGGTGACGCTGGCCTCAATCATCGAGCGCGAAGTATCCCTCGATCGCGAGCGAGCGCTGGTGGCGGCCGTCTTCTACAACCGTCTGCGGCAGTCAATCTCGCTCGGCGCCGATGCCACAACGCGTTTCGCTGTTAATAACTGGAATGAGCCCCTGACTGTGTCGCAGCTAAACAGTCCGTCGAAGTACAACACGCGCCGCTTCACTGGCCTGCCGCCCGGGCCGATCGGCAATCCCGGGCTGGCCTCAATCAAGGCGGCCGCGAAGCCTGCAAAGAGCGACTACCTGTTTTTCGTCGTCGCACCGTGCCGTAACGGCGGGCATAGCTTCGCGAAGACCGACGCCGAGTTCCAGAAGTTGAAGACGATCTACGACAACAAGCGGGCTGCACTTGGCGGTAAGGACCCATCCCGTTGCCCGAAAGGCTGACGTAAGTGAGCGTCAAACGACTCGGCGTGCTCGGCTGGCCGGTCGGTCACAGCCGCTCGCCGCAGATCTTTAACGCGGCATTTGAGGGGAGCGACCTTGACGGGTGGAACTACCAACTGCTGCCGGCGCCGCCAGCTGAGTTTGAGCGACTAGTAGGCGGCCTGCACGGCGCCGGTTTCGTCGGCGCAAACGTGACGATCCCGCACAAGGAGACGGCCCTCGCGATCGCTGACAGCTGCAGCTTTCGGGCCGAACAGATTGGTGCTGCCAACATCCTTAGCTTCAGCGCGGATGGCACGATCGTCGCCGATAACAGCGATGCTCCAGGACTGCTGGCAGCGCTGGGCGAGCATGCGCGGGCCGGTGACAGCGCGCTCGTGCTCGGCGCCGGCGGTAGCGCCCGCGCTGTCGTCTGGGCGCTGCGTGACGTCGGAATGAAGGTGCAGCTTTGGAACCGCACAGCGGCGCGGGCAGCCGCGCTGGCCGCTGAGTTTGGGGTGGAGGCTGTCAGCGCTGCGACGCCCGCGCAGCTGCTTGTCAACTGCACTGCCGCTGGCCTTGACGACCCGGGCGCCACCTTTGATGAGCTGCCGCTGACAGCCAACGAAGTCGGCGGCTACGCGACCGTCGTCGACCTTGTCTATGGCGATCAGCCGAGCGCGCTGATTGAGTCCGCAGCCGCCGCCGGGTCACGGACGATCGACGGGCGCGAGATCCTTGTGCAGCAGGGCGCGATCGCCTTCGAGCATTGGACCGGCGCGGCGGCGCCGCTCGAACTGATGCGCGCCGCCGCCTGCTGACGCTGGCGCGCTACTTCAACCGCTGACCGACGGCGTGCAGCTGGAAGCCGCGGACAATGTCAACAAGCCCTGCCATCAGCGCCCAGAGCCCAGCGAAGACGATCAGCAGGTGGGCCTTCGTGTTGAAAAGCTGGCCGCTCGTCCAGAAGGCGATCACCAGCATCAGCACACCGCTGACCAGGCCAAGCCACCACAGATCGTTGTGATCCCGCTCAGCGAAAGCCTGGATGATCCAGGTGAAGGCGACGAGCAGGAAGAGGAAACCGACGATGCTGGCAAAGTCGTTGAAGGTCTCGGCCGGGTTGAAGATAGAAACGACGCCGAAGATGATCAGCAAAGCGCCAAGCAGCAGCCAAACCCAGCGCCACCTCGCCATCAAGGTCGAGATCACCATGTACTGGATACCGGCGCCTACGAACATCGCGCCGATAATCAGCCCGACAACGTCGGTTGAGCGGCTGTCGGACTGCAGAATCACGAGAGCCACAATGATCCAGACGATGCCAAACACCAGCCACAGCCACCAGTAGTTGGCCATCTGCTTGATCGCCTCACGTGCTTCGGGCGGCGCGTCCTGGACTGCTTCGTCAATCTGGTTCATCGGTCCTCCTAGTTATCGATCGTTTGTCAGGCAACTGGCGTTCGGGGTACTTCCTGCTGCTGGGCTTCGGGCGGGTTGTCAAGCAGTAGCTGCGGCACCGTAACCATCTTGAAGCCCTTGGCGCGGAGGCCTTTGATGATCAGCGGCAACGCGATTGAGGTCGTTGTGCGGTCGCCGCCGCCATCGTGCATTAAGATGATTGATCCGTTTTGAGCTTCGCTGATCACCTGCGCGGCCATCGCCGCGGGGGTCGGCAGCTTGTAATCGTTGCTGTCGATAGACCACATCACGACAAGCATTCCTTTGCGGTTTGCTTCAGCCGTAACGCGCTGGTTGATCGCGCCGTACGGTGGCCGGAAAAGGTTCGGCGCCGGCAATCCTTTGCCGGTCACGGCGCTGGTCTGGTCGGTCAGTTCGGTGCGGACGTCCTTAGGACTGAGCCGCGTCAGGTCCTGATGGCTCCAGCTGTGGTTGCCCACAACGTGGCCTTCGGCGACAGCGCGCTGCAGCGGCAGCGGGAAGCTGCTGGTCTGGTTGCCGAGCGTGAAGAATGTCGCCGCTGCGCGACCCTTCTTCAGCGTGTCGAGGATCCCGCCGGTGTAGCTGCTGGGACCATCATCGAAGGTCAGCGCGACCTTGGCGTTCTGCGACCCGCCCTGATTGACAACGCCGAAGTTGGTAATCGCCTGCTTAATCGCAACGTTCTCCTTCGCGATCAACGCCTTGCGCTTCTCCAGTACGGCGGCGATAGCCCTAGCTTGCGCCGCCAGTTCGATCTTCGGCTTTTCAGCGATCGCGCCCTGTTCAAGTTGTCGCGGATCCCATCTGCCGGAGCTGCCGGCACTGACCGCGACGACTGCGACAAAGCCGACCAGTATGACGACGCCGGCAGCTAAACCGATCAGCCGCCGGCGCCGATAGTGATCGGCGCCAGAAGGAGCTTTTGGGGGAGAAGGTTTGGCTGCGGACATACGGGCTCTTGAGCGACGAATATAGCCGCCGGATCGGGCGGCAGTCCGGTCCGGTACGGTTGCCTATAGCCAATACAAAGGAGCCTTATGCACAATGTCAACGTCGAAGCGATCGAGGCAACTGCTGCGAAGGCGGCGGCCGATCCTGCGGCCGGGCTGCAGCCGGTTGCGCTCACCGGGCAGTGGAACGTTGAACCCGGCGCGACACAGTTCACGACCGAGATCCCGCTGCCGGCAGGTGGGTCGGTCTCCTTCGCCGCTGACTTTCCGCCGCCGATGGGCGGCAGCGGCGCAGCGCCGAGCCCGCTTGCCTACTGCTTCTGGGGTGGACTCGCCTGCTACGCGATGACCTTCGCTCAGGAGGCAGCGCGTGAAGGGATTGAGCTACGCGCGCTGCGCGGCCGCGTCGCCGCCGAGCTCGACATGGCGCGCGCCCTTGGGGTCGGCGACCAGGTGCCACTTGAGCAGATTGATTGGACGCTCGAGGTCGACTGCGACGCCGACGATCAAGAGGTCGAGAGGCTGCGCGAGATCGCCGACGCTCGCTGCCCCGGCGTCTGGTGCCTGCGCAACGCCCTAGTCGTCAACACTGCGGTCGAACGCTCAGCCGGCTGATCAGTCCTCAACGATGACGCGCAGCTGATCGTCGATCCGCAGGCTGCGCTGTCCGCGCAATAGCGCCAGAAGTTCGTCGCCTACTACAGCTCGGCGCCAGCCGGTCAACGTGCGCACATTGGGCTCCGGCATTGCGTCGCGCACGGCGCTGATCACGGCCTGCAGGTCGGAGCGGGTTGCCAGCAGCTCGTATGCCAGGTCTTCGCCGACGGCCCGCGCCCGGACCAACGACTCGGCCAGCACGATCAGCGCAGCGTCGCCTCGATCGGATTGTTTGCGGCTCGACTTTTCTGCTGGAATCGGCGCCGCTGACGCGGCGTCGCCGACGACCTTGACGATTGCCCCGCCGCGGCGACGGGTGATCCCCTCATGTAGCCCGCGCAGGCTACGAAGTTGCTGTTCGTTCGCGGCGCCGCTCTTCGCGACTTCGACAATCGCTGCGTCGGCCAGCACCTTCTGTACCGGCTTGTCCTCCCGGTCGGCCGTCTCTTCGCGCCAGATCACCAGCGCCTGGGCAACGGCTCGCTGCTGGCCGCTGAGCGTATTGATCTTCGGCAGTTTGGCGAAGACAACCTCGACGTCACGTTCATCGCTTGAGGCCTCAAGCGGCAGGCACTCTTCGCGTGCCCAACCAAGCCGTCCGCGCTCTTCAAGCCGGTCTTTGAGCACCGTTGCCACTTCGATTAGCTGCAGCACATCGCCGCGCGCGTAGCTCTGTTGCTGTTCGGTCAGCGGCCGCGCGTCCCAGTTGGAGAAGCTCGCGCCCTTGTCCAGCTGCACGCCGAGAAGGTCACGCAGTAGCGCCTCGTAGCCGATCTGCGAGCGCAGGCCGGCGAAGGCGGCGGCAATCTGCGTGTCAAAGCAGTTAGTTGGGTGGGCATGCCAGATGCGACGTAGTAGCGCCAGATCCTGACGGCCGGCGTGGACAACGATCTCGACTTTTGGGTCGTCGATTAGCTCGACAATTGGAGCTGGGTCGATCGCGCGGTCGAAAGGGTCGATCAGTTCGGTCCAGGCCGGCTGGTCGAGCTGTTCAGCGTCGACGGCAACCTGAACCAGGCAGAGTTCCGTTCGGTAGCGCCCTTCGCCGATGAACTCGGTGTCAAGTGCCAGCGCGCCGGTCTGACGGGCGCGGGCGGCCAGTGCCCGCAGTTTCTCGTTGGTTGTCAAGGTGCTGTGCCTACTCGTCCGGCCAGCGGCCGGTTCGGTCGTAGCAATCGCGCGCCGAGGCCTCGCGGTCGCGGTCCTTATCGCCCTTGACGCCGATTCTGTAGAACAGGTTCAACAGCGCAACCGAGGCGCCGGCACTGATCAGCAGGCCGCCAGCTTCGTAGGCCGATTCACGCTGGCCGATGGCTGCCAGAAGCAGCCCGGAGAGGGCGATAAGTGCAGGAAGGATGAAGCGAACGAAGTTCAGTAGCGGGCGGCGCTGATGATCCGGCCGCCGCCTGTCTGGTGGATTGGTCACTACGGGGATCTTACGAGGATCGCGGCGAAGCGGCCTGCCAGTTCGGTCGCCGTGACCGGCTCGTTCGCTTCGCAGAGCCCGAAGCTGGCTGCCAGATCGCTGCGCACCTGCGCTGCATCGCGGCCGGCCCCGGCCTGCCCTGTCAGCGTCGCCGCGCCGTCACGTTTGGAGATTCGCTTGCCGCTCTGATCAAGCAATAGCGGCAGATGGACATAACTTGGCCTCGGCAGTTCCAGTGCCTGCTGCAGCCAGCACTGGGCGGCGGTCGAGTCCAGCAGGTCGTCGCCGCGCACAACCTCGCCAATCGCTTGCTCGGCGTCATCGACGACGACCGCCAGCTGATAAGCGGCGGTGCCGTCCTGACGGCGGACGACAAAGTCATCAAGGCAACCGGTAACAGGGCCGTGGATTCGGTCCACAAAGCTAACTTCGGTCCCCTCTGCGCGGGCCCGCAACGCCGGTAGTTGGCCGCTGGCGCTGCGCTGCGCCGTGGTCGCAGCGGCAAGATCGCGGCAGCTCCCGGGGTAGCGCGGCACTGTGCCATGCGGCGCCGATGCTGCCTGGCGAATCTCGGCCCGCGTGCACCAACATTCGTAGATCAGGTCGGCGGCGCGAAGCTTTTCAATCGCATCCGCGTAAAGCGAAGTTCGTTCGCTTTGGTGAACCACTGCGCCGTCCCAGTCAATGCCGATCGCGGCAAGCTCTGCGAGTTGCTGCTCGGCCGCGCCCTCGCGCACCCGTTGCCGGTCAAGGTCTTCGATCCGCAGGCTGAAACGCGAGCCGGTTGAGCGGGCGCAACACCACGCCAGCAGCGCCGTTCGCAGATTGCCGAGGTGCAGCCTTCCGGTTGGGCTTGGCGCGAAGCGGCCGCTGGCATCAGCCGGTGGGGGAGTCAGTTGAAACTGGACCTCGTCCACCAAGTCGACGCTAGCACCGCTACTCTCCGGTCGCGATGGCTGACGCTAAAGAAGAAACGATCGAGCCGCAGGGGCCCGTTCCCTGCTCGCCCTGCCGCGGCACCGGCAAGCTGAACTCCAACAGCGGCGGTGAACCGCACCAGGTTGACTGCCCGTGGTGCGAAGGCAGCGGCGTCTTTATTGAAGGTCACGATGCGCAGGCGGCGCAGCGGCAGGGCGGCGACAGCGTCGACGAGAAGCCGCAGCCGGCGGTCGACTAAGAACCAACATCGATAACGCCGATCGTTCGCTTTGTCAGTTGAAGAGTCACTGGATAGCGACCATCGCTTGGCACGACGACGGTCAGTGCACCGGGAATCCCTGGCCCGACTGCGACCGACAGGCCGAGCTTCTCGATCTGGGCGACATCGGGCGAATCAGATCGGATAAGAAGGTTGACGCGCTGGCCCGGCTGCGCCCGAACAGCGCCGTTCGATGGCAGCGTTGCCTCGATTGCGGCGGGTTGCGGCTGCTGCGGCGCGACGGCCGGCGCTGTCGTTGTCGCCTGATTATTGGCACGCTGTGAGCCGGAAAAAACGTTCAAAATCACGAGCAGCAGCGCCAGCACGATGAAAAGTCCGCGAATCCTCATCAGTTGATTGTGACCGATCGCCGTGCGGCTGGCCGCGCTTAAGCTCGATTGATCGCCTTTCAGCCAATAATTGCAGCGGCAGCAGCGCTCGGTGCGCTGCTTGGCGTCGGCCTCGAGCGGCTCGCTGCCGCGCTTGCCGGCTGTCATCGTCCGGTCGGCCCGCGAACTGTCTGCGCAGCCGCTGCAACGGCGCTCTACTGCGCACTTTTGGCGTCGATTGAGCCGGGCAGCCTGAACTTGGCGGCGTCGCTGATCATGCTCTGCGTACTGCTGCCCGCAGCGCTCGTTGATCTCGACACGCGCCGAATTCCAAACCAGCTGACAGTTCCGGGGCTGGTTGCGATGCTGGCCGCGACGGCGATCTTTGAGCCGCTGATTGCAACAGAAAGGCTGCTCTTTGCCCTATTGGGCTTCAGCCTCTTCCTTGGCGCGGCGTTGCTGAGGCCCGGTGCACTGGGCCTTGGCGATGTCAAGCTCGTTGCCGTGATCGGCGCGGCGCTTGGAGCCTCGGCGGCGCCGGCGATTCTGCTGGCCTTGTTGGGCGGATCATTCGCTGGCCTCGTGATCGCTGCCCGCCGCGGCTGGAGCGTCGCCCGCTCGGCGACACTGCCACTTGCGCCATTTCTTGCTGTCAGCTCGCTGATCGTTCTGCTGCTCGGCGGGTGAGGGCGCCCGCCCAGCGCGGCTGCCGCTCGCTAGCCTGCATCTGGCTATGGCACTGACGCTTATAACCGCGGGCGAATCGCATGGCCCCGGTCTGACCTGCATTGTTGAAGGGCTCCCAGCCGGGCTGGAAGTCGATCGCGCTGGGATCGACCGCGACCTTGCGCGCCGGCAGTTGGGGCACGGCCGCGGCGGGCGGATGAAGATCGAGACCGACCGCGCCGAGGTCACCGCCGGGATTCGTCACGGACGGCTGCTCGGCGGCCCGGTCGCGCTTCAGGTCATCAATCGCGACTACGAAAACTGGGAAGAGCGGATGAACCCTTGGCCGGTTGAGGCCGAAGTGCCGGAGGTCCATCTGCCGCGCCCCGGCCACGCCGATCTCGTCGGTGCCTGGAAGTACGGCGCCAGCGACGTACGCGACATCCTTGAGCGCGCTAGCGCGCGTGAAACCGCGGCGCGTGTTGCCGGCGGCGCGCTCTGCCGTCAGTTCCTTGTCGCGCTTGGCGTGACTATCCGTTCGCACGTCGTCCGGATCGGAACGGTCGCCACAGATCCGGCGGCGGCGGCGCTTGTCCTGCAGGACTTTGACGGCGTCGACGACGATCCGGTTCGCTGCCTCGATCCTGAGGTAAGCAAGCTGATGGTCGAACACATCAACGTTCAGCGCAAAGCCAACGAGTCGATCGGTGGCGTCTTTGAGGTCGTCGTATTCGGCTTGGTGCCAGGTGTCGGTTCGCACATCTCGTGGCAGACGCGGCTCGATGGCCGGATTGCAGGCGCGATCTGCTCAATCCAAGCCGTCAAGGGTGCATCGCTGGGCGACGGCTGGGATCTGCCGGCGCGGCCAGGCTCCGAAGCTCACGACGAGATCTTCTACTCCGACGAGCGCGGTTACTACCGCGAGACCAATCGCGCCGGCGGGCTGGAGGGCGGGATGACGACCGGCGAGCCGCTCTTGGCTCAAGGCGCAATGAAGCCGCTGCCAACGCTGACGAAGCCGCTGCGGTCGGTTGATATCAGCACGCGCCAACCGGCCGAGGCGCTGCGTGAACGGACCGACTCCTGCACCGTGCCGGCGGCCGGCGTTGTTGCCGAGGCGATGGTTGCGTTTGTCCTGGCTGAGGCTTACTGCGAGAAGTTTGGTGGCGATCAGATCGACGACGCGCGCCAGGCATTGGCCAGCTACTGCGGGCGGATCGGATGGAACCGGAGCTAAACCGATCACTGGTCTTCGTCGGCTTCATGGGGGCCGGTAAGACCACCGCTGCGCGCCGCGCATCACAGCTTCTGGGCATCCATTGCAGCGACAGCGACCTCGTGATCGAGGAGCGGACCGGGATGACGCCGGCCCAACACTTCGAAGCGTCAGGTGAGCCGGCCTTCCGCGAAGTTGAAGAGAAGATTGTGCTGGAGCTGCTCGGGCTGGCGCCGCACGTAATCTCGCTAGGTGGGGGAGCGCTCGCATCGGCAAAGGTCGTCGCCGCGCTTGAGCAGCACACGACCGTGCTGCTCGACGTCGACCTCGAAACTGCCTGGGCGCGCGTTCAAGGAAGCGACCGGCCGCTCGGCCAAGACCGCGCCGAGTTTGAATACCGCTTCAGCGAACGCGAGTGGGTTTACCGCGAGATTGCCGACGCCAATCTGTCAACCAGTGACACGGCGGTGATCGCCGCCGCACTGCCGTCACTGACTGCGATGGCCCACGGCGCCGCCGACTCGCTCAGACTGCTCTGGGCGGCGACTGCTGGCGGCGGCTACCCGGTCTGGGTTGGCGAAGGTGCGCTAGCTAGTGCGCCGTGGCCATTGGCGGACCAGTCGCGCCGGATTGTTGTCAGCGACAGCAACGTCGCCGATCTGTACGCAGGCGCCGTTCCGCGGCTCGATGGACTGATTGAGATTGCTGCCGGCGAGCAGTTCAAGAACCTGGCAACGGCGGAGAGCGTTTGGCACGCATTAGCTCAGCAGCAGGCCACCCGGGCCGACCACCTGGTCGCCCTCGGCGGCGGCGTTGTCGGCGACCTCGCAGGCTTCTGCGCCGCCACATACCAGCGCGGCGTGCCCGTGGTCCAAGTGCCGACGACGCTCGTCGCACAGATCGATTCAGCGCTCGGCGGGAAGACCGGCGTCGACCTGCCGGAGGCTAAGAACTACGTCGGCGCTTACCATCAGCCGGCCGCCGTGCTGATCGACCCGGCGCTGCTGGCAAGCCTCCCCGCCGCTGAGATGGCGGCTGGCTACGCCGAGCTGGTTAAGACAGCGCTGATCAGCGGCGGCCTGCTTTGGCAGCGCGTCAGCGGCGGCGATCCTGTTGACGAGCAGATGATTCGCGAGGCGGCCCGTACGAAGCTGGAAATCGTCGCAGATGACGAGCGCGACGATGGACGCCGCCAACTGCTCAACCTCGGTCACACGGTCGGCCATGCGATAGAAGCCGCAACCGGGTACACGCAGCTCAGGCACGGCGAGGCGGTGTCGCTCGGCCTGCTGGCGGCGTTGCGATTCTCTGGCGCCAGCGAACTTCGCGCCGAGGTTGCCACGCTGCTGGAGGGCGCCGGCCTGCCGACCTCGCTGCCGACGCTTGACGTCGACGCCGTGATCGCCGCAACTCGGCTCGACAAGAAGCGGCTGTCGGGCGAGGTGCCGTTTGTCTGCTGCGATGCGCCGGGCGCCGTGCGCTACGGCGTCGCTGTCGAGCCCGCAGCCGTGCTGGCCGCGGTCGAAGAGCTTGTCGCCTAGTCGCCGGGCGCGCGACCTGCGAGACTTGCGGCGATGCTCGCTCACAATCGAATAGCCGTCCTGCACGGCGTCAACCTTGATCAGCTGGGCCGCCGGGACCCGGCGCTTTACGGCGACCTCGATTACGACCGCCTGACGCAGCGGATCGGAGAGTTCGCCGCCGAGCTCGGCCTTTCGGCCCAGTACTTCCAGACCAACTTTGAGGGCGATTTTGTCGAGTACTTGCACCGCGTTAGCGACATTGCGGACGCGATCATCATCAATCCGGGAGCCTGGACGCACTACTCCTATGCGATCCGTGACGCGCTTGAGATCGCAGCGCTGCCAGCAGTTGAGGTTCATCTCAGCGACATCACGCAGCGCGAGCAGTTTCGCCGCGTCTCGGTGATCAGCGATATTTGCCTAACGACGGTCAGCGGCATGGGCCCCGATGGCTACAAGCGGGCGCTTGAGGCGCTGCGCGAAGCGCTGGCCGATGCGGCCGGCCAGTGAGTGAGCGGATCGAGCAGCTCGCAGCGCTGGTCGCTGAGCGGGGTCTTGATTGGCTGGTCGTCTCCGCGCCCAACAACGTTCGTTGGTTGACCGGCTTCACGGGCAGCAACGCGCTTGCTCTCTGCCCGTCCGATCCGGGCCGCTCTCCGGCGCTGCTGATCACCGACTCCCGCTACACCGAGCAGGCTGCTGCGCAGGCACCGGATCAGTGGCAGGTCGAGATTTCGCGCCACGACCTGCTTGGCGCCGGCCTGGCAGAGAAGTTTCCGCTTGCCGACGACGCTGGCAGCAGCTACGGCGCCGTCGGTTTCGACGACAGCCACGTAACGGTGGCGCAGCAAGCGGCGTTGGAGAAGGCGTTGGACGGGCGCGCTGAACTGACTGCCGCTGCCGGGTTGGTTGAGCAGCTCCGGCTCTGCAAAGACGCTGCGGAGGTGGTAAAGATCCGCGCCACTGCCGAGCTTGCTGACGATGCGGTGCTTGAGCTGCTCGAAGCAGGGTTGGTCGGCCGAACTGAACAGCAGCTGGCGTTGGCGCTGGAGTTCGCGATCCGCAGCCGCGGCGCCGAGGAGCTCAGCTTTCCGCCGATCGTCGCCGCCGGCGCTCACGCTGCGCTGCCTCACGCTGAGCCGCGCAGCGTGATGATTGAGGCGGGCCAGCTCGTCACAATCGACTGGGGCGCCCGGCTCGACGGCTACTGCTCTGACTGCACTCGAACCTGGGCAACCGGCGAGATTGACGATCAGCAGCGCGCCGTCTACGAGCTCGTTCTCGCAGCCCAGCAGGCCGCCGTTGCCGCCCTTCGGCCGGGGCCAACAGGACGCGAGATCGATCAGGTCGCCCGTTCAATCATTGATGGCGCCGGCTACGCCGACAACTTTGGCCATGGCCTTGGCCACGGCGTTGGCCTTGACATCCATGAAGCGCCGCGCCTCTCACGCCATGGCGAGGAGTCGCTTCTGGCCGGAATGGTTCTCACAGTTGAGCCTGGCATCTACCTGCCCGGCGTCTGCGGCGTGCGGATCGAGGATCTGCTGCTGATAACCGATGACGGCAGCGAGCGCCTGAACGGTTTGGAGAACAGCCTCCAGATCGTCGGCTGACGAACTGGAGGGGCTTGGAGTGGTTGACGCGGCGGCTCAGACCGTGGTGGTCTCGCTCGCTTCCGGCTGTTTGCTCCGAATGGTCTGATTGTCACGCAGGAAGAGCCAACTGGTTGCGACGAGGAAGATCACTGCCACTGGCGCCGCGAGCATCTCGACGGCTTCGCTCGCGCCCAGCTCAGCCAGCTCCTCGAGCCCGCCGTAAACCATGTAGGCGGCGAGAATCAGCACCAGCCCTCCGCTGATCAGGAAGAATCGGCGCAGGTCAAGATTCAAGGAGCCGCGATAGAGAGCGACGCCGAGTCCGATCGCTACGACAGAGCCGGCAACGCCGCCGACAATCGTTGCCAGCGCGCCGCTCTCGCCGACCGAAACAAACAGGAAGAGCGCTGTCTCAAAGCCTTCGCGCACGACGGCGACGAAAGCAACTAAGGACAGCGCGAAGGTTCCACCCTGGGCGATCGCGGTACCTACCTGATCGCGCAGGTCGCTGCCCAATGTGCGTGCCTGGCGACGCATCCAGAAGACCATCCAGGTCAGCACGACAGCGGCCGACAGCATCGCGACCGCCTCGAACAGGACCTCGGCCGTCCCTTCCAGCGAGCCGACCGCGGCGAACAGGATTACGGCGGCAATCGTGCTGACAAGAATCGCTGCCGCCGTGCCCTGCCAGACGGCCCGCGCATGGCTCTCCAGCGTACCGGTGCGCTTCAGGAAAGCGAGTATCAGCCCGATGATCAGGCTGGCCTCAAAGACCTCTCGCAGGGTTATCAGGAATGCGCCCATGGGTTCACGTCTTTCGCATAGTTGGTCAGCTGTTAGGGAACCCTACCAAAGACCGACCGCGTCTGTCGGGAATGGCGCCGCAGCGCTACCTGCGCGCCGCGGCGCGCTTGATTACTACACTTGCCTTGTTGTGACTCGAGTCCTTTCAGTCCTCTGCGGCGTCGCCGCTGCATTGGCGGTAGCCGCTCCTGCGGCGCAGGCGCAGACGCTTGCCCAGACGCCGGCCGAGCGGATCGTCGCGATCGCCCAGCAGGAGCTCGCGCTAAACGTCCGCGAGATCCCGAAGGGCTCGAACAAGGCGCCGCGGATCAGGATGTACGGCCTTTCGACGCAGGCGCCGCTGCGTTACTACCCGGCGCCTTGGTGCGCCTATTTCACCTCCTGGGTGACACGGCAGGCAGGTGTGCCGATCGGCGCCGACGGTCTCGGCGACGGTTACGTGCCGCGCATCCGCACCTGGGCGCGGAAGGCCGGAGTCCTTTTCGCTACGCCACGGCCGGGCGATCTGATCCTCTTCCCGCAGCACCTGGGCATTGTCGAAAGCCTCCAGCCGAACGGGATCGTTACGACGATTGAGGGCAACACAGGCGACGCCGTTCGGCGCAAGCTGCGGCTGGTCAAGAGCTCGACCGGCTTCGTTCGCGCCGCGCTGCTTACGGCGCCTGTCGCTCAGCTGTCAACCGCTGCGGGAACCGTCTACCGCACCGACCCGGTGACGCTGACAGCCCGCAACGTCGCTGTCCCTAGCCGCGTGATCAAGCGTTACGACTGGGACCTCAACGGCGATGGCGACTGGGATAAGACGACGAAGCTTGGCAGCCTGACGATCGCCTTCCCGGAGAACGGCAACTTCCCGATTACGGTGCAGATAACCGACTTGCACGGCGTCAGGTCAAGCGCCAGCATTGAGCTGTCGGTTGTCAGTAGGGCCAGCTCGCAGTCTGGCCGCTGACCGCTTCACCGGCGCGCAGCTGACTCGGCGCGGGCTGCTTGCGGCAGTCCTAAACGAAGCGGCTGAAGGGACTCGAACCCTCGACCTTCTGCATGGCAAGCAGACGCTCTAGCCAACTGAGCTACAGCCGCAGTGACGGCCGAGTATAGAGAGCGGAGTGCGGTAAGGGGACGAGGTCGAGCTGCGCGATCGGCTTCTCGATGTCGTATCCGTGGACGTAGCGGCGAGCGGTAAGAGGCGACGACCGGAATCGAACCGGTGTACGCGGCTTTGCAGGCCGCTGCGTAGCCACTCCGCCACGTCGCCACAGGTTTCGCAGCCTAGCGGTCACCGCGAGGCGAGCGGGCCGTGACCGCCACGCCCGCGCTGATAAGCTAGCGCAGCTTCCAGGGCGATTAGCTCAGCTGGGAGAGCGCCGCCTCGACAAGGCGGAGGTCACTGGTTCGAGCCCAGTATCGCCCACTCAGTAACCGGCGCGCAGTCGCTTCCCGGTGGAGTAGGTTGTGCATCCAACCATTTTTGCCTGCCGCGTGCCGGCTTTTTTGCTGTCGCGCGGTCTGCTTTTTCGTTCGCGCCTTCGCGGACGAGGGAAGGATGCCCACGCGATGATTGTCAGCCGCAAGATTTCCGTTCAAGCCGCTACTGCCCTGTTGGCCGCGTTCGCTGCGGTCGTGCTGCTCGCAGCGGCGCCCAGCCCCGCCGCAGCCCTCACCTGGTCGCCATTACCGGGAACCGATCTGTCGGCCGGACCCAGTAATAATGCTTACGGCGAGCAGGTTGCGGTTGGTGTTGATGGCGCCACAACCATCGTTTGGCAGCGCAACAATGGTTCCAACTGGATTGTTCAGGCGCGTACGCGCCCAGCGGGATCAGGAACGTTTGGCGCGGTTGTGGACCTGTCCGCCGCGGGGCAGAGTGCTTACAGTCCGCAGGTTGCGGTTGCTGTTGATGGCGCCACAACCGTCGTTTGGACCCGCAGGAACGATGGTTCCAATCTCATTGTTCAGGCGAGTACGCGCCCGGCGGGATCAGGAACGTTTGGCGCGGTTGTGGACCTGTCCGCCGCGGGGCAGAATGCTGACTATCCGCAGGTTGCGGTTGGTGTTGACGGCGCCACAACCGTCGTTTGGAACCGCTGGAATGGTTTCAACAGTATTGTTCAAGCGAGGACGCGTCCGGCGGGACTAGGAACGTTTGCTGCCGTTGAGGACCTGTCCGCCCCGGAGCAGAATGCTTACGGCGCGCAGGTTGCGGTTGCTGTTGACGGCGCCACAACCGTCGTTTGGTACCGCAACAATGGTTCCCACGATATTGTTCGGGCGCGTACGCGCCCGGCGGGATCAGGAACGTTTGCTGCGATTGAGGACCTGTCCGCCCTAGGGGAGGATGCTTCTGATCCCCAGGTTGCGGTTGCTGTTGATGGTGCCACAACCGTCGTTTGGTACCGCAGCAACGGTGTCAACAACATTGTTCAGGCGAGTACGCGCCCGGCGGGCTCAGTCACGTTTGGCGCCGCTGTGAACCTGTCCGCCCCGGAGCAGCATGCTGCCTCTCCGCAGGTAGCGGTTGCTGTTGATGGCGCCACAACCGTCGTTTGGAGACGCTGGAATGGTTCCGACAACATTGTTCAGGCGAGTACGCGCCCGGCGGGATCAGGAACGTTTGGCGCGGCTGAGGACCTGTCCGCCCTAGGGGGGGATGCTTATGATCCGCAGCTTGCGGTTGGTGTTGACGGCGCCACAACCGTCGCTTGGAACCGCTGGGATGGTTCCGCCTACATTGTTCA
>JBCJRT010000015.1:0-28944 GCA_039745115.1 Solirubrobacteraceae bacterium
GACCCCAACCCCGACGCCGACACCAACCCCGATCCCTGGCGCTGTCAGCTCGAAAGTTGCGGTTGATTCGCAGTGGGCCGGTGCCTGGTGCGGCAAGATCGTCGTCAGCAACGCGACGTCGAACAATCTGGTGATTGACAAGTTGACGTTTTCGATCCCGGCCGGTGACTGGGTAACCAGCACTTGGGGCGGGACGTTCACGAAGAGCGGTAACGACTACTCGGTCGTCGCTCCGAGTTGGGCTCGGGCAGTTGCCGGTGGCAGCTACTCGGACACGGGAATGTGCGTCTACGGTTCTGGTTCAGGTGAGTTGAGCGACATCGTCGTGACGACGCATCAGGACGGCACAACGCCAACCCCAACCCCAACCCCGACGCCGACGCCGACGCCGACGCCGACCCCAACCCCAACCCCAACCCCAACCCCAACGCCGCCTCCGGGAACAGCGGTGTTGACGGCGACGGTCACGAAGGACTCGACCTGGACCGGCGGCCTGTGCCGCAGCTTCAAGATCACCAACGCGGGCACAACGTCGTCGCGCAGCTGGAAGCTGACCTTCACGCTGCCGTCGAGCGTCAAGATCACTGACAGCTGGAGCGGAACGGCGACAAGGAGCGGCAACGTAGTTACCGTCACCGCGCCAAGTTGGGCCGCATCGGTTGCGCCGGGCACGAGCGTCGCCGCGTTCGGTTTCTGCGCCTCCGGCAGCGGCGAGCCAAGCGCGATAAGCGTTGCCGAGGTTGACTCGACGCTCAGCGCAACTGCGTCCTCCCGTTCACGGACGACAGCCCGCTCACGCGCAGCTGAGAAGGCGGCAAAGATCCGCCGCGCCAAGCACCGCCGCAGCGCCGCCCGCGCCTAGCGCAGGCATCGACCAGCCGACGGCCTCGCCACGCGATCTGCGGGCGGGGCCGTTAGGCCGGGTCGGCCTCTGGCGGCCCGTTAAGCGTCGGGGCTACTCGGTGGCAACTGCGACCAGCCGCCACGGCACCAGCTCGGAGCCGTCGAGCGCCAGCGTCCAGCTCTCGCTGAAGTTGCTCTCACGATCTTTGGTACCGGACAGCACCGCGGCGGTGTCGCGGTTCTCGACGTACCGCCGACCGCGAACCTTCAGGACGACCGTCATTCTTGCTGGCTCCGTCGTTGAGTCGAGCCGTTCGATCACGATCGACTGAATCTGCGGCCCGCGGACAACCAGTCGGGCATTGTCGTCGCCGGTCGGGTAGAGCAGCTGCTCGATCGCCTCCGGGCTTGCAACCGCTTTAAGCGCCTTGTCCGGCCCGTCGACCGCCTGGGCCCATGCTGCGACGGCGCGGCGCGCCGCAGCTGCCAACACGTCCGGCGCAAAGCGGCCGTCGAGCAACGACAGGTCCATCGCCTGCGTGCGCGCGTCGGCCGCCAGGTCAACGTCAACAATCTCGGCCGTCGCGGTTCCTTCCGGCAACCGGTCGGCGACGGCGCTTTCAACGATTGCCTCGTCGCGCAGGCCGACCTCGTCCGACCAGGGCGAGGCGATGATCGGCGCGTCAAGGTGGTGCGCGCCCTCGCGATCCTGCTCGATCGACAGCAGGATCCAGTCGCCGTCGCGCTTGGCTAGCGTCCAGTACTCGCTCAGGGTGACGACAGGATTGTCGTCGTCGCTGCGCATGATCCGCATTCCGGTGTCTGTTTCAATGAAGTCCTCGAGCGTTGCCTCGATGTGGACGATCGCGCGGTCATCGGCGTCGTCGGCCTTGTTGTCGATTCCGACGTATAGAACGTCGGGACCGCGCAGCACGCGCACCCGATTGTGCCAGCCGCGGCTGAGGAAGTCGTTCAGCCGCAGTCGCCATTCGACTAACAGATCGTCACCGACCATCGTGCTGAGCGCGTTGGAATCGCGCTGATCCCAGGCATGCTGAATTGCTCCGAATAAAGCCGCGGTGCCGGAGATCACGGTCTCGGCGTCGAACGCTACGTCGTCGGCGGCGGCCTCAGCCGAGGCGGTCCGTACGCGCGCGTCGCGCTCGATCCGCCGCTGATGCATCTTCCGTGCCGTCGCGTAGGCGCGGAACATGGTGAGGCCAATGATCAGGCTGATCACGACGACGACGATCAGCAGCGTCAGGAAGGTGCCGGCGCTCGCTGCTCCGCCGTAGCCGTAGCCGCCACCACCACCGCCGAAGCCGCCACCGCCGAAGCCACCACCACCACCACCGAAGCCGCCACCGCCACCAAAGCCGGACGAGCCACCGCCGGCTCTCGCGAGCGGCAGCTGCAGGACTGAACTGATCGCTAAGACCATCGTCGTTACATCCTCGCAGCTTTGGCTTAAGCCGGCGACCGCGTCCGCGGCTGAGCGGGCTGCCGCTTAGGCGCTGGCGCTGCTGCCGCGCCGCCGGCGCGGCGCAAAGGCGGCTGCCAGCTGCTCACTGTCGAAGCCGCCGAGCACCTTGTCCTCGGTTGCGTAGCGGTAGAGCGCGACGCGGAAGACCGATGTGATCGTGACCTGCAAGAGCATTCCGATCACGAAGACGATTGTGCCGATCGCGATCAGTGCGCCGCCGCCAACAACCGATGAGCCGAGCAGCAGAACACCAAGCGCGATCACGATGATCGCCGGCAGGATTGCCACGAGGAAGGTGATTACGCCGATTGCAGCCGAGCCGACGACGCCTTCGCCCCAGCGCTGCTTGATGACGTGGATGGAGGTCTTTACAGACTCCTTCGGGCCGAGGCCGTCGAGCGCGATGATCGGTATCACGAAGAACGTCGCCACCGCCCAAGCGAAGCTCGCAAGTCCGCCAACGATTACACTTGCAATCGAGCCGGCAACCTCGTTCAGCAATGACTGCAGTGCCGAGATCAGCAGGCCGACGAATAAGGCCACCGCTGCCCAGGCGAAGATCAGCTTCAGCCGGCCGCGAGCCGCGCCGAAGCCCTGGCCGACAGTTGTCTGGCGCCCTTCCAGCGCTTCGGTTGCGCAGCAGGCCAGCGCGACCGAACTGAAGACGCCGATTACGGTCAGCAGGTAAGCGCCGATGATGATCAGCGGTAGCGCCGCCCAAGGCGAGTCGACTGCGAGCGCCATGCCAACTCCGCCGCCGAAGAAGAAGGCCATCGTGATCACTGCCGCGAGCGACGAGATGATCGGGAAGGCGAGCAGTGAGCGGTCGGCCTTGACGACCGCCCAACTCTGCTTTGAAAGAAGCCAGCCGCGTTTGATACGTCCCATAGGCGCCCATGCTACTGCGTTGCTCGACGTGGAAGCGGCAATCGAGCTACCCGACTGGAGCCCTGACACCGTCTGCCAAGTCGCCGTTCCCTGACGCGTGAGGGGTATACTCTGCGTCTCTGAGGCTCGCTACCGCTCGGCGTACGATCACAAACTGCGCGACCGTCAAGAGCCTGCCCACGCCCAACCGACGAGGCACCCCATGAACACCAGCATCATCCTGATCATCGTTCTCGTGATCGTTATTCTGCTGCTGGCAGCGGCCTCGATCCGCGTCGTTACCCAGTACGAGCGCGGTGTGCGCTTCCGGCTCGGCAAAGTACGAGCCACACCCTTCGAGCCAGGACTCGTGATCATAATCCCGATTGTCGACCGGCTCGACAAGGTCTCCATGCGCATCATCACACTGCCAATCCAGAGTCAAGGGATCATCACACGCGACAACGTCTCCGTCGATATCTCTGCCGTCGCCTACTACCGCGTCGTCGACGCGAACAAATCTGTCGTCGCGATCGAGAACGTCATCTCGGCGATCGGCCAGATCGCACAAACCACGCTCCGCAACGTCGTCGGTCAACACACGCTTGATGAGACACTCACCGAAACCGACCGCATCAATGCCAACATCGCCGAGATCCTCGACCGCGCAACCGAGGACTGGGGGGTGCAGGTGACGCTTGTCGAGTTGAAAGACATCCAGCTACCCGACACGATGAAGCGCGCGATGGCCCGCCAGGCCGAGGCGGAGCGCGAGAAGCGCGCCAAAATCATCGCCGCTGAAGGCGAGGCGCTCGCCGCGGGCGAACTCGCTCGCGCTGCCGACGTGATGATGGCCCACCCGCTCGCGCTCCAACTGCGCAATCTTCAGACGCTGGTCGACATCTCCGTCGACAAGAACTCGACCGTAATCTTCCCCTCGCCACTGATGAGCACGATCAGCGAAATTGGCGCGTTCATCGCCAAAGAAAGCAGCGCGGCCGGGAGCATCACCGACCTGCTCAAAGGCGTTAGCGGCGACCAGCCCAGCGAGCAACCCTAAAAACCAGAGCTGCAGGTTGCCTTGACCGTGCTGGCGGCCGACGACGTCGCCGTCAAAGCTCACCGCGCGCGTTATCGACGCGCGCTAGTGCGAAGTGATCACGCGGTCGATTAGGCCGTACTCGACCGCTTGCTCGGCTGTGAAGAAGCGGTCACGCTCCATATCAACGTGAACCTCGTCGACCGAGCGGCCTGTGTGATGGGCGTAGAGCTCGTCAATTTTGGCGCGCGTCTTGAGGATCTCGTTCATGTGGATCTCAATATCTGACGACTGCCCTTCAAAGCCGGCCGACGGCTGATGGATCAGGATCCGGCTGTTCGGCAAAGCCAGCCGCTTGCCGGGGGCGCCGGCAGTCAGCAGCAGCGAGCCCCCTGACATCGCGACGCCGCAGCAGATCGTCGACACGTCGGGCTTGATGAACTGCATCGTGTCGTAGATCGCCATCCCCGCGTAGATCGATCCGCCGGGCGAGTTGATGTAGATCGAGATGTCCTTCTCTGGATCCTCCGACTCAAGGTGAAGCAGCTGGGCGACGACGAGGTTGGCGATCTGATCGCCGATCGGCTGACCGAGGAAGATGATCCGGTCGTTCAGCATCCGCGAATACAGGTCGTACTCGCGCTCGCCGCGGGAGGTCGTCTCGATTACGGTCGGGATCAGCGGGATTCCTTCACACTAGGGCATAGTCGCGCCGCCGCCGGGTCGGGAGAGGTCGCGGCACGGCGGCGGCGCTGCTGGGAGTATCCGTTCCACTGTGGGCAGCGAGACTGATCTGGTTGACGACGAGGCGGGGCTGCTGGGGCGCGTCCCGCCGGTTCTGCTCGTGCTTGGGACAACGGTCTCCGTCCAGTTTGGCGCCGCGCTGGCGGTCACGCTGTTCGCGAAGGTCGGCCCGGTCGGCAGCTCCTTCTTGCGGCTGGCGCTCGCATCGATCCTGTTGATTGCCTTTCGGCGTCCGCAGATCCGTGGCTGGACGGCCTCGCAGTACCGGTTGGCGCTCGCCTTCGGACTCTCGATAGCGATTGCGAACACGCTGTTGTACGCCGCGCTCGGGCGCCTCCCGGTAGCGGTCGCCGTGACGATTCAGTTCATCGGTCCAATCAGTGTTGCGGCCGCCTATTCGCGTCGCTGGATTGAGGGCCTCTGGGTGCTGCTCGCGGCGGCCAGCGTAGTTCTGATGACGGCTCCGTGGTCGGTGACCGACAAGCTCGACCCGATCGGCGTTGCGCTGGCGCTCAGCGCCGCCGCCGGCTGGGCCTGCTACATCCTGCTGGTGCAAAAGGCCGGACAGGTCTTCTCGGGACGCGACGTGCTGACCGTGGCAATGCTTGTCGCAACCGCCGCGGTTCTGGTGCCCGGCGTGCTGGAGGGGGGTATGGCGCTGTTCGATACGTCGGTGCTGGCCGTCGGACTGATCGTCGCGGTGCTGAGCATGGTGATCCCGTTCACCTTTGAGTTCGAGGCGCTGCGTCGAATGTCGACGCGCGTTTTCGGCGTCTTGATGAGCATCGAGCCCGCCGTCGCCGTCGTCGCCGGGGTGCTCATTCTTGACCAGCACCTAAGCACGCGTCAGCTGGCGGCAGTTGCGCTCGTCGTAGCGGCCAGCATCGGTGTCACGCGGACATCGCCCGAGAAGGCCCCGGCGCCCGTCGATGCCTGACCGGCGCGATACTGGCGCGACGGTGTACGAAGCTCCACGGTGCGCGTAGCGTGACGAACGACAGCAGCCCCGCCGCCGCTCCGGGGCACCGCGCCCTCGCGTCGGTGCCGCCGGTCGTGCTTGTGATCGCCGGAACGCTGTCGATTCAGTTCGGTGGCGCGCTCGCGTTCACAATCTTCGATGATGTGGGCGCCGCTGGGGCGACGCTGCTGCGGCTTCTGCTTAGCGCCGTGCTGCTTTGCGGCCTTGCGCGCCCGACGCTGAAAGGGCGCAGTCGCGGCGACTTGAAGCTGGTCGCCAGCTTTGGCCTGACGCTCGGTGTGTTGAACCTCTGCTTCTACGAGGCCCTCTCGCGACTTCCGCTCGGCGTCGCCGTGACAATCGAGTTTCTCGGGCCGATCGCCGTCGCCGCGGCGCTCTCGCGCCGCCCCTCGCACTGGCTCTGGGTGCTGCTGGCTGCGGCCGGGGTTCTGCTGCTGTCGGCACCCTGGACAGCGAGCGCGTCGCTCGATCCGGTCGGGCTTGGCTTTGCGCTGGCGGCTGCCGTAGCGTGGGGGACGTACATCGTCTTGGCGCAGCGGTTGGTCCTTCGTTTCCGCGCCGGTGACGGGATTGCGCTGGCCGCTGTCGTCGCCACGTTGGTCGTCTTGATCCCAGGTCTCGTCAGTGGCGGCGCCGGCCTGCTCGAGCCGGCCGTCCTCGGCGTCGGCTTGGCCGTCGCGCTGCTCAGCTCGGCGATCCCGTACACGACCGAAGTGGAGGCCTTGCGGCGGATGCCGACGCGTGTGTTTAGCGTGCTGATGAGCATTGAACCGGCGGTTGCCGCGCTGGCCGGATGGCTCGTCCTCAGCCAGGTACTTTCGCTTCGCGAACTGGTAGCCGTGACGCTCGTTATCGCCGCCGGTATCGGCGTGATGCGCGGAGCCGACTTTGCGCCGCCGGCCGAGGCGGCAATCGAGCTTTGACAGCGCGTTGGCGGCGGCGACGCGCGCTAGCGCCATACTTGCCGGGCAGTGTTCACGCTCAATCTTCCCAACCTGCTGACGGTGCTGCGGATCCTGCTGGTCCCGGTGCTGGT
The DNA here is from genome assembly GCA_039745115.1 of Solirubrobacteraceae bacterium. Classification (GTDB taxonomy): domain Bacteria; phylum Actinomycetota; class Thermoleophilia; order Solirubrobacterales; family Solirubrobacteraceae; genus F1-60-MAGs163. The sequence continues at coordinate 6,992 of JBCJRT010000015.1, forward strand.
TGTTGCGCTGCTGTCCCGTGGCGGCCAGACGAGCGACGTGCTGGCGGCCGTCGTCTTCGCCGCCGCATCGGTGACCGACGCGCTTGACGGCTGGCTGGCCCGCACGCGCGAGCAGATCACAGCGTTCGGCAAGCTTATGGACCCTGTCGCCGACAAGCTGCTGGTGATTGCAGCGCTGCTTTCGCTGGTGTCGCTCGGCCGCCTGGCGGCGTGGGTTGCGATGGTGATCGTGGCGCGCGAGTTCGCCGTTACGGTGGCGCGGATTTCGGCCCGCTCGGAGGGCGTCGTGATCGCCGCCAACTGGTGGGGCAAGGTCAAGACCGGCGTTCAGGTGCTGACAATCTTCCTGCTGATCCTGATCGTGCCGTCGCCGATCTGGGTTGACCTGCTGGTCTACGTGATGGTTGCTGTGACGGTGATCAGCGGCGTTGATTACTTCTTCGGGATGCGCCGCTTATTGCGCGAGGCGGAGCTGCGCCGCGCCCAGTCGCATGAAAGCTCACCGCAGTGAAGTGGGCGTTCGCTTTGCTGATCGTCTGCATGATCGCTTCGTTTGCGACCGCCGCCTACGTTGTACTCGGCAACCGCGACCCAATCCCCAACCAGGTTGCCGCCTGCGTCAAACGTGCCGGTCTCGCTCAGGCCCGCTCGCAGGACGCGCTCAGTGCTGTGCGCGGTGACGCCGCGGCAGCAGCGCTGAAGCCGGCGCAGCGCTGGGACTGGGGCAAGACTCGCGCCGTTCTCTTTGAAGGCCCGGCCAACAGCTACGCGATGTTGGCGCTGTGGAACAGTGATCCGCCGTCGCTGGCGGGCGCTGACGCAGGCGAGAAAGTCTTCGCCGCGCCTGGACTACTACCACTGGTCAGCGTTGAGGTTCCGGATCGTGGCCTGCTGCGCCGCTGCGCCCAGCGCGCGCAGGACTAGCGTTCGCCGCTGTCAAGCCATTCGCGCATCGAGGTGTGATGCGGCAGATGCTCGTCGGTCGCGATTTCGCGCCGCAGCTCTCCCAGCAGGCCGAAGCGCTCGGCGACCACGTTGTGCTGGTGGATCGTCTCAAGGTTCTCTTGGCGGGCCGACACGAAGGTCGCGTCGTCAAACTCCCCGTAGCGGCCGATCACGGCCTGAATGACCTCACGCACGCAGTCCTCGACAAAGCGCGGACGGCTGTGAGCCTTCTCGACCACGGCGCCTTCATCGGAGCGCTTCATCAGCTCATAGATCTCGCTCGACATCGAGCCTTCGACGATTGCCAGCAGATCGGCCGCCTCGACGTCCAGCTCACGGCCTTCGACGGCGCCGAGGTAGAGAGTTCCCAAGCCGCGCTGGTTGTGGGTTGCGATCGGCACGGCAGCGATGATCTGTTCGATCTGTTCGGCATCGAAGCCCTGAGCGCCAAGCCGCTCACGGGCCGTCGCCGCGACCAGCTGCTGGGCGCAGGGGCAGGCCGTCATTCCCTGCGCGGTTACGCCAACCAGTGTGCGGGTGCCAGCTTTGCTGGCGACGGCGGCGCCGTGCAGTGTGTAGATCTCCTGCGTTGTGATGCCTGAGACCGGCGCCGGCTTGTGCTCCGGGTAGCGGGCCGTGATCGTCACCTCGGCGCGCAGCGCGCCTTGGCGTTCGCGCACGCTTTCAGCGATCGCGCTTGCCAGCTGCTCGGCGCGCAGCGCGCTGCCGATCACGGCAAACTCGCCGATCGCTTCGTTGACGACCTCCTCGAAGCGCGACATGTGCGCGCCCTTCTGCTTCGGCCCCAGATCGACGAAACACTCCAGCTGGGCGTGGTAGGACTGCTCGGCGCCGGGCGCGCCGATCCGGATCACTTTCTCCACGCCGGTAACGCCAACGCGCGAGAGCGAGACGTGAATCTCGGGTCGGTAGTTCTGTATGTCGGACGACTTGCTTGGCGCTGAAGCTTCCACGGAGGACCTGCCTCGGTTGGGGTTTGATGAAGGGTAGCTCAGCCGATAAGTAGCTTGTGCTATTAATCACTTATTGGTCTGGTGTCCTTCTGGCTCTACGGAGCTGAGCGACGGATGTTGGAGCAGGGTTGTGAGGGGGAGGGGAGTCATCTGGATGGTGGCTTCCGGTGAATCTGGCTGAGGAGCTGTGGAGATGATCGAAGCAACGAAGAGCGCAGGATTGCTCGCTGATGAAGCGCCGGTATGGGAGCTCGCAGAGCTCAAGACACTGATCGGGACAGGGCAGGAGAAGGGCTATCTGACCGTCGCGCAGATCACGAAATGCTTTGAAGAGGTTGAAGTCTCGAAGGAACAGGTGCAGGAGCTGCACGGCCATCTTCAGGAGATCGGGATCGACCTCGTAACCGCCGAAGGCGACGACGGCTCAGGGCCGCCAATGACCGATGGCGCGCCAAAGCGCGGCAAGCGCGCCGCTACTCGCAAGAACGAGGAGATCGACCTGACGGTCGAACCGAGCCTTGACTCGCTGCGCCTTTACCTGCGCTCGATCGGCCGCACACCGCTGCTCAGCGCGATGGAAGAGGTGTCGCTGGCAAAGCGGATTGAGCGCGGCGACATGAATGCCAAGCAGCACATGGTGGAAGCCAACCTGCGGCTCGTCGTTTCGATTGCCAAGGGCTACCTCGGGCGCGGCCTTACCTTCCTTGATCTGATTCAGGATGGCTCGCTCGGTCTGATCCGCGCAGTTGAGAAGTTTGACTACCGGCGCGGCTACAAGTTCTCGACCTACGCCACCTGGTGGATCCGCCAGGCCGTAACGCGCGCGATCGCCGACAAGGGCCGCACGATCCGTATCCCGGTCCACATGGTTGAGAAGCTCAACAAGGTTGTTCACGTCGAGCGCCAGCTGGTTCAGTCGCTTGGCCGTGAGCCAACGCCGGAGGAGATCGCTGACGAGCTGGAGTGCAGCGCCGAGGACGTGCGCGAGATCCTGCGTGTCAGTCAGCAGCCGATCTCGCTCGAGAAGCCGGTCGGCGATGAGGACGACTCGCAGCTCGGTGACTTTGTCGAGGACGACGGTGTCATCTCGCCGTTCGATCTGACCTTCGACACGATGCGCCGCGAGAACGTTTACCGCGCCCTGGCAACGCTGCCGGAGCGCGAGCGCAACGTGATCATCATGCGCTTTGGGATCGGTGGCGGCAAGCCGCGGACACTGGAAGAGGTCGGCCGCGCATTTGACGTCACGCGCGAGCGGATTCGCCAGATCGAGAGCCACACGTTGAAGAAGCTGGAGTCGCTGCCGGAGGCCCAGCGGCTGCGCGACAGCGCCTGAGCTCTAGACTTTCGGGCGCCTTGCTCGGGGGGATGTCCGAGTGGTTAAAGGAGACGGGCTGTAAACCCGTTGGCTCTGCCTACGCAGGTTCGAATCCTGCTCCCCCCATCGGTCGGCGCTGCGTGGTGCCGGGCCGCGCATGCGTCCGGTGGCGGTGGTTCTCTGGCTAGGTGCCCGGTCTGGAGGAGTTCTCGAGTTCAAAGCACGCGCGACGTGAGGAACTCAGCGTTGCCTACCCGGATCTCGACCAGTTCGATGATCCAACGCTGGAGTGGCGCCGCCTCTTCGCGGAGCTGTTCGGAACCTTCCTGCTGGTGCTGGTAGCGGCAGGCGGCGGCATGCTCCACGCCGAGCTCGGCGGCCAGGTCAGCCTTGCCGCGGCGGTTGTTGCTCCGGGGCTGATGGTGATGGCGATCATTCTGTTCATGGGGTCGGTCTCCGGCGCCCACCTAAACCCGGTCGTATCGATCGCCTTTGCGCTGCGCCACGACTTTGCTTGGCGCAGGGTCCCTGGCTACATCATCGTCCAGTTGATCGGCGCGACGCTGGCCTGCCTCTTTCTGCGGGCGGTTCTGCACGACGTCGGCAGCGTTGGCGCGACCGAGCCCGGCGCCGGCTACGTCGCCTGGCAGGCGATGCTGATCGAGATGGTGCTGACGCTCGGCCTTGTCAGCACAATCCTTGGCACCGCATCGGGCGCGCAGAACGTCGGTTCGATCGGCGCTCTGGCGGTTGGCGGCTACATCGCGCTGGCCGGCCTCTGGGCGGCGCCTGTGAGCGGCGCATCGATGAACCCAGCGCGGTCATTTGGGCCGGATCTGGTGATCGCCAACTTCAGTAGTTACTGGGTTTACGTTGTCGGCCCGCTTGCCGGCGCGCTGCTGGCGGTGGGCTTTGCCTTCGTGCTGCGTGGGCGCGGCGGTGACCCGATCGCAATCGCCGCCGGATCCGGCAAGCTGACCGGCGATGATCAAGGCCCCGACCGGGAAACCGACCGGCGGCCGCGCTAATCGGCGCATCGGTCGGCCGAGATGGTAATGATGGGGCGATGCCCCCCGTCCGAAGACTGCTCATCGCATCACTCGTCGCCGCTTCGCTAACGGCGCTGTTTGTCAGCGCCGCGTCGGCCCGGGTTCAAACCTTGGTGCCGCAGAGCTCGATTCGCGGCGTCAAGGTTGGAATGGTTGCCAGTCAGGTGCGCAGCAAACTGGGCAGGCCGGATTCCAACCGGACACTCGCCGACCCGATCCTTGGTAAGACACGGATGATGCGGTTTGGCCTCGTTGAAGTAAGGTTTCGCGGTGTTAGGTCCAACTCGCCGGTGATCAACATCTCGACCACCAGCAAGAAGGAGCGGACGGCCTCCGGAATCGGCGTGGGATCGTCGGAGCGGGCGCTGCGCGCGGCGCTCCGCGGTGAGACCTGCCGCACCGAGTTCGGATATCGGCACTGCTGGCTGGGTCAGTGGAAGGCCGGCTCCCTTATCACCGACTTTTCGATCTCGAAAAGCGGCCGCGTGACGCGGTTGATGCTTGAGAACTGCAAGGCACTTTGTGTTACGCCGCTGCAAGTGAGGTTAACCCAGGCGGTCGGGCTGGGACACTGGAAGTCGCGGTTGAGCGACCACATTGCGATACGGCCAATGCTCTTCAAGTTGGCCCAGTTCAGTACCTTCGTAGCGTCGTCTATCGTGAAGACCTCTAGCGTGTCGTTGAGGCCGATCATCGGCGTCAGACCGACCATCCGGTACAGCTCAGCATCGTTGCGGCTCGGGTAGAGCGTGGCCAGCTGAGTCTTTAGTGCCTCTCCGGCCTGGATGGCGAAATCGCCCATTCTACTGGGAGGGTTCTGCGGCGAGGCATAATAGTCCATCGCCATCACGTTGACAACGCTTACGTCAACGCCATTGTCTATGGCGCTGCGCAGCACGTTCATTCCTGTACTAGTCAGGCCACTAGGCATCACCGGTAGTGTCAGCGAGACGGTTACCGGCTTGCCAGCGGCGACGCCGGCTGCTTGGAGAGCGGAGATCGCCTGAAAGCGTCGCGTAAGTGATGCAGTGTCAGTTTGATCGTGGCCTTCGATGTCAAAGTCAATGTTGCGGACGTTATACGTGTCAATTACCGCCTGGTATTGAGCCTGAAGTGCAGTTGCGCTGGTGCAGGTCCGTGCCAGTTCCTGACCGGATGCTCCACCGAACGAGATAATCGGCTCCGAACCGGCGGCGCGGGCGTCAGTGATCACCTGCTTGGCGTCAAACCATTCGTCCGAGTGGCCAAGACCGTAGTAGCCGCCCCACGATGCCTGGCAGGCAGCGCCGCTGACGATGAATGCAAGCGTTGACGCTTTAGCGCCGGACTGGCGAATGTTGGCCGTGTTGGTGGCCTTCGACTGCAGCGTCATATCGACGTACGGGGCGAAGCTCGGCGACACGGCGGCCTGAGCGCTGCTTGCTGATGCGCCAACGGCGCTAGCGGCGGCAAGCGCTGTTGTTGCAAGGATCAGCCGCGTCCGGCGACCGATTGACTTCTCTGACTGAGTGAACACGTGAACGATTCCTTCTCGCTGCCGTTACCGGCAGTAATTGATTTTCAAGTTGTCGTAATTGCTGAGCTCTTCGACAGCCCCGCCTCGCCATGCAGAGCGCGATGGTTGAACCGCTTACATTTACTCAGACCGGTGGCGTGCGTCAATGTGACGCGGCCGCCATGCAGAGCGCGATGGTTGAACCGCTTACATGACACCAAACACAGGTCGCCTCAAGGAGTTGCGCAGCGCCGGAGAAATACTTAGCTCAGCTGAGATCGAACCCGGGCACCGCGGCGCCCGGGCCTGTTAGAAGCGGAAGGCGATAGGCAGGCCTGCCCGGTCACCCATACCTCTGCGTATTACACCGGTGGCCTCGATGTTGGGGAAGACGGTCGCGCCAGTGAGCGACGTTCCGGGCGGGAAATAACCGGCCGTGATTGCCTGGCCAAGACATGTCCGCAGATTGGTGGTGTAACTGCGCGTGTTTGTTGCGTTTGGCAGCGAATCGTCGGCGGTGTCGGCAAGCCCGAGGAAGTCGACACTGTCGGCTGGGACTGGGTTGCCGGCGGCATTGCAGCTGAACCCGAGGCTGGCGTTGATCTGACTGCTGCCAACGGTCAGTCCGCCGATCGACATCATGTAACGGAGGCGGCCCATATCCATCAGTGCCGGCTCGCCGGCACCGGCGATACCGCGCCGCTGCGGTCGCCAATACTCGAGCGCGACCTCGCCGTCGGCGCCGACCTGAATTGCGGTCGAATCATTGGCACCCGGGCCTGACGGGTTGCCGTACTCGATCGTCGTCGTCGTGCCGCCGGTTGTGACGGTCTTTACCGCCGGCACCGTAACCGGGTAGCTGGCTAGCGCGACCGGCGTCGTTACGTCGCCGGTCGAAGCACGGAAGACGACGTTAAACAGGTCGCCCGGGGCTAGCTGCGCCGTCGTCGCCCGCGGCTGCAGGCTCATCGCGAAACCGCCGCTGCTCTGATCAAGGCCATTGCCTTGCGGGTTTCCGTTCGGCCGCCAGTCGCGCCAGAGCGAGCCAACCGGCGTCGAAGGCCCGCTCATGCCGCTCATCACGGCAGTGCCAGTCGCTGAGTTGCAGTAAGGCAGAGCACCGCAGTCAACATAGGCGCCGATGAACGGGCCACCGGCGGGCGTGGGGAAGATAAAGCCGATCTGGAAGCTGTTTTCACCGCTGACGTTGGCGTCAATCTGGGCTGCTGTGACGCCACCAGCGTTGACGTTCACGCCGTTGGCGGACGGGCGCAGCTGCATCGATGCGCTGAGTAGTCCGTCAGGGGTCGGCGCCTGCGTTTCGTCCTGATTATCGAGGATGCCATTGCCATTGTCATCGACGTCAAAGTTGCTGGTAAGACCGTCGTGATCGGGATCGGTGCCAGACGGAATCTCGCTGCTGCCACCGCCGCCGCCACCGCCGCTGCCACCGTCGCCGCCACCGCCGTCGCCACCACCGCCACCACCGTCGCCACCACCGCCACCGCCGCCGCCGCCGCCGCCGCCCTGAGCGGCTGAGGCCTTCTTGCCCGGCTTCTGCAGGCCGAGCCGTCCAGCGCCTGTGGGCGCACCCTTAGTGGCTGAAGCGTAAGCCGACGTAAGCAGGCTTTTGACCGCCAACGGCTTGGCCAGTGAGGCGTAGCCCTTCTTGACGGTCGCCGTCCCAAGGTTGAGTGAGCGCTTGGCGCCGGCACCCTTGCCGAGCGTCAGATAGGCCTTCTTGCCGCCCGAGGCGCTACCGAGCACAACCGGCCCTAGGAAGCTGCCTTTCTTGCCGATCAGCTGCAGCGTCGTACCGCTGAGCGTTGCTTTTGGAACCTTCAGCGAGATTGTTCCGCTACCAATCTTTGCGCGCACAGCGCGGCCGGCGCTTGAGATCGCCAAGACCGAGCCGCCGCTGGCAGCGCTGCCTTTGACCTTCAGTTTCAAGGTCACAGTTGAGGCCCCGAGCGCGCTTGCCGCGCTAGTCGCGGCGAGCGCGGCGATTGAGGCGACAGTGAAAAGCGTCAGCAAAGAACGGCGCATAACGAAGACTCCTAGGGTTGCTTGTAGTACCGACTGGCTGTAGCTAACGCTAGACTACTGAGCCGGTCTCTGCGCCATATAACGACCAGCGGCGGACATAGCATCGGACTTTAGTCCGAGGAGGAGAGGTCAATGTTTTATGGGTCGAGCGAGTAAATCAGCCCAAGGTTTACTATTCGGCCCGATGCAACAAGGTCGACGCGTACCGACTCTTCTTCCACGATCGATCGCGCGTCTCTCGGCCTTCGTAGGAGGCCTCATGATCAGCGCCGTGCTACCTGCGGTCGCCGCGGCGGAGCACGACGGAATGGGCGGTGGTGCGACGACGCCTCCCGGTGGCGGTGGGATCGATACGGTCACTGCGCTCGCGCTCGGCGCCGTAGGCCTTGTGGTCATCATCGGGATCTTCGTGCTGGTCATCATCGATGCCCGCCGCAACGCGCCCGCTGGGCGGCCGCCTCATCGCGGGCCGGGAGAGGCAGCCACAGTGCCCACGCCGTCATCTAAGCGGCGCAAGACCGCGACCAAGACCGCACGCCGCCGGACACGTCAGGCCCGTAAAGCACAACGCAAACGCTCCTGAGCGCCTCGGCCAGCCTTACCGAGCTGAGCCGCGGGCCTTCCGGTCACTCAGCTTCGGATTACTTGCAGGCATCGTTGGTCGCTTCATCGAAGCTCTTCCAGGCCGCGTTGAGCGTCAACAGCTGGGCGGCAAGCGTCAGGCCCGTTCCGGCCGGATCCTTCGTTGTCGTCAGCTCCTTACCGGTCGCGACGACGGCGTTGAGCGCGTTCTCAAGCGCCGTTGTCTGGTTCGGGAAGTCGGACTTCGCGGCGTTCAACATTGCCGTGCCGGCGTTCTGAACGTTGGTGACGTTGGTGTTGATCTCGGTTGGGTTGGGCGGCGTTAGCGAAACGCTTGTCAGGGTTGAAACCGAGCTGCTGAAGTCGGCGCGCTTGGCGCAGTACTCAGGCTTACCGCAACCTGGCAGCGTGACCGCGGCGACGGCGGCGATGCATGCGACGGAGAGAAATGGAGCGGCAGTCTTGCGGTTCATCGAGAAACTCCTGAGGGTCGAAGGCCAATTGTCGATCAAACCATACTGCTAAACGCGGTCGCAGCTACTTGCGCTTAGGCAACTCACCGGCCACCAACTTCGCGATAATCCGGTAGCCCGGCGTGCGTAGGTGGATGTCACCCTTGTCGCAGTAGTAGCTGATCTTGCAAACGTCGGCGACCGGCTTGGGGATCGATCCGTACGGAGCGAGCGTTTCGAACACCGTCATGCTGCCGTAAGCGCCGGTTTTGGCGGTGACGTCAACAAATGAGCCCTTGCCCGATCCGTAGGCCTTCGTCAGCGCAGGGTTAATCAACGACTTGAAGGCGATAACCGAAAGGTTGGCGAGGTTCTTCGCGCCATCGCCACCGGGGTTTACCCAGGCGCCAAGTAGAACGTCGGGATAGGTGGTGCCGACAATCTTTGGCTTCGGGCCGGCCGCGGCGCGCAGCGCCTTGGCTGCAGCGGTGACGTTCTTATTGATACTGGCCGTCTCGGCGATAACGCAGTCGATCGGCGCAGCGCTCTTCGCACAGGCTGTTACGTCGTTACCACCGATCGAGACCGTGATCAGCGCAATCTTGCTGCGGTTGGCCTTGATGAACTTCGTCGCAGCAGCGAGCTGCGTCTGCTTCGGGTACGGCGCGGCGCCGGGGCCGAGTGCGTTGCGGTTGCAGCCGACCTGCTTGATCAGCGACTTCGTGGTCGCCCCACTGCAGGCGAAGTTGACGATCTTAAGGTTGTAGCCGCGGCTCTTAACTAGGCCTGGCACTTGGTAGACGAAGCCGTTGCGGGTTGATCCAAGTCCGGGCTGGTAACCAGTTGCGTAAGAGTCTCCAAGTGACACGTAGAGTTGCTGACGGGCAGCATCGGCGGTCGGCGCGGCTGAGAGTGCGGCGAGCAGCGCGATCAGCAGGGCCGGGAATGTCAGGCGTCGTGTACAAATCGGCATCGCGGAAGCCTAACGCAACGCCGCGCCGTTGGCGACGGTTCAATTGATCTCCCGAGCCGCCATGATGGGCATTGGTTCGCGACTTAACCCCACCTGCAAGGAGCCAGACGATGATCGAAGTCAGCCAAGACGGGAAGCTTGTAGTACTGAAGATGGTTGCCGGTGAAAACCGCTTCAACCTGCCGATGCTTGACGCCTTTGATGAGGCTCTTGGCGCGATCGAAGCCGACGAGTCGGTTGCCGCGGCGGTACTGACAGGCGACGGTAAGTTCTTCTCCAACGGACTCGACCTCGAGTGGATGACCGAGGCTGGCGAGCAGCCCGCGCGCGAGGTTGTAGAGCGCCTGCAGGCGCTCTACATCCGGCTGCTGACGTTTCCGCTGCCGGTGGTCGCGGCGATCAACGGCCACGCCTTTGCTGGCGGCGCGATGCTGGCGTTGGCCTGCGACGAGCGGGTGATGCGTTACGACCGCGGCTACTTCTGCCTGCCGGAGGTTGACATCAACATTCCGTTCGTGCCGGGAATGTCACAGCTGATTCAGGCAAAGCTGACGCCCGCCACGGCCCACAAGGCGATGGTCGGCGGCCATCGCTTCGGCGGCGCGGAGGCCGTCGCGGCCGGGATTGCCGATCAGGCAGTGGCTGAACACGAGGTGCTGACGGCGGCCAGCGAGCGGGCCTTGGCGCTGGGCGGCAAGAGCCGGCCGACCGTTGCCGCGATCAAGAACGTGATGTACCGCGAAGCAATCGACACGCTGGCGCGGCTCGAGACTTTCTAGCCCAGTGCGACAGCACGGTGCCCGACCAGGGGGCGGCGCGATTCGCCGCCGATCGCTTTCTCAGCTGCAGCCGGTGTTGTTACCGCAAGACGCGCAGGTGTAGCAAGACCCGGTCCGCTGCATCATGCTGCCGCACTGGCTGCAGGCCGGCCCGAGCTCTAGGCCGCCCATCTTTGCTGGTGTTACCGGCGGCGTGTCGGTCATTGCCGAGGCGGCTGGCTTGGTTTCCCCGTTGCTGGCCGAGGCCTGCGGCGTTGGCGCCGAGCTGCCGCCGTTGGCTGGGCCTGCAGTGTCGGAGGTCAGCGATGATGCTGCCTCTTCGCCAGCTTTCTTGGCGCGAACGGCGTCGGTCATGATGCCGAGCCCTTCCTGCGTCTCGGTGTCAAGGAAGCGTGATGCCAGCCAACGCATGATGTAGTCGGGCATTGACTTGGCGAACGGGATCTCCGGGTTCTGCGTGATTCCTTCGGGGTCGAAGCGCATGTAGCTGAACTTCTCGACCAGCTTCTCGAGTGGCACGCCGTACTGCAGCGCAATCGAGATCGATGTAGCGAAGGCGTTCATCATGCCGCGCAGCGTTGAGCCTTCCTTGCCGATGTCGGTCAGGAAGATCTCACCGACAGTGCCGTCTTCGTAGACGCCGGCCGTGATGTAGCCCTCATGGCCACCGATTGAGAATTTATGCGTGAGCGACTGGCGCTCGGGCGGCATCCGCCGGCGGGCCGGCTTGGCGTCGCCTTTTGCCTCCAGCGCGGCGCTTTGCAGCAGCGCGTCAACGTCGGCCTTTGTGTACAGGCCGTCCGCTGCTTCAACCGGATCCTGAGCGTCGGTGCGCAGTGCCTGAGCGGTCTTTGAGCCGTCACGGTAGATCGCCAGCGACTTGATGCCGAGCCGCCAGGCGTCGATGTAGGCGCCTTCGATCTCCTCGACCGTTGAGGAGGCCGGCATGTTGACGGTCTTTGAGATCGCGCCGGAGATGAACGGCTGCACGGCGCCCATCATCTTGATGTGGCCGTCGGGCGAGATTGCCCGCTCGCCAACGGCGACGTCGAAGACTTCGAGATGCTCGTCCAGCAGCGCTGGCGCGCCGACGATCGTGCCGTTCTCGGTCACGTAGGCCTCGATTTGCTCGATCTGCGGGTCGCTGTAACCGAGTGTGCGCAGCGCCAGCGGAATCGTCTGGTTGGCGATTGTCATTTGGCCACCGCCGACCAGCTCCTTGAACTTGACGAGCGAGAAGTCCGGCTCAATGCCGGTCGTGTCGCAGTCCATCAGGAACGAGATCGTCCCGGTCGGTGCGAGCACAGTGGCCTGCGCGTTGCGGTAGCCGAAGCGTTCGCCGACCTCAACCGCGTCATCCCATGAGTTGCGGGCCGCTGCCAGCAGCTGATCGTCGACAACGGTCGAGTCGGGGATTGCGTACGACGCTTCGCGGTGCATCCGCATCACGTTGTTGTGCGGCTCACGGTTCTCTTCGTAACGGTCATAAGGCCCGATCGCCGCTGCGATAACAGCCGACTGGCGGTAGGCGCGCCCGGTCATCAATGCAGTGATTGCGGCCGCTGTGCCGCGGCCGGGGTCGGAGTCGTATGCGACACCGTTGGCCATCAGGTAGGCGCCAAGGTTGGTGTAGCCAAGGCCCAGCTGGCGGAAGGCGCGCGCGTTGTCGCCAATCTGCTCGGTTGGGTAGCTCGACGGCGAGACGATGATCTCCTGCGCCAGCAGCATCACGTCGGTCGTGTGCTCGAAGTCGTCAACGTCGAATGTGCCGTCGGGGCGGCGGAACTTCATCAGGTTGATCGACGCGAGGTTGCAGGCCGAGTCATCGACGTGCATATATTCGCTGCAGTTGGCGACAACGACGCCGTCAACGATGTATGAGTGATGGATCGGCTCAGTCAGGTTGTAGACCTCTTCCTGACCGTCGACGTCGCGCCCGATCAGCTTTGTCCAGTCCTTCGTGCGGTAGCGACGGCATTCGCCGAGCAGGCTCTCAAGTGCTGCCTGCTTGCGCGGCACTGAGAACCCGATCTGCTCAGCAAAGCGCTCCATGTCGGTGCCGCTGACACGCAGGTCAAAGCCCTCGCGTGTGGCGTACTGGATCGTGCTGCCATCGGCGCGGGTGTACTCGAAGCTTGACTGGCCGCTCTCCGATGTGCGGTAAATCCGGCCGCGGATACCGAAGCTTGAAAGCTGACGCTGAACATCCTTGAGCAGCGCCTCGCTGCGGCTGCTGAGGCCGACGTAGCGCGTCGCCTTGCCGGAGTTTTCAATCCGTGCAACGCAGCCATCGGCGCCAAACAGGCCGCGCAGGAAAGCTGCCTGGACCTCGGTTGGCGCGGCCAGAACAGCGGCCGGAACACGCTTATTGTGGGCTTTGGCGTCGGTAACGCCAATCGCTTGGAAGAACTCGCGGACGGCCTCACTTCCAGCCCTTAGCTGAATCGTGCCGTTATCCATCTGCTGACGAGAAACGCCGCCAATCAGCTCGGTCAGAAGCCCTTCGTGCGAGTCGGTCAAACCTTCGGCGATATCTTCGCCACCATAAACCCAGCCGGTCTGCACGTCGGTCATCCAACCGTCGCCAATCAGGTGGCCGGTGATCTCGCCTAGTCCTTCGCTCCAGCTGGTCGGAAGATCTGTTACGAGCTTTGTTCCACCGGCCTTGAACGAGACGGCTGGGGCTGCGACCCAAGCCGGAAGTGCCCAGCTGGCAGCGCTCGCCGGCGTCGCTGAGTCGTTCAGCAGCACGCGGTCGGCAGCGGTCAGCTGCTCGGCCTGCACGTAGCCGCGATTGACTGTCCAGAGGCGATGGTTCGGCGTGCAGCGCAGTTCGCCGCCATTTGAGAAGCGAAGGTTGAGAATCGGCTTTACACCGTTACGCATGAAGCGAACCGGTTCACTGACGAGCACACCGCTGGCGGGCTGATCAGCGGTTGCCCGGTGCGTGTAGACCTCGATCCGCTCGCCCCGTTCGCCGCGCTCGACCAGTTCCCCGATCGGCATTAGGCCAGCCGTCGTGTGAACGCGGGCATCGGCCGGGAAGCAGGGATTAGAAGCATTGATCCGGCCTGATACCGGCGACGTGTGCCACTGGTTGATCGTTGTGTCGTACTGAACGCCAGGATCGGCGCAGCGCCAGGCGGCGCGGGCGATCTTCATCATCAGCTCGCGCGCCGGGATCGGCTCACCGATCGGCTCGCCGGTGGCGCGGGCAGTTGTCTGCCACGGAGCGTCGTCCTCGACGGCCTGCATGAACTCGTCTGTTACACGGACCGAGTTGTTTGCGTTCTGGTACTGAATCGAGTGGAAGCCGTCACCGTCGATCGACATGTCAAAGCCGGCGTCGCGCAGCAACGCGGCCTTGTCCTCTTCCTTCGCTTTGCACTCGATGAACTCAACGATGTCCGGATGATCGACGTCGAGCACAACCATCTTCGCGGCGCGCCGCGTCTTGCCGCCCGACTTGATCGTCCCGGCCCAGGAGTCGGCGCCGCGCATGAACGAGACCGGCCCGCTGGCCGTGCCGCCCTTGCTCAGTGGTTCCATCGAGCCGCGGATGTTTGAAAGGTTGATGCCAGAGCCGGAGCCGCCAAGGAAGATCGTGCCTTCCTTCGTGTTCCAGTCGAGAATCGACTCCATCGTGTCCTCAACGCTGAGGATGAAGCAGGCTGAGCACTGCGGCTTCTCTTCGAAGCCGACGTTGAACCATACGGGCGAGTTGAAGGCCGCCATCTGGTGCAACAGAATGTGAGTCAGCTCGGCCTCGAAGGCGTCGCCGTCTTCGCTCGAGGCGAAGTAACCACGCGTGCGACCCCATTCGGCGATCGTGCCGGAGACGCGGCCGATCATCTGCTTGACGGAGTGTTCGCGCTCGGGTGAACCGGCCTGACCACGGAAGTACTTCTGCGTGACAATGTTGGCGGCGTTCTGCGACCAGCTCTTCGGGAACTCGACGTCCTTCTGTTCAAAGGCGACGTGATCGCCGTGCGCGATACGCGCGTCGCGGATTTCCCACTCAACTGAATCGAACGGATCGGCGCCGGATTGCGTGAAGCGACGGGCGATCGACATTGCTTGGCCGGCCTGAACTTCGGCGGTGGCTGTGCGGTGGCTCTGCGGCGTAGTTTCCATCGTCTGATTCCTCTCTTCTGCCGACACTATTGCCGACCCTTGATCGCGTCCCTGATTACCGGTCGCGGGCCGAACAACATTCCACTCGGGTCGGACGGAATGCAATCGGCCACCCAGCCGGCTTTGGCGCCGTCCGGTGGACGAAATCCGTTCCCTTCAGGATAGCCCAGCAGAGCAGCCATTTTTTGTCAGCCGGGCGGCTCCGTTAGCGGCCGAGGCGGACGAAATCGCGCAGCTCAGCGCCGCCCAATCCGACCCGCCAGCCAGCCTCAGCGGTGGCGTGGCGCGAGCTGCGCAGCCAGCGCGGGTCCCAGCCGCGAACGCGCCACAGGACGAGCACGATCAGCACGCCAAGTAGCAGCAGGGCAAGCGCGATCAGGCCGATCGTCAACCAGGCAAGGCCGCGGTCCTGCGCTTTGCTGAGCTTCTTCGTTCCGGCCGCGGCGGGCACCGGCGTGGTCGTCGGCGCCGGTGTCACAACGGTCGGCGTGGCCGGCTGGCCGGGCGCGCCGGAGGGCGGCGTGATCGGCACTGTCGCGCCGCCGGTCGGCACCGCCGGCTCACCGGGGACCGGCTCAACCGGCTGAGGCCCGGTCTGGGCCTGGGCGCTCAGCGGCGCTGCCAGCATTAGCAAGCTCGTGGCAAGGACGATCAGTGAACGCAGACGCATTGTTCAATCCTAGGCCAGCAGGTCGCTGATCGCGTCAATTGCCGCTGCCAGCACGGCGTCGGGCGCTGCGCCGCCGTCAAGAACGCGGATCCGCTGCGGCTCGGCGGCGGCCAGCGCGTCGTAAGCCTCGCCTACGGCTGCGAAGAACTCGTCGCCGGCCGCCTCCAGCCGGTCGCTCGCCTCGCCGCGGTCGCCGATCCGCGCCGCCCGCGTGTCGCGATCGACCCGCAAGTAGAGCGTGCGGTCCGGTGTGAGGCCGCCGCTAGCGAAGCTGTTGATCGCCGCAACCTGCTCCACCCCGAGGCCGCGACCGGCTCCCTGGTAGGCGAGCGACGAGTCGATGTAGCGGTCGAGCAGCACGATCGCGCCGCCAGCAAGCAGCGGCCGAAGCAGCTCGCTGACTAGCTGGGCGCGGGCGGCGGCGTAGATCAACGCCTCGGCCCGTGGATCAACGCTGAGCGAAGGATCCTTGACAAGATCGCGCAGCCGTTCGGCCAGCGGAACGCCGCCCGGCTCGCGCAGCGCGCTAACCGTGACACCGCGCCGCTCCAGCTCCGCGGCGAGGCCAGCGACCAGCGTTGACTTGCCGGAGCCGTCGAGGCCTTCAATCGTGATCAGTCGTCCCGCCATCAACGAGCCGAGCGTACCCGTACGATCAGCCAATCAGCACGCTCGCCGCCATCGAACGTCACCCGCACGCCCAAGCTGTGCTCGGCGCCGCGCTGCGCCCCGGCGGCCAGCCGTCGCACGCTTACCTGTTCCACGGTCCGCCCGGGGCAGGCAAGGCTGCGGCGGCGCGCGCCTTCGCAGCCGAGCTGCTGGCCGAGGGAGCCAGTAACCCTGACGGTGTGCGCGACCGCGTCGAGCGCGAGTCACACCCCGACCTAACGTGGGTGCGGGCCAGCGGCGCACGCGAAATGCGCAAGGCCGACATCGACGAGCCGGTCGTCGCCGCAGCATCGCGCCGGCCGTTCGAGGCGAGCAAACGGATCTTCGTGATCGAAGGCGCCGAGACGATGAACGCGGAGGCCGCAAACCGGATGCTGAAAACGCTCGAAGAGCCGGCCGACTACGTCCACTTAGTGCTGCTCAGCGACCGACCTGAGCAGCTCCTACCGACGATCCGCTCGCGCTGCCTGGCGGTCCGTTTTGATGCCCCGACCGAGGCCCAACTGGAAGAGCAGCTGGCAGGCCGCGGCATTGCCGCCGATCAGGCCCGCGCCTGCGCCCGTCTTGCACTCGGCGATGCCAACCGGGCGCTAGCGATGGCATTCGATGAAGGGGCAAAGCTGCGCCTTAACGCCGAACGCTTTGCCCGCGCTGCCCGCCACGACAAGCTGGCCGAGCGGCCCTGGATCGCGATCGTCGGTCAAGCGCAGGCGCTGGCGGCGCAGACTGAGGACGAGCTGAACGAGCAAGCCAAGACTGCGGCTGAAACGCTGCCAAAGCGCGAACGGACAAAGTATGAGAAGGACGCCAAGGCCGATGCCCACCGCGTCTGGCGCCGGGTGCGCACCTCAGCGCTGGGCGAGGCGCTGCGGCTGGCCGGCCTGTGGTACCGGGACCTTGGCTGCATCGTTGACGGAGCGCCCGAACTGATCTACGCAGTCGATCGCCAGAGCGAGCTGCAGGCCGACGCTCAGGGGCTGAGCTCGCACCGGCTGCGCGAGGCAGTCGAACTTGTTGACCAGACGCGTGCCTCGCTCTCGCTCTATCCCGATGATCAACTGCAGCTTGAGGCGCTCGCCTATCGCCTGGCGCGCACGCTCAGCTGACAGCGCCGGCGGCGATCAGCACCAGCATCGTCGCGCCGACGGCAACGCGGTAAACGACGAAGACGGCAAAGTTATGCGTGCGCACGAAACGCAGCAGGAAGGCGATCGCCAGGTAGCCGCTGATGAAGGCCAGCACGGTGGCAATGATCGTCGGCGCCACGCCGACTGAGGCGCCGGCCCCGTCACCAATCTTGCGCAGCTCGAAGAGGGCGGAGAGGACGACTGCGGGGACCGACAGCAGGAACGAGTAGCGCGTCGCCGATTCGCGATCCAGGCCGAGGAACAGGCCGCCCGAGATCGTTGAGCCGGAGCGACTGACACCGGGGATCAGCGCCAGCGCCTGGAAGAGGCCGATGATGATGCCGTCGCGCAGCGTCAGCTGCTTGACATCACGATCCTGCGCGCCCTTCAGGTCGGCGGCCATCAGCACGAAGCTGAACAGGATCATCACGACCGCAACGAGCGAGAGCGACCGCACGCTGGTCTCGATCTGATCGGCGAAAACGATGCCGACGATTGAGATCGGAATCGTGCCGAGCACGATGTACCAGCCGATCCGCGCATCACTGTCGTCGCTTCGCCAGAGCGGATGATCGCCGACGAACGACTTGACAAAGGCGACCGCCATCCGCCACAGGTCGGTGCGGAAGTAGACCAGCACGGCGGCCATCGTGCCGAGCTGGATGACGGCGCTGAAGGCGGCCCCGGGATCGGGCCATCCGGCCAGCGCCGGCACAAACAGAATGTGCCCGGTACTGGAGATCGGCAGGAACTCAGTCAGTCCCTGAACGACGCCCAGGACAATCGCTTCAAGCGTTGACACCGCTGGGACGCTAGCGGGCGGGCGCGTCGGCGGCGCTTAGCGGGCCGGCGTGATGCCCTGCGCGAAGGCCAGCACGTTGTCGGGGTCGTAGGCCCGCTTGATCTTCTGAAGGCGCTTCCAGTTGCCACCATAGTAGGCAGAGCGCCAGCTCTTCAGGCCGCTGTCGATGTAGTTCTGGTAGGCCTGCCCGGAAGCGTACGGTCGCATCTGAGCGTAGAAGTCGTTGACCCACTCGATGTTCGCCGCGGCCGATTGCGGCTGACCCCAAAAGTTGAGGTAAACGGTGTGGTAAATCGTGTCGCGGTGAACCCAAGCCAACGCGTCTGAGGCAACCTGGTTGACCTTGCTCGGCGCCCCCGTCGCTTCAATCTGAACGCCGCCTTCATACGAGCCGGGGCCGCCTGGCCACCGCTCAACCTGAGCGACGATCTCTGCGATTCCGGCAGCAGAAACCGGCTTCGTGAAGAAGTCAGACCGCTGATAGTTGGGGTAGTCGCCGCTGCTACCGGTCGTTACACAATTGACCGACCCGTCGACTGCCAGCTTGCATCCGCCTGGCTGATGGGCGACTGCGTAAGGGGTGCGCGTGATCGTGATCGGAACGACCCTCGGACCGAGCGCGACGAGCGGCGCCAGCAGATCCTCCAGATCTGCCTTGCTACCCATCCATTTGCCGGTTATCTCGGTGTGCAGCTCATACGCTGCGCCGTCCGGCGTTAGCGGGGCGCGCGCCAGCCGCAACGTGCACGAAGCCATCTCCTTCGGCGCTGCCGGAGCAAGCGTCTGCCAGACGTCATAAACCTCAGCTGCCTTGGACCAGACAAAACTGAGCGCGAAGTTGTAAACGGCGGGCGCCCCGTGAGTTCGCATCGTGAACGAAGTGACGATTCCAAAGTTGCCGCCGCCACCGCCACGCAATGCCCAGAAGAGTTTCGGTCGCCGCGTCGCCGAAGCGTGCACGTAGCGACCGTCGGTCAGTACCAGCGAGACGCCGACGATGTCGTCAACCAATACGCCGTACTTCCTCATCTCTGTCGTAAGCCCGCCGCCGAGTGCCAGCCCGCCGATACCGACGGTCGGGCAGCTGCCGTTTTGGATCCCTCGCCCGCCGCCGACAACGACACTCTCCCAGATGCTCTGAACGTTGTTTCCTGCGCCAAGTGTGACCGTTCCGTGGACGCGATCGAAGCGCACATCGGTCAGCGCCGAAACGTCGCAGACAATGCCCGTCGTGTTGCAGTAGCCCTCGAAACTGTGGCGGCCGCTGCGCGCCGCAATCGGCCAGCCACGGCCGCGGGCAAAGGCAACGACCGCGCGCACGTCGCTGACGCTCTGGCAGAAGGCGATCGCGCGAGGAGCGATCTGCAGACGCGTGTTCCAAATCGCGGCGGCCGGACCGTAGGTGATGTCGCCAGGAACGATCAAGGTCCCACCGAGGCGCCGTTCGAGCGCCGCCAAGGTCGTCGCCGAACGTGCCGTCCCGATCGCCGGAACACCGAGCTGCGCCAGCGCCGCGCCGCCAGCGGCTGCGCCAGCGATCTTCAGAACTTCGCGGCGTGTTCGCGGCGAGCGGTCGATCGCGCCGACATTACTCGACACTCCAGGGCGGCGAGCCGGTCGCCCGCTTAGCGCACGTCAATCGGCCCGAGCCGCGGCTCCAGCCCGTAGAGGCTGAAGGCGCGAAAGGCGGAGAAGTTCGGGTTCGACTCGCCATGGAAGTCGGCCGATCCGGTCGTCAGCAGATCGAGGCCGCCGGCCAGTTCGACGAGCCTGCGCGTCTGCTCCTCATCGTGCGTGATGTAGAAGGCTTCAACACCGTCGCCGCCGAGTGCCGCGAAGCGCTCCAAAACGTCGCGCGTTGCCTCGTGCTGATCGTCAGCTTGAAAGTCCCAGTATGGGTGCGCCCAGATGGCCACGCCGCCGGCCTCGTGGATCGCTTCGATCGCCTCGGCGACGGTCGGTGCGCTGCGGCCGCGGTAACCGGCAGCGCCGGGGATTAGGTAGGCGACGAGCAGCTGCGTTGAATCCTTAAGGCCTTCATCGGCAACGCGCTGCGCGTTGGCCGGGTGATCGAAGATCGCAGCGGCGATATGCGGACGGCCGAGCGGCTTGTCGGTGTTGGCCGCCCGCTCGGGAAGCTCCACCTCCCAGCCAAGCTCGCGCATTGCCGTCGCGATCCGCTCACCGCGCGCCAGCCGATCCTCACGCCACAACCCAAGCCGCGCCAGCAGCGCCGGGTTGTGGTGGTCGATCCCGTAGCCGAGAATGTGCAGGTCATCCTCGCCGCGGTCGAGCGAGGAGATCTCAACAGCGCTGACCAGCGTCAGCTCGCCGCCGGTCGCGCCAGCGGCGACGAAGGCCTCGTCGAGGCCATCAACCGTGTCGTGATCGCTGAGCGCGAGCAGTTCGACGCCGGCCTCGTGCGCGCGGGCAACCAGCTCGGCTGGGCTCAATTCGCCATCAGAGGCCGTTGAGTGCGATTGAAGGTCGAAGCTTGGGGCTCCCATCGCTCCAGCCTACGTCACAGGCGCTGCCCCGCAGCCGGGGCAGAGCGACGACGGTTATCCTTCGCCGCGTCGCCGACGTAGCTCAGCTGGTAGAGCACTTCACTCGTAATGAAGGGGTCCCCGGTTCGAATCCGGGCGTCGGCTTGGGGTTTGGTCCGCCTGGTAAGGAGATCGGGGGGTTCTGCCCTAGACAGAGAGGGACGCGGCTGGACACCGTTGGACGCCGTTTGTTCCGCGAATGTTCCTTGAGGTGGGTGCGTTCCGACGCCTCTTATCTGGACCCGTCAAGGCCCCATCCTCCACCGAAGGGGGACATTTCTTCTAGCTTTTTGTGTCGTGGGGGTGGCGGTGCGACTGCTAGCGGAATTCGCTGTACGGAACGCAAACCATGTGGCCAGCGTTTTCGGAGGGCGCTCTGGAGTGGAAAGCTTGTAATTCGAGCGCGAAGAGTTAAGCGCCCGGGATGATGGTCATTACGGTTCATGCGACGAAACTAGCGCTCCAACTGCCCGTGTTGCCGTCCTGATCCTGATGTTTTGGAGCCTTTATCGAGCCTGCGAGAGGATCAATAATTGATAGGACAACTGCCGAGCCTGCTGTCAGAGCTGTTACCGCCGGTGAACGGCCCTCGGCCGTAGCGCCCGACAGTGACACTGAGGCCGTAAAAGCAGCGGTAGACCGCGAACTGACCCGCGAAACCAAGCCCGCCCCCTCTGCGTTTAACAATCGCGTCGCAGTCGAAGCGATTAGCTCCCGATTGTGAACGACAGCGACCTCCGTAGTCGATCGCGCGCGAGTCGTATTGGTAGAGCACGCGGCCCATGCCGATCGCGTATCGCAATGCGACTCGACACTCAAAACTCGTGCAGCTCCACGCTGGCGGCGCTGGCGGTGCGACGTACGGGACTTTGACCCTGAAGCGCCAGGAGGCGTAGGTGTGGCCGGCAACACTCCACTTCGCTCGGTAGCGCCCTTCAGGAAGGTGGCCGGCGTGGACGGTGTTCTTGCCCGAGGAGTTGGTTGTTCGACGGAAGCAGCGTCTGGTTGGACCGGTCACGCAGACACGGTATTTTTCGCCATAGTTTGCCCACTTATCAGTCATCCGCAAAATGATCGATTGCTTGGTCGTCCGAATGCGACGAAAATCGGCAAGAGCGCCTTTGAATCGGCGGCCGCATGTTGGCGTGACAAACGATGTCGTGCGCTGAATCGTCGTTTGAGTGGACGTTTTGCCGGTCACTCTGACGGTATGCTTGCCCGCATTGGCACAAGTCCACTGCACTGCGCGTTCGGCGGTTCCGTACTGCGATTCGGGATGAGCGAACTTGAACGCGAGAGCGGCAGATTGCTTGCTGGCGGGGGTTTTGATCTCGATAGTGCCTGACCGGAGCTTTGTTGTAGCGATCTTCAGTGAGGTGGTGCCCAGCTTGG
>JBCJRT010000016.1:0-28871 GCA_039745115.1 Solirubrobacteraceae bacterium
TGATCCCGCCGGGCGCGTACGCGCCTGAACAATGTTGTGGGGACCACCGCTGCGGGTCCAAACGACGGTTGTGGCGCCAGCAGCAGCAACCGCAACCTGCGGATCGTAAGCATCCTGCCCCCCGGCGGACAGGTTCTCAACGGCAGCAAATATGATTGATCCTGCCGGGCGCGTGCGCGCCTGAATAATGTTGTTGACACCATTGCTGCGGTTCCAAACGACGGTTGTGGCGCCATTAGCAGCAACCGCAACCTGCGGATCGTAGTAAGCATCCTGCTGGTCGGCAGACAGGTTCACAGCGCCGCGAAACGTGCTGCCCAATCCCGCCGGGCGCGTACGCGCCCAAATAATGCTGCCAACATCGTTGCTGCGGGACCAAACGACGGTTGTGGTGCCATCAACAGCAACCGCAACCTGCGGATTATAAGCATGATCTCCCGCGGCGGATAGATTTACAACGTCACCAAACCTGCTTGATCCCGCTAGGCGTGTACGCGCCTGAACAATGTTGTTGACACCATTGCTGCGGGTCCAAACGACGGTTGTGGCGCCATCAACAGCAACCGCAACCTGCGCGTCGCCGGCGTCATTAGCGGGGCCGGCCGACAAATCTGTTGCCGGCGACCAGTTGAGGGCAGCGGCGGGGCTTGGCATCGCTGCGAACAGCATGACCGCAGCGAACGCGGCCAGTAAGGCAGTAGCGGCTTGAACGGAAATCTTGCGGCTGACAATCATCGCGTGGGCATCCTTGTCACGTCCGCGAAGGCGCGAACGGTAAGCAGACCGCGTGACAGCAAAAATGCCGGCTCACGGCAGGCAAAGTGGGTGGACGCACAACCTACTCCACCGAGAAGCGACTGCGCGCCGATTCACTGCGGCCAGCGTGCAGAGACACACGAAGCCTCCCACTTCGCCATGCCCAACATCTGTGCCGGTTACCTGAGTGGGCGATACTGGGCTCGAACCAGTGTTCCTGCGCCTTTCGTCTCGTCCCCTTTCTAGGTGCTGCTGTTCAGTAGTTCTTGAAGGCGTTAGCTGGGACGACTGTTCTTCTTCTAAGACTGCTTAAAGGACGTTCTTGGCGACTCTCAGTCCCCCCTTATCTGTGGAAAGCGGCGCGCGGCGGGCCGCAGCTGATCGGCCCGGCCGAAGTGCAGCAGCGCAGCGGCGTCAGGCCGCAGCAGATCGCCGACCTGATCGCGCTGCGCGGCGACCGGTCGGACGGAATTCCAGGAGCCAAAGGGATCGGCGAGAAGGGCGCAGCAGCGCTGCTGCGCTGTTCTAAAGAGATTGCAACGCTGCAGCCGGTGAAGCTGAAACGACCGAAGGATGCGGCGCTAAACGCAGCTGGTGGCGCGGCGGCGGCGCGGCAGCTGGGGATGGGGCGCCTGGCCGAGCGGCTCGAGCAGCGCTGAGCGCTAGGGCGTGAAGTTGACGGTGATCACGTCGCCGTCGGCGACGAGGTAGTCGCGGCCTTCGGTGCGCAGCGTGCCGCGCTCGCGCGCGGCGCTGTAACCGCCGGCCTCGACCAGCGCCTCGCAGCCGATGATCTCAGCGCGAACAAAGCCCTTCTGGATGTCGCTGTGGATCGCGCCGGCGGCGTCCCAGGCGGTCGAGCCGCGCTTCAGATGCCAGGACTGCGCCGGCTTCGCCTCGCCGGCGGTGAAGAAGGCGATCAGCTCCAGCAGCTGGAAGGCGCCGCTGACAACGAGCTCCAACCCAGACGCGTTGAGCTGCAGGTCGGCGCGCATTGCCGCGGCATCCTCGTCGCTCAGCTCCGACAGCTCAGCCTCCAGCCGCGCTGAAAGCGCGACAGCGCCAGCACGCTGCGCCGCGGCGTGCTCGGCAACAGCGGCCGGCAGCTCGCCGTCGCCCTCATCAACGTTGGCGACGAACAGCACCGGCTTGCCGGTCAGCGGCGCCAGCAGCCGCATCGCGTCCGGCGCGTCATCGGGCAGCGGCACGGTGCGGGCCGGACGGCCGCCGCTGAGCGCCTCAATCACGGCGGCAAGCCACTGCTCCTGCGCGATCGCATGCGAGTCGCCGCCGCGTGCTTCGCGCGCGACCCGCTGGTGACGCCGCTCGGCCTGCTCAAGGTCGGCGAAGATCAGCTCCGTCTCGATGATCTCAATGTCGCGCTGCGGATCAACGCTGCCTTCGGAATGGATCACATTGGAGTCGCCGTGGACGCGCACGACGTGCAGCAGCGCGTCGGTTTCGCGGATGTTGGCAAGGAACTGGTTGCCGAGCCCTTCGCCCTTGTGGGCTCCGGCGACGAGACCGGCGATGTCGTGGAAGGCGATCGTGTCCCAAACAATCTCGGAGGCGCCGACGGTCGCGGCAACCCGCTCGATCCGCTCGTCCTCGACCGGCACGACGGCAACGTTCGGCTCGATTGTCGTAAACGGGTAATTGGCGGCCTGCGCGCCGGCCCGCGTCAGCGCGTTGAAGAGCGACGACTTGCCGGCGTTGGGCATGCCGATGATTCCGACCTTCATCACTTGGCGGCCTGAGCGGGCAGTTCGGCGCAGCCCGCGCGCGGGCTAGCCGACGCCAAAGCCAACGCTGTGCTCTTCGTGTTCGCTACGCACGTAAACGACCTGCGAGCAGTCAACGCGGACCGGCCCATCCTGATCGTCGAGCTCCAGCCAGTTGCCCTTCTCGAGCCCGTCAAAGAGCTTCTTGCGTTCGTCTGCAGCGAGCTTCAGCGGCAGCGTACCGCCGCCCTTCAGTCCCAGTACAACGCTCTCACGACTCTCTGTTTCCTCGGCCATCAGTGAACCTCCGCCGGCTCGACGATCTCAGTCAGAACGCCGCCGGTGTATTTGGGGTGGGCGAAAGCTACGCGCGAGCCGCGGATCCCGATCCGCGGCTGCTTGTCAATCAGCTCGATACCGGCAGCCTGAAGCTGAGCAAGCGCGGCTTCGATATCGCTGACCTGGTAGGCGATGTGATGGATCCCGGGGCCGCTGCGCGCAAGGAAGCGGCCGACCGGAGTATCGGCGTCGAGCGGCGCCAGAAGCTCAATGTGATTCTCACCAAGGTCGAGCAGAACGGCCTCAACGCCCTGCTCTTCGACGATTTCGCGGTGGACGAGCGTCAGCCCAAACGAGTCTTCGTAGAGCACAAGCGCCGGGTCGATCGCCTCAACGGCAATCCCGACATGGTCGATTCGATCAAACATCCTGCTGCGCAGTCTACGAAGCCGTGCCCAGCAGCTCCAGCGTGAGGTCCTTGAAGCAGTGCGCGGCGAACGCCAAGTCGCGCACGTCGATCCGCTCATCGGGCGCATGGATCAGCGGCCACATCTGCGCCAGCGAGGTGTGGCGCATCGGGAAGAAGCCGTAGGCGACGCAATCCGGGAAGCTGGCGCGAATCGTGCGCGAGTCGGAAAAGGCTGGCATTACAACCGGCACCGTCCGAGCGCCGGGATCCTGCCGCTCAACCCAGCCGCTGATCGCGTCCATCAGCGGGCTTTCGAGCGCCGAGCCGTTGCCGATTGTCTGCTCGGTGAACTGCAGCCGATAACCGTCGCTGCCAAGCGCCTGCGCAACACGCTGACGAACCAGCTCTTCGCCAAGGCCGGGCGGCGTGCGGCAGTCAACGCGCAGCTCGGCCCGCGACGGCAGCACGTTGATCTTCTCCGAGGCCGAGACGATCGTTGGCGCGAAGGTCACGCCGAGCATCGGTTCAATGAATGCCGCCAGCAACGGCTCGCGGCCGCGTAGCGCCGCCAGCGCGGCCGCAGCGTCGTCGCCTTCAACCGGCGCGCCGAGCGCCGCCAGCAGCGCGCGCGGCGCATCGGTCAGGTCGTAGACCGGCTGCCAGTCGCCCAGCGCGCTGATCAGCGGCGCCAGCTTCAACAGCGCGTTGTCACCAAAGCGCGGGTTACTGGCATGGCCGGCAACGCCATCGGTCGTGACGGTAAAACGGCAGACGCCCTTCTCGGCAACACAGACGCCGTATAACCGCTCACCGTCGAGCTCGAAGACGGCGCCGGCACCCTCGTTCAGTGAGTAGTCGCAGCGCACCAGATCGGGATGCTTTTCGCAGAGCCAAGCGACGCCCTCGTCGCCGCCGGTCTCCTCATCAACGAGCGCGACGATCAGCAGGTCGCCGGCCGCCGGCCGCCAGCCGCTCTGCGCCAGCTCAATCGCCGCCGCAACCTCGGCCGCCGTCTGCGACTTCATGTCGAGCGCACCGCGGCCCCACAGCTCGCCGTCGATCAGCTCGCCGCACCACGGATCATGGCTCCACTCTTCAGCGTTGGCGAGAACCGTGTCGACGTGTGACATCAGGCAGAGCGTCGGCCCGTCGGCGGCGCCGCGCAGCCGCGCAACAAGGTTGGGGCGCGCTTCGCTCTGCCCGACAAGCGTCACTTCGAAGCCAGCAGCCTTCAGGTCGGCCGCCAGCTCTTCCTGCAGTGGCCGCTCATTTCCGGGCGGATTGACGGTGTTATGGCGGATCAGCCGGCTGAGCAAGGTCGTGGCGGAAAGGCCGAGCTGATCCATTCACCGATCCTAAACGAGCCTTGACGGCCGACGCTGCGAAGATCCCGCAGATGGCGCACCAGGCATGAATCGCGTTGCGCTGTGAACGGTTGGCCCCCGGTAAAGAAGATGCAAGCCTCTACGCTGGAGCGACGATGCCTGCCGCCGCCTACGCCGGAAAAGAGTGCGTCTGTCAGTTCGACAAAGGGATCTGTGACCAAACCTGCGTCAAGGAGATGCTCGAAACACCGTTCTATATCGCCTGCCTGAAGCTGAAAGGGCGCCGCTGCGTCGTGATTGGCGGAGGATTTATAGGGCTTGAGAAGAGCGAAGGGCTGCTGGCCTGCGGCGGCGACGTGACCGTTATCTCGCCCGACGCCGGGCCAGAGCTTGAGGCGCTGGCGGCGGAAGGCTCTATCGCCTGGGAGCAGCGCGACTACGCCGGGCCGGCCGACCTCGAAGCCGTTTTCATCGTGATCGCCTGTACCGACTCAACCGAGACCAACATCCGGATCTACGAGGACGCCGAGAAGCGCGCGATGCTTGTCAACATCGTTGATGTTCCGCCGCTCTGCAACTTCATCCTGCCGGCAATCGTCCGCACCGGGCCGCTGGCAATCGCGATCTCAACGGCCGGCGCATCACCGGCGCTGGCAAAGCGGATGAAGCGTGAGATCGCAGGGCTGTTCGGCGAGGAGTACGCGCAGCTGGCAATCATGCTGAACGAAGCTCGCGGCTGGGCCAAGGGCACGCTGCCGACCTACCAGGACCGCAAAGCCTTCTTTGAGGAGATCGTCGGCGGCGAGCCCGACCCGATCGAGCTGCTGCGCGACAACGACGTGGCCGCTGTGCAGGACCTGATCGCCGCCGCGCAGCGCACACACGCGCCCGCCTAAAAGGCAGGCCCACGCTAGGCTCGCCCGGTGAGTCGACTAACTCATCTAAACGAGGACGGCGAAGCACGGATCACCGGCCTGATGGCCGCCAAGCGAACCGCTGAGCTGATCCCGCTCTGCCACCCGCTGACGCTTGAGCGCGGCGTCGCGATCGAGCGGATCGAACTGCTTGAGAAGAGCGGCTGCGCCAACTTGTCGCTGACGGTTTCGACGTAGTGCTGACCAGCGGCGGCACCGGGCTGACGCCCGACGACGTGACGCCGGAAGCAAGCGAGGCGGTGATCGAGCGCCCCATGCTCGCGCCGATCCTCGGTCACGCCTTGCGCCAGATTGGCCGCCGCGGTGGCCGCAGCGATGGCGAACACTGAGCCGGCCGTCGTCTGCGACGGCCTCGTCCGCCGCTACGGCGACCGGCGCGCGCTCGACGACGTAACACTGAGCCTTGAGCAAGGCCAGACGCTGGTCGTCTTCGGCCCCAACGGCGCTGGCAAGACAACGCTGCTGCGCATCCTCGCAACGCTGCTGGCGCCAAGCGAAGGGACGGTCAGCGTACTTGGCAGCGAGCTGCGCAGCGACGGCTGGCAGGTGCGGGCAAAGACCGGCTTCCTCGGCCACCAATCGCTCTGCTACGGCGACCTAAGCGCACGCGAAAACCTTGCCTACCACGCCCGTCTGCACGGCGTCGCAAAGCCGCAGCAGCGGATTGAAGCGCTACTCGAGCAGACCGGCCTGAGCAGCCGCGGCGATGAGCGCGTCGCCGGCTTCTCACGCGGGATGCTGCAGCGCCTCGCGATCTGCCGCGCCGTACTGCACGAACCACAGCTGCTGCTGCTCGACGAGCCGCGCTCCAACCTCGACCCGGCGGCGGTTGATCTGGTCGAGCCGCTGATCGGCGTCGCCGCCGGTCGCAGCCGTGTGATCGCCAGCCACGACCCGTCCGGTGGCCTTGCCGAAGCCGATCTTGTACTGGGGCTGCGCGGCGGCAGCGTCGTGTTGCTGGCCACCGCCGAGCAGCTAAACGCCGAGCAGATTGCCGAGCTCTACCGATGAGCACTGCCCGCCCACCGTCAACGCTGCGCGCCGCCGGCGCTGTCCTCTCGAAGGAGCTGAAGCTGGAGCGCCGTGCACCACAAACACTGACGGCGATGGCACTGTTCTGCGCGACAGCGTTTGTGATCTTCCATTTCGCGCTGGGCCGGGACGAGCTGGCCGGGGCTTTGGCGTCAGGTGTGCTGTGGGTAACGCTGACGCTGGCAGCGCTGCTGGGGATCGGCCGCCTTTTCGTCGCTGACAGCGAGGAGGGTGGCCTCGATGGCTTTCTGCTGGCGCCGGTTGAGCGCAGCTCGCTGCTGATCGCCAAGGCGCTGGCGCTGCTGGCCTTCCTGCTGATTGTCGGCCTGCTGGCCAGCCTGCTGTTCGCCGTGCTGCTGCTGGGCCCGACGCCGAGCGTTGGCCAGTGGGCCTCGATTGTGCTGGTGATCGTGCTCGCCGACATCGGCATCGCGCTGGTCGGCACGCTGGTCGCGGCGATCGCGATTCAGACGCGGGCGCGCGACCTGATCAGCTCAATCCTCGCGCTGCCGCTGCTGATTCCGATCGTGATCGGGGCAACGCGTGCCTGCGAGCCGCTGCTGAGCCTCGGCGCAGGGACGCTCGCCGGCCGCTGGCTAGTGCTGCTGGGGTTGTACGATCTGATCTTCGGGCTGCTTGCTTACGCCCTATTTGACTATCTGGTTGAAGACTGAACGATGCCAACGACGAAACCGCTTTACGGACGATGGATGACGGGCCTCGCAATCGCGACGGCGATCATCCTGACGGCGTCGATCGCGCTGGCCTTCTTCTACGCACCACTCGAGGCCGACCAGGGCTTCTCACAGAAGATCTTCTACATCCATGCGCCGCTGGCAATCGTCACGCTCGGCGGTTTCGTCTTCGGCGGCATCTTTGCTGTGCAGTACCTACGCAGCGGCGACTCGCGCCACGACCTGCGCTCTTACACGGCAATCCACCAGGCGCTGATCTTCGGCATTGGCGCGCTGCTCAGCGGATCAATCTGGGCGAAGGTGTCCTGGGGTCAGTGGTGGGTCTGGGGCGAGCCGACACTGGTCTCGTTCCTGATCGTCTTTCTGCTCTATTGCACCTACCAGCCGCTGCGCTTCTCGATCGAGGACCCTGAACGCCAAGCCCGCTACGCAGCGGTCTTCGCCGTGATCGCCGGCGTCTTTGTGCCGGTCAACTTCATCGCCGTCCGGCTCGCCAGCCCGCTGATCCACCCGCGCGTGCTTGGCAGCTCCGGCGGTTCGCTGCCAAATGACATGCAGATCGCCTTCTACAGCGCGCTGCTCGGGATCACACTGCTGTTCATCACGATCTGCAAGTACGAGATGACGGCGAAGCAGAGCCGCGCGCAGCTAAAGGCGCTGCGCCGCAGCATTAGCGGCGAGCGGGATGAAGGATCAACTGCCCGCACGGCGGCGCCAAGGATCTCCGCGACATGACGCAGACACTGCCCCCGAACACCGGCTATGTAGCGGCCGCCTACCTCGTATTCTTGGCGATCCTGCTGATTTATCTCGTGATCATGGCGATCCGCGCGGCGCGCGTTGAACGCGAACTGGCTGAGCTACTGGTGCTTGCCAACGAGCGCGCCGACGCAATAGCGACCGACGAGAGCGAAGGCCAGGCAGTCAGGCAGTGAGCGAACTGCTGACAATCGGCATCTCGCACAAAACGGCGCCGGTCGCGCTACGTGAGCGCGTTGCGTTAAGCGAGAACGAGGCTGAGCGGTTTATCCGCGACCTCGTCAGCAACGACGACCTGCGCGAGGCCGTCGTGATCTCGACCTGCAACCGGACCGAGGTCTACATCGTCGCCCGCAACGCGGTCGAGGCCGAGAGCGTGCTGCTGAGCAAGCTGGCCGGCCGCGCCGGGATCCGGCCGACCGAGCTAGTCGAGATCGTCTACTCGCCGCGCAACTGCGACGCCGCGCGGCACCTGTTCAGCGTCACGGCCGGGCTCGACTCGATGATCGTCGGTGAGAATGAGGTTCAGGGTCAGGTTCGCCGCGCCTACGAGACAGCGCTCGGCGCCGGCACGACCGGCCCGTTCACAAACCGCCTCTTCCGCGCCGCACTGCAAGCCGGCAAGCGGGTCCGCAGCGAGACTGCGCTGGGCACGGCGCGCGTCAGCGTTCCGTCGGTCGCCGTCGCCTTGGCGCGCGAGACGGTCGGCGAACTTGGCGAGAAGAACGTTGTTGTGATCGGCGCCGGCGAAACCGCCGAGCTGACAGCCCGCGCGCTGAGCGAGCAGGGCGTGACGACGCTCTTCGTCGCCAACCGGCGGATTGAGCGGGCGCGCGAACTGGCGCAGCGCTTTGGCGGCGGTGTTGGCTCACTGGACGAGCTGCCGCAGCGGATGCTGGAAGCTGACATCGTCGTTGCCTCAACCTCCTCGCCGCACCCAATAGTTGGCGCCAGCGAACTTGAGCAGATAATGCTGGCGCGCGACGGCAGGCCGCTGCTGCTGATCGACATCGCCGTGCCGCGCGACATTGAGGACAGCTGCAACGCGATTCCCGGCGTGCGAGTTCTGAACATGGACGACCTTCAAAGCGCCGCGGCGCGCAACCTGGAGGTGCGCGAAGGCGAGCGCGAGCAGGCCAGCGAGATCATCGAGGATGAGATCACACGCTTTTCCGGCTGGATGGCCCAGCAGGGCGCAACGCCAACGATCGCCGCGCTGCGCGAGCACGGATCAGCAATCGTCGAGCAGGTCTTGGCTGAGAACGACGGCCGCTGGGAGAGCGTCTCGTCGCGCGACGTGGCGCGGATCGAGGCCGTCGCGCGCGCCGTGATGCAGCGGCTGCTGCATGAGCCAACAATCCGCACGAAAGCGCTCGAGCAGAGCGGTGGCCACGGTCGGATCGCTGTACTGCGTGAGCTCTTTGGCCTTGATGAAGTGCCCGAGGAGGCCGCCGGTGCCAGCGCCGCAGCGGCCGACGATGACTTCGGTCAGGCCGCGGAGGTCCGCCCGCTGCGGCGTCGATCGTGAAGCTCGGTAGCCGCGGCAGCGCACTGGCGCTGGCGCAGGCAACAACGGTCGCGGCAGCAATCGACGGCGCCGAGCTACAGACGATTACAACCAGCGGCGATCGCGGCCACGACGATCGGGACGACAAGGAGCGCTGGGTTCGTGAACTCGACGAAGCGCTACTCGACCGGCGGATTGATCTGGCCGTGCACTCCGCCAAAGACCTGCCGGCCGAATTGGCGGCGGGACTGGTGATCGCCGCGACGCCGGCGCGTGCCAATCCGTTCGATGCGCTCTGCGGCGCTGGAGCAATTGATCAGCTGCCAAGCGGCGCCCGCGTCGGCACCAGCTCGCTGCGGCGCACAGCGCAGCTGCGCGCGCTACGCGACGATCTTCAGCTAGTCGATCTTCACGGCAATGTCGATACCCGACTGGCGGCGCTCGCCAGCGGCGACTACGACGCGATCGTGATCGCCTTCGCCGGTTTGCAGCGACTTCAGCGCAGTGAAGAGGCCGGCGCCGTGCTCGATCAGTTAATCCCGGCAGCAGGTCAGGGAACTTTGGCAATCACGGCGCGCGCCGACGACCAGCAGTCAATCGCGATCGCAGCAGCGCTCGATGACGCTGCCAGCCACCGTTGCCTTGACGCCGAGCGGGCACTGATTCAAACGCTCGGCGCCGACTGCGGGACGCCGGTTGGCGCCCACGCAACACTCGACGGCGAAGCAATGACGCTCGCCGCCTTCGTCGGTCGCATCGACGGATCGGTTTGGCTGCGCGATCAGCTGACGGTCAGCGGTGGCCGGCCTGATCCGCAGCTACTGGGCCGCGAAGTCGGCGAGCGGCTGCTGTCGGCCGGCGCGAACGAGGTGCTGGGCCGATGAGCGCTGCCAGGCCGGGAACCGTCTACCTTGTCGGCGCCGGCCCAGGCGACGAAGGATTGCTGACGCTGCGCGCCGCCGAACTGCTGGCCAGCGCCGACGTGGTGCTGCACGATCAGCTGATCGCTGCGCGGGCGCTGGAGCGGGCGCGCAGTGACGCTGAGCTGATCGACGTCGGCAAGGTCGGCGGCGGCGCGCAGGTGCCCCAAGAGCTAACCAACGAGCTGCTGGTAGAGCACGCACTGGCGGGGCGCAGCGTCGTGCGATTGAAGGGCGGCGACCCGTTTGTCTTCGGCCGCGGCGGCGAGGAGGCGATCGCCTGCCTTGAGCGCGGCATCGCGGTCGAGGTCGTGCCGGGCGTCACCTCAGGGATCGCGGCGCCCGCCTACGCCGGCATTCCGGTGACGCAACGTGGCGTCAGCAGCGCCGTTGCCTTGATCACCGGTCACGAGAACCCCGACAAGCCCCAGACGCAGATCGACTGGCCGGCGCTGGCAGCCTTCCCCGGAACTTTGGTCTTCTACATGGGGGTTCACAGCCTCGAACGGATCGCTGAACAGCTGATCGCCTGTGGCCGTCCGGCCGAGCAACCGGCAGCAGTGATTGAGCGCGGCAGCTTCCCCGGGCAGCGGGAAGTAACGGGAACGCTGGCGACGATCGCGCAGTTGGCCGAGCAGCATTCGATCAGCGCACCGGCGATCACCGTCGTCGGCGACGTCGCCGCGCTGGGCGAGCAGATCAACTGGCGCAGCGCCGCGCGGCCGCTGGCCGGTGTAAGCGTCGCCGTGACGCGCGCGCGCGCGCAGGCCAGCGCGCTGGCGGCGCGCCTTGCCGAGCTTGGCGCCGAAGTGATAGAGACACCGGCGATCAGGATCGAACCACTCAACCCGCCGCTGCCGGATTTGAGCGATTACGACCTGCTCTGCGTGACCAGCCCGAACGGAGCCGATCAGCTGTTCGCGGCGCTGCACGACGCGCGCCAGCTGGCCGGGCTTAACGTCGCGGCGATCGGCCCCGGCACGGCGCGCGCGCTGCGCAGCCACGGGATCGAGGCCGACATCGTGCCTGAGCGCTCAGTCGCCGAGGCGCTGATCGAGGCGCTGGCCGACCTTCCGATCAAGCGGGCGCTGATCGCCCGCGCCGAGGAGGCCCGCGGTGTACTTGAGGATTCGCTGCGCCAGCGCGGCGTCGAAGTTGACCTGCTGGCGCTATATCGAACGGTCGCCGAGCCGCTCGACCGGGCGGCCCGTACGGCGGCGCTCGGCGCCGACTACGCGACCTTCACGTCGGCCTCATCGGCGCGCTTCTTTCACGCCGCGGCCGGCACGCTGGACGGTCCACGGCTGGTCTCAATCGGGCCGGTAACCAGCGCGCAGTTGACCGAGCTGGGCTACCAGCCCTCGCTCGAGGCAAGCGAGCACACACCGGACGGACTGGTCGAAGCATTGTTGGCAGAGGTCGCCAGCAGGTAGGTTCGCGCGGTGCGCGGCAAACCCAGCAAAGCGGCAACCCGCTAACCGATGTCACTCCCGGTCAGCTTTCTAAGCGACTACGGCTACGCCGACGAGTTTGTCGGCGTCTGCCACTCGGTGATTGCTCAGGGCGCGCCGCAGAGCCAGCTGATCGACATCACGCACGGGATTGAGCGCCACGATGTGCGCAGCGGCGCACTGATCCTGCGGCGCTCGCTGCCGTACTTCGCTGCCGGCGTCCACCTCGCCGTGGTCGACGCACGGGTCGGCGGCAAGCGGCGCGCACTCGCGCTGCGCTCGGCCGAAGATGACCGACTGTTCGTCGGCCCCGACAACGGGCTGCTGTCGCTCGCCGTGCAGTACTTCGGCGGGATCGCTGAGGCTGTTGAAATCTCGCTCTCAGCCCACCGGCTGCAACCGGTCTCGCCAACCTTCCACGGCCGCGACATCTTCGCCCCGGTCGCCGCGCAGCTTGCCGCCGGCGCCGACATCGCCAACTGCGGCCTGCCAATCGATCCGGCCGAAGTTGAGCTGCTGGAGATGCCGCTGGCGCAAGCCGAAGGCGATCAGTTGATCGCGCACGTGCTGATCATTGACACCTATGGCAACGTAACGCTCGACGTCGAACATGACGAACTGGCAGGCTTCGGGCTGAGTCTCGGGCAGCAGCTGGAGGTCAATGGACGGTCAGCCCCCTACGTCACCAGCTACGTCGAGGTACAACCCGGCGCACTATTGGCTTACGAGGACTCCTACCGCTCGCTGGCGCTGGCGGTCAACCGCGGCTCGGCGGCCGAGGCGCTGGGCCTGGCGCTCGACGACGAGGTCCGCATCATCGCCCGATGAGCCAGCTTGGATCGCCGCGCTTGCAGCTGCGCGAGGTTGGCTCAACGAACGACCGGGCACGCGAGCTTGCAGAGCGTGGTGCGCCGCACGGCACACTGGTCAGCGCCGACCTTCAGAGCGGCGGCCGCGGCCGACAGGGGCGCCAGTGGGTCGCGCCGGCGCAGAGCGCGGCGCTGATCTCGCTGATCATCCGCGAGCCGCCGGCGCTGCTGCCGCTGATCGCTGCCGTCGCCGTCGCCGAGGCCTGCGGCCCGCAGGCCAGGATCAAGTGGCCAAATGACATTCTGCTGGCTGGCGACGACGGGCGGATCGGCAAGGTCGCCGGAATCCTTTGCGAAGCGCGCCCCCAGCAGCGATGGGCGGTTGTCGGCATCGGCGTCAATGTTGCGCTGCGGCTTGATCAGCTGCCGGACGAGCTGCGCAGCACGGCCGCGACGCTGGGACTGACGAGCGACGATCGCGAGGCCGTGATCGCCGAGCTCGTCGAAGCGCTGCAGCGCTGCCTGCTGCTCGCACCGGCCGAGCTGCTTGGCCGCTGGCAGGCGCGCGACGCGCTGCGCGGCCAGCAGATCAGCTGGCAGGACGCCAGCGGTGAGGCGAGCGGAGTTGCGCAGGGAGTTGACAGCGAGGGCGCACTGATAGTCGAAACTTCAAGCGGACAGCGACTCAAGCTGAACGCCGGCGAAGTGCACCTGACGACAGCGCACCGCTAAGCGGCGGCCTGGTCTTCAGAGCCGCCTGAACGATCCGGCTGCTCGGCAGGCGCGTCGTGCGGCTGAGCCGAAACGTCGGCGCCCGTGCCGTTGGCCGACGGCGACTTGGCGCCATTGGCGGACGGGCGACGACGGCGACGGCGCGGACGGCGGCCCTTGCCTTTCGGGAAGTTACGCAGCAGCTCGCGTGAACAAGCGCCGGGCTTGCGCGCCAGCCGCGTGCGGGCGCCGCGCAGCACCTCCTCGGCCTCCGGCGTATGGGCAACCGCAGCGGCAAGAATCGCAACCTGCAAGCGGCGGTCCTGCTCACGGATCGACTGCACCAGCCGGCGCGCATTGCGGGCGTGCGCTCCGCCCGAAGAGTTGACCAGCAGGCCGAGCAGCCGCTTTGTCTCAGGCCAGCGCTGGACGGCGTACTGCTCGTGCACCTCACGCGTGTAGTCGGCCAGCCGCCAAATCCAGCCGGTCGCCTGATCGCGGCCGCCGATCCGCTTGTCGGCAAGCGCCTGCAGACAGACTTTGGCGGCCTCTCGGCGCTGATCCTTAGTCCAGTCCTCGATCATGTCGACTGCTAGGTCAAATGCCTCGGGATCCTTCAGCGCCGCGATCTCCTGCAGCGCGCGGATCCGCAGTTGAGCGTGATCGTTGCGTTCAACGACGGTCAACAGGAAGCGGCGCTTCAGCTCGCCGCTGCGGTCGAACTGGAGCATCGCGCGGGCCCGGCGCCAGCCGCTTGGCGCGACGCGGGCGCCGGCCAGCGCTGCCCACATGTGCTGCTCACCGTAATCAAGGTTCTCAACGCCGATTCGCCACAGCTCACGCTCAAAGACTTCGTGCCGGCGATCCTCACCCGGTGTAACCGGCAGCACGCGCCGCTCAACCCGAACGCGGCGGCCGCGGCCACGGCGGACCGGACCGACGACGATCGCGCCGCCGCGGTAAACGTCGCGATCAAGCAACGAGTGGAGCGTCACAACCGGGTCGTCGTGACGCGTCGCCGGGTGGACAAAATCAACGACGACGCCAGCTTCCTTGCCTGGGTGACGGCGCGTCACGCGGCCGACGCGCTGCTGATAGATCCGCTTCGACGCCGTCGGAGCAAGGTGCATGCAGACCGTTGCGCGCGGACTGTTCCAACCCTCGGCCAGCAGCTGCGCGTTAACCAGCACGTCGATGTCGCCGGCCTCGTAGCGGGCCAGAATCTCGGCCAGCTGACGCTTCGGCGTTTCGCCGGAGACCGCTTCGGCCTTGATGTTGAGGTTGCGGAAGGCCTCAGCGACGTTGTAGGCATGCTTCACGCCAGCCGTGTAAACGACGCCGGGAACACCGTTGAAGCGCGTCTTGTAGAGGTCGGCGATCGCCATGTTGAAGGGCGTCTGGTCGAGCAGCTCAGCCAGCATCTCCTGATCAAACTCGATGTCAACCTCGCCCTTACGCAGCGGCACGTTGGCGATTGTCCGCACTCCCGGGCCGGGCGGGATCCGCAGGCAGCGCAAAGGTGAAATCACGCCGCGGCGCGCCGCCTGTGCCAGATCAAAGCGCGACGTTTGGGTTGGAAAAAGGTCGGTGACGTGGCGGGCGATCAGCGCACCGGTCGCCGTCATGCCAATGAAGACAGGGGCGGTCCATTCGCGGATTGCGGCGCTGGTCTTTTCGCCCAGCGCGGTATGCGCCTCGTCGCAGATGACGATTGTGTAGGCGCTCGAGATTGTGCCGGCGTTGCGCACAAACCACTGGTAGGTCTCAACCGTCACCGGGCCGGCGAGGTCGACTCCCTCGTCACCAAGCAGCGCGCCGCAGATCCGCTTTTCGTAGCCGCGCGTGCGCAGCTCGTCGTTGAACTGATCGACAAGGTTGCGTCGGTGCGTCAGGATCAGGATGCCGCCGGTCCGCGAAGCCTCAACAAAGCCCATCGCAGCAACCGTCTTGCCGGCGCCGGTTGCATGCTCAAACCAAAAGCGCTTGTCGGCGTTGGGATCGTCAAGCGCCTCGGCGTCGATGTCCTCGTCGGTCCCTTCCGGCGCTTCGATCGGATCGACCTCAACCTCGTCGACCTCACCCTCAAGCTCGTCGATCTGCTCGTCGCCCGGATCGTCCTCGTCCTCGGCGTGTTCCTCGTCGAGCGCAGCCAGCTCGGCGGCGAGTTCCTCATCGTCGGTGACGATCTCGTCGTCCAGTGATCCGTTAACTTCGAAGACCGGCTCGGCAATCTCAATGTCGTCAAGCTTCATCCGTGCGGCGAGCAGCGCCGTCAGTGTGCCTGAGAGCGCGTCAACTTGGTGCGGGTTTAGCGTCGTCCCGTCGGCGAGATGAGGCTCCTCCTCGCTCAATACCCGCTCTAGGCCGAGCAGCAGCGACCAGGCACGGCGCCACTTGATTGACGGCAGCTTCGCGCCCTCGTCAAGCTCGTCCAGCGCCGACCGCAAGGCGCGGTGACGCGGCGATCCTGGCGCCAGCGCAACGTCAGCGTCCTCGCCCGAATGGACGAAGCGCTCCAACGTGAACGCTTCAGCGCGCTCGATCTGTTTGCCGGTAATCACCGGTCCGGCCGCTTGGGCCACTAGGAATCAGCCATCTTGGCGTTAGCAATAAAAAGGTGGGAAGTGCCGCAAAGTACTGGCGACACAACCCCCAAGTCCGGGTACCTCCCGGAGCGAACAACGGAAGTCTCGCAGGCGAGACAGACGCGTCGTAAGACAGAGTATAACGCACAATTGTGCGATCCTGACTGGATGCGGATCGCCGGGATAATCGTTGCTGCCGTCGTTTTGGTGGTCGTATTGGCCGTCGGCCTGCGCCAGGCCGATAATCCGCAGAGCGACGGAGGTAAGCAGGCCGACGCGATCCCCGGGCAAGCCGAGTCCCAGCGCCGGCTGGCCGGCTCGCCGCCAGCACTGGCGGCGCTGCACCGGCAATCGGCGCAGCTGCTGCCGGGCGGGCCGAAGGCGCTTGCTGCGCGGCTGCGCGAGCTGCGCGGTTACCCGGTCGTCGTCAACGTCTGGGCGTCATGGTGCGGGCCCTGCCGCCAAGAGATGCCGGTGCTGGCCCGCGTCTCCGTTCAGCGCGGCAGCAAAGTCGCCTTCCTCGGCGTTGACCTGAAAGACAACGTCGCCGCGGCGCGCAGACTGCTGGCGCAGTTTCCCGTCGCCTACCCCAGCTATCAGGACCCTGACGGAGTTATCTACAACGCCTACCGGCTGGCCGGCCTGCCATCGACGATCTTCTACTCGCCGTCCGGCAAGCGGCAGCTGGTTCACTCCGGCCCGTACCTCAGCGACGCCGACCTGAACGCCGACATCGACCGTTACGCAGCAGGCGCAAAGTGACGGCGGCGGCGCGACCGGCCGCCAACCAGGACGAGATTGATCAGGCGCTGGCGCTGCGGCTCAGCGTCTTCGTCGAAGAGCAGCGAGTGCCAGTCGAGGAGGAGCTCGACCGCTTCGACGCCGAAGCGCTGCACCTCGTCGTTGTTGATCGTGGCAAGGTCGTCGCAACCTGCCGACTGGTTGTCGATCGTGAGCGCGCCAAACTCGGTCGAATGGCAGTCGAGCAGCAATCGCGCCGTCAAGGAATCGCCGCAGCGATGCTGCGCGAAGCTGATGATCAGGCGGCAAGACTCGGCGCCAAGCAGATCACGCTGGCGGCGCAGTGTTACGTAGCAGCGCTCTACGAGCAGGCCGGCTACCAGCCCTACGGCGAACCGTTCGACGACGCCGGCATTGAACACATCTGGATGAGCAAGCAGCTGCCTGCGCCGGCCGCTGATTGAGATCGCGCTGACAAGCCTCGCCGCAATCGCTTGGAGTACAGGGATCGTCATCGTCGCCGCCAGCGTCGTCGCACTGGCCGCTGGCCTGTAGGTTGGGCGCGTGCGGGCCTTGGTTCAACGCGTCAGCAGCGCCTCGGTTCGCGTTGACGGCGCCACAGTCGGCCAGATCGGGCCCGGCCTCTGCGTGCTGCTCGGTGTTGGGCCGGACGATGACGAAGAGCTCTGCGACCAGCTTGCCGAAAAGGTTCGTGCGCTGCGGATCTTCGACGACGGGAACGGCAAGATGAGCGAACCGCTGGGCCAGCGCGAACTGCTCTGCGTTAGCCAGTTCACGCTCTACGCGAATACCGCCAAAGGCAACCGGCCGAGCTTCACCGGCGCCGCACCGCCGCAGCTGGCCGAGCCGCTCTACGAGCGCTTCTGCGAGCAGCTGAACGCCCAGCGCGGCGTCTTTGGCGCGATCATGGAGGTCGAGCTGGTCAATGATGGGCCGGTCACGCTGATGCTCGAGGTCGAACGATCAGTGGCGGCCCGCAGCGCCTGACGCGGGCAGTCCTGCGAAGCTTTACCGATGGCTCCTGAACCAAGACAGGTTCCGCGCTTCGCTGCCGAACCCCCGCACGAACACCTACCGTCCGGCCGCTGGGCGCAGCGGCTAACCGAGGCCTTCACCGAGGCCTGCGCCGCGATCGAACCGGACGGCGACACTGAGGTTGGCGAGCCGGGCGAGATCTCCTGGTACCCGGAGCGCACCTGGCACGGCCGCAGCTACATTCCGGCCGTCGCCGCCAGCTCAACCGGACTTGAGCTTTTCGGCTACATCTCCCACATCCCCGGCGACGAGCAGAGCGAACTGACAGCGGTCGCTGATGTCACAGGCGAGATCGCGGCCGACAACCCCGACTGGCAGATCGACCTCTGCGAGGAGGTCGTCGGCAGCTGGCGCGGCGAGACCGACTCGGTTGCCGCGATGACACTCGTCTGGGGGCAGCCAACACGAGTTAACGCGAAGATCGCAACGGCCGAGCTGGCCGGCCTGTGCGTCGATCAGTGCGAACTGGTCGAGCGCCGCTTCACACTGCTCGCGCCGGATGATTACCGCGGCGACACGCTTGAGATTGCCTGCTACGACGGCGGCGGCCGCGAGCTGGCGCGCGAGTCGCTCTATGAGGACGACGAGGCGGCAGACGGGGCGCCAGCAAGCTAGGAGCTGCGGCGGCGTAACCTTCTGGCTGGAAGCCCCGATAGCTCAGCTGGATAGAGCGTCTCCCTCCTAAGGAGAAGGTCCCTGGTTCGAATCCAGGTCGGGGCACTAAGGCTCCGCCCGGCTCAGCGGTCGGGACGGTCCGGGTAAACGTCGTCGATTGTGCTGAGCGCCGTGTAGGGAGCCTGCGCAGCGGCCTCGATCGCGGCGGCGCCGCCGGCTAGGCGGTCGAGCACCGCGACGACGCCAACAATCTCGTGCCCGGCTTCACGCACGGCCTCAATCGCGCGGACCGTCGAGCCGCCACTGGTAACGACATCCTCAACGATCAGGCAGCGCTCTCCGGCCTCCAGTGGCGGGCCTTCGATCTGCCGCGCAAGGCCGTGCTGCTTGGCCTCCTTACGGACGAAGAAGGCCTTCACGTCGGCGCCCGCCGCCAGCGCCGAGCAGGCAACCGGATCGGCGCCGATCGTCATCCCGCCGACGGCGGTCGCGCCGAGCTCGGCGGCCTTCGCTGCGACCAGCTGGCCGAGCGCAGTGAAGCCTGCCGGCAGCATGATCGCGCGCTTTGAATCGACGTAGTACTGAGCCACGGCGCCGCTCGTCAGCGTCACCTCACCGATGATCAAGGCATGCTCGCGAAGCTGCTCAATCAAGCGGTCACGTGGCTCCATTACTCAGAAACTAGCGCTAGTAGGTGTCGACGCGGGTGCCCATGCGGATCCAGTTATAGACCGAGATCGCCTCCGACGGCGGCAGCCTCAGACAACCGTTACTGGCCGGGTAGATCGGCACCTTGGCGTAGCCGTGGATCGCGTAGCCGCGGATGAAGTAGGTCGAATAGATCATCCTGAGATTATTTGTTCCAGGCTCCTTCCTGTAGATCCTGTACTTGCCGAGAATCGTCGGCGTTGACGGCTTGCCGGAGCTGGTCGGGTAGATCCGCACCGCCTTGCCGCGATTGATCAGCACCAGCACCTGACGCTTGAGGTCGATTTCAACATGGCGGCCGTGGTTCTTGTAGCGGACCTTGAAGCGGCCCTCGCCGCTGGCCAGCCGGCGGAAGACCTCAGCGCTGGCGGTGTAGGTCCGCGCCATCCGCGTGACCTTGCGAAAAGCCAGTACAGCGCGCCCGGTGCGCGCGTCGTAGTAGCCGCGGCGGCCAACGACGTAGCCGAGCTTCGAAAGGCGGCGCTGCAGGTACTTGACGGCCAGCCCGCGCGAGCCGCGCGCCGCGTAGCGGGCAACCACCGTCACGTGCGAGGCGAGCGACTGCGTCGCCGCCATCTCAGCCGTTGCGGCATGGCTGGCGCGGATCGTTAGGCGGCCTGCGCCGCTGAGTTTCATTGGCAGCGTGAAGCGACCAACACCGCCTTCATTGCGGATTGCCAAGCGGCGATTGACAATCTTGCGTCCGCGCCGCGTGATCGTCAGATCGATCGACTGCCCGGCGATGTAACTGCTGACCGTCCCTTTGATACTCCATGACTCACCGCCGAGCACCTGCCGCTGGGTGAGGCCGTTGAAGGCCAGCTTGACGGTCGTCTTTGCCGGCGCTGGCGCCGCGCCGGGCGGCACGGTCTCTTGCGCAGCGGCTGCGGTCGGCGCTGCAAGGACCAGGGCGGCGGTTAGTGAGCTGAGTAGGACTCGACGCTTGGGCATCGGTCGATTATACGGGCGGCGCCCCTGTACTGCGTCAGCTCAGCGCCCAGGCCGGGGTTGGCCCCGCCTTCAGGCGCACCAGCCAAAGCAGCAGCGCAATCAGCGTCAGCGCGCCGATCAGCACCGGCGCGATCTGCCAACCCCATTCCTGAGAGGAGCTGAAAGCGATCGAGTTGTTGACGGCATGGATCGCAATACAGGGGTAGAGCGAGCCGGTCCGCGCATAAAGCAGGCAGAGTGCAAAGCCGAAAAACGCGAGCGGTACGAGGAATGCGATGTCGGCCGAGCCGGCGTGAATCCCGCCAAAGACCAGCCCCGTGATGATCGCTGCCGGCCAGACTCCCTTCCATGAACGCAGCGCCGTGAAGAAGAAGCCGCGGAAGAAGAACTCCTCAGCGATCGGCGCAATCACGCAGACCAGAACACCGACGCTGGCCAGCGCAATATCGCTTCGGTCAGCACCCAGCTCGGTCGGCAGCTTCTGGCTCGCGTTGTCGGCGCCGACCAGCTTGACCCATGCCAACGTCACGATCAGGAAGCAGCCCCAGGTCAGCAGCCCCCAACCGACGGCCGGCCAGAAGCGCGTCCCGCGCAGGCCAAAGTCCCACGGCCGCGGCCGGGCGATGAGCCGCGCAAAGAGCAGCGCCGCGCCAATCAGAGAAAGGTCCTGAACCACCGTCGCAAGGATGTTGACGGCCGGGGAGGGATTCGAGATCAGCTTGCTGTCGAAGCCTCCGCCACTGATCACGGTCGCGCCGAGTGTCAAGATCAGCGCGCCGAACGCCGCGCCAACGAAGCCGATCAGCAATCCAGCGAAGGCCATCCAGGGGCGCCACTGCGGCCCGACCGGGGTCGGCTCAACTCCTTCAGGCAGCTCCGGCAGGCGCGGCGGCGGCGGGTGAAGCAAGGGCGTCACGATCGGCTCGGAAAAAGCGCTGGACATCGGCCGCAAGATTAGCGCTCGTGGCGCCGCGGCCACTCGAGCGGCGCGGGGGCGCAGCCGAAGCGGCGCGCGCCCGCGCCCCGGTCGGCTAGAATCGGCTCTCTTCGCCGTGTTCATCGGGGCTTTTTTGGAGGTTCCGTGGCATTCGGGGCGAAGGCCACTTCTGATGTCCTTGCGCACCCGCAAACTTCGTCGACGTCGCAGCCAATCCGGCGTCGGAAGGGCGATCTTTGCACTCCTTGCCGTCGGCGGAGCGGCAGCATTCCTCGCCGTTCTCGGCGGTTTTGGCTACCTCGTAACGGTCGCCTCGTCAGCACCGAAGATCAGTCAGCTGAAACCGGCCGAGCAGGGCGCAACTTCAGCTGTCTACGCCGCCGACGGAACGCGGCTCGGTTTTATCCAGGGCGACGTGTTGCGAAGCCCAGTGGAGTCGACCGAGATGCCCGAATCGATGCGCCAGGCAACGGTCGCGATTGAAGATCGGCGCTTCTACCTGCACCACGGCGTTGACTACGAGGGCGTCGTGCGCGCGGCTGTCGAGAATGTCTCAAGCGGAGCAACCGTTCAGGGCGGCTCAACGCTGACGATGCAGCTGGTCCGCAACCTTTACAAGGGCAGCCGTGAACGGACGATCAACCGCAAGATCCGCGAGGCCAGACTGGCCACCGACCTCGAGCAGCAGCACCCTGGCATGGCCGGCAAGAAGTGGATCCTGACTGCGTACCTGAACAACGTTCCCTACGGCACGGTCGGCGGCCAGACAGCGGTCGGCGTCAGCGCCGCGGCACGCGTCTTCTTCGATAAGCCTGCCAGCGAGCTGACGCTGAGCGAGTCGGCACTACTGGCCGGGCTGCCGCAGGCGCCGTCGCAGTACAACCCGTTCCTCGCGCCCGAGCTGGCGCTTGAGCGACGCAACCGGGTGCTGAGCAAGATGGCCGACCAGAAGTACATCACGGCGGCGCAGGCCGACGCGGCGATCAAAGCGCCGCTCGGCGTCAAGAGCAACCGTTACTTCGCGCAGCGCCGTGAGGGCTACTTCTTCGACTACGTGCGCAGCGAGCTGATCAAACGTTACGGCGCCGAACGAGTGCGCGCCGGCGGAATGAAGGTCTACACAACGGTTGACCTGAAACTCCAGCAAGCAGCCCGCAATGCAATCGCCGGGCAGCTCCCCTACCCCACCGACCCCTCGGCGGCGCTCGTCTCAATCGACCCGAACAGCGGCTACATCAAGGCGATGGCCTCGTCCGGCGACTACTCGCAGTCAAAGTTCAACCTCGCATCGCAGGGTCAGCGGCAGCCGGGCTCGGCCTTCAAGGTGATGGTGCTGATGGCGGCGCTGCGCCAAGGTGTTGACATCAACTCAACGACCTACGTCTCAAAGCCGCTGAAGTTCGTCGATCAGGCGACGGGAACGCCGATCGACGTTCAGACCGCCGACAAAAGCTACAGCGGCACGACGACGATCTTCGACGGGCTGGTCCGCTCCGACAACACCGTCTTCCAGCAGCTCGACCTTGACGTCGGGCCGGAGGAGGTCCGCAAGACCGCCTATGACATGGGGATCACCAGCAAGCTCGACGCCTACCCGTCCGAAGGGCTCGGCGGCCTGACGCGCGGCGTCTCGCCACTGGAGATGACGCGCGCTTATGTAACCGTCAATAACGGCGGCTGGCGGATCCGTGCGGTGGCGATCAAAAAGGTCGAGTTCGCAGATGGCCGCGTCGACACGTCGCTCGGTCGCCGCGACCGCGTAAAGGTCTTCACCGACGGCCAGACGAGCGAGGCGGTCAAGGCGATGGAGGCGAACGTCCAGGGCGGCACCGGTACCGCCGCCCAGCTGGGCTGCCCGACCGCCGGCAAGACCGGCACGACCGACAACTTCACCGACGCCTGGTTTGACGGCTTTACGACATCACTCAACACCACCG
Source organism: Solirubrobacteraceae bacterium (assembly GCA_039745115.1). Classification (GTDB taxonomy): domain Bacteria; phylum Actinomycetota; class Thermoleophilia; order Solirubrobacterales; family Solirubrobacteraceae; genus F1-60-MAGs163. The sequence continues at coordinate 22,840 of JBCJRT010000016.1, forward strand.
TCTGGGTCGGCCATGCCGACTCGACCCTGTCAATGCCGGGAATGTTCGGCGGGGGCGCGCCGGCCAGCATCTGGCGCAACTTCATGCAGGTCGCGATGGCCGACCGGCCCTGCGATCCGTTCCCCGACCCGAAGGAGCCGTTCGTCTCCCTGCCATTCGCCGGCAAGTACGCGACCGAGGGCGCACCAGGCGCCGAAGTCGACCCACTCGACAAGGACAAGAAGAAGGACAAGAAGAAGAAGGACAAGAAGTACGAGGCGCCGCCGAACCCGAAGCCAACGCCAACACCTGTCCCGAAGCCGAAGCCAACACCGAAGCCAACACCAACACCGACACCAACACCGGTCGACCCCGGATCGGGCGGCGTCACCCCCGGCTGACCGGCGATCCGCCTGCTACGGTCAGCTTCGATGGCCAAAGAAGAGAAAGTCGAGTTTGAGGGCGACGTCGTTGAGGCGCTGCCAAACGCGATGTTCCGCGTCAAACTCGATAACGGCCACCTGGTTCTCGGCCACGTTGCTGGCAAGATGCGTCGCTACCGGATCAGGATCCTGCCCGGTGACCGCGTCCGCGTTGAGGTCTCGCCCTACGACCTTGATCGCGCGCGAATCGTCTACCGCCACCGCTAACGAGTAGCTAGTGAGCGAAACGTCGCTCATCAGTGCCTTCGAACAGCTGTTCGCGGCGCGCGGCGGCCGCAACGTCGGCTGGATCGGTGACGACTGTTCGGTTGTCGAGTCGCGGCCCTTCTGCGTGACCAGCGTCGACTCACTAGTCGATGGCGTCCACTTCCGCAGTGACAACCCTCGCGTCAGCTTCGCCGACATCGGCCACCGCGCTCTGGCCTCTGCGCTCTCCGATCTGGCAGCGATGGCAGCCGAGCCGGGCGAGGCCTACTTGGCGCTCGGCATTCCCGACGACTTAAGCGAAGCCGATGTGCTGATGCTGGCCGCCGCGGTCGAGGCGCTGGCGCAGCGCACCGGCACGACGATCGCCGGCGGCGACCTAGTCCGTTCGCCGGTGCTGTTCTGCTCAGTCACGGTGGTTGGCTGGGCCGATCGGCGTGAGCAGTTGATCGGCCGCGACGGCGCGCAGCCGGGTGACGGCATCTACGTCAGCGGGCCGCTCGGCCGCTCGACCGCCGGGCTGGCACTGCTGGAAGGGCGCGCGCCAAAGTCGCTGGGCGAGCCGTGGGCGCAGTCACTGATCGACGCCCACCTGCGGCCTGAGCCGCGCTTTGACTGCGGCGCGGCGCTACGGGAGGCAGGCGCCCACGCACTGATCGACCTGTCCGACGGGCTGGCGACCGACGCGCAACAGATCGCTCAACGCAGCGGCGTAACGCTGGCAATCGAGCTGGCGGCGGTGCCGCTGGCCGAAGGCGTTGAGCAGGTCGCGCAGGAGCTGGGCCGCGACGCACCGCAGCTGGCGGCCAGCGGCGGCGAAGACTTCGAGCTGTGCGCCTGCCTGCCAGCTCAGGCTGCAGCCTCGGTCGAACGTTTGCTGAAGATCGGCAGTGTCATCGCCGGCCCGGCTGAAGCCTGCTTCTTCGATGCCGCCGGCGCCCGCGTCGAGCTAGCCGGCTACGAGCACCGAATCGGCGAACCGCGTTCAGCGCCGCCGAGCTGACTCAACCGCGCCAAGCGAACCAGGGCCAGCGTAACTGGTCGGGCCGCGGACGGTAACCGGCTGGCTGGCCGCTGGATCGCTGCGAATAACCCTCAGCAGCGCCGCCGCGGCGGCGCCGGCGACGATCGCCCAGCCGATCGCGACCGGCAGCGGTGGCGTACCGCCGGCCAGCGCCAGCACGGCAAACCAGAGCAGCTCAGGGATCGACGTGGCGAACTGCTCTAGGTAGACGACGCCGACCAGCAGGAAAGGTACGAGGCTCAGCAGGATCAGCGTCAGCGACCAGCGACGGCGAAGCGGCAGCTCGCGCGCCAGTACCAGCAGCCAGATGTTGGCAGGCAGGACCATCAATAGCGCGGCGTATGGGTTGAACGCCCAGATGATGACTGAGGCAAGGCAGGTGACGAGCGGTACAGCCAGCGCGGCGCCGGGAGTGACGCTGCTGTCGCTGACCGTCAGCGCGCCGTTGATTAGTGGCCGCGCGATCAGCATCGTCAGTGCAAAGATCACAGCGGCGCTGATCACGACGCCAAGGCCAGCAGTCCCGAAGGCGACCGTCCCCGGCGACGCCGGCGGCGCTGTCGCGCTGATAGCGCCGAACAGGCCGAGCAGCCGGACGAAGATCGCTGCGGCGGCAAACGGCAGCGCCGCCGCCAGCACCCAGACGATCCAACGCGCTACCCCAGAGCGCTCGCGCCGCAGCCGCGCAAAGCCATCGGCGGCGGTCAATAGTGCCGGCAGCAGCAGCGCCGCGATGAGCAGGCGAATTGCCCACAGCGGCATCACCTTGCGCGTCACCGAGATCTCCAAGCTCGGGCTGGACGCGGTGATCTTGTCCGACTGATCGAGCGCCGTCAGTGTGCGCAGCGCAGCGCGGCCAAAACCTTGCAGCCGAGTCGAGTCGATCGGCGCATCGGCGCGCGGTGGCAGCTCGCCGCTGGCTGACAGCAGCACGGCCGGGATCCCAGCCGTCACTGGCGGCCCCTGCTGGCCAACCGTTACCGGCAATGCAAAGCGTGCCAGCTGATTACGCGCCAGTGGCGTTGCCGCGTTCAGCCCCGTCTCGGCTCGAAGCGCGGCGGCAACGCTGCGCGTCAGGCCCAGCGGCGCAGCGCCCGACCTTGCCGCCCAGCCGACAACAAACTGGTCGCTGCTCGGCGGTCCCGCCATGTCGCCGAGCACGAGCATCGCATCGACCGGCCTCTCAATCCGCTCGGCCAACTCGCGAATCCCGGCCTGACCGCCGGTCGAGCCACTGACCGAGGCGAACGTGATTGAGCGCTGCGGCCGCGCCAGCGCCACGGCGCGGGCGATCTCAATCAGCGCGGCGGTGCCGGAGAGAGCGGCGGGCGCGCCCCGCGCGAGCGAGTCGCGCGCCGCAACGATCACGAGTCGCGCACCGGATGCCGAACCCGGCTGCTGGGCTTCGACCGTCACTAGGTCGCGGTCGCCATCAACGGTCGCAGCGTCTTTGACCGCCGTGCTGCGCACCTTGACCAGCGGCATCACGCGGCGCAGCTCCTGCGCGACGCGGCTTGCCAGCGCCTGATCACCGGCGCTGCCGGGGCGCCGCGACGGGTACTGATCGGCCAGTTCGGTCGTTAGCCGCGCCGCGCGCGATCCGTCAAAGGCCGCGGGAACAAGTTCCGAGCGCAGCGCAGCGGGCCGGTTCTCAAGCGAGAAAGCGACGATAATTAGGACGAACAGCACCGGGATCAATGCTGCTCGGTATATGCGCGGGTCGAGCATTGCTGACCGCTAAGGGTAAAGCGCCTACGCTGAGATGGGCAAATGACAGAGCCGACCGCGCGAATTCTGCTCGTCGATGACGAGCAGTCGATCCAGGAGCTTCTCTCCTTTCCACTCCGCCAGGATGGCTACGAGGTGGTTCAGGCGACCGACGGCCGCGAAGGGCTGGAGCGGTTCCGCGAGTCAGGCTTCGACCTCGTTGTGCTCGACGTGATGATGCCGCGGATGGACGGCTTTGAGCTGTGCCAGCGGATCCGCGCCCGCAGCTCAGTGCCGATCATCATGCTGACCGCCAAATCGGAGGAGATCGACAAGATCGTCGGCCTTGAGATCGGCGCCGACGACTACATGACAAAGCCCTTCTCGGTGCGCGAATTCCGCAGCCGGGTCAAGGCGCTACTGCGCCGCTCAAGCCTCGTACGCGATGACGACGATGCAGGCAACGACGAGCAGCCGATCGTCAGCGGCGAGTTGAAGATCGATCCGCCGAAGCGGCGTGTGACGCTCGGCTCGCAGCAGGTCGAGTTGACCTTCGTGGAGTTCGAGATTCTGCTCGCGATGGCGACCAGCCCTGGCCGCGTCTGGGCCCGCGACCAGCTGCTCAGCCAAGTTTGGGGAAACAGCGACTACCGCGACCCCCGCACCGTCGACGTTCACATTCGTCACCTGCGGGAGAAGCTTGAGAGCGACAGCAGCGACCCTCAATACATCCTGACGGTGCGCGGCGTCGGCTACCGCTTCTGCGAGCGCTGATTATGCGCCAGCCCAAGTCGATTGCCAATCGCCTGGCGCTACTGTTCTTCGCGATCACGCTTGGCGCAATGCTGATCGTCTACGTCGGTGTTGTGCCGCAGCTTGAGTCGAGCCTCAGCGATGAGCGCACAGCACAGCTAGCGGCCGACGCCGAGCGGCTCAGCGGCCCGATCGCAAGCAAGCTGACCGCCTCGGCGCCGGTCGATCAGATCGACCTCGCTGTGCGCGTCGCAGCCGATCAAGCGAACGCGCGGGTGACGCTGATTGGCGCCGGCGGCGGCGCCAGCAATTCCGGAGCGCCATTCGTCAAGTCGGACTCCGACCTGCGCAGCTCGATTGGCAGCCTCTCCTTCCCTGCCGCGCTCGAAGCGATCTCCTCCGGCCAGACGGCAACAGCGGTCGAGTCGGTCTCGACCGGCCGCGTTGCCGAGGCGGCGCTGCCGCTCTTTTCGAAGAACCCTGAGAACGGCCGCCGCGTACTGGGCGACGTGCTCGTCTTCTCCGCCCCACTTGGCGATGTCGAACGCAACGTCGCGCTGGTCCGCAATCGGATTCTGCTGGCCGGACTAATCGCCCTTGCTGCCGCCGTAACAGCTGGCTACCTCGTGGCGCTGTCGTTCGGCCGCCGCGTTGGCCGGCTCGAGCAGACAGCTCGCCAGGTTGCCGGCGGCGACCTGACAGCCCGCTTTGCGGTTGACAACGACGATGAGCTGGGCCGGCTGGCCGCTGCGCTCGAAGCGATGCAGACGCAGCTGGCCGAACTCGACAGTGCCCGCCGCCGCTTCATCGCGACTGCATCGCACGAACTGCGCACGCCGATCTTCTCGCTCAGCGGATTCGTCGAACTGCTCGAAGATGAGCAGCTCGATGAACCGACCCGGCAACGCTTCCTCAGCCAGCTGCGCGATGGCGTAACGCGGCTGGAGAAACTGACGACCGACCTGCTTGACCTGTCGCGAATCGACGCTGGCGCAGTCGAGCTGCAGCGTGTGACGACCGACCTTGGCGAGCTAGTGACCGGCGTCGCCAACGAGTTTCTGCCGGCTCTTGCGGTCCATGATTCGCAGCTTGAAGTGCGGATCCCCTCCGAGCCGGTTCGCGCAAGCTGCGACCCGCAGCGGCTCTCGCAGGTTGTCCGGATCCTTGTCGACAACGCCGTCGCCCATACACCGAAAGGGACCGACGTGATCATCGCTGCCAGCAAGCCGGGCAACGGCGCACGGATCGCAGTAACCGACTTCGGCAAAGGTATTGCCCGCGGTGACCTCGACCGCGCCTTTGAGCCGTTCTACACCTCCGACGGCACGCGCGGCGCCGGCCTGGGGCTGGCAATTGCGCACGAGCTAGTTGAACGGATGGGCGGATCGCTCAGCGTTGAGAGCGACCCCGGGCGCACGACCTTCGTAATTGAGCTGAAACCGGCGTCGCCGGCGGCAACCTCGTCCGGGTAGGCTGGGCGCGTGCAGCAGACTCCCTTCGTCCTTGTTTCAAACCGTGGCCCGGTGACGTTTGACGATGCCGGCGAGATCCATCGCAGCAGCGGCGGCCTCGTAACGGCGCTGACCGGCCTCGTCGCACACCGCGACGCCGTCTGGGTGGCGAGTGCAATGTCGGATGGCGACATCGCCCGGGCCGAGCAGGCTGGCAACCGTCCGTTCAACGTCCAGTCACCACTCGGCGGCAACTACGAGGTGCGGCTGGTCGCCAGCGAGGCAGAGGCCTTCGACCGCTTCTACAACATCTTCGCCAATCCGATGCTCTGGTTCATCCAGCATTACCTCTGGGACATCTCGAACGCGCCAGACGTTCGCCAGTGGGAGATCGACGCCTTCGAGCTGGGTTACAAGATCGTCAACGACGATCTTGCGCGAGCCGTGATCGAGGAGATCGACGGCCAGCCA
>JBCJRT010000017.1:0-26807 GCA_039745115.1 Solirubrobacteraceae bacterium
TGTATACGCAATTGGTAACAGCCGGGAAATCGCTTACCTGTCCGGGGTTCGAGTCGGGGTCGTGACGGTTGCAGTCTACGCCGTTGCTGGTTTTTGCAGTGGGCTTGCAGGTGTGATGCTTAGCGGGTGGAATGAGCAGGCGTCATTCGACATGGGCGATCCCTTCCTCTTTGCGTCGATTGCCGCGGTCGTGATCGGCGGCACATCGATACTCGGCGGCCGCGGGAGTTTCATTGGGACAGTGGGGGGCGTCGTTCTATTTACGGCGGTTGGAACGATACTCGCGGCGACCACGCTTCCGCAATCTGCGCGCGATATTGCGGTAGGCGGTGTGTTCTTAGTCTCCGTTTTATTGAGTCAACGAGTCCGGTCGGCGGAGTGACTGCCGATGCTCGCGCTTGAAACCCAATCAAACACGAAGGAAGATACAGTGGAGACACACGCGCAGCCGCGTAGTACCCAGCGGTGGCGAGGCATCGTGCATCCGGGCGCCGGTTCGGGATGTGGACCTTCCCGTCGCCGCGCTAACTTTCAATCTGACCGAGTGCGGGGGAGTCGTCCGTGAGCTCGATCGGTGTTGACACGGGTGGAACGTTCACAGATATGGTCGTTCTGGCCGATGATGGGACTATGCGAGTGGGGAAGCGACCATCGACACCTCCGCGGTTCTCAGAAGGCATCATGAACGTGATCCGCTCATTTGATGACGGTCGACTTCTCGGAGATGCTGACTACTTCTATCACGGGACGACGGTAACGACCAACGCCATGATCACTGGCGGTGGGGCGAAGGTTGGTTTCATCACGACGGCTGGCCATCGCGACGCGCTCTCAATGATGCGAATCATTGGTCGCTCCGCTGGTAAGTCGGAAGCCGAACTTAAGCAATACAGTTACACCGGTAAGCCTCAGCCGATTGTTCCCAAGGCGCTGATCCGAGAGGTTCATGAGCGGGTTGACCGGTGTGGCACCGTTGTCGTTCCGTTTGATGAAGTGGGCGCGAGGAAGGCTGTGCGCGAGTTGGCTGAGGCTGGTGTCGAGGCAATCGCTGTTTGTTTCTTGTGGTCGTTCATGAATCGCGATCATGAACAACGGATGAAGCAGATTGTGCTGGAGGAAGCGCCAGAGGTGTACGTCGCGATCTCCTGCGAAATCATGCCCGCGATCAAGGAATATGAGCGGTCGGCGACGACCGTCGTCACCGCCTATCTCGCGCCGCTGCTCACCGCCTACCTAAATGACCTGGCGAGCGAACTGACAACGGATGGGCTGGCTGGCCCTCTCTTCGTTATGCAGTCGCTTGGCGGCGCAATGGGGGTTAGTCAAGCTGGGCGTCGGGCTGCAAACACGCTTGCCTCGGGTCCGGCGGGCGGTGTCGTCGCGGCGACCTTCGTTGGGGACTTGATCGCAGAGAAGAACATCATTTGCGCGGATGTTGGCGGGACGAGCTTCGACGTTGGCCTGATCGTTGACGGCGACCCATTGATTACCTCACAATCGATCGTCAACCAATACACGCTATTAGTCCCGGCTCTCGACATCGTCTCTATCGGCGCCGGTGGGGGCTCCGTCGCGTCTGTCGACCTCGGGCGGCTCAACGTGGGCCCCACGAGCGCCGGGGCAGCCCCCGGCCCGGCCTGCTACGGACGCGGCGGTACCGAACCGACGACGACAGACGCGGACGTGGTGTTGGGCTATATCGACCCCGACTACTTCCTCGGAGGTGCCATGTCACTTGACAAGGACCTGGCGGAGAAGGCAATACACGACAAGATCGCTGCGCCACTCGGAATAAGCACGCAGGCGGCGGCGGCCGGGATCGTAGAGATCGCAAATCACCACATGTCCGATCTCATGCGAAAGATGACTATTGAACGTGGTCACGACCCGAGGGACTTTGTGGTGTTCGCCTTCGGAGGCGCCGGACCACTACATGGTGGGGCGCTAGGCCGAGAACTCGGTGCGAAGGAGATCATATTCCCGCTGGGGAACGTAGCGTCTGCCTTCTCGGCCCTTGGACTCTCTGTGTCCGACCTCACAACGGTAACGCAAACCACAAGGTTGGCCCTCGCCCCGCTGAGTGCGGAGGTTGTCAGCCGCACTTTCCAGGATCTAGAAGCTGAAGCGCTCAATAACCTCCAGGGAGCAGGAGTGCAACCGGGTGATATTCAACTGAACCGAGTCCTAGAACTCCGCTACAAAGGCCAAGTGCATCAAGTGGACACGCCTCTGCCACCAGACGATTTAAATGATGATATCCTTCGCGGTGCACTCGTCGATTTCGAGAGACGGTACGAGGCATTGTTCGGGCCGGGATCGAGTTATAGCGATGCCGGGATCGAGCTCGTTGCTTACCGAGTTGTTGGAACCGCCACGGTGGAGAGGTCGACTCTGCAGGAGGCCGATCTGGGCCCCCCGGATGCTGGTTCCGCGCTTCTCGGTAAGGAGTCTCTCTACTGGCGAGAGCTCGGTGGTGAGACTGAGACGGCGATCTACGGTGAGCTGCATCCTGGGATGCAGCTGGACGGGCCGGCCGTGCTCCGAATGCCGTCAACGACTGGCCTGGTCCATCCGGGGCAATCGGTTCGGGTCGACGCATTCGCGAACATCAGAATTCGATCAAAGGAGTGAGGAGTGAGCCGCGTGAATAAACCCGTCCTTAGTGTTGCCGGATCGGAACGGTTCCACTCCGATGGCGTGAGGCCCGATCGCGATGCCATCTGGGGCGGGCTGAAACTGTTCGGATACGAGCCTAGCTCAGAGATCGACCCGGTTACACTTGAGGTGGTCGCCCACAAACTCTGGCAAATTAATGATGAACAAGGCGAGACTCTGAAGAAGGTTTCTGGGTCGCCCGTTGCCACCGACGCCAATGATTTTAATGTTGTCCTCTGCGACGAGCTCGGCGACATTGTGAATATCGGGCCATACTACTTGCCACATGCAGCGAACGTCGACTTTATGGTCAAGTGGACTGTGCAGCATCGTGCCGAGAATCCTGGGATTCATCCCGACGACATGTTCTTGTGCAACGACCCGTGGGTCGGAGCTCTCCACCCACAAGATGTTGCAGTCCTATCTCCGGTGTTCGTCGGCGAGGAGCTGTTCTGCTGGACTGGATCGACCATCCACCAGGTTGACCTCGGCGGCGTGAATATCGGGTCTTGGTGCGTTGACGCCGACGATCACTTCTCCGAAGGGATGACTTACCCGTCGATCAAGATAGTCGAGGGGGGAGCTATTCGGCGTGATATCGAAGACACATATCTTCGCCGATCCCGCGCACCGGGACTCGTCGGGCTTGACCTTCGAGCCCATATCGCATCCAACAATGTTGCGAAGCAGCGGCTACTCGAACTAGTCGAGCGCTACACGGCTCAGACAGTCCACGCAGTTATGAGGAAGCAGATGGACTACGCCGAGCAGGCCTTCCGTGATCGGCTACGGAAGATTCCTGACGGGACATGGCGGTGTGAGACATATCAAGAGGTATCTAGAACCGGCGACCGCGGCGTCTACAAGACGGCCCTTGCGCTGACGAAGCGCGGAGATAGTTTGGTATTCGACTTCACGGGGACGGACGACAACGTCGGGATGATCAACTCAACCCGGGCGGGGGCAGTAGGCGGCTCAATGGTCGCGCTCCTGCCGCAGCTTTGTTTCGACATCCCCTGGGCGCTGGGCGGCTTGCACCGCGCGATCACGTACGAAACGCCGCTGGGTTCGATAGTAAATGCGGAGTTTCCGCACGGCGTTTCGATGGGTTCAATCTCCGGTACTTGGTCCGTCACGAATGCTTCGAACATTTGTATTGCGAAGATGCTGTCAAGTGCTCCGGGGCTACACGACCGTCTGCTCGCTGGCTGTGTTGGATCCTGGACCGTCGTGATCCTGTCCGGTCATGACAACAATAACGAGACGTTCGTTACGATGGTTATGGACTGCATGGCTGGTGGGTGGGGCGCCGCCAGCTTCCACGATGGCGTTGACACGGCAGGCTTGATGGCCGCGATTACTGGCCAATGCCCCAACGTCGAAACAAACGAGGGCCTCTACCCTGTGCTCTACCTTTATCGACGTGAAACGATGGACTCTGGAGGGGCTGGAGAGTTTCGGGGGGGCATGGGGGCGACGTCCTGTTGGGTTCCTCACGACACTAACGGCGAATCGCTCCAATTGGTTCTAGCAACGTTTGGGCAAGCATTCCCAACTGCCCTCGGAATAGATGGCGGATACCCGGCCAACACGTCCATGTACACGATGGTAAGAGGGTCAAACGCTGAGGAGATCTTCGCGAGCGGGCGGATGCCGATGGATCTAGCTGAGCTTGATGGGGACTTCGAGTACCTTCCTGCGAAGTGCGAAACCATGGAGACTCCGGGGGACGTGTTTGAGCACACTTGGAGCGGAGGAGGTGGCTTCGGTGACCCAATCGACCGGGATCCGGCCGCCGTCCTAGTCGATGTCCTTGCCGAAGCTGTGTCGGAGGACTCGGCCCGAGTCCTGTATGGGGTTGTTCTGACGGGCGGTGTGGTGAACAAAACGGAAACTGCGGCGGCTCGCACGGCAATCCGAGCGGATCGACTTCGCTGAGAGGATGTGACCGCGAATGAGGATCGATCACCACCTTGAACTGAGTAACGATGGGGTTGTCAGCTGCCGGATCTGCGGAACCGAGCTGGCATCTGGCGGTGGGAACTTCAAAGACGGGGCGATCATGAAGGTTCGGTCGATCCAAAGTGCCAACCCGCTGATTGTCCCTCCAGAGACGTTTATTGACCCCGAAGTTGTATTCCGCCAATTCTATTGTCCAGGCTGCGCTACTCTACTGGAGAACGAAGTTGTCCTCGCGTCGTCAGCGGTCATATGGGACAAACAGATTGATCGTTCGCCGACGGACTTGAGTAGTGAGGATCGCATGCCATGACGGTGAAGAGGACTTCCACCTCCGGGATATCGAATGGAGTGCTCTGGTCACGCGAAATTGGAGGTTTCTTGCACGGGTTCTCTGCCGGGCGGCTTGAGCGCAGGCAAGCGAACTCAACCGTCACCCGCAGTGTGGTAGCGGGACCTGAGCCCTCGTTCCTGCAGCTTGCTGAAGTCGTTGCTGAAATCTCACCAGTTGTCAGCTTGATCGAATGTCGTTTGGTCAAGCCTAACTCGACGGTAGCTGCAGTAGACGTTGACGAGAGTTCAGATGACGCGATGGACAATCGCCGCCGCCCGTTGTTCTCGATGACCAACGCTTTGAACGCTGCCGCTTCGCGACCGCGTGCTCGGGCTGATCAGGTGGTAGTTTTGTTTCGGGCCTCTTGCCATGAGCACTAGTTCCGATGTCGCGAAGGCTGCGGGCGTTTCGCAATCCACTGTGTCGCGCGTCATAAATAGCGCCGCCGAGGTTGCTCCCGCGACTCGCCTCCGCGTACTCCGGGTGATCGAGGACATGGGCTACACGCCGAATGCGCTCGCTAGCGCTCTTGTGACTTCAAGGACGGGACTAATCGGAGTCGTTGTCTCCGATCTAACGAACCCCTTCTACCCAGAGTTTGTCGAGGCCGTCACTGCCCATCTAGCCAAGTTCGACCTCAAGATGGTCTTCTTCAACGCCGGGGTCACAACGGATCGAGAGGATGACGATTTCATCCGGATGCTGCTCGGGCAGCGTGTCGACGGGATTATCTTCGCCTCGGCGGTGAGGGACTCAAATCTGGTCAAGCAGATGGCTGAGCGCGGGTTTCCGATCGTGGTCGCAAATCGCTATGCGGACGGGCTGAAGTGCGACTCTGCTGTAGGTGAGAATCGCGCTGGGGCTGCCGCGGTCGCTAAGCACTTGGCCAAGCTCGGCCACGTCAATATCGGCGTTGTTTGTGGGTATGCGAGTGCGAGCACTAGCCGCGATCGCCTCGAGGGCTTTTGCGATGGGATGCGGGCCTCCGGCGTGGAAGTCCACGATAGGCTCATCAGGGTGGGCAACTTCGACGCCGACGTCGCAGCGACGGAGACGACCTTTCTATTGGACTCTGACGTCCCCCCAACGGCAATCTTTTGCCTCAACGACGCCATGGCGTTTGGGGCGCTGAACGCGATTCGCGCTCGCGGGATGAGCGTTCCGAGAGACATATCCGTAGTCGGTTTCGACGATGTTCGTATGGCGAGTTGGGATGTCTTTAACCTCACGACGGTTCATCAGCCCCTAGCCGAGATGGCGCGCGCTTCGGTTGATCTGCTGGCTCGGAGGATCGCCAATCCCTCGAGGGACCCCCAGCATCTAGTCTTTCCAACTACGCTCGTCGAGCGAGGGACGACGGCGCAACTGGGCGGGCTAGATTAATGCGTGAGTTCCTGAAGTCGGCTCCGTGGGGCGCGTCGAAGGCAGAGGAGCAAGTCAGGCTCACCGTTGAGGAAATGCTCTCGCGCATCGAACAGGGTGGGGTGAGCACCATTCGTGAATACTCACGTACCCTCGATGGATGGGATCCGCCGTCATTTCTAGTATCGGAGGAGGCCGTCGCAAGGGCGTCAGCTCGGCTCAGTCCAGCATTGAAAGATCACATCGCCTTTGCACAGGCGAACGTGCGAGCGTTTGCGGAAGCACAGTTGGCAACGATGTCCGAACTCAACGTGGAAATTCATCCTGGAGTTACGCTTGGTCACCGTCACATTCCAGTACAGCAGGTCGGCGCGTACGTGCCAGGCGGGCGGTACCCCATGCTGGCATCGTCTTTCATGACGATTCTCGTGGCCAAGGTCGCTGGTGTGGAGCGGGTGGTCGCCGTATCTCCGCCGTGGGAAGGAGACGGAATTCACCCCGCGGTCTTGCATTCAATGGTTACCTCCGGAGCTGACGAGATCGTCTGCCTTGGAGGCGTGCAGGCGCTTGCTGCGCTCGCCTTTGGGATTGATGGGGTCAAGCCGGTCGATATGCTCGTCGGAGCAGGTAACGCATACGTTGCGGAAGCGAAGCGCCAGTTGTTCGGCCGAGTTGGGATCGACCTACTTGCTGGTCCAACAGAGATCCTCATCATCGCCGACGATTCCGCCGAGCCGGAATTGCTCGCGATGGATCTGCTGGGGCAAGCGGAGCATGGTCCTACCTCGCCATGTGTCTTGGTGAGTACCTCAAAGCGCGTTGCTCAGGAAACGCTGGAGGCTGTCACCGTATTGCTTCGTGGGTGGCCTACAGCTGAAGTCGCCGCACAGGCTTGGGAGTCGTACGGCAGCGTTGTTGTTGTAGGAGGCGCCGATGAAGCAGTCGCGTTTGCGAACGAACTTGCGCCAGAGCATCTTGAGGTACATGTAGCGGACGACTTACTCGATGGCTATTTTCAGGCTCTAGTCAACTACGGGTCGCTGTTCCTCGGCTCTCGGGCTACTGTGACCTACGGGGACAAAGCGGTCGGCACCAATCACGTGTTGCCGACGAGAGGCGCTGCTCGCTTTACAGGCGGCCTCTGGGTCGGTAAGTTCCTTAAGACGGTGACATATCAGCAGCTCACGGATCAGGGAACGCGCGCCATAGCGCCAGCCGCCACGGCGATCGCCAACGAGGAGAGGCTCGCCGGCCACGCCATTACTTCCCAAATTCGCCTTGATCGGCTTCCACCAAAATAGAGATGTCTGTCATGACAAACAAACGAGAAGGGTAGCTCAAATGGGAAGATTCGATAATAACGTTGTTACGGAGCCGTTCCTCACCAAGGAATATCTATATCACGGTATCCCGAAGGAGGCGTTCAAGATCTACATGTCGTCAGACCTTGTGGACGAAGCGGAGGTATTCTGCGACATCTTTTGGCGGACTGAGCTACCCGATCCGAACCCGACTTGTGACGTACACAAACATCCGGTTCCGCAACTCCTGATGTTTGCGGGGGCGGATGATTCGTTCGAGGTCGTGGTACCGCTCGATGGTGATGAGTATGTCATCACCAAATCTGCTGCCATTTGGATTCCGGCCGGCGTCGAGCACAGCGTGTTCTATCGACGCATTGCAATGCCGATGATGGAAACCGGGATCCTGATGCAGGGAGAGTACGCCTAGCTCGCCGCGGAAGCCAGCGTTAGTCGGCGACGTATCAATTCGAACGGCGTGGTGGCCAATCTACCAAGCTACCCATCCCCCATCGACCCGCAGCGCGTGGCCGGTGACAAACCTAGACGCGTCGGAGGCCAGATAGATCACGGCTCCCACCACGTCTCCGGTTTCGCCGATGCGCCCCATCGGGATTCGACTTTCTACTTCGCGCCTGAACTCGGGGTCGGCAAGCATTGGCTTTGTAAACGGGGTGAGGATGAAAGTCGGCGACACAGCGTTGACGGTGATATCGGCGCTCGCCCACTCGACGGCCATGGCTTTGATGAGACCGTTCACCGCATGTTTGCTTGCGCAATATGTTGCGCGCTCTGGATACCCAACCTCCCCCATCTGGGATGACATCGCTATCAGCGAGCCGGAGGCGTTTGCGGCCAAGAGTCGGGCGGCCGCGGCCCGAAACACCAAGAATGTTGCCCGGACGTTAGTGTTGAACACCACGTCCCAGTCGTCATCTGTGATTTCTACCGATGGACCGGTTCTGTTCGTTCCGGCGCTTGCAACGACAATGTCTACCGGCGATATCTGGCTCGCAAACTCAAACGCGTTCTCAACCTGAGCGCGGTCGCATACGTCTGCAGGGAACGCCGACGCTGCGCCGCCGAGCTCTCGCGCTTCGGCGGCACCTTCCTCGATATCTTCAGCCGTTCGAGCGACCAATGTGACGTGGGCTCCGGCCATCGCCAAAGCAAGGGCGCAGGCCCGCCCTAATCCGCGTCCGGCGCCCGTCACGAGAGCATTCCGGCCGACAAGAGAGAAGCTTGGAGGACCCGTCCCGGCACCTCTGGTGATAGGTTTCACTGGCACTTCTCACTTCCTCCGAACAACTCAGGATTCTTCGAGGCTAGCCCCGCAGTCGGCGAGTCTCAACCAGCCTAGTGCAGCCGGACTGTATGCTGCGTTCCGACATGCCGACCCTGAGACAGATTGAGTACTTTGTCGCTGTAGTCGCCACTGGTTCATTCACAAAGGCGGCCGGGAATGTTCATGTCTCGCAACCGAGCCTCTCGGTTCAGGTTAAGAAGCTTGAGTCGGAGATCGGTGCCGACCTTTTCGAGCGTCCACCTTCGGCCGTTGCGCTGACTGCGGCCGGACGAGCGTTCCTTCCATTTGCTTACGAGACACTACATGCTTCAGAACAGGCCAGCCGCGCCGCCCGGGCGGTAGTTGCTGACGGGGTCGGGGAACTCGACATCAGCACTGTCCCCCCTATCGCTGGTGGCCCCCTCCAACACCCGATCAGTATCTGGATGTCCGATCGCAACCCTGGAACGCTGAGGGTCCACGAATTCCCGAACCGACGGCTGTCGGAGGATCGCGTACGCGCCGGGCATTGTGACATCGGGATTGGCCCGCACCCTCGCAATTGGGACGGCCAAGTTGAGCGTTTGGGGTGGGAAGAGCTTGTTCTCGTCACCACGGTAGGCGACGGGGAAGGCGACGATTCAGTCGTGGATCTTGTTTCGCTCGAGAACAGCGGTTGGATCACGTTTGGGGATGATAATGAGATGACAGATCTGATCGTGGAGACCTGTCGCCTTTCTGGTTTCGTTCCGACCTCAGCCGTCACCACCTCACAAGTAACGACTGCGGCTAGGCTCGCCGCAGCCGGGGTAGGTCCGACTATCCTTCCCAACTATGCCGTTCCGACCGATGTCGCGTACGCCGCAAGGCCACTCCGGCAGCGGGTTGGGCGCGAGCTTACTGTCTTCACGCGAGGCGAATGGACGCCAGTAGCCGCCGCGTTCGTTGGTCTGCTCCACGATGCAGATTGGCAGCAGACTGCGCTAGGGGCGGTAACTTTGGAGTAGAATGATGTCGGCCGAAGCTCGCAAGCTTGAGCTTATTTCGTCCGGAGCCCCGCCCCACCGACGAATCTGCCAGCGGGCGGCAAGTTGCTTATCACCCCGTTCTTTGCAAGCGTCGCTCCTCGGAGGAGCGTGCGGACGACCTGACCTGTCACGTTTCTTCCTTCGTAGGGGGTCCAGCCAGCCTTAGAATGCACTCTCTCGCTCGTCATCGTCCACCGTTTGGAGGGGTCGACGAGGATGATGTCGCCATCCGCTCCGACTTGGAGCGAACCCTTCCGCGGCGATCTAGCTCCTCCTTGTCCACGCATCAGAGCCTACCCGCGCCGGTCACTTAGACGACCCTCGCGCCGACCACGTGGCGCGGTTTGATGACCGATCTGCCGAAGCTCGCGGCATCACTATTCCCGGCGACAACGGCAGCCAGCGCCTCGGTGGCCGGCGCCCTGATATTGGCGCGGTGCAGCACCTCAACCAGCAGCGGCAGACTGTCGAGCGCCTCGGCGACCTGACCGATTTCGGGACGAATCTGCTGCGCCGGGACGCCGGCCGCGAGCAGCTCTCCGGCGCGGCGGTTGCGCCCGGCTGCGCCAACTACCGACGCGACAAGGTCGCCGACGCCTGCCAACCCGGTCCAACTCTCAGGCTGGCTGCCCAGCTGCGCGGCGTAGCCGGCAACCTCTGAGAAGACCTTGCCGGCCGCAGCGCCGGCGGCGTTCGGGCCGGCGACGCTTGCGGTTGTCGCCGCCAGCACGGCGGCGTTTGTTGCCACGCCGGCAAGTTCAACACCGGTCACATCGGCGGTCAGCGTTACGTCAAACTGCGCGTCGGCGAAGGCGCGGCGCAGCTGCGCGAGGAAGTTCTTATCGTCGCCGGCGATCACCAGTGAGGCGCCGTGCTCGAGCGCGTCGGCGGCGTGGCCGGGGCCGCCGAGACAGGCGACCGGGCGCTGCCCAACGCGCGAGCGGCACCAACCGGTCGGCAGCTCGCCAGCTGGCGGCACCAGCCCCTTCGACATCACAACAACGCCGGTCGCGGCGCCAAGCCTCGGCGCCATCTCAGCAACGACGGCAGGCAGCTCGCCGGCCGGCACGGCCAGCAGCACCGCGTCGGCATGCTCCAGCTGCAACCGCGCGGTAGTAACGACGCTGATCCGCTCGCTCAACTGAACACCGGGCAGGTAGCGCTCGTTGGTCCGCGACTGGGTCAGCTGCTCTGCCTGCTCGGCGGTCCGCGCGCCAAGCTCAACGCTGAGGCCGCTCCGGGCCAGAGAGACGGCGAGGCTGGTCCCCCAGCCGCCGGCGCCGACAATCGAAACGCGGCGCAGCGGTGTTGTGCCGCCAAGCCACTCCCACTGCATCTCAACGCACGGCCAGACCCGTTCGGCGACCGACTTGGCCAGCTCGTGCGAAGGGTCGTCAAGCTGCGGGAACTGCAGCGGGCTGCCGGCCCGCACCGTCACCTTGCGCGGAAAGATCTTCCAGCCGCGCCGCACGTTCTCGGTTCCAATAACGGCCACTGGCACGACCGGCGCGCCGCTGATCAGGGCCAGGCGACCGACGCCGCTGCGCGGGTGGCCAAGTGGCCCCGGGCGCACCCGCGTCCCTTCAACAAAGACCATCACACCGTCGCCGCGGGCCAAGATCCGCAGCGCTGTTGCAATCGAGTCGCCGTCGCCGCTGCCGCGGTCGATCGGGAAGGCGCCAAGGCTGTTCAGAAACCAGGTTTGCAGGCGGTTCTTCTCAAATAGTTCGCGCTTGGCGACGAAGTAGTAAGGCCGTTTGCCAAGCGCGCTAATCACAAACGGATCAAGGAACGAGCGGTGGTTGGCGGCGATGATCACCGGCCCGCTTGCAGGCAGGTGCTCGCGGCCGATCGTTGAGAGGCGGAAGTAGGTCCTGAAGAACGGCAGGAAGAAGAGCCGGGTAACGCGGTAAACCAGCCGATTTACGCCGTGACCGCCGGCCCTTTCGAGCAGCTCTTCCCTTTCCATACCTGCGATACCGATCCCGGCGCGTTTGGTTACACGCTTCGAGGCGCCCTCAATCGCGCCGCCCTCTCCGACCGCTAACCTCGGCAGCCGCTGCCGGAGTAGCTCAGCTGGTCAGAGCACCTGTCTTGTAAACAGGGGGTCAGGGGTTCGAATCCCCTCTCCGGCTTCAGTAACTACGGGGGTTTCGGCTCCCGTATCTACCCGCAAACTAGGCGGGTGGCAGCAAAGTGGCAGTCGGAGCGGTTTCGGGGCGGCCGCGTGCTGGCGGGGTAGTGTTCCGCCTATGGGCCGCGAGGACGACTACACAATCGAACCAGGCGCGGACCTGACCGGCGCGGACCTGAGACGCGCGAACCTGAAGGGCGCGGACCTGAGACGCGCGAACCTCACCGGCGCGAACCTGAACCGCGCGAACCTGACCGGCGCCATAATGCCGGACGGCTCAGTCCACGAGTAGCTTCGGGACGGCTGGCAGGTTGGCTGCTGACGGGGTAGTGTCGGCCGATGGGACGCGAGGACGATTACACAATCGAACCAGGCGCGGACCTGCACGGCGCGGACCTGCACGGCGCGGACCTGCACGGCGCGATCCTGACCGGCGCGCTCCTGAACGGCGCGGACCTGACCGACGCGAACCTGAGCGACGCGAACCTGACCGGCGCGTTCCTGAGCGGCGCGATCCTGAGCGGCGCGATCCTGACCGGCGCGAACCTGAAGGGCGCGAACCTGAGCGGCGCGCACTCGCGCTGCGCGGACCTGACCGGCGCGATCCTGACCGGCGCGAACCTGAAGGGCGCGACCCTGTTCGGCGCGATCCTGACCGGCGCGGACCTGGGCGACGCGAATCTGACCGGCGCGGACCTGGGCGACGCGAATCTGACCGGCGCGCTCCTCACCGGCGCGCTCCTGTTCGGCGCGGACCTGAGCGACGCGATCCTGACCGGCGCGATCGACACCCCCCTGCTCGACCGCTTCTTCGAGGGGATGACCGACGACGTCCAGGCACTCTCCGAGGCCTACGCGGAGAACCATCCGGTCGGCCGCATCGGCCAGAGCTCGGAGATCGGCGAGGCCGTCGCTTGGCTGCTCTCCGACAAGGCCTCCTTCGTCACGGGCATCACGATGCCCGTCGACGGCGGCTGGACGGCTCAGTAGCGCGCCGTCGTCGGCACGTCCTTCGGCTCGGCTCGGGTCGGTCTAGCGACCGGTGCGGGCCACAATGCGGTCGACGGCCTCGTCGTGGCCCGCGCCAGGCCACTGTCCCAGCCATCAGCGACCCCCATCCACTGATAGATGTAGATCCGCTTGATCCGCGGCTCGCGCTTCAGCAACGGGCCGAGTAGGTAGCGAACCGACTTTGACTGCAAGGCCTCTCAGTCATACCGGAGCCACGCCAACGCAGGCCGGTCCACGCAGCGTCGGCAGGCAAGTCCCAGCGCGCTCAGTTGTTGATCGCCGCCTGAGCGGCGGCGACGCGCGCTACCGGCACCCGGTAGGGGGAGCACGAGATGTAGTCGATTTCCGCCGAGGCGAAGAAAGCAATCGAGTCGGGGTCGCCCGCGTGCTCGCCGCAGACCCCGAGCTGAAGCCCGGGGTTGGCCTGGCGCCCGCGGGCGGCCGCGATCCTCACGAGCTCACCGACACCGGGGACATCCAGCGTCTCAAACGGGGACCGGTCGAGCACGCCGGCGCTGATGTATGCGGAGAGGATCCGCGCCTCAATGTCGTCCCGGCTGAATCCGAGCGCGGTCTGCGTCAGGTCGTTGGTGCCAAAGCTAAAGAAGTCGGCATGCTCGGCGATTGGGCCGGCGAGCAGGCAGGCACGCGGCAGCTCGATCATCGTCCCAACCTGATAGTCGGTTCCGGCGACCAAACCAAAGCCAACGGCGACCTGGTCGATCATCCCCCGTGCCAGCTCAAGCTCCTGCTCGTAAGCGACGAGCGGAACCATCACCTCCAGCTGCGGCATCCGGCCGGTTTCGTCGCGCACTTTCGCCGCCGCCGTGAAGATCGCCGCGGCTTGCATCCGGTAGATCTCAGGGAAAAGTATCGCCAAGCGAACGCCACGCATCCCCAGCATCGGGTTGGTCTCCTGAAACGCCGTCACCCTGTCCCGCAGCTCGCCCTCCTCAAGCGTCTCGGGTCGGGGCAGGAACTCGTGCAGTGGGGGATCGAGCAGACGGATCGTCACCGGAAGACCATCCATCGCCAAGAATATCTGCTCGAAATCCGACTCTTGCAACTCGCGTAGGGCAGCAAGGCTCGCGCCGCGCTCGGCCTCACCCTGCGCAAGGATCATCGCGGCCATCAGTGGCTGGCGTTCGCCTAGGAACATGTGCTCGGTCCGGCAGAGGCCAATGCCGCGTGCCCCCAGCTCACGAGCGATCCGCGCCTCCTTTGCGGTTTCGGCGTTGGCCCTGACCTCCATCCCCGGCAGCTCGTCGCACCAGCCAAGCAGCGTCTCGAAGGCCTCGCTCATCTCCGGCTCGACCAGCGGCACTTCGTCGGTCGTCACCTCGCCGGTTGTCCCGTTGATCGAAATCAGGTCGCCGGGCCTGAGCACCAGCCCGTCAATGCGGACCTCGCCTGCCGCTTCGTTGACCTCGATCGCGCGGGCACCGGTCACTGCGGGCCGTCCCATCCCGCGAGCCACAAGGGCCGCATGTGAGGCCTTCCCCCCTTCGCTGGTGAGGATCCCCCGGGCGGCGTGAAAGCCAGCGACATCGTCGGCTTCTGTGAATCGGCGGACCAGGATCACGTCGCGGCCTTCCTCGCCCGCGACGACAGCGTCGGCCGCGCTGAGCACAACCGCGCCGCTTGCGGCTCCCGGCGACGCAGCGACGCCGGTTGTTGCCACTGCGTACCGAAAGTCCGGATCGAAGGTCGGGTGCAGCAACGCTTCCAGAGCGCCGGCGTCGACCGTGCCCAGCGCCGCCTCGCGGCTCAACAGCCCCTCTTCCACCGCATCGACTGCGAAGCGCACTGCGGCCTGAGCTGGCCGCTTTGCGCTGCGCGTCTGCAGCATGTACAGGCGCCCCTGCTCAACGGTGAACTCGCTGTCCTGCATATCTCCGTAGTGAGCTTCCAGGGTTTTGAGGACCTCAAAGAGCCGGGAGTGAACTTCGGGCATCAGCGTTTTGAGCTGGGAGATGTCGAGCGGTGTACGGGCTCCGCTTACGACATCCTCGCCCTGCGCGTTGACGAGGAAGTCGCCGGAGGGCTGTGGCCCGCCGGTTACCTCATCACGACTGAATGCGACACCGGAGGCCGAATCCTCGCCCTTGTTACCAAAGACCATCTGCTGCACGTTCACCGCGGTTCCCCATCCGTCGGGGATGCCGTTGATTCGCCTGTAGGCGATCGCGCGCTCGCCGCGCCAGGAGTCGAAGACCGCGCGGATCGCCGCGTCCAGCTGGCTGTGCGGATCCTGGGGGAATTCGCAAAGGCTCTTGAAACCCTCAACCAGCAGGGCCAGTTGCTCAGCATCAAGCTCGGAGTCGGTACTTACCCCGGCGGCGGCGCGAGCCGCGTCGAGCATCTGCTCAAAGCGTTCGCGATCGATTCCGATCACGACGTTCCCGTACATCTGTATTAGACGCCGGTAGCAGTCCCAGGCGAATCGCTCGTTTCCGGTAGCCCGCGCCAGTCCCAAGACACTCTGGTCGTTCAGGCCGAGGTTTAGGACGCTGTCGAGCATCCCTGGCATCGACTCACGCGCACCTGAGCGCACGCTCACCAGCAGCGGATCGTGATCGTCGCCAAAGGCGAGTCCGGAACGCGCTTCCAGCTGCTCCAAGGCCTCTTCAACCTCGGCTTCGAGGCGATCCGGCAGCTCCCCGCCCGAGGCTATGTAACTGACGCAGGCCGCCGTCGTAATCGTGAACCCAGCCGGCACCAGATCTGGCCCCAACAGCCGCGTCATCTCGGCGACATTTGCACCCTTGCCGCCGAGGATTTCCAGCTGGCTACGCGAGCCGTCGGCAAAGTCCTGAACCCACGCGCGGCCGGCGGCCAAGGTGGTCACTCCTGCTCCCCGGCAGCCTTCAGGTAGCGCCGGAAGACTGCGGCCGAGTCAAGCTCGCCATCGCCGGCGGCGACTGCTTCGTCATAGAGGCTGATCGTCTGCTCCAGCAGCGGCGTCGGAGCTCCGTTGGCGCGCGCAAACGAGGTGATGATCGCGAGGTCCTTCTCGAAGACGCTAAGCCGAATGCCAGGGCCGTATTCGCCGGCGATCATCTTCGGACCGCGGACCTCCCACATTCGCGAAGCAGCTGCGCTGTCGGCAATCACCGCGAGCGTCTGCTCCAAGTCCAGTCCGGCGGCGCGCGCCAGCATTAGCGCCTCGGCCGCCGCGACATTGTGGACGGCGACGAGCAGATTGGCGACGAACTTCATCTTCGAGCCGGCTCCAAACTCACCGAGGTAGTGGTGACTTCGGGCAAAAGCTTCAAACACCGGGATGCAGTAATCAACCGCCTGCTGATTCCCGCTGGCGAAGACAACCACGTCACCGCTTCGGGCCTGGTCACCGGTGCCGCTTATCGGACAGTCGAGAAGGGTCACGCCGACCGCGGCGAGAGCTTCACGCCCACGTTCCTTGGCGGCCAGGGAGAGGGTGCTCGTATCGACGACGACCAGCCCGTCGACCGCCGCCGCAACGAGGCCGCCCTCGCCCGCTATCACCTGATCAAACGCCTGCTCTGAAGCGAGCGAGAGGAGCACCACGTCGCTGGCGGCTGCGACAGCTGCCGGCGAGGTTGCGATGGCACCGCCGAGCGCTGCGACCTGGTCGCAGCGCTCGGGTGCAGGGTCATAGCCGCTGACGGTCAGGCCGTTGCTCAGCATGCGCGCGACGATCGCGCCGCCCATCACGCCAAGCCCTATCGTCCCGACCTTCACTGAGCGGTGTAGCCGCCGTCCACCAGCAGCGCGTGCCCGGTAACGAAGGAAGCATCGTCGCTGGCAAGGAAGAGCGCCGCCTTGGCCTGTTCCTCGGCCGTCCCCAGCCGGCCGAGCGGATGGCGGTCGACCAGCCACTGCTGAGTGCCAGCCGCATCGCCGGTCGCGTCAAACCATTCGTGCAGAAACTCCGTGTCGGTCGCGCCAGGGCAGAGTGCGTTGACGCGGATCCCGTCAGGCGCCAGTTCCAGGGCAAGAGACTTCGCGAAGCTGATCGCCGCCGCCTTGGTGAGCGCGTAGCCGGTCGATCCGCCCGCGCCCACTACACCGAAGGTCGACCCCAGCGTGATGATGTTGCCCTTCGTCTTGCGCAACTCTGGTATCGAGGCGCGGCTTACGAGGAACATGCTCCGTACGTTACACGCCATCAGCTCGTCCCAAACCGCCGGATCCATCTCCTCAATCGGCGCCGCCGGAGCGATACCGGCGCTGTTGACCACGATGTCGAGCTGCCCGTAGCTGGCAACGGTCTGCTTGACGATCTCATCGACGGTCTGCTCGTCCGTCACGTCGCCAGCGATGAAGGTCGCCTCGCCGCCAGCCGCGTTGATCTCATCCGCGACCGCATCGCCAAGCTCGGCACGCCGTGCCACGAGCACAACCTTCGCGCCCTCCGCAGCGAACAGCTTGCCGATTGCGGCGCCGATGCCTCGGTTCCCGCCAGTGATAAGTGCGACCTTGCCTTCGAGCTTCATCTCAGTCTCCCCTCGGTTGGTCTTAGTGTTTGGCTTTGAAGCCAACGCCTACTCGGCCTTGAACGGGTTGCGCAAAACGCCAACGCCGTCGATTTCCACCTCGACCACGTCGCCGTCCCCGAGCAGCAGCGGTGGATCGCGCGTGAACCCAACACCGGCCGGCGTGCCGGTGGCGATGATGTCGCCAACCTCCAGCGTCATTACCGAGGAGAGGAACGAGATGATCTTGGCGACGTCGTGCAGCATCAAAGAGGTATTGGCATCCTGGACCGTCTGGCCGTTAACCCGCGTCGTCAGGTGGAGATCCTGAAGGTCATCGATCTCGTCCATCAGCACGAGCTCCGGGCCGCATGGGGCGAATGTGTCCACCGCCTTGCCCGCCGTCCACTGAGGAGTCTGCATCTGCAGATCGCGCGCGCTGACATCGTTCAGCGGCATCACCCCGGCAACATAGGCAAGCGCTTCATCGCGCCCGACCCGCCGGCAGCGGGAGCCGATCACAACAGCCACTTCGCCCTCGTAATCGACCTCCTTCGCGACCGCTGGGATCAGCACGGCCTGCCCGCTGCCGATCAACGAATTCGGGAACTTGCAGAAGACCGTAGGAACCTCTGAGGCATCGATTTTGGTCTCCGCCGCATGCTCAGCGTAATTGAGGCCGATGCAGAGGATCTTCTGCGGGTCGGGCACCGGCGGCCCGATCATCAGGCTGTCAACGCTGCCGACGGCCGTCGCGGCTGAAACGGGCCCGGCTAGCTCGCCGATTCGCGCGCCGAGCGACAGAACGCCCCGAACCGTTGACAGGTCGATGCCGGTCGCGGCGGCAAGATCGCCGCACGCTTGCGCGATATCCACGACGTCGCCGTCGCGGACCGCGCCGGCGCGCCAGAGGCCGTCGGCTGAGCTGGCGGGCCGGTAGCTAACGAGGCGCATCAGCTCTGCTCCCCTGGAAAGAGCCCGCGGGGCAGATCGGTGAGCAGCTCGTGGCCATCCTCAGTCACGACGACAACATCTTCGGCTGCAACCGCGCGAACAGCGCTTGTTCGGCCCGCGTATTCGTCGTCGGTGATCGGGTCGATCGGCCAAAGGTCGCTTGCGGTAAGGCTGCTCATCGTTGCTCTCTAGGGTTGTTTGCTCGAACTCGTTCAAAGAATGTCAAAGTCACAACATCACCCGCCCGCCAGCAACATCGATCGTCACGCCGGTGATCCAGCCAGCCGACTCGGAAGCAAGGTAGGCAGCGGCGGCGGCGCAGTCCTCGGGCGTGCCAAGCCGCCCGAGCGGCGACAGCGCAGCGGCGGCTTCAAGCGCCTGCGCGTCCATGATCCGCTCGATCCGCTCGGAGCTCACCGTCGCGGGCGCAATCGCATTGATCCGCACGTTGTGCGGCGCTGCCTCGATTGCCGCGTGGCGCATCAGCATCAGCACGCCCGCCTTCGCGGCTGCGTAGGAGGCCGTCGTCAGCTTGTCGAGCGAACGCCCGGATACCGACGACATCAGGACGACGGCGCCGGCTCGGCGCTCAACCATCGAGGGCAGGAACTCGCGCAGCGCAAGGAAACTTGAGGTCAAGTTTACGCGCACAACCTCCTCCCACTCCTCCAGCGACGTCTCCCAGACGGTCGAAAACGACTCGAACCCACCGGCAAACGGCAGCAGCACGTCGACCGGTCCGAGCAGCTGCTCGGCTCGCGCACGAACATCGGCCAGTGCTGCAGGGTCGGTGATGTCAGCTTCGAGCGCCGTGGCAGTGCCACCGGCGGCAGTTATCTGCTCGACTGTCTCAGCCAGCGGCGCAGCCGACCGGGCCACGACTGCGACGCTGCAGCCGTTCGCGGCCAGCAGCATGCTGCTGGCTCGCCCGATGCCCTTTGACCCGCCGGTGACAAACGCGACCTTGCCTTCAAGGTCGGGGAAGCGCGGGCCGGGGGCGGCCATTAGGCGAGCACTTCGGGATTGACCGGCCTGTCCGGCGCTCGGCCGGAAAGCACCGCAAGGACTTCGTTGGCCGCGCGCCGCTGAAGCTCGTCGGTCGCCTCGACCGAATGGAAGGCGGTGTGCGGAGTGATGATCGCCTTTGGGTGCGTGCGAAGCGGGTGGCCTTGCGGCAACGGCTCGGGCTCGGTCACGTCCAGCGCGGCGCCCGACAGCAGGCCGCAGTCGAGCGCCTCGACCACAGCCTCTAGGTCAACCAGCCCGCCCCGCGCCGTGTTGATCAGCACCGGCGAGCGCCGCATCGCGGCGATCACCTCACGGTTGATCAGGTTGCGGTTCGCCTCCGTCGCCGGCGCGTGCAGCGAGACGAAGTCAGCCTCAGCTACGGCATCGGCGAGCGTCGCTACGAGCTTGACGCCATCAATCTCAGCAGCGTCCACAAAGGGATCAAATGCGATCACATCGATCTCAAATGCTTTGGCCCGGCTGGCGACGCGGCGACCGATCGCCCCGAGGCCGATCAGCGCGAGGCGACGACCGGCAAGCCGGTGGATGCTGGCGTGATCGATCTCCCATCCACCCTCGGCAACCGACCGCGTAGCTGGAACCACGCCACGGGCTGCTGCCAGTAGTAGCGCCATCGCGTGGTCAGCAACCTCGCCGAGGCAGTAGTCGGGAACGTTGGTAACGACGATCCCGTGTCTGCTGGCAGCGGCGACGGCGACGTTGTCGTAACCGATTCCGTAGCGGGCTATCACCTTGCAGCCGCCGGCAGCGGCGGCATCGACCACCGACTCGGGCACCGCAGCAAAGCAGACGAGCATGCCGTCAACCTCCCCGGCCAGGCTGATCAGGCTCTGCTCGTCACTGGACTCAGCCAGCACGATCTCGGCATCGATTTCCGACAGCACTTCGTGCTCGATCTCGAGACCGGGAAAGACGTGGTCGGTGACCAGAATCCGGGTCACTTCGTAATCCGCCCGGGTGGCGCCGGCACTAGGCCAGCGCCTCCTCATTGAACGGGTGACGGGTAAACATGATCGGCCCGTCCTTGGTCACCAACAGGTTCTCCTCCAGGCGCACCGTCTGCTCCAGGCCAGGGTGGCCAGCGAAGGTCTCGCAGGCGAAGTACATGTTCTCCTCAAGCACCACCGGGTAGTCCAACGAGTAGGCACGTGAGATCCACATTCCTTCGTACAGCGACAGCCCAATCGAGTGCGCGAACTGCTGCAGCGTGACGGTCCCAAACTCATCGTCGGCGTACTTCGGGAACTTCGAGGCGACATCGGCCGTCGTATTGCCAGCTTTCATCATCTCGATCGCCGCGTACATGCTGTCGTAGCACTCCTTGTAAAGATCCTTCTCCTTTGGGGTCAGCGGCGCATCGACCTTGAAGCAGCGGACAAAGTCGACGAAATAGCCGCCAGGCCCGACCGCGTTCTGATCAACAATCACCAGGTCGCCCTGCCGGATCACCTTGTCGGTGTGCCAGCGGCGGTACGGGCTGGTGTTGCCTCCCGAAGCGACGATGATGTCGTAAACGAAGTCAAACCCGTTGGAGTAGAGGTACTCATTGACCTTCGCCGTTATCTCGGCCTCGCGCACCCCAGGCTTCAGCCACTCGTTCTCGATCTTCCAAAACGAGGTGTCGCCGAAAGCGCTGGAGATCTTCAGGCACTCCAGCTCGTCGGGGGTCTTGACGACGCGGGCGGCGGACATTGCTGGCCATGCGCTGACCATCTTGATTCCGGCCCGCTCGAAGGCTGCCATCGCCGACGGATCAGCGATGTCTAGGCCGATCTTTTCCTTCTCGACCCCGTTCTCCGTCAGCACGTCGACGATCGACTGGGCCATCTTGTCGGCCATCATCTGTTCGGCTGTCTCGGCCCACTTCCAGGTGATTGCCGGGCGGATGTTTCCGGCCAGCCACGGCGCGTCGATCTTCGCGCACTCTAAGTCCGAACCAGCGGTCTCAAAGAGCACCGGCTCACCGCCGCGCGGAAGGACGCAGTAGCGAATGAAAATGTTGTTCTTCCAGTTCCCCTGAAAGACGCTGGTGATGTAGCGCACATTCTCGCCGACGAAGCAGACGAGCGCTCCCAGGTCCTGCTCCTCCATCTTCAGGCGGGCGCGGGCAAGGCGGTCCTTGCGCAGGCGGTCAAAGTCGACGCGCTGCTGCCAGTCGGTTGCCGTCGTACTGAAGACACGGCCGGGGTCGTGCTCGTGCGGCTTGCCGAGGAACGAGAGGTCAAGGCCCTTGCCGGTAGCTGTCAGTTCGTGGTCCATGTTGGGTTCTTTCTGTTGGTCTTGGATTGGGTTAAGTAACTGGGTCAGTCGACGAACATCGGCAGCAGCACTCGCTTCTCAACGTCAAACAGGCCCTTGTGCGCAAGCTTGAGGAATGGCAGCTCGCCGCAAACGGCGGTAAAAGCGAGGTTGTGAAACGGCGCCTCCATCGTGCATCCGAGCCCTTCAACCTTCGCGTACAGCTCTTCCATCGCCGGGATGAACTCAGATGCTGGCCGGTCAGACATCAGGCCACAAAGCTCCAATGGCACTGCGGTCACCTTCCCGTCCTCGACGGCGACGAAGCCGCCGCCGATCGCGGCCAGCGCGTTCGCGGCGATCGCCATGTCCTGATCGTTCACTCCGGCCACCAGGACGTTGTGGTACATCGGGTTGTAGGTCGTCCCGATCGCCCCCCGCTTCAGCTCGTAACCCTGAAGGAAGGCGATCGCCGGCTCATCATCCTCAGCGTAGCGGTCGAGCATCGCAAGCTTGATCACATCCTGATCGGTATCGGCCACAACCTTGCCGTCAACCACCGGCAGGGCGATGTGACGTTCATCGGATACAAGGCTGTCGCCGCCGATCACGCGGACGGTAATCTCGCCGACCCCCTCCGGCGCATCCACCTCAAAGGTCGCGGCCTCAGCCGGCCGGGACAGGCGAACCGTGTCCTTCAGGAAAGCCGGGTAGGTCGGCCGATCGAGCCTGCCAACGTAACTGCCAGCCTCGACAACCAGCTCTCCCTTAGCGATTACCGACTCGATCGAAAATTGGTTTAGATCGTCGACGATCAGGATGTCGGCCTGACGGCCGGGGGCAAGGCTTCCAAGGAAGTGGTCAACGCGGTAGTAGCGGGCCGCATTTATCGTCGCCATCTGTACAGCGGCCACCGGGTCGACGCCGCCTTCGATCGCGACGCGGATGCTCTGGTCGATGTGGCCAACCTGCTCCGCCTCAACCGGGTCGAGCACGTCGGCGCAAAACATGAAGTTGTGGGTGCTCGCGCCGTGCTCGGTAATCGCCCGTTGAAGCTCCTGCTGGTTGCGGGCCACACAGGACTCCCGCATCGAAACCATGATCCCGGCGTTGATCCGCGCGAGTGCTTCTTCGGCGGTCACCGCCTCATGGTCGGCGGTGATCCCCATTGCTGCGTAGGCGGTCAGATGGTGCCCCTGGATGCCGGCACCGTGGCCCATCACGACCTGGCCTGCATTCAGCGTCTTCTCCATCAGCTCGCGCACGACCGGGTCCTTTTCCACCATCGGGATGAACGGCGGCTCCTCCAGCCCGACGCAGCCGTCCCATTCCATGACCTGCAGCAGGGCCTCACGATCGAGGCTGTTGGGCCCGCCCGGCAGTCCCAGCTCCAGGTTCTGCAGATAGCCGAGAACGGGAACCTGGTGAAGCACTGTGATCGGCGTCCGGCGAAGCTCATCAATGAAGAATCGAACCGCTTCGACGCCACGGATCTGCCCGGCCCCGTACATCGCCTCCGGCAGCACGGTTGTGCCGTGTGGAAGGAGAATCCGGGCCAGCTCGGTGGGGTTGAGGTTCGATTCGTAGACGTGCAGGTGCGTCTCGATCAGGCCTGGTGTTAGGAAGCGGCCGCCGGCGTCGATTATCTCCGTCTGCGGCCCGATGAAGTCGTCAATCTCGCCCGCAGCGACGATCGTCGAGCCGGTGATCGCCACGCCGCCGGGGCGCACCTTGCCACTCCAGACGTCAACGATCTGCCCATTAGTGACGGCGCGGTCGGCCTTGCGGGAGCCCGTGAGGATCTCCATCGCGTCAACACGTTCGGGGTAAGCCGGGCCCATTCTGTTGCTCCAGTCTGCTCGCCCGCCAGCCTCCGCCGACGCTGCGAGACCAATGAGTAGCACTCACAACACTGTTAGTGACTCTAAACGTTTGGCTCGCGCATTGTCAATCCGCCCGTTCAATCCGCCGCTTTCGGTCGTTAGTTGCGTTTACCGCCGTTGCCGTGTTAGCTTCTTCACGTGACTGAGCCTTCGCGCGAGTCGGTTGAAGCGGCAACGGCACGGATCGGTGACCGCGTCAGCGAGCTGCGCAACGAGCGTGGGATTCGCGTCTCGGATCTGGCCAGGAAGGCCGGCGTCTCGCCCAGCATGATCAGCCAGATTGAGCGGGGACAATCGCGTCCGTCGGTCGGGACGCTCTTCGCGCTTGCTCACGTGCTCGATGTCCCGGTTGACACCTTCTTCGCCGAAAACGCGGCGGCAGGCCCGGCCTTCGATCGCGCAGCCAATGGCGACCGGGCCGCTGCTGACGAGCTGCCGGGCAACGGCACACGCTCGGGCGGCATACCCCGTAACGCTGCGGCTTCGGCGACCTGGCCCGAAATCACCGGGCCGTCCAGACACGTCGTACGCGCCGACGAGCGGGCGTCGATCGACATCCGCGGCGGCGTGCGATGGGAACGTCTGACGCGCTCGGCGCTGGACGGAGCGGAGTTCCTGGAGCTCGTCTACGCGCCCGGGGCCGAATCGGACAGCCAGCAGTACAGGCACCCCGGCGTTGAGATGGTGCTGGTCACGCAGGGCCAGATGACGATCGAGCTTGGCTTTGAGCGCTACGAACTGGCGCCCGGCGACTCGATCGCCTTCGCCTCGTCAACGCCTCACCGATACGTAAACGAGACTGAGCTGGAAAGCCGCGCGACGACGGTGATCATTCACGACGAGCTGTCATCTTTGGGCCTTCGCGAACAACCCGGCGGCGAGAACGAAGCGGACCCGACCTAGGCGGTCCTTGCGAAGGCGATCAAAATCAACCCGGGCCTCTGCCAGTCGGTAGACGTTGTGCTGAAGACGCGACGCGGATCGTGCTCGTGAGGCCTACCGAGGAACGAAAGATCTAGACCCTTCCCGGTGGGGGTCAATTTGTGTTTCATTCGATACCTTCCTCTTTACCTATGGCGTTCGCGCGGGGAAGCCACGGTTCATGATCCACCTACTGGAAGGTTATGTTATGACGGTAGAACGAATTCCATCAAGTCTCGCTAGCTTCAGCGAATCGGTCACTATCACCGGTTCTGGCTCTTGGGTCTTGATCGCCGGTCAAGTCGGGTTCAACGAGGATCGCTCGGGCATCATTGAGGGGGGCGTGAGTGCTGAGTCTGGCGCAATCTTCAACCAGATCGACGAGCTGCTGGGTCGATCTGGAGGGTCCCTTCATCATCTTGTCAAGCTCAATGCCTTCATGATCGACCTCAGCGAGTACGCAGAGTTCAGTTCCGTGAGAGCTCAGCGGTTCCCGTCAGACGCACCGGCTAGTGCGGCTGTGGGAGTGGCCGACCTTCTACTCGGCGCTAGAATTGAGATCGACGGGGTTGCCTTCATCCCGGCGGGTCGTTCGTAAGGTTTCGAGAACCAAATCGAAATACCGAATTCCACTCCGAGATCCAGCCGACGAGCCCGGTCGGAGAGGCAAACGCGCCGGGCCGCGTACTGTGAACCTTCGCCACGTCGCGAGCCGCATGTATCTCATCCGCTGTCACGACTAGGCAACCCCTCCCTCTCGCGGCTTCGGGTGCTGCAACGGTAACCGTCGCGAGCAGATTCCCTGGTCCGTCAGCGCCGGGGGCGGTCGCCGCCCGCATTGTGCCCGTCACGACAATCGGTTCTGGCCTGTCCCACAGCACGTCAATCGCGTAAGATGTCTCTTCCAACGAGTCCGTTCCCTGAGTCACCACGATGCCAACTGATCCTGATTCGCACCTCTCCCGCGCAGACGCAACGGTCTCCACGATGTCACCAATCAGCTCCTACTCTCTTACAGCTTCAACCGGCCTTGACACCTCCGCGCCCGCAGAAAGAATCGCGATAGTGCCGCCGAGTGCGAGGATGTCAATTCGTGGTTGGGGACCAGCCATGCGAAGCACCTTCCGCAGCGACCATACCTTTCTTTCCCAGTCCGCGGCGATTAGCCGAGATGGACGACGTGGTGGGTAGGCCTTCTGTGCCAGCTCAGCTGGCCATCAGGGGCGGCACCGTGGTTTGCGAGACTGGTCGACAGCAGGCTGACGTGCATATTCATCAAGGTCGCGTGTTGTCGATCGGTGCTTCCGTCCCGGCCAGAGATGAAATCGACGCGACGGGACTCCTAGTAATGCCGGGAATGGTCGAAACCCACGCTCACTTCATGGATCCTGGAGATACCACGCGCGAAGACTTCGGGACTGGGACACGGGCCGCCGCGTTAAGCGGCGTCACGACGGTTCTCGAGCACACGCATGGATCACCCGTGACCACCGCCGAAGAGTTGGTTAGCAAGCTTGGACATGTAGAGGGAAAGTCATCTGTTGACTTTGGGCTCGCAGCGCATGCGCTTCCGGGAAGAAGCCGAGAAGCTGCCGCGCTGTGGGCGCGAGGAGCCTGCTACTTCAAGTTCTTCACGTGCGACACGCACGGAATAGAAGGAAATGATACACCGAACCTCCGTACGTGGTTCAACGAGCTGGCCTCGATCGGCGCTCCGGCCTTGGTGCATTGCGAGGATCAGGAAATCACCAGCGCAGCCGAATTCGAACTCAAAGCATCGGGCCGTTCCGACCCGCTCGTCATCTCGGAGTGGCGCAGCTTGGAAGCTGAACAGACTGCGGTTCACGCTGTGGGCGAAGTCGCTCGGCTCTCTGGTGCGTCCGTCTGCGTCGCTCACTGTAGCTCGCCTTCTGTCATAGCGTACATCTCTCATGAGAAGACTGAGGGCACCGACCTTGTTGCTGAGTCGTGCCCACAGTACTTCTTGCTCCGAGCATCTGAACTTGCGACGCTGGGGCCCTTGCGAAAGTTCACGCCGCCCACTAGGAGCAGAGGCGAACACGACGAAAACGTGATGTGGGAGCTCCTGCGCTCAGGTGAAATCACGTTGATCTCATCTGATCACGCGCCGAGCACGCTCGCACAGAAGTCCGAAGGTTCGATTTGGGATTGCAACTTTGGACTGCCAGGGATCGACACGACAACTTCGCTCCTACTGGATGCGGCGAGCCGGTCCAAGATTTCTCACGAAGACGT
>JBCJRT010000018.1:0-21938 GCA_039745115.1 Solirubrobacteraceae bacterium
CATCGACAAGCTGGCTTTCAAGGAGCTGATCGCGCAGCGCGGCATCGCTCAGGTGCCGTTCGTCGGACTTGACCGGACGCAGTACGACGCCGACGCCGCTGACTTCGCCGCTGACTTGGAGGCGCTCGGGCTGCCGCTGTTTGTCAAACCGGCCCGGCTTGGCTCATCGGTCGGGATTGTCCGCGTTGGCGCCGCCGACGAGCTCGATGCGGCGCTGGCGCAGGCCTTTCAGTTTGATCCACGCGTGATTGTTGAGGCCGCCAGCGGCGGGCTGGAGGTGGAGTGTTCGGTGCTCGGCAGTAGCGCGTCGCCGCAGGTCAGCGTGGCGGGCGAGATTGTCGTGCTGCGCAGCGGATCGCCCGGAGGTTGGTACGACTACGAAGCGAAGTACACAGCCGGCGGGATGGAGCTGGTTGTGCCGGCGCGAATCTCCGAGCAGGCCGCCGCCGAGCTGACCGAACTGGCAAAGCAGGCCTTCAGCGCCGCCGGCTGCAGCGGCCTCGCCCGCGCCGACTTCTTCGTTGACGGCGAGAAGGTGCTACTGAACGAGCTGAACACGATGCCCGGATTCACCTCGACCAGTGTCTACGCAAGCCTTTGGCAGAAGAGCGGGATCGAGTACCCCGAGCTTTGCGGCCGGTTGCTGGAGATCGCGCTGGCGCGCCACCGCGAGCAGAGTAGCTACCGCTTCTAGCGGTAGAGGAAGACTTCGCTGATCTCAACCGTGCTCTGGCCGGGGGCGAAGCTCTCGATCCAGATTAGGTACCAGCGGAAGGCTTTGCCTTGAGTGTCGAGTCGCGCACGGGTGCGCGCCGTGGCGCGCGGAATGCTGCCGACCTCTGTCCAATTGGGATCGCTCACCGTCGGCGGCGGCGTGGCTGAACGGGAGGCGTAGATCCGCCCCTTCCAGCCTGGGGTTGGGCTGACGATGTCAATCGCCTGCGCCTTCAGCGCCGGCTTGGCATCGATCGCTAGCCCCAGACCATCCTTGGCGAGGTTGCCGTTTAGGTAATTCTCGGTTGACCAGATTGTTGACGGGCTGCGGTCGACGGCGAAGGCGGCCTGCTCATCGTGCTCGTTGTTATCACCGGCCGGGTCGTATGCCTGAGCAGCATCTCCGCTCAGCGATACCGCTGTCAGACCGTCACCGGCTCGCGCGTTGTCGGTGCCGGTGCCGCGCTGCGCGCGCTGCGCGACAAAGGCGAACGCCGCGACCGTCAGCGCGGCGCCGATCGCGATCACAGCCAGCCAGCGCCAGGGGCGCCGGATCTTCGGCCCGACTCGCTCGCGCGTCTCGCGTGGCAGCGACTCAAAGACGGCCGTCGCCTCACCCGTGATTTCGCCGGAACGTGAGGCCTCAACTGCCAGGGCATTCTCCAGCTCGGCGATCATCGCTGCCGCGTCCTGATAGCGGTGGTCAAGGTCCTTCTCCGTGGCCTTATCAACAACCGACGCCAGCACAGTTGACATCTGCGGCCGCAGCGCCTGCACGTCGGGCAGTTCATCGCGCACGTGACACATCGCCACAGCGACCTGATTCTCGCCGTGGAATGGCACATCGCCGGTCAGCATCTCGAACAGCACGATGCCGAGCGAGTAAAGGTCTGATTGCGGCGTAACGGAATGACCAAGCGCCTGCTCGGGGCTTACGTAGTCTGTTGTACCGAGCACCCGCCCGTCGGCCGTTAGCGACTCGTCGTTCAGCTGGCGAGCGATCCCAAAGTCGGTCACGCGGGCCGCTCCGTCCTCGTCAATCAGAACGTTCTGCGGTTTGACATCGCGGTGAACAATCTGCCGTTCGTGGGCCGCCTTGAGGCCGCGGGCGATCTCGATTGCGAAAGCGATCGCCTCCGAGATCTGGAGTCGCCCAACCTCACGGATCCGCTGCTTCAGCGTCTGCCCGTCGACGTATTCGAGAACGATGTACGGCGTCGACTCCTGCTCGTCGGCATCGATCACGCCGACGACGTAGGGCGACGACAGCTTGGCGATCGACTTTGCCTCGCGGCGAAAGCGCTCCAGCTGCTCACTGTCGCGCGCGACCTCGCGATGCATCATCTTGATTGCCACCCAGCGCTCCAGCGACAGGTCGTGGGCGCGGTAGACGGTTGAGTTGCCGCCGCGGCCGATCACCTCGTCTATCTCGTAGCGGCCGCCAAGCACCGTTCCAACCGGCGAGCTCATGCTGTGGCGGCGCGCGATGCGCTGCAGCTAACGAAGTCGGCGGCGACGTCCATCGGCCTTCGTTCAGTCCCCGCCAACGACGATTCCGCCAGGGCCGAGTGTTTCGTCGCCGCGGTCGGTGACGGTACCGATCCGCGCCGTGCCGGGGTGGCGAGTTGCCAGCAGCGAGACGGTCTGCTCAGCGGCCTGCTCGGGAACGACGACGACGAAGCCGCAGCCCATATTGAAGACCTCCCACATCTCGGCCTCGGGCACGCTGCCAAGTTCGCCGATCAAGGCCAGCACGGTCGGCACTGCCAGCGGCTGCTCAATCGAATAACCAACCCGGCCGGGGGCCAGTCGCCGCAGGTTGGTCAGTCCACCGCCGGTGATGTGGGCGAGGCCATTAACCGGTAGTCCGCTGGCAAGCAGTTCGATGATTGCCTTGACGTAAATCACAGTCGGCTCGAGTAGTGCGTCGGCGACCGTCAGGCCGTCGAGCTGCGCCGGGCTGGCATCAAGCCCGGGGCCGTCTTCAACAAGTACGCGGCGGGCCAGTGTGTAGCCGTTGGAGTGGCAGCCGCTTGATGGCAGGCCGACCAGTGCGTCGCCCGGCATGATTGCATCGCCGAGGATCATCCGATCGGGAACGACGGTGCCGATCGCCGTGCCGCAGAGATCAAAGCCGTGCGGCGACGGATGGCCACGGATCAACTCCGGCAGCACTGCCACCTCGCCCCCAGGGATCTCAATTCCAGCCTGCTCAGCGCCGCTCTTAAGACCTTCGCCAATTCGCGCCAGCGCGCCCGGGTCGGCCTGCTCGACCGCCAGGTAGTCGAGCATTGCCAGCGGCTCGGCGCCGACGCAGATGATGTCGTTGACGTTCATCGCGATGCAGTCGATGCCGACCGTTTCCAGCCGGTCGGCTTGCTCAGCTAGGACAAGCTTCGAACCGACACCGTCGGTTGACATTGCCAGCCCAAGCTCGTCACTGACCTTCAGCACGCTGGCGTAGTGGCCGGAGCGCACAATCGAGCGCGACGCGCGGCCTAGGTCGATTGTTCGTAGCACGTCGACCAGCGCGCCAACGGCGCGGTCGGACTGGTCGGTATCCACGCCAGCAGCGGCGTAGGCGTCGCTCATGTGGACGATCTTCGCAGGCGGCGCAGAGTGATCGCCGCGAGGCCGCTGCGGTAGGCCGCATACGGCAGCAGCGGCCCGACCCGTTCGACCGGCACGAGCCGCGCTGTCAGCAGTGTTGAGGCCGCCGCGGCAGCCGCGCCAAGCGCCAGTCGCGGCGCCGCCTTTGGCGGAATACCTTGCTGCGCCAGACGCGCCGCTTTTAGCGCGCTAGCGCCCAGAATCACCGGCAGCGCAACGTGACGTGAGAGCGCGCCGGCGGCCGGCCGGGTGAAGCCGCGGGCACGCATCGCGCTGAGCGTCATGCCGCCGCGCGAGGTTCCAGGCATCAGCGCCGCTGTTTGCGCGGCGCCGAGCAGCAGCGCGTCAAGTGGCCCGGCGTCGTCGCGCTCACGCTGCTGGCGACCAAGCAGGTCGGCCAATGTCATCACAACCGATCCTGCCAGCAGACCGACGGCGATCGATGCCGGAGTACCAAGCCGCCGCTCGATCGGCCCTTCCAGCGTGTAACCAACAATCGCCGGTGGAATAAACGAGCCGGCGATCAGTGTCAGCCGCCGCCGGTCGAAACCGCGCGTTACGTCGGCGACCTCGTGGCGCAGCGCGATCAGCAGACCGACCGCGGTGCCGGCGTGAAGCGCCACCTCAAAGCTCTTGCGCAGCGCCGGGTCGAGCTCACCGTAGCGCCAGCCGAGCAGCCATGGGACCAGCGTCGTGTGGCCCGATGATGAGATCGGCAGCAGCTCTGCCGGCCCGTGCAGCAGCCCCAACGTCAGCGCCTGACGCAGTGACAGCGCCGACTCAACCGGCAGCGGCATCGGCCCCGTCGTCGTCGCCGGAGCGGCGCCAGCGCACGAACAGATAGATCGCGCCGAGGATCAGCGCAGCAATCACCAGGTAGTTGATGTAGTGCATGTAGCCCTTCCAGCTCTCCCAGTTGTCGCCAACCTTCAGCCCGATGTAGGTCAGCGCCATCATCCAGGGAATACAGCCGAGCACGGTCAGGATTGTGAAGCGCCAAAACGGCATCCGCGCGGCGCCGGCCGGCAGCGAGATGAAGGTACGCACGATCGGCAGCAAGCGCGAAAAAAAGACAGCCCGGTCGCCGTACTTCTCAAACCAGCGGTCGGCCTGCTCAAGTCGGGCCGGTGTGATGTGGAGCCACTTACCGTGCTGCTCAATCAGTTCGAAACGGCCGAAGCGGCCGAAGCCATAGGCGATCCACGAGCCCAGCAGGTTGGCCCCGACGGCAACACTGACGACGGCGATGTAGGAGTAGGCGCCCTGAGCAACATTGAAGCCAGCAAACAGCATCGTCGGCTCGGAGGGGATCGGGATGAGCATGCTTTCGAGCGTCATCAGCACGAAGATCCCGCTCAGGCCAAGGTCGCCGACAACGCCTGTTGCCCAGTCGGCCAACTTATCGGTGATCGCTGCGAGGATGAGGAGCGTTGAGAGCGACACCGGTTGAGAAGGTAGCGTTGGGGCCGGAATGGACGTCCCGCTGTTTGACCCGACCACCGCTGCGGCGCCGCTGATCGTTTCGATCAACGAGGCAATCGCTGCTGTCGTTGCCGACGGCCAGTTCATTCTTGGTCCCAACGTTGAGGCTTTTGAGCAGGAATTCGCAGCTTCGGTCGGCGCCACTGAGGCGATCGGCGTTGCCAATGGCACCGAGGCACTGACGATCGCGCTGCGGGCGCTTGGCGTCGGGCCAGGCGACGAGGTTGTCGTGCCGTCGTTCAGTTATTACGCCAGCGCCGAGGCGATTCCGCCGACCGGCGCTGTGCCGGTTTTCTGCGACGTTGATCCGGCCACCTACGTTGCGACGGCCGAGCAGGTCAAGGCTGTAATCACGCCGCGCACGAAGGCCGTGATCGCCGTTCACCTGTTTGGCAACATTGCTCCGGTCGCCGAGATTGAGGCGCTCGGCCTGCCGGTTGTCGAGGATGCCGCGCAGGCGGCCGGTTCGGTTGCAGCGGCCGGCCGGCCGGGAGCGCTTGGAACGATCGCCGCGCACTCCTTCTACCCGTCGAAGAATCTTGGCGCATTCGGCGATGGCGGCGCAATCACGACCTCCGATGCTGAGCTTGCCGAGCGCGTGCGAATGCTGCGTTTCCATGGCTCGCGCGATCGCCTTAACTACGAGGCCGTTGGTTACAACTCACGGCTCGACGAGATTCAAGCAGCGGTACTGCGGATCATGCTCGGCCAGCTGCCGCTCTGGGCTGAGCACCGCAACCGCGCCGGCGAGCGCTACCGAGAGCTTGGCCTTGGCCAGCTGGTGACGCTGCCAGAGCCGACAGCGACAACCACGGCGGCCTGGCACCTTTATGTCGTCGCCAGCGATCAGCCCGATCGGCTTGCCGAGCGGCTTGCGGCGGCTGGCGTCGAGGCGCGCGGCTACTACCGCAGGCCGATCCATCTGCAACCGGCGATGAGCAGCTGGCGGCCCGCCGATGGCTCGTTGCCTGGCACCGATCAGGCGGCGCGGAGCCACCTGGCGCTGCCGATCAGCGCCTCGATCAGCGACGAGCAGATCCAGCAGGTCGTCACCGCCGTCGGCGCGGCGCTTGACTGATGCGCGTCTGGGTTGACCTGACCAACTCGCCGCATGTATTGGTACTGCGACCGGTGATCGAGCGGCTGCGCGCGCGCGGCGCCGAGGTTGAGGTAACGGCGCGTGACTTTGCCCAAACGGTCGCGCTCTGCCAGTTGCATGGGATCGACGCAACGGTGATCGGCCATCACCGCGGCGGCCGGCTGGCGGCCAAGGCGCGCGGTCTTGCCGACCGTTCGCTGGCACTGCGCCGCTGGGCGCGCGGTCGCAACTTCGATCTGGCGATCGGTCACGGCTCGAATGACATCACGGTTGCGGCACGCTGGATGCGTATACCAAGCGCAACGATGTTTGACTACGAATGGGCGACCGTTCAGCACAACGTCAACTGCCGCCTCGCCCAGGCCGTCGTTGTGCCCGACGTGATCCCACCGCAGCGGCTTGATCGCTACGGCGCGCGCGGCAAGCTGCGCCGCTACCCGGGTTTGAAGGAGGAGTACTACCTTGCCGACTTTGAAC
This sequence comes from Solirubrobacteraceae bacterium, assembly GCA_039745115.1. Classification (GTDB taxonomy): domain Bacteria; phylum Actinomycetota; class Thermoleophilia; order Solirubrobacterales; family Solirubrobacteraceae; genus F1-60-MAGs163. Next base: position 6,383 of record JBCJRT010000018.1, read on the forward strand.
CCGATCCGGCGGTGCTCGATCAGCTTGGACTGAGCGCCACCGAGCCGCTCGCCGTCGTCCGCACACCGCCTGAGGTTTCGCTCTACCACCGTTTTGAGAACAACGCCTTCAGCGAAGTACTGCTGTCACTGCGCGAGCAGGGTCAGGTCGTCGTGCTGCCACGCACCGACAAGCAGCGGGCCGAGCTGGTCGCCGCCGGCGGCTTTGTGATCCCCGAGATCGCCGTCGACGGACCTTCGCTGGTGGCGCTCGCCGACCTTGTTGTCAGCGCTGGCGGGACGATGAACCGAGAGGCCGTCGCGCTCGGCACACCGGTGCTGACAACCTTCGAAGGCAAGATTGGCGCGGTCGACGAGCAGTTGATCGCGGAGGGCCGGATGGGGCGCCTTGAAGTGCCGGGCGAGCTGCGGTTGGTGCGCCGCGACGCCGGCGCTGGTGCCAGCGCCGACGCTGCCCGAACCCGCCGTGATCCAGAGCTGCTGGTTGAACTGCTGCTGAGCGCCCGCCCGCCCGCTGCCAGCTAACTTGCGCGCGCGGGAAGGGAGAGCGCTTTGCGGGTAGAATCCAGCGCTGATGCGCAGTCGCCTAAGTACGGCGGTTTTCCCGCTCCATCGTCACTCAGTTGCTCAGCTGCTGGTTGACGGGGCGTTTGCCGCTCTCGCCTACTTCCTTGCCTTCCGCCTGCGATTTGACCAGGCGGCTGGACCGCCGCCGCGCTATGAGCGGCTGTTCGAGACAACGCTGCCTTGGGTTGTTGTCCTTGCGCTGGTGATTTTCCTGCTGCTGCGCACCGAGCAGCGGCAGTGGCGTTACACAACGCAGAGCGATTATCTGCGTGTCCTGCAGGCCGTCACGCTGCTAACAGTTGCCGTTGCCGGGCTCGTCGCGCTGCTCCACCCGGTGACCGTGAAGTCATCGGGCGGCGATATCAACGTGCTTGTACCGACCGGTGTGCTGGCGCTGTTCTTCCTCTTGATGTTGCTGTTTGTCGGCGGCGTGCGCTTTCTTGCCCGGACAATCCGTGAGCGCCCGCTTGGCGGCTTTCGTGCCAACAAGGGTGCCCGGCGCGTGCTGATCGTCGGCGCCGGCGACGGTGGTCGCCTGACGCTGCGCGAGATCCTGCGCAACCCGACGCTGTCGCTCAATCCGGTCGGTTTCGTTGATGATGACCCGCTGAAGCTGGGGTTGCGGATCGACGGCGTCAAGGTTCTGGGCAGCACCGAGCAGCTCGGCCGGATCCTCGACGAGGCTGAGCCCGATGAGATTCTGATTGCGATCCCGTCGGCGCCGGGGAGGCTGCGCGGCCGCGTCGTGCGTGCCGGCCGCGACCGTGGCATCCCGGTCCGCACGCTGCCAACCGTCTTCGAACTGTTGCAGGCCGGATCAGGCCATGTTGTTCATCAGGTGCGCGAGGTTCAGGTCGAGGATGTACTGGGGCGAGAGCCGGTGCGAATGGAGCTCGACCGGGTTGGTAGCTACCTGTCGAAAGAGATCATCCTGGTGACAGGCGCCGGCGGCTCGATCGGCGCTGAGCTGTGCCGTCAGATCGCCCGTGTCGCGCCGCGCCGTCTGGTGATCCTCGATCACTCCGAAGGCAACCTCTTTGAGATTCAGCGCGAACTTGAAGAGGACCGCCATGTTCACCCGGCGTCGCTTTCGGTCGTCCTTGCCGACTGCAAAGACGCCGATCGGATGCGCGAGGTTTTTGAGCAGCACCGACCGACCTTCGTCTTCCACGCAGCTGCCTACAAGCACGTCGGGCTAATGGAGAGCAATCCGCTTGAGGCGGTCCGCAACAATGCGGTTGCGACACGGCTGCTCGCACGACTGGCGGGCGAAAATGCAGTGAAGAACTTTGTCCTTGTCTCGACCGACAAGGCGGTTGCGCCGGCCACCGTGATGGGTGCTTCAAAGGCGCTGGCTGAGTACGCGGTTGAGGAGATGAGCGCCCACTTTGCAGATACGCACTACGCCTCGGTGCGCTTTGGCAACGTGCTCGGATCGTCGGGGTCGGTCGTGCCGATCTTCCGTCGCCAGATCGCCCGTGGCGGGCCGGTGACGGTGACCGACGAGCGGATGACGCGTTACTTCATGACGATCCCTGAGGCCGTGCAGCTGATCATTCGCTCTGGTTCGCTCGGCAAGGGGGGCGAGATCTTTGTGCTCGAGATGGGCGAGCCGGTTAAGATTATGCAACTGGCGCGCGACATGATCGAGCTGTCTGGGCTGGAAGCGGATCGCGACATCGCGATCGAAGTGATCGGCCGCCGCCCTGGCGAGAAACTGCACGAGGAGCTGTTCAACCCGCACGAGCGGCCGCTACCGACACCGGCCGAACGGATCACCCACGCTGCGCGCGAGCCGCGCGATCAAGCAGAGATTGCCCGCTGGTTTGCGCAGATCGACCTGCTTTGCGCCAGTGGCGACGCGGCTGCTTTGGCAGCGCAGGTCGCCGCCTTTACGGCCGATGAAGTGGCCGATCCGCGGGCTGCACTGAGCGCCGATCAGCAGTCCGGCGACACGAGCGCATAGGATCCCCGCTGATGATGCTGGTTACGGCTGCTCTATCGATCTCAGGCGAGATCGACCGCGTTGGCGCGCTCGCCGGTCTTGCGGCGATCGTTGGTATTGCCGTTCTTGGTGCGCTCTACGCGGCGCAGGCGCGTGAGGTAAAGCGGCTACGCGACTGGGCTGGCCGCTCGCCCGAGCGTGACGCTGAGGCGGTGCAGCGAATCTCCGAGGAGGCCGCCCGCCCGGCGCCGGCGACTGCTGCCGCGACTGCCGGCGCAGCCGCTGCCGCGCCGGCCACCGCCGCCGGTCGTCCGCGCGCCCCCGTGACGCCGGCCCCGGTCGTTGCCAAGAGCGCCACTGGCGCGATTCCAGGCAGCTCTCCCAAGACCGCTGGCAAGCCGGTCCCTGGCGCGAAGCCGACGACCGGCGCGGTTCCCGCTGTTGCTAAAGCGACGCCGCCTGCAGCCGCTGCGATCCCGACTCCGCCCGCCGCAAAGACGCCAGCGCCCGCCGCGCCCGCCGCGCCCGCAGCAAAGCCGCCGGCAGCGAAGCCGCCCGCAGCGCCCGCGCCCGCGCGCCCCGCACCGCCGCTGGTCCGCCCGCGCCCGCGCACAGTTGCACCGGCCCGCAACGCAACCGACGAGATCACGCTGCCGCCGCCGCACCCGCCGGCGCCGCGCGCCGCGGCCGGTAAAGCGGCAGACTCGGCCGGTGGCAGGCGCTCGCTGCTGCTGGTGATCGTTGGCGCCGTCGCAATCATCGTCATTGCCTTTGTGCTGATCACACAGGTTTTTGGTGGCAGCGACAGCTCTTCGCCTGCGCCGCAGCCGAACAGTGTTGGGCCCGCCGTCACGACGGCGACGCCGACGACGCCGGACGCGGCGGCCGGCGCTGTCGACCGCGCCAATACTCAGGTGGCGGTCTTCAACGGCACAACCGGGGCCGGACTGGCGCGCGCGGCGGCCGACAAGCTGCAGGCCGCAGGCTTTACAAAAGTAGGCCCCGTGACAACAGCCCCCGATCAGGCGACGGCGACGACCAGTGTCTACTACGACACCGGCTCAAAGGCGGCCGCCGATGAGGTCGCGACGACGCTCGGCCTCAGTTCGACGGCCGTTATGGCGATCGATCAGACGATCAAAGTGCTGGGGCAGAACGCGGTCGTTGTAGTTGTCCTTGGCGCCGATCAAGCGCAGTGATCTACCTGGCCAGGCACGGCCAGACCGCCTACAACCTGGAGGGTCGCTTCCAGGGCTGGGGCGAAGTTCCGCTTGACGCTGCCGGCCGCCAGCAGGCGCTGGAGCTGGCCGAAGCGGTCGCCGCTGTTGGCCCAGTGACGCTGGTCTCGAGCGACCTTGTGCGGGCCGCCGAGACGGCGGCAATCGTCGCAGAGGCTGTCGGTCTTGAGGTGCAGAGCGACCCGCGCTTCGCCGAGACTGAAACCGGCGACTGGACCGACCGCAGCTTCGCCGAGGTTGTTGAGCAGGATCCCGAGGGCTTCGCTGCCTTTCTGCGGCTTGACGGAGATTGGGGCTTCCCCGGCGGTGAGAGCATCGCTGGCCATCTGGCCCGGGTTCAGGCCGGACTAGCCGATTGGCAGGCGCGCGCCGAGTCGCACCCGGTCGTGATCGTCTGTCACGGCAACGTGATCCGTCTGGCATTGCGCGAGGCCGGTCGCGGCGACGAGCCTCAGCCCGAAAACGGCAGTCTCGTGGCGCTGTGACGCGGCTCGCGCGAACCGTCTTTGCGCTGCTTGTACTCGCCACCGGCGGCGCCTTCTTTGCCGCCCAGAAGCTGAAGACAGCGCCGCCGGTGCTGCTCGCCTTCCGGCTCTCTGAGCGGGCGATCTCGCCAAACGGCGACGGCCGCTTTGAGCGTCAGCAGACCAGCTTCATGCTCAAACGCGATGAGCTGATTGACGTCGCCGTTGTTGATCAGCGCGGCGACAGCGTGCGCGAGATCGCTTCCGGCCTGTCGGTCCTGGCCTACCGTCGGATTGCGCCGCTGACCTGGAACGGTCGGACCGAGAGTGGCAGCGTCGCGCCCGACGGGCGCTACCGGATTCGTGTCACGCTGCGCCGCGAAGGGCGCAGCGTCACCGTCCCCAAGTCGTTCCGTGTTGACACGACGCCGCCAAGGATTAACGTGCTCGGGATTGGGCCGGGCGCCGGCAGCGGGCCTGAGCTGCTGCCGCGGGCCGACCGCCAACCGGCCTCGATCAGGATTAACACTGCGGCGCGCGACGGACATCTGCGGATCTTCCGTACCGCACCGCTGCCGCTGAAGGCGGTTGCTGAAGTGCCGATTGACGACGGGTCAAAGTTTGCAAGCTGGGACGGCAGAGATGCCGCCGGTAACGCGCTTCCCGCCGGCACTTACGTTGTCGTCGCCGAGAGCCGCGACTCGGCCGGCGTGCTTGGCAGCTCGGTGGCGCTCGACGCCGACGGCCTGCCGAAAATCATCTACGGTCAGCGGCTGCCTGGCCACGGTGGCATTACGGTCCGCCGGATTGCGGCCGAGCCGCCGCTCACGGCCAGCAGCACTGGATCAGCGGTCAGTGTTGACGTCGTTACCAACGCTGCCCGCTTTAAATGGACGTTGAGCCGCCTCAATGGCAAGCCGGCACGCCGCGGCAGCAGTGCCGCGTCGACCGTGCGCCTGAAGCCGCCAGCCAAGTCCTCGACCGTCTTCCTCTTCACGGCTCGAACCGGTAGTGCCAGCTCGTCTGTTCCGGTGGCGGTCGATGACCGCCGGTCGCACCCAGTACTCGTTGTGCTGCCGCTGATCACCTGGCAGGGCCGCAACCCTGTGGATGATGACGGCGATGGCCAGCCGAACCTGCTGACAAGCGGCGGCCCCGCGCAGCTGGCGCGCGTCCTTGGCACGCCGTTTCCGGCCCGCTTCAACGTTCAGGAGAAGCCGATCCTTCGCTGGCTCGATTCAAACGGCCACCGCTACGACCTGACGACCGACTACGCGCTGTCCAGCGGCCGCGCGCCGGCCTTGAAGGGCCATCGCGGCGTGCTGCTGGTTGGCGACACGGTCTGGCTGCCCGAGAGCGCTTCGCGGAAGCTGGCTGCCTTTGTCCGCAGTGGCGGCACGCTGGTCCAGGCCGGCACCGATTCGTTGCGCCGCGGTGTCAGGTTGAGCGCCGCCGGCGAGTTGACCAATCCGTTGCCGCCGGCAACGACAGACATCTTTGGCAGCAGCCTGGCGCCGCTGACGAAGGGCTCGTTCAACGTCACCGCAGGCAAGGATCAGCTGGGACTGTTTGAGGGAACAAGTGGCCTCTTCAGTAATTACGAGCTGATTGAGCAGACGACCGCAACCGGCAAGGCCAAAACGCTCAGCTCGGCTGTCACCGAAGATGGCGCTGTTGTGATTGTTGCCTTCCGCGTTGGCCGCGGCATCGTGATTCGCTACGGCCTGCCCCAACTTCCCTCACGACTTGCAACCGACCCTGACATTCAGGGCCTGATCGAGCGTTCATGGCAGCTGCTCTCTCGCTAGCTCTCTGCAGCCTGTTGGCCGGCGCGACGTTGGTTGCCAACTCGGCGACGCTGCGTGCCCGGCTGATGCTGGCGACGCTCGTTGTCGCACCGCTGATCCTCGTGATCCACGTCGCCGACGCCCCGCAGCTGGCGGCGCTGCGCGACCGGCCGGCGCTGGCCGTGGCGGCGCTGGTGGTCGGTATCTCTGTGGTTGGCGCACTGACGATCCTCTTCATCCGGCGGCCGGCCGCCTTCCCAATCGCTGTCGTCTTGACGCTGCCATTCAGGATCCCGCTGTCGATCGGCGGATCGACCTCCAGCTTGCTGCTCGGCCTCTACCTCGTTGTCGGCGCTGGCGCGCTTGCCTGGGCGCTGCCACGGCTGCGCAGCGGCGCCGAGGAGCAGGGGTCACCGCCGGGCGCGTTGGAGTGGGTCATCGCCGCTGTGCTGGTGCTCTACTCGCTGCAGAGCGCCTACGGCCTTGGCAGCGCGCCGGCACTTGAGAATGTTGTCTTCTTCTACGTGCCGTTTGCGTTGCTGTTCGTGCTGATCGCTCGCTCGCGGTGGACAGAGCGGCTGGCTGGTCGCACGCTGGCGGTGCTCGTTGCGCTGGCGCTGGTGCTCAGCGCTATCGGCTTCGTCGAGTTCGCCACACACCAGATCTTCCTCAACCCGAAGGTGATCGCCTCCAACCAGTTCTCCGATTATTTCCGCGTCAATTCGGTCTTCTTCGATCCCAATATCTTCGGCCGCTTCCTCGTCGTCGTGATCGTTCTGCTCGTGGCCTGGATCTGCTGGCAGCGACGCAACCGCAGCGTGGCGCTCGGTGCGCTGGCAATCGCCGTGCTCTTTGGCGGCCTGCTGATCACGCTCTCGCAGTCGAGCTTTGTCGCGCTGCTGGCCGGGCTGGCGGTAATCGCTGCGCTGCGCTGGAGCGTTCGCTGGACCGCTGCGGTCGTCGTCGTTGGACTGCTGACCGGCGCCGTCGCCTTCGCCGTCGGTAGCGGCGCGCTGAGCGGCGGCCGCGCCGCCGAACGAGCGACCGGCGGGCGAGCAGCGCTGGTCACCGGTGGAACGCGGCTCTTTGCGGAGCGCCCCGTGCAGGGCTGGGGGTCAGGCTCGTTCGCTCGTCAGTACCGGCGCTCTAACGATGTCTCCTACGAGGCCGCAGCGTCGGCCTCGCACACGATTCCGGTGACGATCGCGGCCGAACAGGGGCTGCTCGGCCTGGGCGCCTACATCGCCCTGCTGGTACTGGCCTTCGCGCGGGCACTGAGCGGCGCGCGGCGCGCGGCGTGGCCGGAGATGCAGGTTGGGGTGGCCGCCGCATTTACGGCCGTCGTTGTCCACACTCTGATCTACGCTGCATTCCTCGAGGATCCCTTGACCTGGGCGCTGCTGGGCGTCGCAACGGCGCTGGCCGGCGCGCGCGGCGATCTGGCGGCGGCGGATGAGAGCGCGTGAGGTTGTCGCGCCGCGAAGGAAGCGTCGTCGCTGTGGCGGCCGGTTTTGCGGTCGCTCTCTGGCTGCTGGTCGGCAGCTATCCGGCCTTTGATGCCTACTACCACCTCGACTGGGGACGGCAGCTGGTTGACGGCCAGGTGCCGACGCTTGATGCCTACAAGGCGCCGACTGCGCATCCGCTCTACCTGCTTATTGCGGCTGTGCTTGGGCTGATCTTTGGCGACGCCGCCGGGCAGCTGCTGGTTCTGCTGGCGATTCTCTCGCTCGGTCTCTGCGCCTGGTCCTTATGGCGACTTGGCCGGGCCGTCTTTGGTACCTGGCCGGGGGTTATCGCCGCGCTGCTGGTTGCCTCCAACCTGACGCTGCTGCTGTACACGGCGCGGGCCTTTCCCGACCTGCTGTTCCTGGCGCTCGTCTTTCTCGCTGCTGCCTTCGAGTCCGAACAGCGTCGCCGCGGCGCTGCCGTCCTCGCGCTGCTTGCCGCGGCCGGGCTGCTGCGCCCCGAAGCATGGCTGCTGGCCGGTATCTATTGGTGCTGGTGCGTCTGGCCGGTCGACCCGCAGAGCGGGCGGCGCAAGCCGCAGCTGGGCCTTCTGGCTCTGGTACTGGCAGCGCCACTGCTGTGGGGCCTGTTTAACTGGTGGGCGGTCGGTCAGCCGCTTTACGCGCTGACCGAGACCAGCAGCTTGGCGGCCGAGCTGGGCCGGCAGCGCGGCATCGCTGAAGTCCCACCGGCCTTTGTTGATGCGCTGGTCGGTGTGCTGCGCACGCCGGTGATCGCGCTGGTGCTGATCGGAATCGTGCTTGAGATTGTGCGCCGCCGCGGATCAGCGCTGTACGTGCCGCTGACGCTAATCGCGACCGGCGTCGTCAGCTTTGTCCTAGTTGGCGTCTTTGGCCTGTCGCTGCTGCCCCGTTACCTGACGATTCCGTCGATCACACTGCTGCTGTTCGCGGGCTACGCGCTGGCTGGCTGGGTTGAGCTGACAAGCGGCGCTGCGCTGCGCCGCAGCTGGGCTGCACTGGCGATCCTTGTAGCGATCGCCGGCGCTGGACTGACGCTGGCTCGGCCGGGAGTCTTCAACCGGGCCGGCGATGAGATCAGCTTTGTGCGGACGATCCATGGCGATCTCACTGCGGTGCTGAGCGATCCACGCGTTACCGCCGCGCGCCGCTGCGGACCGGTCAGTCTGCCCAACTTCGGCCTCGTACCGGACTCGATCTGGATCCTCGACGCGCCCGACGGGGCCGTAATCTCACGCTCCGATCGTCAGCCTCGCAGCGGCGTTGCGTTGGTCTTCACGACGAGCAAGGCGCACAGTCGTTACGGCCTTGCCGATGGCACGGCGGGCAACCTCGACCGGCCGCCACCAGGATTCAAGTTGATCGCCCGTCGCGGCCACGTCGCGGCCTGGGCGCGCTGCCGTTAACTGTCGCGCGTAATCGACAGCTGCTCAAGCCGCTGCCAGAGCGGTGCGTTCTGGCGGCGCGCCGTCTGCGCCAGCGCCCACTCGCGCAGCTCGCCGTCGGGCGTCGCTCGCGCGCCGGCCTGATCGAGCAGTGCCTGCGCAAACGCTTCGGCGTCGGCCGCCAGCGTCACGGCCGGCGCCCAGCTCGTCACGCCGGCCAGCTGCGGGCTGACGGTCCGCCGGCCGAGCCGCGCGTACTTGAGGATCCTGTTCGGCAGGCCAGCGTCGTTGAACGGCTCGAGCTTGAAGGGGAGGATGCCGACGTCGGCAGTCAGGATCAGCCGCGAGGCAGCGGTGTCGCTCTGGCGCCCCAGCCAGACGAGGCTCGGGTGTCCGCGGCAGGCGTGGAAGTCGGCGTCGTCGCGGCATTCGTCTTCGTGCCAGTCACCGATCAGTAGTAGCACCAGCCGTTCGCCCAGCAGCTCGGCAACGCTGTGCAGAAGCGCCCAGTCGGTCCGCCAGCCGAGGTGGCCGAGCGAGACGGCGACGACCGTTGACTGGATCTGCGGCGCCGGGAAGCTGTCGGCCGGTATTGTAATCAGCAGCGCTTCGCGCCCCGCTTCGCGTTCGATCTCAACCAGCGCTTCGGAGACAGCGAAGGTCAAGGCCGAAGCTTCACCGGCCTCGTTGTGGAGCTCGGCCAGTCGCTCGCGCTGCTGCGCGGTCGCGTCGTAGGCCAGCTCGTAGCGGTCCCAGCGCGAGTACCAGATCTCACAGTCAGGGCAGCAGGACACAATCGCCTGTGCCAGCGGCAGCTGCAGCGGATGGAAGATCACGACGACGCGCGGCTCGCCGCCGTCGCCGCGCAGCGTCTTGACGAGCCGCTTGGCTTGACGCGCAGCCAGTGCCGCCGCGGCGCTGCGTGGCAACCGCGCCATTGCGCCGTAGCGGACGCGCGGCGGATCAACGGCAACGACCGCCGGCGAGCGCAGCAGGTCCTCGGCCTGCTCACGCAGGATGAACTGCTCAAGCTCGCGCGCCAACAGCAGAACGCAGATTGGCCGACGCTTCTCTTTAGCTGAAGCCACGGCCGCCAGCCTAGCCGCGCCGGCGCCGAGCGCGAGTGCGGGTAGCGTCCGCTGCTGATGAACAGCTTTCTAAAACGACTTGCGACCTCCGGCATGGCGTTTCAGGCTTCCAGCCTGCTGGCCGGTCTGCTGGCGCTGTTCACGCTGCCGCTCTACACCCGTTCGCTGACCGAGGCCGAGTTTGGTTACGCCGAAACGCTGCTGACGTTGGTGATCCTGATCAGCATCCTGCTGCGCGCCGGCGTTGGCGAGGCCTTCATCCGCCACTGGCATGAGGCCGGCGACGCCAATGCCCGCCGCCACCTAGCGCGCACGACAACCGGCTTTGTGCTGATCAGTTCGACGCTGGCGCTGGTTGTGGGGTTGCTGCTGGCCGAGCCGCTCTCACAGCTCATGCTGGGGACCTCTGACGCGCCGTTGATGTCGGCCGGCGTCTTTGGCATCTGGGCGTTCACCAACCTTGAGATCGCCTACGCGCTGCTGCGGGTTGGCGACCGTCGCCGCGCCTATCTGATCGCCTCATCGGCCAACGTGCTGCTGACCGTGACGTTGACGCTGATCCTCGTTGTTGCTGAGGACGGCGGCGCGCGCGGCTATCTGCTGGGCAACTACATCGCCTCCGCCGTCGTCCTCGTCGCGCTCTGGATCTTTGTCCTGCGCGAGCACATCGGGCTGCCGCGCGGGCCGTTGCTGCTGGGCCCGCTGCTGCGCTACGGCGCGCCGACGATCCCGGCCGACGCTGGCGTCTTCCTACTGAATGTGATCGACCGTGCCTATCTTCTGCGCGTCGACAGCCCGGCCGCCGCCGGCCTTTACTCGGTCGCCGTCAAGTTGGCGACGGCGATGATCATCCTCGTCCGCGCCTTCCAACTGGCCTGGCCGCCGCTCGCCTACTCGATCAGCGATGACCGGGAGGCACAGCTGGTCTATGCCCGTGTCACGACCGCCTACATGATCACCGCGTCGCTGCTAGTCGCCGGCTTCACGTTGCTCGGGGCTTGGCTCGTGCGGCTGCTGACAGCGCCGTCTTACTTCGCCGCCCACAGCGCACTGCCGTGGCTGGCGCTCGGCTGGGCGCTGTATGGCCTTTACCTTGTGCTGGTGACGATCGCCGGCCGCGCCAAGGTGACCGTCAGGACGCTGCCGGCGGCGGCCGCTGGCCTGATCGTAAATGTCGGCCTGCTGATCTGGCTGGTGCCGTCGCTCGGCGTTGTCGGCGCATCGATCGCGCTCTGTGTCGCCTACGTCGCGATGCTGGCCGTGCTCTTCCTGCTGACGCGCAAAGTCTTCACTGTGCCGTTTGAGTGGGGCAGGCTGATCCCGCTGGTGCTGATAGTTGCCGGCCTCAGCGTCGGCGGCAATCTGCTGTTGCCGACCGCCGGCCTTGATGGCTTTGCGCTGCGACTGATCGTGCTGCTGGCAATCGTTCCGGCACTTATCGCGGCGCGCGTCGTCACGCTCGCTGAGCTCAGAATCCTGCGGGCGGAGCTGCCGCGCGCGCGCGCGGCAACCGAAAGATGAGCCTGTTCGGCCAGATCGCAGTTGTTGCCGGCGTCGTCTTCACGGTCAACTTGTTGCCGGCCTTTGGGCCGCCGACCTGGGCGGTGCTTGTCTACCTCGACTTCCAGTACGAGATGCCGCTGGTGCCGCTTGTGCTGGTCGGTGCGCTCGCTGCTTCTTGCGGCCGCTTGACGCTGGCGCATGCCTTCCGCCAGCTGGGCTATCGGCTGCCGCAGCGGCGCAGAGTTGACCTTGAAGCAATCGGCGCGACGCTAATCGAGCGGCGCGGCGGGCGCTGGGGTGGGCTGGGACTCTTTCTTGTCTCACCGTTGCCGTCGACGCAGCTGTTCGAGGCGGCGGGGCTCTCACCGAAGGTTCCGCTGCTGCCCGTGACGGCCGCTTTCTTCTGCGGCCGGCTTGTCACTTATCCGATCTACCTCACCGGCGCCGCAGCCGCCGAAACGACGCTTCGCTCGCTGCTCAACGATGGCTTTGCTTCGCCGTGGGTGATCGCATTGCAGCTGCTGCTGGTGGCGCTGCTGGTTGGCTTTGTACTGACTCCGTGGGCGCGGATTCTTGGCTACCAGCCAGCTCCGAACGACGGCTAGAGCCGCCGACCGCCGCGGTTGTAGTCGAGCGCCGCTTCGCGCAGCCCTTCACCTTCGTCAGGGTGCAGCGCGGCGTGCGCGTGGGCGCGGTAGCGGGCGGCGTCGTGGCCGGGCAGGAAGGTCGCCGCGGCGGCGCGCAGCGTGTAGGTCCAGGCAGTCAGCCAGCGGACCAACGCAGCCGACAGGCGCGAGTGGTGTTTGCGCATGTAGCGGTCGCGGTTGCGCGACAGTTCGACGATCCGCTTCCCCGGCAGCGCGCCGGTCGAAAGTTGCTCGTGGTGGATTGCGCGGGCGCTTGGCACGTAAAGCGTCTGCCAGCCGGCGTCTGCCAGTCGGCGGCAGAAGTCAACCTCGTCGGAGTAGACGAAGAACAGCGGGTCGAGCCAGCCGATCTCGCGCCCTGCCTCGCGCCGCACCAAAAGCGCTGCGCTCTGCGCCCAGTCAACCGGCCGCGTCAGCTCGCCGCTGCTCTGAACGGTCGTCCAGTGGTGCACAAATAGCGCCGACGCCAGCGCCGTCAGTGGGCCGGGGAAGCGCCACGCACTCGGCTGCGGCTGGCCGTCCGGACTGAGCAGCCGGGCGCCGGCCGTCGCCGCCGACGGATTGTCTTCAAGCGCCGCGTACAGCGCCAGCGTTGCGCCGGGCAACAGTTGGGTGTCCTCGTTGCAGAGCAGCGCGTACTTGCCGTTGGCCCGCTCCAGCAGCAGCGAGTCGTTTCCGGCCTTGCCGGCGCGCTGCTCCAACACGACCAGGTCATCGACCGCCGGATGGTCGCGTGCGGCGCCGGCCGAACCGTCGGTTGAGGAGTTGTCGAGCACCAGCACTTCGGTGCGGATCGAAAGCGCCGCCTGCTCACGCGCAATCGCGTCAAGCGCCTTCAGCAGCAGCTCACGCTGCTGCGTGTTGACGACGCAATAACTGAGGTCGATCCCCTCCATATGCCTATTGTGCTGCTCGGTGCACATTCACGTCGTTGACCCCCCGGCTTACACGCCCCCGTATGACCGCGCGCTGAGCGCAGCGCTGGCACGCGCCGGCGCTCAGGTAACCCTTTGTACAGGGCCGTTCAGCTATGGCGCGCTGCCCGCCGCCGAGGGATACGAGGTCAACCAGTGCTTTGGTTCGTTGTTGCGTGGCAAGCCTGGCTCACCGCTGCGCACCGCCACGCGCCTCGCGGCCGAGCCGGGGGAGATGCTTCGCTACCGCCGAATCGCTCGTCAGGCCGACGTTGTTCACTTCCAGTGGCTGGCACTGCCGCAGGTCGACCAGCTGCTGCTGCCGCGGACTCGGCCGCTTGTGATCACGGCGCACGACGTTGTGCCGCGCGAGCCGCGTCCCGGCCAGGTCGCCGCATTGCGCCGCGCCTACCAGCGGGCCGACGCCGTCGTTGTTCACAGCGAGGACGGCCGTCAACGGCTGCAGCGCGAAATGGGCGTCGATCCGGCCCGCTGCCACGTGATCGCGCACGGCGCCTTCACCGACCTGACGAAGATCGACGACCCGGCGCCGCTGCCGCCCGAGCTGGCCGCTGTTGAGCGGCCGGTCGTGCTCTGTTTCGGCCTGATCCGTCCCTACAAGGGGCTCGATCTTGCGATCGAGGCGTGGCGCGGGATTGATGACGGCGAGCTGTGGATCGTCGGCCTGCCGAAGATCGATATGGCGCCGCTAAAGGCCGCAGCCGGGCCCGGCGTGCGCTTCGTTGAGCGCTTCATCGAAGATCGTGAGATCCCGGCCTTCTTTAAGCGCGCCGACATCGCACTGCTGCCCTACCGCGAGATCGACCACTCCGGTGTCTGCTTCACGGCGCTGGCGTTCGGCACGCCGATGCTGCTGAGCGACGTCGGTGGCTTTCCGGAGATTGCTGCCAGCGGCGCAGCGGAGCTTGTGCCCGCGGGCGACGTCACGGCGCTGCGCGCGGCGCTAAAGCGGCTGATCGGTGACCCGGCGGCGCGCCACGCGATGGCCGAAGCGGCGCACGCCGCGGCGCGTGACCGCTACGACTGGGACGCGATCGCCCGCCGCCATATCGAGCTTTACGAGTCTCTGCCTGCTGCGGTGGGACGTTGATCCGGCGATGATCATCGCCGAGGTCATCTTCTGGTGCTCGATTGCGTTGCTGGTCTTCGCTGCGCTCGGCTACCCGTTGATCGTTGGCGCCTGGGCGAAGCTCAGCAGCCGGCTGCCTTCGGCGCAGCAGCCGATTGCGCTCGGCGACGAGCCGTTTGTGACGCTGGTGATCGCGGCCCATCGCGAGCAGCAGGTGATCGCTGAGCGTGTCGCCAACGCGCGGCGACTCGACTGGCCGGCCGATCGGCTTGAAGTGATCGTCGCCTGCGACGGCTCGCCGGACGAGACTGCGCTGCAGGCCCGCGCCGCCGGCGCTGACGTCGTGCTGGAGCTGGAATGGGGCGGCAAGGTACGCGCCCAGGACGCCGCCGTTGAAGCCGCCGACCCGCGGTCGACGGTTATCGCCTTCTCCGACGCAAATGCCGGCTGGGAGCCCGGCGCGCTGCGCGCGCTGGTCGGCGAACTCGAGTCGGAGAATGTTGGTTACGTCTGCGGTCAGGTGCGCTTTGTCGGCGATGACGGCGCGACCAATCAGGAGGGCCTCTATTGGCGCTACGAGATGTGGCTGCGCGAGCGCGAGTCGCAGCTGGCTTCAGTTACCGGCGGCAACGGGGCGATCTACGCCGTGCGACGCGCCGACTACATCGAGGTTGACCCGGTGATGGGCCACGACCTCAGCTTCCCATTCAACTTCGTCAAGCGCGGCCGCCGCGCGCTCTACGCCCCGGCGGCCCGCGCGAACGAGAAGATGGTGCCAAGTATCGAAGGCGAGTTTGCCCGCAAGCGGCGGATGATGAGCCACGCTTGGCCGACCGTTCTGCGCGGCGGCCTGCTGTCGCCGCGCGGCTACCCGTTTTCGTACGCCGTGATGATCTACTGCCACCGCGCTTTGCGCTACCTGACGCCGGCGCTGCACCTTGTCGCGCTGCTCGCCAACCTCGCTTTGATCGGGCAGGGGACGATCTATATCGTCACGCTGGCACTGCAGTTGCTGCTGGTTGCTGCTGCGCTGCTCGGCGGCCTGCTGCCGGCCCGTCCGTTGCTGGTCGCCCGTTACTACCTGCTGACGACGGCGTCGATCGCTGCTGGACTTTGGGATTACCTGCGCCACGGAACGCCGGCCGGCTGGGCGCCGCCGGAAGGGACGCGCTGATCGTGCGCCGACTTTTTGATCTGCTCGCCGCCGCAGCAGTGCTGCTAGTCAGCTCGCCGCTGATCCTCGCGGCGCTGATCGCCATCCCACTGGAGTCGCGCGGCTCGCCGATCTACCGCCAGCGCCGCGTCGGCCGCGACGGCCACCCGTTTGAGGTGATCAAGCTGCGCACAATGGTCCGCGGCGCCGAGTTTCAGGGCGCCGGCCTTGCCGTTAGCGAGGACGATGATCGGATCACGCGGCTTGGCGCGCTGCTGCGACGAAG
>JBCJRT010000019.1:0-20304 GCA_039745115.1 Solirubrobacteraceae bacterium
CATCCTCGCCGACGCGCCTCAGGCACCTATGGGTGCCAGCGCGAGCGCTGGCATTCTTGAGGCAACGATCAGCTGGAATGCCGTGGCAGGTGGATCGGTGAGCTCCTACACCGCAACCGCCGCCCCTGGTGGCGCCTCATGCACGGCCGTGGCTCCTGCAACCACCTGCACGATCACCAACCTGACCGCCGGCACCAGCTACAGCGCCACCGTCACCGCCACCAACCCGCATGGAACGTCACCTGCTTCACAGGCAAGCAATGCGGTGACCCCAACCGGCGTTGTGCCGCCAGGAAGCTTTAATTTGGCAGTCACGAAGTCCGGCACTGGTGGGGGAACGGTTACCTCATCACCGGCTGGAATTGATTGTGGTTCAGACTGCTCAGAAACGCTGGTGGCCGGAACATCGGTGACGCTGACCGCCGCGCCGGCCACCGGTTCATCGTTTGCTGCCTGGAGTGGGTCTGGATGTTCGGGCACATCAACATGCACGGTGGTAATGAGCGCAGCGCGCGCCGTAACCGCACAGTTCACCGCCAACGCGCCGCCACCAAAGCCATCGAATGTCTTCCCGACACCGAAGCTGAAGGCTGGTGCGAGCGCGTTGGCGTCAAGGGTGCACGTCCCCGGCCCTGGCACGATCACTCAGCGCGTTACGCGCGGACGGCTCAGCGCCGCCGTGCTTACCGTCTGTAAAACGAGCGGGAAAGCAACCAAGGCAGGGTGGGTGAAACTGACCTGCAAGCTGAGCGCTGCAACGCGCGCAGCGCTTCGCCAACGATCACTGCGCGTCAGCGTGAAAACGACATTCACGCCGACCGGCGGCCTGCCAGCAAGCAAAACGCAAGCCGTGACGCTTAAAAGCCAGCGCCCGCCGCCCTACACCGGCTAGAGGCCCGGGGGCGGACGCCCGCTCACCACGCCGCTCACCAAGCCCCAGAACCAGCGCGCGTGCCTTTACGTGCCAAAACCCCCGTCAAAACGGCCGTTGAAGGCGAAATCAGCCTGCCGCAGTTTCGCGTAGCTGCCGCGTTCACTGAGCCTACGCTTCCGCTTCGCTCGTTTCACAGGCGACAGGTCGCTGGTTCGAAACCAGCCGTGCCCATTCACAATCGCCCTTGATTATCAAGCGATTTAGCTTGTAACCGTCAGCACTGTGGCTTTTCATTCGTTGCGCGTACACCTTTGCCGCACTGGCGGCGGCGGCATGAGCGACGAGCCCGTTCTGCTTCACACGATGCCGCAGGTGCTGCTGGTTGACGCTAAGGCTGCTGGCGTGCTGCTCGGGGTGCCGACGACCTGGTTGTTGGCTGAGGCGCGTCGTGACCGTGTGCCGCACGTGCGGCTGGGCCGGTACGTGCGCTCCGACCCGGTGAGCGTGGCGCAGTGGGAACAGAACCCAATCCCCAGCGCAATCAGCAGCACGTACCAGCGAACCTTGACGATCTGCGCCGCCTGTTCGGGCATCTTCGCGAGTGTTGGCAGCGGCGCTCGATCCGGCGCTCAATCCAGCCGTCAGCAGTAAAGTTCTGTTCACCGTTGCCGCTGCGCCAGCCTTTTACCCCCCGAGGAGTATCGATGTCACTACATAACCGCACCGTTCGCCTGTCAATTCTCGCCGTCGCGGCTGCCGCGATGCTGCTGCCCGGCGCCTCGCTAGCCTAGGCGAAGGCCCCAGCCAAAGGCCCTGACGGAACGGCTTTCTACCGCCCGTCCGCGAAGCTGCTGAAGGGCACGCCGGGATCGGTCATCTGGTCACGCCAGATTAAGTACACGGCCGATGGCCGCGTTGCGCTGCCTTCAGCCTCGAAGACGATGCTGGTGCTGTACCGCTCCCGCAGCACGAAGGGCAAGGCGATCGCCGTCTCCGGCACCGTTGATCTGCCGAAAGGCAAGGCGCCAAAGCGCGGCTGGAAGATGGTCTCGTTCGCCCACGGCACAACCGGCGCCGCCGACGTTTGCGCCCCCTCACGGACCGCCGCTGGCGGCCCCGCAGATGGCTACATCGCTTACGCTTCTGCCTCCTACGACAGCTGGCTGAAGGCTGGCTACGCCATCCTGCGTACCGATTATGAAGGGCTTGGAACTCCGGGCCGCCATCCGTACCTGATCGGTGCCTCGGAGGGCCGCGGCGTCGTTGACATTGCGCTCGCAGCCCGCAACCTGTTTGGCAGCAGCCTGCTCAGCAAGGCCTGGGCAATCGGCGGCCACTCGCAGGGTGGCCACGCTGCGCTATTCGCCGCCTCGCTGGCGCCGAAGCTCGCACCGGGGCTTAGCCTCAAGGGTGTCTTCGCCTACGCGCCGGCCTCGCACATTTACGAGCAGCGGCAGGCAATCGCCATCCTCGGCGACGCCTTTAAGGGGCTGACTGGGCTGGCGGCTATGATCCTTTACAGCGCTGCTCAGGAAGCTGGCGTAGCCTCGGCAACGCTGGTTCAGCCAAATATCGTGGCGCTGCTTGGCCAGATCGAGAAGGTCTGCACAACGCAGCTCGGCTCGAAGGCGCTCTTTGGCGACATTGCACCGAACGCCATCCTTAAGCCCGGCATCAAGACCGACAGCGTCGACAAGGTGCTGAAGGCGATGAACCCCGACGTTAAGATCAGCGTCCCGGTACTGATCCTCCAGGGCAAGTCCGACACGACGGTCTTCGCTAACTTCACCGACGCGCTGGCCAGCAAGCTCGTCAAGCGCGGCAACAAGGTGACCTACACCAAGTTCGACGGATTGACGCACTCGAGTGTCGTCACCGACGCCGCACCGCAGGCCGCAGTTCTGGCCTTCCTGCGAGCCCAGCTCGGTTCGTAGCGTCTGGCAGCCAAGAATCAGGCTTCAGTCGCGGCGGCGTCGGCAGCGTCCGCGCCGCCGCCGCGGCGAGCCACTTCAGCCCGGGCACGATCGATCCCGCCGTGCTCCAGCGCCGCCAAGTCGCTCTGCCCGCGCCATACAACGCGGCCGTGGCGACGGACAGTGACGTTCATCCGCCCACCGAGGTGCTCGATCGCGCCCGGCACGTTGCGCCGCTCGGCCGGTAGCGGCACCGGCAGTACGTGGGCAGCGCCGAGCGCCGCGCTGCCATCGATATCAACCTGCCAGCGGGCACTGCGGCCGCGCAGGCACCAACGCTGATCGCTGACCTGCGCCTCGACCGGCGAAAGGATCGGATCGCCAAGCCGAATTAGCCGGCCGTCAGGCAGCAGCACGACAACCGCCGTCACCTCGGTGCGCAGCGGACCCGACTCGATCACGCCGCCGGCGAAGGCGACGCAGGCCCGCGGCTCGGCAAAGGCCTGCGCCTGCCCCCACCACCAGGCCGGCGGGAAGCCGCCTTTGCCCCAGTTCTTCTCGGCGTAAACTTGGGCGCCGTCAAACTCCCACAGCTCGTCACCTAGCCGCGCACTGCCGGTGGCGCGGCCACCAAGCAGCCACGGGTGCCAGTACTGGTTGAGCGCCGGCACGGCTTGAAACAGGCTTGATCCGCCGAGCGCACGGCGCGGCCAGGGGCTCGGGTCGCTGATCGTAAAGTCAAGCTTTGCGTCAGCGCCGAGCTCCACCTGGACGCTGTCCGGCGTGGCGCGGAAGGCATCACCGGCCGATGCCCCTAGCCGATCTGCGTCGGCCATGCCCTCAGCGTGCGCAACGGTTCGCAGAAAGCGGTTTGGATAGCCGGCAAGGCCGAGCGTTGACCAAGATCCGTCGGCGGCGCGATTGACGCCGATCAGCGCAATGACGACGCGGCGCTGCTCAGGATCGGTGATCCGCCAGTAGTAACCCTCCATCGCAACGCCATGCGCAGGCAGCGGATTACCGAACGGCAGGTCGGCGCCACCGGAGCGATAGCGGCTCACTTTGAGCTTGCCAGAGGAGGCCATATGTAAAAGGTACGAGAATTGACCCTTCCCAACGCGCCCAATCTGTCATAGGTTGTTGACTAGCTTCGACTACCCCAACACTTCAAAGGAGCAGACAGATGACCGATGACCGGATTGAAGACGACATTGAGATCGTCGCAGCAGCAGAGGATCAACTCGAAGCCGACGCTGAACTGGTGGGTGAGGCGATCATCGGCCTTGAGGCTGAAGCCGAGCTGGTGGCCGCAGCCGAAGACGAGCTTCTAGAGGAGGCCGAGATCGTCGCTGCCGCCGAAGATCAGCTCGCAGCCGACGCCGAGCTGGTAGCCGCGATTGCCGCAGATCCCGATGCCGATCCGGCGCTTGTCGCAGCCGCCGCGGACGCTCTGCTGGAAGAGGCCGAGATCGTCGCCGAAGCTGAAGATCAGCTGATCGACGACGCCATGATCGTCGCCGTCGCCGAAGAGCAGCTGGTTGAAGATGCCGAAGCCGTCATTGAGGGAATCGCGATCGTCGAAGCCGAAGCTGAGATCGTTGACGGGGCCGAAAAAGAGCTGGCCGCTGAGATCGTCGAGGACGCCCTTGACGAGAAGGACTGACGGCCGCGGTCAGACGCCGCTTTCAACAGTGATCCGACCGCTGCTCTGAGCTTCCTGCAGCGCCTTGAAGTCAAGTTCGTTCTGGTCGGCGTAGGCGTCGCCGAAGTCGGCCAGCGCCTCGGCGAAGACCGGGCCGCTGCCCAGATAACCGGAGATCATTGCCGCGTCGCCTGAGCGCGAATGGCCGCGAGCAAGGACGGCGCCGCAAAGAGCGCCGTAGCCGGCCAGCCAGGCCGGGTCAAGTTTTGCGACGTCGATCGAGCCCTTCTTGTCGCGCAGCTGGCGCATATAGAAGTGCTTCTTCGCTTTGCCGGGCCCGATTGCCCAGCCGAGGAACGGGTCGCTTGCGGCCTGCATAATCCGCTGCCCTTGAACGACGCGCTCGCCCTCCTGCTTGTACTCGCTGGGACCGGCGTACGGAGCCAGCACCGACTGCTGAGCCTCCTTGAACTGCAGAAACAGCGGATCATCGTCGCGGTCGCCCATTAGCAGCATCATGTAGGCCTGCGTACCGACCGATCCGACGCCGACGACCTTGCGGGCAAAGTCAACGTAGTGGTAGCGCTCGATCACGACGCGCCGGTCCGGCGCTAACGTCTCGATGTAGCGCTCCCAGGCGCCGTCAACGAGGCTCCGGGCAATCTTCATCTGAGCGAGCGGGATCCGAATAATCACCGGCGGGTCGTTCATGATCTGAAAACCGTCAGCGGTCTGCTCGGCGTAGCGGTGCAATGCGCCAATGTTGGTCCTGTGCTCGGCCTTGCTGACGACCTTCCGGGCGCGGGCGTTGGCCTTCGCTCCCTGCGCCTGCTCAAGCGCCGCGAGGATCGCTGAAACGTCGAGCCGGTCATACCAAGCCTGAAGGAACGGCAGCTGCGCCAGCTCGGCGATCCGCGTCTGGTAGCGCACCGCCGTCGCCTGCGCCGCATCGCGGGCCTCTTGCTTGCTGAAGCCGTTGTCGCGCGCGACGATCGTGACGCTCGCGACGAGCCGTTTGAGGTCCCATTCAAACGAGGCCGGCAGCGTCTCGTCAAAGTCGTTGAGGTCGAAGATCAGCGTCCGGTCGGGCGCTGCGTACATGCCGAAGTTCAGCAGGTGAGCATCGCCGCAGCATTGTGTGCGCAGCTCGGTCGTCGGCGTGTGGGCAAGGTCCCAGGCCATGATCGCCGCGCCGCCGCGGTAGAAGGTGCCTGGCGACACGAGCATCCGCCCGTAGCGAATCGGCACAAGGTCGGGCACCCGCTCGGCGCCCTGCTGCTCAAGGATTGCGACCGGGTCGGGCCGGCCGGCGGGCGCCGTCCACTCGCCGTGCGATCTGCGCGGACACTGCCGGCGCAGCGCCTTTCCCTGCTCGATCTTGGCCTCGACCGCGGCGAAGCTCGATACCGGCTCGGCCTCCTGCTCTCCCTGATCCTGCTGCTTCTTTGACTTCGCCATTCTCAGCCGCCAATTCGGAATCGGAACAGTGCTGCGACGGCCGCAAAGCCGTCACGCCAAGTTATCTTCTTTCCTTCTTCGTAGGTACGCCCGTAGTAGGAGATCGGCACCTCATAGAGGCGGATGTTCTTGTGTCGCAGAATCTTCGCCGTTACCTCAGGCTCGAAGGCGAAATCGTTGGAGACCAGCTTGATCGAGCGAATCAGATCGCCCTTGAAAGCCTTGTACCCGACCTCCATGTCGCTGATTGTCGTGTTGTAAAGAATGTTGGTCAGTAGCGAGAGGAAGCGATTACCGGCGTAATGCCAGAACAGGTGAGCGCGCTGCGGCTCGCCGCCGCGCAGGCGCGTGCCGTAAACGACGTCGGCGACGCCACTGAAGATCGGTGCAAGCAACTTTGGAATGTCGGACGGGTCGTACTCGAGGTCGGCGTCCTGGATCATCACGATCTCGCCGGTTGAGGCGTTGATCCCAGTCCGCACGGCGGCGCCCTTGCCTTGGTTCTGCTCGTGGACGATCAGCCGCAGCCCTGGAATCTGAGGCTCCAGCGCGCCGACAATCGCGACCGTCTCGTCGGCCGAGCCGTCATCGACGACGAGAATCTCGGCGTCCAGATCCAGCTCAGTCAGGCGGCGTAGAACCTGCTCTATGGTCCGTGCCTCGTTGTAGGCTGGCACGATCACTGTGACGCGCATTAGTTCCTCTTCACGGCGGGTCGCGGCTCAGGCGAGCCGCATCGTTGGTTTGGTTCAGGACAAGTCAACGGACCGCCAGCTTACCTAATAGCGGGGGCGGGATTCGAACCCGCGACCTTCGGGTTATGAGCCCGACGAGCTACCAGACTGCTCCACCCCGCGACGTATTCGTAAGGCTAGCAGCGACGCTGCCAAAGCGCAGGCGGCGAGTGCGATTGCGGTTGTCAGTATCCCGCTCCTCAGTCTGATCGTCATGACCGTACAGGCGGCGGCGCAACAGTGAACCGCTTGCCGAACTGCCAATCGCCGGTATCGTGCCGCGCGATGGCCAAGATCTTTGTCGCCCGGGCACTACCGGGGAATGCAATCGACCGGTTGCGCGAGGCCGGCCACGATGTGACCGTTCACCCAGGCTCAATGCCGCCAACACGCGAAGAGCTGATTGCCGGCGTGGCCGACGCCGAGGGCCTGTTGTCGCTGCTGACCGACCGCGTTGACGGCGAGCTGCTTGACAGCGCGCCGCAGCTGCGCGCCGTCGCCAACTTTGCCGTCGGCTGCGACAACATCGACCTCGCCGCGGCCGCTGAGCGCAACATCCCGGTCGGTGTCGCTGCACACGTGCTGACCGACGCGACGGCCGATCTGACGATGGCGCTGCTGCTGGCAGCAGCGCGCAAGCTGCCCGACGGCGAGCGCGACGCGCGCGAGGGCCGGTGGAAGACCTGGGAGCCGGAAGGTTGGCTGGGACGCGAGCTGCGCGGTGCAAAGCTGCTGATCATCGGCCGCGGCCGAATCGGCCAGGCCGTTGCCGAGCGCGCCACGCCGTTTGGAATGCAGGTCAGCTTCGCCGGCCGCGACGACGACCTTCACGCCGCGCTGGCGCAGGCCGACATCGTCAGCCTCCATTGCCCGCTAAACGAGCAAACCCATCACCTGATCGACGCCGCGGCGCTGGCGGCGATGAAACCAACAGCGCTGCTGATCAACACAACGCGCGGCGCAGTGATCGACCAGGCCGCACTGATCGAGGCACTGCATGCCAGCACGATTGGCAGCGCTGCGCTGGACGTAACAGACCCCGAACCACCGCCGGCCGACGATCCGATCTACGGCGCGCCGCACTGCCTGATCGTGCCGCACATCGGATCGGCGACGGCGACGACGCGCGCAGCGATGGGCAACTGCGCCGCCGATAACCTGCTCGCGGCACTGAACGGCGAGCCGATGCCGACGCCCGCGCCCGCCCCGCCAGCGGATTAAGCTCGCTGCGATGAAGATCGCCGTCGTCGACATCGGCACCAACTCGACACGGCTGCTACTGGCCGAGGTCGGCGACGACGGGGCGATCACCGAGCTGGCACGCCGCAGCGAAGTGACGCGGCTCGGCGTCGGCGTTGATGCCAGCGGCGTTCTTTCGGAGCAGGCGATGGCCCGGGTATTTGCGACGCTCGACGACTACTCAGCGCTGATCGACGCGCTCGGCGGCGCCGACCAGCGCCGCGCTGTGCTGACCAGCGCCACGCGCGACGCCGCCAACGGCGCCGCCTTCACTGAGCAGGTCGCAGAGCGCTACGGCCTCGACGCACAGGCGATCGCCGGCGAGCAGGAGGCCCGGCTCTCGTTTCTTGGCGCCACCAGCGGCCACGACGCAGGCGACGAGCGTCAACTCGTCGTCGTCGACATCGGCGGCGGCTCAACCGAGATGATTGTTGGGCACGGTCGGCAGGTCGGTTTTCACGTTTCAACGCAGCTCGGCGTTGTCCGCCAGAGCGAGCGCCATCTGCACAGCGACCCGCCCGCCGCCGGCGAGCTGCAGGCGCTCCACGATGACGCCGCCGCGGTGATCAGATCCGCCGTACCGCAGGACGAGCGCAGCCGTGTGGAGACGATGGTCGCCGTCGCCGGTACGGCAACCTCAATCGCCGCGATCGACCTGCAGCTCGAGCCCTACGACCCGCTGAAGGTTCACGGCCACCAGGTATCGCTGAACCGCTGCCGCGAGATCGCAGAGCGGATGGCCTCAATGCCTGAGGCCGAACGCCGCAACGTCGTTGGCCTGCACCCCGAGCGCGCCGCAACGATCCTCGCTGGTGGCCAGATCCTTGTCAGCGCAATCGAAGCCTTCGGCCTCGATCATGTTGAGATCTCCGAGCACGACATTCTTTACGGCGTCGCACTCGACGCCGCGCTCGGCAGCTGAGCGGCGCCGCTTAGGCGAGGTTCGACTTGCGCGGGTAGATGACGTCGGGGTCCTGCAGGACGTTGACAAGCGCCGGCAGTCCGCTTGCGAAGGCGCGCTCCAGCGCCGGGCGCAGATCGGCCGGCTGCTCGACCAGCTCGCCGTAGCCGCCAAGCGTCGTGACGATCTCGTCGTAGCGCGTTCCGGGCCGCAGATCGGCCGCGACCGAGTAGCCGTAGAGAAACTCCATCGGGTGCTTCTCCAGCGCCCAGATGCCGTTGTTACCCATCACGGCAACGACGTTGACGCCGTGTCTTGCCAGCGTGTCGAACTCCATCCCGCCAAAGCCGAAAGCGCCGTCGCCGACGATCAGCACGACCTGACGGTCGGGGTGCGCGAGCTTGGCCGCAAGTGCGTAGCCGGTGCCCGACCCAAGACAGCCGAAGGGGCCGGGGTCGAGCCAGCAGCCAGGCTTGTAGGAGTTGATCATCTTGCCGGCAAACGAAACAAAGTCGCCGCCGTCGCCGATCACAATCGCGTCACGGTCGAGGAAGTTGTTCAGCTCGTGGTAGATCCGCATCGGGTGCAGCGGTGCGCGGTCATCCTCCAGTTCAACGAGCTCAGCGGCGCGCTTCTCATCCTCAGCCGCACGCAGCTGCGCCGCCCACGCCGTCGTTGTCGCTTCAAGCCCGGCCGTCCCCTCGCGCAGCGCGTCGAGCGTCGCGGCAATGCCGCCGATGCACTCGGCGGCAACTTCGCGCGGATGCGGCCGCAGCGCAGCGGCGCGATCAACGACGACGATCTTCGTCTGCTCACCAAACGAACCGCCAAAGCCGAGCCGGAAGTCCATTGGAACGCCAATCACCAGTGCGACGTCGGCCTGCTTCAGCCCCTCGCTGCGAGCGCGGGCGAAGAACAGCTCGTGATCGGCCGGCACGCAGCCGCGTGCCAGACCGTTCAGAAAGACTGGGATCCGGCGCTCGTTGACCAACTCCAGCAAAGCCTTCTCGCCGTGGCCCCACCAAAGGTTGGTGCCGGCCATGATCACCGGGCGCTCAGCCTTTGCCAGCAGCGCGATCGCCTCGTCAAGCCCGACCGTGGCGGCAGGCTCGGCCGCAGGGTCGGGAAGCGGCGCCGCCGCAGCGGCCTCCTCCCCTTCGGAGAAGACGATGTCGAGCGGAAAGTCGATGAAGGTCGGGCCGGAGTGCGGTGCCAGCGCAGTCTGCAGCGCCAAGTCAATCAGGCCGGGAATTGCCTCGGGGCTTCCGGCCGTCGCGGCGAACTTCGTCAGCGGTGCGACGAACGGGATGTGGTCGATCTCCTGCAGCGATCCCATCCCCCAGCGCAGCGCCGGGGCGCGGCCGCCGAGCACAAGGATCGGCGACTGATTCTGCAGCGATGATCCGATCGCGCTCAGTCCGTTGGTCACGCCCGGGCCAGCAGTTAGCGCGGCAACGCCGGGCTCGCGCGTGATCTTTGCCCAGCCCTCGGCGGCGAACGTCGCGGCCTGCTCGTGGCGCGTGTCGACAATCTCGATCCCCTCATCACGGCAGCCGTCGTAGATCGAGAACAGGTGCCCGCCCGAAAGCGTGAACAGCTTTGTTACTCCGTACTGCTTTAGCCGCCGTGCGACCAACCGGCCGCCGTGGAAGATCGTCGTCGAACCTGCCTCAGAATCCATCGGCCAACCCTAGCGGCGGCCTGCTTTAGCGCGGCGCGCCGCATCTGCACACTTCCGTCGCCGCGACTGCTAGTCTTGGCGGCATCACCAGCCGAGTCGCGATCGCCCAGTGCGGCCGCGAGCGGGGGAACCAGGTTGTTGGGGCTAAGCGCCGACCTTTGTCGGCGCCGCGCAGACTCTTAAGCGCGAGCCCGTCAGCTCACCTCGTAAGCACAGTTAAGAGCGCAAAGCAGTCAAATGTCAGTTACCGGACGATCAACATCGCGAGCGGTTCAGGCCAGCCTGTTGGCCGCGGCTGCGCTAACGCTTGGCGTCGGCGGCGCGGCCGCGTTTGCTGCCAAAGGCCCGGGCGGCACCGCCGTCCCCGGCCAGCCGGTGATCAGCTCACTCGCCTGCGCGCTGCAGCCGGCCGGCAGTTGCGGCCGCGGCCAACTGCTAACAATCAGCGGCAGCGAGCTTCAAAGCGCTGAGCGGGTGACCTTCGTCGGCCGCTCAGGCAGCCGCGACAACGTCGTCGTCAAGCTTTCCGCCAAAGCGGCCGCAGCAACCGTGATCACTGTCACCGTCCCAAGCCGCGCCGTCAGCGGCCCGATCCGCGTCAGCGGCCCGATCGGCAACCCGGCCAGCTCGCCGCAGCCGCTGAAAGTCGTTGCCGGCCTGCCAGCAACCGACGAGGCTGGCGGCTCGAAGAAGCTGATCGCCGGCGGTAAGCGAGAAGCCACCTTCAGCTACCGCGTCGCCGCGACGGTGGCCGCCGGCGCGAAGGTTGAGGCAGTACGCGGAACCGACGGCAAGGTTGTCCGCAGTTGGCCGCTGGTCCGTTCCGGCGAGGGCCAGGTCCAGTGGAATGGCTTCATCGGCAAGCAGCCGGCCGTCAGCGGCACCTACCTGCTGCGACTCAATCCGATCGCCGCCGCGGCCGCCAGGGCAACCGCTGGCAGCGACACGCGGTTTGAACTGCTCGAAGGCTTCTTCCCAATCCGCGGGCCACACACTTTGGCCAGCAGCTCCGCCCAGCTTTTCGGTGGCGCCCGCAGCCATCAGGGCACCGACAACTTTGCTGCCTGCGGCACGCCACTGGCGGCCTGGACGAGCGGCGTTGTGCAGTTCAACGCGTTCCATGGCGCGGCCGGCAACTACATCGTCGTGCAACGCGCCAACGGCGAGTCCTACGCCTACATGCACATGCGCGAACGCTCGCCGCTGAAGGTTGGCACGAAGATCTTCGCCGGTCAGCGGCTCGGCCGCAACGGCGACACCGGCCGCGCATCGGGCTGCCATCTGCACATCGAGCTGTGGACCGCGCCGGGCTGGTACAAGGGCGGCAAACCGTATGACTCGCTGCCGCTGATGAAGCGCCTTGACAAGCTCAGCTGAGCGCAAACCACGCCGCCCAGTGCCCGGGGAGGGACTCGAACCCCCACGTCCCTTGCGGGACAGCCGGTTTTAAGCCAGCCGCGTCTACCGGTTCCGCCACCCGGGCGGGCGCTGAAGACTAACCTGTAGCCGTGGCCAAACGCCGGAAAGCAGCCGAAAAGAAAGCGAAACCTTTCGGCGCCCGCGGTGTTGTTATTGATGAAGCCTCAATGAAAGCCTCGACCGCCACATACTCAGACGTTGTTGGGTTGCGCGCCCCAAGCGCTTTCCTGCGCCTGCAGTCAGACGAGAAGCTCGTCACGCTGACGCGGCGCGGCAACCAAGGCGCCTACGAAGCTCTGATCGGCCGCTACCACAGCAGAATCCTCGGCTTCACGCGCCACATGCTGGCCTCGAAGGAGGACGCCGAGGACGTCACGCAGGAGGCCTTCTCAGCCGCCTACAGCGCGATGATGGCCGACGAGCGCGCGATCAACGTTAAGCCGTGGCTCTACCGGATCGCCCGCAACCGCTCGCTCAACCATCTGCGCCGTCAGGCGGCAATCGGCGTTGATGACTTCGACCACCACGTCGCCGACCACGGCCGCACAACCGAGGACCAGGTTCATCAACGCGAAGATCTGCGCCAGCTGATGAGCGACGTCAGCGCGCTGCCGGAGTCGCAGAAGACGGCGCTGCTGCTGCGTGAGATCGACGCCCTCTCGTACGACCAGATCGCTGAGGCGATGGAGACAACCGTTCCCAGCGTCAAGTCGCTGCTGGTTCGTGCCCGCGGCGGCCTCGCCGAAGCAGCCGAGGCGCGAAACATCTCCTGCGAGGAGGTCCGCCACGAGCTGGCCGAGGTTGCTGAAGGGCTAACGAAGATCTCTCCCCCGGTCCGCCGCCACGCGCGCGAGTGCGACCGCTGCAAGGCCTTCAGGGCAACGCTGAAGCAGAACAACAAGTCGCTGGCGATGATGCTGCCGATCGGTCCGCTGCTGCTGCTCAAGAAGCTCGCCTTCGCCCAGGCCGGCACGACCGTCAGCGCCGGCGGCGCTGTTGCGACAACATCGTCGGGCGGCCTGATGGCCGGGCTCGTCGGTTCAGCCGCCAGCAAGGCCGCTGCGACGATGGCCGCCGCGGCGATCGTCACGGTCGGCGCAGTTGAGGTCAATCAGGCAACGACTGCTTCGCCCAGCCGTGAGTCGGCCAGCGCGCTGACTGAGCCGGCGCCGACGCCTGTCACGCCTAGCGTCGCCGTCAAGCCTGAGCCTGCCGCCTCGCCGCTCAGCGCCACCGTGAAGGCTGCCGCCGTGCCGGTTGCCGTCGCCCCGGTTGCCGTCGTGCCGCCGCTCGCCGATGTCGTGGCTCCGACGCCAGCCGCCGCCCCCGTCATGGTCGAGGAACATTACGACGACGTAACGCTGGTACCGATCAGCGAGCCGACGGCGCCGCAGCCTGTCGTCACACCCGATCCTGTCGTCACACCCGATCCTGCTGTCACGCCCGATCCTGTCGTCACGCCCGATCCGGTGCTGACACCGCGGAGCGTTGACGCGGCCGCCGGCGATCGACTTATACGGCTCGCCAGCGGCTCCTCAGACGGCGCCTGAGCGGGCCGTTTAGCCGCCGACGACGATCGACCTGTACGGCTCGCGTAGTGGCGGCCGCTGGCCGACCGAGGCCGCCGTCTGCGTTGTCGTGCTGCGCGGCGCAGTCATCATGACGTCAACACCGCTGCGAGCCCCTGGCTGAGCGGCGAACAGCAGCACGCGGCGCCCGTAGAACGTTTGGCCGCCGCGCAGGAACTGGTAAGAAATCTGGTAGCCGGGTTGCTCCTCAAGTAGCACCGGTGCTTCGGCGCGGATGATCAGGCTGGGGTCGGCGCTGCTCATCTGCGCCGTCAGCTTCTCTGCCGTCAGCGGCAGCACCCCTTGGAGTGAGCCGCGGTACGGCGCCAGCAGCAGCGGCGCGACCGTCAGCGTGCTGGCCGGCGCGGCGCCGGCCGGGCTTTCAAGCCGCAGCAGCTGATCTGGGCGGCCGACCCGCTGCACCAGCGCACTGCTGTCGTATTGAAGGCTGAAGGCGACCGGCGTGGCAACCTCGACCGTTCGCGTGCTGGAACCGCCGCCGAGCAGTAGGTAGACGCTCAGCAGCGCGACCGCGATCAGCGCGCCGCTGATCAGCGCGCGTGGGGGACGGCCAAGCGCGCGCCATTTGGGGCCGATGATCGACGGCAGCGTCGGGCCAAATTCGGGGCGAACCTTTGACGTCATGCTGAACGCGCCGGCGCGGCGCTCATGCCTCGTCCGAGAAGATTTCGTCAAGGTCATAGTCGCTGAAGTCATCAAACGCGACCATCGTCTGCGAGCGGCTGACCCCTTCAAGTACTGAGACTCTGTCGGTCAGCACC
This sequence comes from Solirubrobacteraceae bacterium, assembly GCA_039745115.1. Classification (GTDB taxonomy): domain Bacteria; phylum Actinomycetota; class Thermoleophilia; order Solirubrobacterales; family Solirubrobacteraceae; genus F1-60-MAGs163. The sequence continues at coordinate 14,212 of JBCJRT010000019.1, forward strand.
GCCGCCAGCTTCTCGTGGCGATCGACGCGTACGATCGCGACGAAGTCCCAGGCGCCGGTAACCGAGTAGACCTCAGCGACGCCGTCGATCTCGCGCAGTTGGTCGCCGAGCCGCGGCAGCGCTGTGCGCTCCGCCTCCAGCAGCACGAAGGCCGTAATCATTTGAGCTCCAAACTCTGGCCGGGGTCGAGCACTGTGACGGTCGCGTGCCCTTCCGCCGCAACCGCCTTGGCGAAGGCCACGGCGTCGGCCTCTATCGGCGGGAAGGTGTTGTAGTGGATCGGCACGATCTGCGGCGCGCCGACAAGGTTGGCAGCGCGCACAGCGTCGTAACGATCCATTGTGTAATGGCCGCCGATTGGGATCAGTGCCAGATCGATCGAATGGCGCTGGCCGGGCAGTGCCAAGTCGCTGAACAGCGCCGTGTCGCCAAGGTGGTAGATCGTCTTGCCGCCGATGTTTAGGACAATCCCGGCCGGCGTGTTGATCGTCCCGCGCGGCGTCGTTGAGGTGTGCCAGGCCGGCACCCACTGCGCCCAGCCCCACTCAAAATCAACTGTTCCGCCGAGGTTTGGGTCATGAACCGGGTGGTCGGGACCAAGTTCGTCGCTCAACTCGGCGGCAATCTCACTCATCGCCGCGATCGGCGCGCCGGTGCGTGAGGCGATCGCTGCCGTGTCGCCGAGGTGATCGGCGTGGCCGTGGGTCACGAGGATCGTGTCGGCTTCAATCTGATCGCCGTCGGCGGCGGCCTTCGGGTTGCCGGTCAGAAACGGGTCGATCAGGACTTTTGCTGCGTCGTGCTCAATCGAGAAGGCCGAGTGGCCGAGGTAGCGGACCGTAACGGCGCTCATCCGCTGCTCGCATCGGAGGTTTCGCGGCCGGCGAGCTCGTCGGCTAACGCCAAGCCGACGGCGACGCCGACCAGCATCGCCAGCCGCGACTCCTCGGCGACCAGCTCAGCCAGTGCGACCTTGCGCTCTGGCCCGTCAGCAATCTGCGCGACCCGCTCGATCTCACCCTGATGCGCCAGATCAAAGAAGTCTCCGGCGGCCAGCGCCTCGCCAAGGATCTGCTGCAACCCCGGCGCGGCATGCGTAACGATCTCCTGCGCCTGCGCAAAACGCTCGCCGTCGGCGATCGCCTCGACCGCCTGATCAACCTGTTCGGCGCTGTAGCGCTGCTCTGCCATCTGCTCAAAGCGTACTTGACCGGCGCGCAAGGATTGCGCCGTACAGCAGCCCCAGCAGCAGTCCGGCGATGCCGGCGGTCGGGCTGGCCTGATCGACGACCAGTGGCATCGCCAGCAACACGGCGGCGCAAACGGCGACGCCGATCAGGTCGCTATCGGGCTGCTCGCCGCGGCGTCTCTGGGCGATTGGCGTCACAACATAGGCACCAATCAGCCCGAGGCCCGCCGCGTTTGCCCCCAGTGCCAGCGGCACAGTCTCAAGGCCGACGGCCGCCGCAATGCCGCCAACGGCGCAGAGCGCAAAGCAGGCCAGCGCCGCCAACGGACCGTGCTGGCGCTCGATCAAACCGCCAAACAGCGCAATCGCGACGACGCCGGCGGCCGCGTACCAAAGGTTGTCGGTGAAGAACGAAGCCGTTACCAGCCGCCACCACTGACCGTCCAGCGGGCCGACAACACCAACCTGAGTTACCGACAGCACGCCGGGGACCAGCAATACCGCGCCAACCGCGCAGGATGCAGCCAGCGTGACCGAGATAAGCGGCCGCTTGGCAAGCGCAGGCCCAAAGCGGTCAGGGCGGCGGCTGCGCTGGCGCCGCCGGCGCCGCTTCGGCTTGGCGCTGGCGGCCTCAATCTGACCACGGGCGATCTGCGGCGCGCGCTTGCGCAGCCGGGCGCCGCAATAGGGGCATTCGGTGACGTACTGCGAGGCCTCAGCGCCGCAGGACGGGCAAACAACGAGCAGATCAGGAGCCTCAGGCATTACCGTGGCGATGGTAGCTGGCGGCCGAAGCGCCGCCGCAGTTCAATCGCCGGTAGCGTATGAGCTGCGCAATGCCCGCAAACCGATACGGAGACAACTGACGTGGCCACTGAATCGATGGACTCCTCGCAGCTCGAAGAGCTACTGGGCGATGACGCATCGCTACTGACCCACGTCTGCAAGACGATCGACGCCTCGATGCTGCACCTGCCGGGGCCGGATTTCTGCGAGCGCGTTGTCAGCCAAAGCGACCGCAACGCACAGGTGCTGCGCAACCTTCAGCAGATGTGGGATCACGGCCGCCTTGGCGGCACCGGCTACCTGTCAATCCTGCCGGTCGATCAAGGGATCGAGCACTCCGCCGGCGCCAGTTTCGCGCCCAACCCTGAGTACTTCGACCCTTCGAAGATCGTTGAGCTGGCGGTTGAGGGCGGCTGCAACGCCGTCGCGTCGACGGTCGGCGTGCTTGGCGCCGTCTCACGTACCTACGCCCACAGGATCCCGTTCATCGTCAAGCTCAACCACAACGAGTTTCTCTCCTACCCGAATACTTACGACCAGATCATGTTCGCCTCCGTCCAACGCGCCTGGGAGCTTGGCGCGGCCGGCGTTGGCGCGACAATCTACTTCGGTTCGGCCGAGTCTCACCACCAGATCGTTGACGTCGCAGCCGCCTTTGGGGAGGCGCACCGACTGGGAATGTTTACCGTTCTGTGGTGCTACCTGCGCAACAGCGCCTTCGTCGTTGACGGCACCGATTACCACGTCTCGGCCGATCTGACCGGCCAGGCCAACCACCTTGGAACGACGATAGAGGCCGACATCATTAAGCAGAAGCTGCCCGAGAACAATGGCGGCTACTTGGCGCTCAACGCCGACGGCGTCTCCTACGGCAAGACCAGCCCGCTCGTCTACGACGAGCTGACGACCGACAACCCGATCGACCTGACCCGCTACCAAGTTGCCAACTGTTACATGGGTCGCTCCGGCCTGATCAACTCCGGCGGCGCATCGTCCGGCGCCAGCGACAAGGCCGACGCCGTCAAGACCGCCGTGATCAATAAGCGCGCCGGCGGTACCGGCCTGATTACCGGCCGTAAAGCCTTCCAGCGGCCGATGAATGAGGGGATCGACATCCTCAACGCAGTCCAGGACGTTTATCTCTCTGATGCTGTGACGATCGCCTGAGCAATAGCTCACGCAAGAGCGACAGATCAGTTACAGCCACCGCCCGTTGGCGGCTGCCGCGGCCGCGGCGCGGTAGCTTCAGCCAATCGACGCCGCGCGCTCTTCACTGGTCCCACTCTTGGCCTGTCTCGCGGGAACCGTCCTGCTCGCCGTCGCCGCCGGCTGCGGCGGCGGCTCATCGGAGGGTCCGGGAGCAGAGTTCAGCGGCGAGGTGCTGCGCGTCGTTGACGGCGACACGATCATCGTGCAGCTTGGCGCCCGTTCCGAACGGGTGCGCTACATCGGCATCGACACGCCCGAGACTGTCGCGCCAGATCGTCCGGCCGGCTGCTTTGGGCCGCAGGCCAGCCGCGCCAACAAGCAGCTGGTCGGGGGGCGCAACGTGCGCCTCGTTCTCGACGCTGAGCCGCGCGACCGCTACGGGCGGCTGCTGGCCTACGTCTACCTGCCAAGCGAGGGAGAGCGCTTCGTAAACGCCGAGTTGGTGCGCCGCGGCTTCGCCGACACGCTGCGTTTTCCGCCAAATACGAGCCATGCAGCCGAGTTCGCGAAACTACGCAACCAGGCCCGATCGGACGATCTTGGCCTCTGGAAGGACTGCCGCTAAGATCGAGGCCAATGGCCAGCCGCCTGCGTCAGAACCTGCGCGAATTTGAAACCAAATTCCGCCACGAGATTAGAGCCGACCGTCTCCGCCGCCGTGAGATTCACGACCGAGCAGAGACGCGGATCCGCGTCCGCCGACTCGACCGCCAGCACCGCCACGGCACGCTGCGCTTCACGATGCTGGTGCTGCTGCTGATCGCCACCGCCGTCGTTGTCACGGTGGCGATGTTTGAAACGCTCTACATCGTCATGGGCTAGGGACAGCCGGCTGCGTCGCAGGCGCCGGCCGATCGCGCCCGCTCACCTCGGCGTAGAGCTCGTCACGCAAGACCGGAACCTCGCGCGGCGCGCGGATTCCAAGCCGCACCTTCTCGCCCGCAACCGACAGCACCGTGACCTCGATCTGATCGCCGATCATGATGCTCTGATTGACCTTCCTCGACAGGACAAGCACAACGCCGTCTCCTTCCCGCGCGCCGGTTACCGCGCGCGTTTCGAACCTACCAGCACCGAGCGCCGCCGCGCAAGTCGGGCGCTTTGACAGCGGCGCCGCCCGACGCTGCAGACCGTGGCTGGGGTAGGCTGACCCGCATATGGCACAACGCTCGCTCAAACCCCAACTCAACCAGATCCGCGTATGGGTCAGCCAAGGCCGCACCGACGCTTGGATCGCCCATCAGCTGGACGTCCCCGTCGCCCAGCTCGAGACCTTCAAGCAGGAGTTCGAACTGACCGGCGGCGAAGGCAGCGTCACCGCCTTTGATGCTGAAATCGATCTGCGCGCCGCTGATGACGCCCAGGTCTCCGCTGCGCTGCAGGCCGAAGAGGCCGAGCAGGCCGAGCAGGCCGCTGAAGAGGCCCGCCTGCGGGCCGAGCGGATTGCCGCCGGCGAAGAGCTGCCTGAGGACGAAACTGGCGGCGAAGACGAAGACGACGCCACCGGCAACGGTGATGGCCAGCCAGCCCGCTCACGACGAGGACGGCGCGGTGGCCGCGGCCGCGGCGGCGGCAAGGCGCTGGAAGGCAGCTTCGATCACGGCGAAGAGGGCTACGGCCTGTGGCTCGACCCGGCGATCGCCGAGAACGCGGTTTACGCCGAACATTGGGCTGGCAAACGCGCCGTCACAGTGACCGTTGAAGCCGACCGGATTGTCATCCGGCGCGCCGACGACGACTAACGCTCGCCTGGAAGACCCTTAACGACGTAGGCACGCTCGCCCGGCTTGACCATCCCGAGCCGCCGTGCTTCACGCTCCAAGGCCGCAGGGTTACGCAGCTCCGTAACGCGGCGGCTGAGCTGGTCATGCTCGTTTTGCAGCTTCGCCACCTGCGCGCTGCGGTCCGCTGCCTCGCCGCGTGCCGACCAGATCGCGATCAGCGGGCGGATGTAGAGCATCACGACAAGCGCGCAGACAGCAACGATCAAGAATCTGCCGATCCTGTCCCAGCGGATCGGGCTGGAGCCTGCCGGACGGCCAATAACCAGCCTTGGCTTGGGGATCAGATGGCGTTGTCGGGGCCGTTTCGGCGCGCCGGTCGTACGGGCTGACATACCAAGTCCGTTCGTCGGCCGCGCTGAAACTCCTTCCCGCGAATCTAACCCTGCGCCGAGCAGAGCAAAGCCGCTTAGCTGCGGAAAACCGAACGCCCCGGATAGATTGCCCGCTCGCCCAGCGCCTCCTCGATCCGCAGCAGCTGGTTGTACTTGGCAACGCGATCAGAGCGCGATGGGGCGCCGGTCTTGATCTGGCCGCAGCCGGTCGCCACGGCGAGATCGGCGATCGTTGTGTCCTCCGTTTCGCCGGAGCGGTGCGACATCACCGCGCTGTAGCCGGCCTCGTGCGCCAGCGCGATCGCTTCGAGCGTCTCGGTCAGCGTGCCGATCTGATTGACCTTAATCAGGATTGAGTTGCCAACCCCCAGCTTGATGCCGCGGCCAAGCCGCTCGGTGTTGGTGACAAACAGGTCGTCGCCAACAAGCTGCACGCGGTCACCGAGCTTCTCGGTCAGTAGCTTCCATCCGTCCCAGTCCTCTTCGTCCATCCCGTCCTCGATCGACAGGATCGGGTAGCGGTCCGCCATCTGCACCCAGTAGTCGGCCATCTCGGCGCCGCTCAGCACGCGGCCTTCGTGCTTCAGCTCGTAGCTGCCGTCGCTAAAGATCTCACTCGTCGCCGGGTCGAGCGCGAGGGCGACGTCGTCGCCAGGGCTAAAGCCCGCCGCCTCGATCGCTTCGATCAGCACCTCAAGCGCCTGCTCATTTGACTGCAGGTCAGGCGCAAAGCCGCCTTCGTCGCCGCCGGCCGTCGCCAGACCGCGGCCTTTTAGCACGGCCTTCAGTGAGT
>JBCJRT010000020.1:0-20209 GCA_039745115.1 Solirubrobacteraceae bacterium
ATGCCGAGCGTGATACGCGGGCGATTGTTTCAATGAACTCGGCCGCTGGCATCTCCAGCTGTGTGTCGCCGCCGGCTTTTGGCAGCTCGGGAAAATCTTCGCTGCGCAAGGTACGCAAGTGGTACTGCGCCGTGCCTGACTGGACCTCCACATCCTGCTCTTCGCTGCGAAGCTCAAGTGTCACTTCGACGCCGGCCAGCTGACGAACCACCTCTAGCAGCAACCGAGCCGGTAAAACCACGGCGCCAGGTTGCTCAACGCGGCCGGCCAGTGGAGTTCGAATAGAGAGCTCGGTGTCGGTCGCTTGGAGTTCTATCGCGCCATCGTCGGCGACGATTTTAACGCCTGAGAGCGCTTGTATAGCGCTCCGCGTTGAGGCAACTCGAGCCAGCATCTGTAGATGGTTGAGGAGTTCTGATGTGTTGGTTGAAATCTTCAAGCGATGATCCTTATTAAAAGGTTAGAGATAGTAAGCCTGTTGGTTGTGTGATGGGATTGGTTTAGGGCTGCAGTTTGCGGCAAAGTTAGCGATCCTTCGCTGTGCATAACCGAGTCAGTCTGTCAGCTAGCTCGGTCGTCGCTGACTGGATCGCTATCTGTGAACAGGCTGTCGGTAACCTGTCGAAGCTGATCGGCTCGCTCAGCATCCCCAGCAATCTGCGTGGTCACGCGCTTGTGAGCATGAAGCGCCGTCGTGTGGCTGCGGCCACCAAAGGCGGCGGCAATCGTAGGTAGGCTTTCAGAGGTGTGCTCGCGCGAGAGGTACATAGCCACCTGGCGTGGCCAGCTGACGCCGGCAACTCGGCTGGGCGAGCAGAGCTGCTCAACACTGACGTTGTAGTAGAGACTAACTGAGCGCTGAATTGATGCGGTAGAAAGCCCTTCGCTACGGCGAGTCGAAGGTTTCTGCGGGAACAGCCCGTCGAGTACCTCTTCAGCCAGCTCAGCGGTGATCTCACGGCCGCTAAGCGAGGCGTAAGCAACAACCCGGATCAATGCCCCTTCTAGCGCCCGCAGGTTGCGCTGAACTCTGGCGGCAACCAGTGGCAGCACGGCCTCATCGGTGATCGTTATTTGGTCGAGTTTGGTGCGAGCTTTCAGTACGGCTAGTCGGGTCGCGATGTCGGGGGCGCTGATTTCGGCTACAAGGCCAGAGTCAAAGCGGTCGCGCAAACGATCCTCAAGTAGATCAAGGTCGCGTGGCGGTCGATCACTGGTTAGAACGATCTGCGCGCCGCTCTGATGTAGCGCGTTGAAGGTGTGGAAAAACTCTTCTTCTGTTTTCGCCTTGGCCATTAGAAATTGGACGTCGTCGACCAACACTAGGTCTGCGTCGCGGTGCCGCGCTTTGAAGCGGTTGATGTCGCCGCCGCGCAAGGCGGCGATGAACTCGTTTGCGAAGGCCTCGGCGCCGGTCAGTCGCACTCGCACACCGTTGCCGTGACGTAGTGCGTAGTCGGCAATGGAGTGCAGCAGGTGCGTCTTTCCAACCCCAGGAGGGCCGCAGATGAAGAGCGGGTTGTAGGCCGTGCCAGGGTTCTCCGCTACCGCCAGCGCTGCGCCATGGGCTAAGCGGTTGTCATTACCGATCACAAACTGTTCAAAGCAGTACTTCGGGTTCAGTCCACTGCGAGTTTCGCTTTCAAGCCCGTAACTGTTCCCGCTGCGGGCTGTCACCGGGTCGTCGCCAACGGCGCTTACCTGAACCTCTACAGGCCCGCCCAGCACATGCGCGGCGGAAGCTTTGAGGATCTGGCCAAAGCGGTCATCAACCCACGCGCGCGAGGCCGCCGGCGCCTCGATCACCAGCCGGTGCTGATCGAGACTGGCAAGTTTTAGTGGCGCAAGCCAGAGATCAAAGAGCTCCGGACCGACCGCCGACTTTAGTTCGGCGGAGATCATCTTCCAGGTCTGTTCGGTGGCGGCTGTTGTCAATTTAGGCGGGTTCGGAGCTGCTCAAAAGGCTCCTCAGTGGCCCGCTCGGTGCTCCTCGCGCCAAGCTAGCAGAGCACCACCGACGCTCCCGAGCGCCGCTGCGAAGGAGTTCGCATTTGGCGGGAAAGATCTTGTCGCAGCGGCGGCGGCGTGATCGCTGCGCGCCGCCGCGAGCGGGACGGCTATGCTGCAGCAACTGAAGCAGCTACCTTCCTCTTCTCCTATGAAGCGCACCTACCAGCCCAAGAAACGCAAGCGCGCCCGCTCGCACGGCTTCCGTGGCCGAATGAGCACACGTGCCGGCCGTGCGCTGCTCAAACGCCGCCGCGACAAGGGTCGCAAGCGGCTCACAGTCTGAGCGTGGATAGCCCGGCGAGGACTCCCCGTCGCCGCCGTCCGCGGCGGCTCTCCCGTAGCGCCGACTTTGAGCGCGTCTATCGGCAGGGTCGTTCTTTCTCGGGCCGCTTCTTCGTCCTCCACCTTTTCCCGCGCGGCGATCAGGCTGAGCTGAGCGAGGGGCCGCGGCTTGGCCTTAGTGTCTCGCGCAAAGTTGGCGGCGCGGTCGAGCGCAATAAGGTCAAGCGGATGTTGCGTGCCGCTGTAGAGCAGTTGCTCGATCGGATCGACCCAGCCGCCGACGTCGTCGTCGTCGCGCGCGAGTCGGCCGGCGAGTTGGTCGCGCGCGACGGGCTGGAAGGTGTAACGCGCGAGTTGGATGAGTTGATCTCGCAGGCCGCAAAGCAGGCCAGCCAGTGAGCTCGCCGATGCGGCGCATCGCGGCCGCTCCGATCAGGCTCTATCAGCGGTTGATCTCGCCTGGGCTGCCGCGCCGCTGCAAGTACGAGCCGACCTGCTCGGCCTACGCCACGCAGTCGATCGCTCAGTACGGCATACTGCGCGGGCTGGTTCTCGCGGCGTGGCGGCTGCTGCGCTGTAATCCCTTCAGTCACGGCGGCTACGACCCGGTCGCTCAGCAGCAGCTCTTTCAACAGCGCCCAACTGCCGCCGAAGAATCAACCAGCAGCTAACCGCCGATGCCTTTCATTGCCGCCGACATCATCTCAGACATTCTCGGGCCGCTGATCGGCGTTTTCCAGAAGATCATCTTGTTCTTCCACGACTCGGCCGGCCTCAGCTGGGGGATGGCGATCATCGCCCTGACGGTGCTGGTGCGGATAGTGCTGCTGCCTTTGACGATCAAGCAGTACCGCTCGATGCAGGCCCTGCAGACGCTCTCGCCTCATATCAAGGCGCTGCAGGCGAAGTACAAGGGCGACAAGCAGCGACTCAACCAGGAGATGATGAAGTTCTACCAGGAGAACAAGGTCAACCCGTTCGGGTCGTGCCTGCCTCTGGTCGCCCAGATCCCTGTATTCATCGGCCTTTTCTACCTGCTGCGCGAGCCGCTGAAGATCGATATCTGCGGCCCGAAGAGCTTGATTGTGAAGGCCGGCGCAGCGGCGCGCCCGCCGACCGGTATTGACACGACCTTCTGCCAGGCGGTCGACCCCGGCTCCGCCAAGTTCTTCTTCATCCCCGACCTGACGGCGCCGGCGCTCGGCTGGGTGCTGATCTTGCTGTTGGTTCTGTACATCGTTTCGCAGCTGCTGTCGAGCGTTCTGATGGCCGTCACCTCGGACCGCAACCAGCGGATGATCATGCTCGCGCTGCCTTTCGTCTTTGTCTTCTTCATCAAGGGCTTCCCGACCGGCCTGATGGTCTACTGGATCACGACCAACTTCTGGACGGTCGGCCAGCAGTACTTCATCCGAAGATCTACCGGACAGCTGCCCGCCTGGCTGGGCGGCGACCCTGGCGCCGCGGTTGCTGGTGTTGGCGCGGTCGCTGTCCCAGTCGACGACACGCCGGCCGCCCCGCCTGCAGCACGTAAGAAGAAGAAGCGTTCAGGGAAGAGGAGATAATGGCAACGCCTGAGGAAGCAGAGGAGCGTGTACTCGAACTGCTTGAGCAGATCGTCGATGCGCTTGACCTTGACGCCGAGATTGAGATCGAGATCACCGACGAGGCGATCGTCGGCACGCTGACCGGCGACGATCTCGGACTGTTCATCGGCAAGCACGGGCAGACAATTGACGCCGTCCAGCACTTGGCGATGCGCGCTGTTCAGCGCGACGCGGCTGAAGGTGAACGGCTGCGGGTTGAGATTGATGCTGAGGGTTACCGCGAACGGCGCCGCGAGCAGTTGGAAGAGAAGGGCGAGCAGGCGGCCGAGCAGGCAATCAGTGAGGAGCGCCCGGTCGAGCTGCCGACAATGAACGCGGCCGAGCGGCGGATCGTCCACCAGTACCTGCGTGACCGCGAAGATGTCGAAACGCACAGCGAGGGCGATGAGCCACGCCGGTATCTCGTTGTAACCCCAGTAATTCCTTAGTCGCTGGCAGCAGAGCGTTCCACGTGAAACGCTGCCGATCGCTAGCGTCAGCGCCGTGACCGTCGCCGAGCGCTGCCGCGAACTAACCGATCGCTACGAACTGCCGCCGCGCAGCGCCGAGACGCTAAACGCGCTGCTGAAGTTGGTCATCACCGGCCCGGCCTCGCTTACCAACGTGAGGGAGCCGGCACGCGCAGTTGAGATCCACATCGCCGACTCGCTGGCCGGACTCGAGCTTCCGCAGCTGCGCGCCGCGGCGACGATTACCGACCTCGGATCGGGTGGCGGGCTGCCCGGCCTGGTGTTGGCGATCGCGCTGCCGCAGGCGCAGCTGACGCTGGTTGAGAGCGCTGCGCGCAAGGCCGACTTCCTGCGCGAGAGCGCCGAAGCGCTGACGCTCGACAACGTGACCGTAGTTGCTGAGCGGGCCGAGCTGTGGGCGCTCGAGCCACGCCAGCAGGATCTCGTGACCTCGCGCGCGCTAGCGCCGCTTTCGATCCTGCTCGAGTATGCAGCGCCGCTGCTGAGGCTTGGCGGCTTGCTCGTTGCCTGGAAGGGGAGCGCGACGGCGCAGGAGCTGGCCGATGGCAGCTACGCGGCAGAGCAGCTGCAGATGAGCCCGCCGCTCGAGCTCGAGCTGCCCGGTGATCTTGTTCGCGGCGCCGATCGTCGGCAGCTGCTGACCAGCGAAAAGCTCGCTCCAACGCCGGATCGCTACCCGCGGCGACCGGGGATGGCAAGCAAGCGGCCGCTGGCAGCAAAAAGCCGCTGAGCAGGGGTACTTCGGGGGCGAACTAAATCGCGCCTGCTGCCAGTCTTTACCGACCGGCGTGCCCGGTAGCTTGCCTAATGATGGGAACTATTTACGCGATCGCCAATCAGAAGGGCGGCGTCGGAAAGACGACGACAGCGGTCAATATTGCGGCCTGCGTTGCCGAGGCCGGCTTCTCGACAATCTTGGTCGACGCCGACGCTCAGGCCAACGCAACTGTCGGCCTCGGCGCGGCGAAGGCTTCGTCACCGAATCTTTATGACGTTCTGGCTGGCCGTGTTGCCGCGCTCGACGCGCTGCTGCCGACCGAGATCGACAACCTGCGCCTGCTCGCCGCGCATCCTGACCTAGCCGCCGCAAACCTTGAGCTACCGCGCGAGCCTGACTCTGAGACGCGCCTGCGCGACGCGTTGGCGCCGCTGCGCGACCAGGCCAGTTACATGATCATCGACTGTCCGCCCTCGCTCGGGCCGCTGACAATTAACGCACTGGTCGCCGCCGACCGCGTGATTGTGCCGGTTCAGACGGAGTATTTCGCGCTTGAGGGGCTGGCTGGCCTGCTTGACACGTTGAGCCTCGTGCAGCGTGAGCTGAACCCGCGCCTCGTTGTCGCCGGAATGCTGCTGACGATGCATGACGGCCGCACACGGCTGTCGCGCGACGTTGAGCGCGAGGTGCGAGAGCACTTCCCGGATCTTGTCTTCGAAACGGTGATCCCGCGCAATGTGCGGGTCAGCGAGGCACCGAGCTATGGCCGTCCGGTAATCCATCACGATCCGCACTGTGCGGGGGCAGAGGCCTATTTTGCACTCGCCCAGGAGGTAGCAACGCGTGGCTAATAGAGGAATTGGACGCGGCCTCGCTGCGATCCTCGAAGTTCGCCCCGAGGACGGCGACAGCGCGCCGCAGCTGCGCCAACTGAACGTTGAGCTGATCGCGGCGAACCCCAACCAGCCGCGACGCCGCTTTGATCAGGATGAGCTGGCGGCGCTCGCCGACTCGCTCGCCGATCAGGGCGTACTGCAGCCGGTCCTGGTGCGGCCGGTCGCGGGCGGAAGCTACGAGCTGGTCGCCGGTGAGCGGCGCTGGCGGGCGGCGCAGTTGGCCGGGCTGGAGCAGATCCCGGCGATCATTGAGCAGCGTGACGATTCGGCTGCGATGGAGGCCGCGATCGTCGAGAACATGGCGCGCTCCGACCTCAATCCGGTCGAAGAGGCGCGAGCAGTTGCGGCGCTGGTCGAGGAGCTTGGAATGACGAAGAAGGCGGTTGGCCGGCGCGTCGGCCGTAGCCGCGCAGCGATCTCCAACCTGCTGAGGATCCTCGACCTGCCGGATCAGGTGCTCGTGATGTTGGAGGAGGGTTCGCTGACAGAGGGCCACGGCCGTGCGCTGCTGCTGGCCGACGATCACGGCGACCGCCGCCGACTTGCTCGCGCGGCTGCGGAGGGAGGCTGGTCGGTACGGGTGCTTGAGGATCGCGCCCGCAAGAGCAACGGAGCCAGTTCGAAGAAGCGTCGCTCGGCCAGTTCGGTCGGTGAACTTCACCCCGACCAGGCCGCCGCCTGCGAGCAGATCGCCGCGACGCTCGGCGAGGCGTTCGGCCGCGAGGTCAAGGTGCGTCCGCGCGGCACCGGTTACAAGGCCGAGCTGAACGTTGACGACCAGGGCGACGCCGAGCTGGTCGCCGGATTGATCTCGGCGCGCCGCTTGACTTAGCGACGCGGCCAGGCAACGCATCGCTATCCTGCCGACGGGCGCGGGCGATTAGCTCAGTTGGTTAGAGCGCGTCTCTGATAAGGACGAGGTCCCAGGTTCGAATCCTGGATCGCCCATCGCCCATCGCCCATCGCACTGCCCGCCCGCAGCTTCGCCGCCAGATCCCGCGCAGCTGGCGTTAAGTCCAGGGGTAGGGACTTTTTGACTCAACGTGCGTGGTTCCTGCCCCAAAGCGCGACAGCCGGAATGCTTTCAGCAGCGATGACTGGCGGCTGCCGAGCATCTCCGCCGCGACCTCACGGCCGATTGCGAGCATCTTGAAGCCGTGGCCGGCGTCGAGGATTGAGTAGACGTTTGGCGCCGTCCAGTCGGCGACCGGGTAGCGGTCGGCGGTCAGAGCCAGCACGCCGCCGCTGGGTTTGGACTCCCAGCCGGCGCCGGCGCCGCGAAACCGCTTCAGCGCGAACGCAAGGCCGGAGGTGAAGAACTCGCTGAGATCATCACCGGCGACCTGCTTGGGGTTATCGGGGCCGTAGGGATCAACGACAAAGTCGTCGCCCATCTTGAGTGGCAGTCCGCCGCCGACGATGCCGCTGCCGGTCATTCCCATCCGGAAGTAGATTCCCCACGGCTGGTCGGTCAGCAGGCTGCCGTCGCGGTCGGAGTGCAGCGGCGCTGTCTGGTCAAAGTGGACAACCGGCGCGGCGCGGCCAGCGTTACCGGCTAGGCCCACACCGGGCAATACGAAGTCGCCCTCGCGTGCCAGCCAGTATTCGACCAGCGGCCGTTGTTGCGCCCCATCGCCCTCGCCTAGCTGGACGGTTGGCTCCAGCCCCTGCATCTGCCACCAGCCGGGTGCCCACAGCCCCGGCGCGGCAACGACTGCTTCGCAGTTAACCGTGCCGGCGCTGGTCACGACGGCGCTGACCTCGGTGCCGCTGTACTCCAGGCCGATTACCTCTACTCCTTCAATAATTGTCGCGCCGGCCTCGCGCGCCAGCCGGGCGAGGTTGCGTACCGTGCCGACCGCGTCGGCCCAGCCGCTGCGCAGCTCGCGCAGGACGGCGGCAACGCCGTCGGAGTTGACGTCCGGCCAAAGCCATTCGAGGTACTCGCCGCAGGGTGCCTCGCCGGTCACCAGCTCGGAGTCGTAGCCAACATCACACTGGCGCGCGGCGATTGCCTGAAGGTCGTCGAGCTGGCTCTCCGGCACGACTGCCATGTAGCCGACTTGGTGAAAACCAAAGCGCTCGGGGTCGGTCTCGAAGATCCCGACCGACTCGGCGATCACTTCAGTCATCGCTTCGGAACGGTAGTAGTTGCGGACGATCCCGCCGGAGATGCCTGAGGCGCCGGCGCCGATCTGCGATTTCTCGAGTACGAGGACGTCGCCGCGATCGCCGCGCTCGGTCAGGGCCTTCGCCAGATGCCATGCGGTCGAGAGGCCGTGCACACCGCCACCGACCACCACAAAGCGCGCTACGGCGGGAAGCGTCGCGTCATCCATCGGGCAAGTCTAATCGCGCCAGCGGCTTGCACCGAGGCCGCTCTCTGTGGTCTGATGGTTCAGTCAGGCCGCCAGCGGGCAGGCCCGTTAACTTCAGTCAGGGAGCGGAAAATGGCTTACGACGTGATTGTTCTTGGCGCCGGACTGGCCGGCCTTAGCGCCGCGCGAGACCTCGCTGGCGCCGGTAGCGACGTCGTTGTCGTCGAGGCCCGCGACCGCGTCGGTGGCCGCGTCGAACAGCTGACGACCGCGGACGGCCGGCTGATCCAGCTGGGCGGCGAGCTGACCGGCGCCTTTCAGCACGCTTACATCGCGCTGGCGGGCGAGCTTGGCTTGACGGTTGAGCCCAGCTACACCCAGATCGAAGGCGAAGGCAGTTACGGGCTGATTGAAGGCGTCGTGCGTGGCGACTGGATGAGCGCCGCCGAGCGCGCCGCTCACGATGAGGCCGAAGCGGCCTTCTGCGCGCTCGCCGCGACGGTTGACCCAGACGACCCCTGGTCGCACGCCGATGCGGCGCTGCTCGACAACACCAGCCTCGCCGACTGGCTGCGCAGCACAACTGGCAGCGAAGCGGTAGTGCGTGAGCGTAAGCTTTTCCACCTTGGCCTCGCCGACGGTTCGCCGGAACGGGCATCGCTGCTGGCCGAGCTGCGTAAGCAGTCGGCGGCTGGCTCGACCGGGTTTTATGACTTCGTTTGCTGGGAAGGGCTGCGAGTCGCTGAGGGCTCGGCCAGTGTTGCTCTGAAGATGGCTGATGAGTTGAGTGAGCGAGTCCGCCTTGAGGCGCCGGTGCGGCGGATTGAGATCGCCGCCGCGGGCTGCACTGTGACGCTGCACAGCGGCGAGCAGCTTGAAGGCGACGCCGTGGTCAGCGCGCTGCCGGTCGGTCCGCTGCGCGATATCGAGATCGTCGGTCTGTCGGCTGCCCGGCTGCAGTCACTGAATCGCCAACGCTCGGCTGTCACGGCGAAGGCGGTTGCTGTCTACGAACAACCGGCTTGGCTTGACGCCGGCCTCAGCGGCGGCGCCTACAGCGAAGGGCTGTTTGGCTCAATATGGGCGCAGGCGCCGGCCGGGGTTCTTTCGATGCTGATCGGCCCGGAGCGGATCGGCGTGCTGCTCGGCAGTGCTGAAGCGGTCTGCGAGGAGGACATCATCAACGAGCTGACGAGGATCCTCGGTCAAGAGATCGGCCGACCGCAGGAGCTACACCTGCGCCGCTGGGGTGTCGAGCCGTATACGCAGGGGTACGTCACGCAGTGGCGGGTCGGTGATGTGATGGCGGTCGGTCCGCTGCACGGGACGCATGAGCCGCCGTTTTACATCTGCGGCTCCGACCAGTGGGTGGCCGGCTACATGGAGGGCGCTGTGCGGACCGGTCGCTCGGCTGCCGCTGCCGCGCTTGGACTGCCACCGCCGAGCTTCGAGCCAAGTCCCGCCTGATGAGCTTCGAACAGCTGCTGACGCCGCTGCAGCTCGGACCGGTTGAGATCCGCAACCGGATCGTCTCAACCTCACACCAGACGGGCCTTGTGGCCGACAGCCTGCCGACCGACGATCTCGTCGCCTATCAGCAGGCGCGCGCTGCTGGCGGCGCCGGCCTGCTGTCGGTTGAGGCCAGCTCGCCCGACCCCAGCGGCCAGCTGAGCGAGCATCAGATCGCCGCGTATCGGCCCGAGGTTGTGCCAGCACTGGCAAAGATCGCCGACGCCGTTCACGTCCACGGCGCAAAGCTCTTCATCCAGCTCTGCCACGGCGGCCGCGAGCAGGTAACCGGAGGCGGATACCGCGCCCCGGCGGTGGCGCCCTCAGCCGTTCCAAGCCAGCGTTATCACAGCGAGCCGCGCGCTCTGACGACCGATGAGATCGCTGAGATCGTCGATGGCCACAGGATTAGCGCCGGCCATGCGCGCGAGGCTGGGCTGGACGGAATTGAGGCGCTGGCCGGTTACAACTACCTGCCCGGCCAGTTCCTTTCGCCGCGCGTGAATCTGCGCGATGACCAGTACGGCGGTAGCCTCGAAGGGCGGATGCGCTTTCTGGTCGAGCTTCTGCAGGCGATGCGCGAAGGAATCGGCGACGACCGCGCGCTGGGTGTGCGGCTGACGGCTGAGAGTGTCAGCGCCGCCGGGATGACGGGCGACGAGACGCGCGAGGTTTTTGCGGCGCTCGATCAGCTCGGCCTGGTCGATTACTTCTCAACTTCGATCGGCGACTCGTCGAGCTATCGAGGCTCGCTCTGGATTGCGCCGCCGGCGCCGGCCAGCGCCGAGCGGATCGCCGCCGCTGCAGGCAGTATCCGCGAGATAGTCAGCGTGCCGTTGATCGCGACGACGCGGATCACCGACCCTGAGCTGGCTGAGTTGATGATCGCCCGCGGCGAGGCTGATGCGGTCGGCATGACTCGGGCGATGATCGCCGACCCGCAGCTGGCCAACAAGATTGCTGAAGGCCGCTTTGACGAGGTTGAGAAGTGCACCGGCTGCAACCAGGCCTGTATTGGTCACTACCACGCCGGTACAGCGATCAACTGCGCAATCAACCCGTGGACCGGCCGTGAGGCAACGCTGCCGCGGCCGGTTGCGACGAATCGCAAGATCGTCGTCGTCGGCGGCGGCCCGGCCGGCTGCGCCGCGGTGCACGCCGCGCCGGGCGCCGACGTCGTCCTCTTCGAGCGCTGCAGTGAAGGTCTCGGCGGCCAGTGGCGCCACGCGCTGCTCGGCCCGTCGCACGAGCTGATCGCCCGGCTGACAATTGGCAACCTCGAACGCTGGGCCCGCGGTGCCGATCTTCGGCTCGGCGTCGATGTGCCGGTAGAGCAGATTCTGGCCGAGCAGCCCGACCTCGTTGTCCTCGCCAGCGGCGCCTGCGAGTACCGGCCACCGATTGAGATCGGGGAGGGCGCGCCGCTGCTGCTTGACAGCTGGCAGCTGCTTGACGGGGCCGAGGTTGAAGGGCCGGTTGTCGTTTGGGAATGGGGCGGCGATTGGAGCGGCATGATCGCCGCCGAGATGCTCGCCGTCGCCGGCCACCAGGTACGCCTGATCAGTGGATCGGCGGCGTTTGGCGAAGGAATGCACCAGTACCAGCGCAACCTTTACCTCGGGCGGCTTGACGAGCTTGGCATTGAGTTGGTTCACCAGCTCGAACCGCTGCGGCTGGCCGACGGCGCGGCGCTGATGCGCAACGTCTTCTCATACCGGGAGCTGACGATCAGCGAAATCGGAACATTCGTTGTTGTCGGTGGCCGCAGCCCGCAGTCTCCCCTCTATCAGCCGCTGATCGACGCTGGAATTGAGGTGCGGCGGGCCGGCGATTGCCTTGGCGCGCGGACGACCGAAGAGGCCGTTCACGAGGGGACTTTGGCGACTCTGGTCGGCTGACAGTCCTCGCCGGCGCAGCGCTGCGGGCTATGCTCCGCGGGACAGCCGCGAACCCGGGAGTCTGAGCGTGCAGGAGATGGTCATTTACGGAGTTTCTTTCGACATGGTCGGCAAGCAGCCGATTGTCCTGTTGAAGACCGTTGACGGCAACAAGTTCCTGCCGATTTGGATCGGCCACCCCGAGGCTGCATCGATCCTGATGAAGCTGCAGGGTCAGACGACGCCGCGGCCGATGACGCACGACCTAGTGGTCGAGATCCTCGATGAGATTGACGCCAGCTGCGTTCAAGTAGCCGTCACCGAGCTGCGCGACAACACCTTCTTCGCAACGATCACGCTGAAGATCGGTGAGAAGGAAGTTGAGATCGACTCACGTCCAAGCGACGCGCTGGCGCTTGCCGTGCGCTCCGAATCACCGATCTTTGCGGCTGAGGATGTAATCTCTGAATCGGCGATTGAGTTTGAACATGAGGTCGAGGACACTGAGGAGGTCGTCGATCGCTTTAAAGACTTCCTTGATCAGGTTTCGCCAGAGGATTTTGGCGGCAAGGACGATTAGTCGGCTGCTGGCCGCCGCTGCGCTGGCGCTACTGGCCTCGGCTGCGCCGGCGCTGGCTGGCGGTACGCCGCAGGGCCCGCCACCCGGCCCGCTGACGAGCCAACGGGCCGAAGCGATCGCCGGCCGCACAAGCGTCTTCATCGAACAGCGCCGCGCCTTTCCCGGCGCCTCGATCAGCGCCGTACGCAAGGCCGCCGGTAGCTGGGAGGTAAGTCTCTTCAGTAAAGGCAAGGATCGAAAGCAGGTCGCGCTTGCGAAGGTCGCCGCCGACGGCAGCGTGACCGAGGCCTGGAGCGGCTTCCAGGTCGCTTGGTCGATGGCCCGCGGCTACCCGGGCGCCTTCGGGCACTCGATTAACTCGCCGTGGATCTGGGTGACGCTCTGCGTGCTCTTCCTGGCACCGTTCTTCGATTGGCGACGGCCGCTGCGCTGGCTGCACTTTGACCTGCTGGCGCTGGTCGGCTTCAGCGCCTCGCTGGCTTTCTTCAACGCCGCCAATCTGGCGCTCTCGGTGCCGATCAGCAGCGCTCTGCTGGCCTGGCTGGTGGTTCGCCTGCTGGCGATAGGGCTGCGCCATGGTTCGCGGCCGCCGCCGCTGCGGCTGCTCGTCCCCTGGCAGTGGCTGCTGGCCACCGGCCTCTTCCTGCTCGGCTTTAGGATCGCCCTCAACATCGTCGATGGAAACGTGATCGATGTTGGCTACGCCGGCGTGATCGGCGCCGACAAACTCAGCCACTGGCGCGAGCTTTACGGCGCTTTTCCGTTCGACAACGGCAGCGGCGACACCTACGGGCCGCTGCTCTATCTGCTGTACGTGCCGTTTGAATGGATCTGGCCGTGGCAGGGAACCTGGGACGATCTAGCTGCCGCGCACGCCGTTGCCGGCGTCTTTGACGTGCTCTGCGCCGGTCTGCTTTACCTGATCGGCCGTCGGCTACGGGACAACGTGCTCGGCGTCGTGCTGGCCTACGCTTGGCTGGCCTTCCCGTTTACGATTTACGTCACCAACTCAGGTAGTAACGATGCGATTCCGGCGGCGCTGGTGCTGGCTGCTATCTGGCTCCATCGCCGGCCGGTCGCGCGCGGCGCCTTCAGCCTCGCCGCCGGGCTGACGAAGTTCGCGCCGCTGGCGCTGCTGCCGTTGTTTGCCGGCGACGGCCTGTGGGAGCGCGAGCGGCCGCGCCGGGAACGGCTCAAATCGCTGGCCGGATTCTGCCTTGGCGCGCTGATCGTGACCGCTGTTCTGGTCGCGATCTACGCTCCTAACACCGACCTGAAAACGGTCTGGGACCAGACACTCGGCTACCAGTTTGGGCGCGACGCGCCATTCTCCGTCTGGGGCTACTACGGCGGCGGCTGGGGCGTTGCCCAGAAGGTTGTGCAGGCCGCGACGATCCTGCTAGCGGTCGCCGTCTTCTTCGTGCCACGCCGGAAGGACATGATCACGCTGGCGGCGCTCAGCGGCGCGATCATGGCAGCCGTGCAGCTGTCGGCGACCTACTGGTCCTATCTTTACCTCGCCTGGCTGATTCCGTTTGCGTTGATTGCCTTCATTGCCCGCCCGGCGCTCAGCGGTCGGCCGCAGATAGGTCGGCGCCAGCTGGCAACAGCAGCTGCTCAATCGACTCCGCCCGCAGCCGCTGCGAGCAGCTGATCAGCACTGCGTTGAGCCACGGATCATCGTCTGATGGTTCAAAGTGGACGCGCATCTTGGTGACGAGCGACTCGATCGCCTGCTCGCGCTTGACGCCGATCACGCCGCCGCGCCCGCCGGTCATGCCGACGTCGGTGATGTAGGCCGTGCCGCCCGGCAGCACGCGCGCATCGGCGGTCGGCACGTGGGTGTGGGTGCCGACAACGGCCGTCACGCGACCATCGAGGTGCCAGCCAAGCGCGACCTTCTCGCTCGTCGCCTCGGCGTGGATGTCGACAAGGATCTGGTCAACGTCGGCGCTGAGCAGCTCCTCGACGGTGCGCTCGGCAACCTGGAAGGCTGGCTGCGCGGCATCGAGGAACAGGTTGCCTGACAGGTTGATCACGCCAAGCCGCTGACCATCGGCCTCGACGATGCAGCTGCCATGGCCGGGTTGCGAGCGCAGGTAGTTGGCGGGCCGCACGATCGGCTCGTGCAGATCGAGGTAGGGGAGGATCTCGGCGCGGCGGTAGGAGTGGTTGCCGAGCGTTATCGCGTCAACTCCTGCGGCGAACAGTTCGTCGGCGATCTTCGGTGTGATGCCTAGGCCACCGGCAACATTCTCGCCATTAACGACGACAAATGTCGGCTCAAAGCGCTGGCGGATCGACGGCAGCAGGCCAAGTAGCGTGTGGCGACCGATACTGCCAACGAGGTCGCCGACGAACAGGATTGATGCTTGCCGGTCGGCCATCGCAGCAGTCTGACGCACCGTGGCCACCGCCCGCGCTGCGCCGCGCTCCCTACCATTGGAACTGATGGCCTTTCCGCTGACCCGAATGCGGCGTCTACGTCGCACCCCGGCGCTACGCGAGCTGGTGCGCGAGACCCGGCTCGACGCTGGTGATCTGGTGCTGCCTCTGTTCATTGAGGCGACGCTGAGTAGTCCGCAACCGATTGACTCGATGCCCGGCGTCAGCCGTCAGCCGGTAAGCGGCGCGCTCTCCGAGGCAGCCGAGTGCCTAGCGCTCGGCATTCCGGCAATCATCCTCTTCGGCCTGCCGGCGACGAAGGACGCTGAGGGCTCCGGCGCCTGGGACGCGCAGGGCGGCGTGCAGCAGGCACTCAGTGCGATCAAGGCGGCGCACCCCGATCTTGTCCTGATCGCCGACTGCTGCCTCTGTGAGTACACCGATCACGGCCACTGCGGTCCACTGAACGATGCCAACGATGTTGACAACGATGCGGCGCTGGAGCTGCTGGCAAGGACGGCTGTCAGTCAGGCGGCGGCCGGCGCAGATGTGATCGCACCGAGCGACATGATGGACGGCCGCGTCGGCTTTATTCGCGCGGCGCTCGATCAGGCCGGCTTTGAGGACGTCGCGATTCTCGCCTACAGCGCAAAGTTTGCCTCGGCTTTCTACGGCCCGTTCCGCGAGGCGGCCGGCGCGACGCCGTCGTTCGGGGACCGTCGCGGCTACCAGATGGACCCTTCCAACGTCCGTGAAGCGGTGCGCGAAGCGAAGCTCGATCTTGAAGAGGGCGCCGATATCGTGATGGTCAAGCCGGCGCTGAACTACCTTGATGTGATCTCGCGCCTTGCCGCTGAGACCGGCGCCCCGGTTGCCGCGTATAACGTCAGCGGCGAGTATGCGATGGTCAAAGCAGCAGCAGCAGCCGGTTCGCTCGATGAGCAGGCGGCGGTTCTTGAACTGCTGACGTCAATCCGCCGCGCCGGTGCAGACTTTGTAATCACCTACCACGCAAAGGACGCCGCCCGATGGCTTCAAAAGACCTAACCGCCACTCCAAAGATCCGCAGCCGCAAGGACGGAGCTGCCGTCAAGCTGAGCGACTTTGATCGCACGCTGCTCGACCTGATGCAGGGTTCATTCCCGATCGCTGCGCGGCCCTACGAGGCTGTCGCGGGCGAGGCCGGCGTAGCGGAAGATCAGGTGCTGGAAGCGGTCCAGCGGTTGCTTGATGACCGGATCATTCGCCAGGTGACACCGATCTACGACACGCGCGCGCTCGGCTACGGCTCGATGCTCGTCGCCGCGAAGGTTGATCCTGAGCATCCCTGGCGCGCCGCCAAGATCATCAACTCGCACCCTGGCGTGTCGCACAACTACCTGCGCAACCACGAGTTCAACATGTGGTTCACGCTGGCGACCGAGCCGGATTCAAAGCTCGGCCTGCAAGGAACACTTGATCTATTGCAGGAGATGACCGGGGCCGAGTCGATTCGCCAACTACCGACGTTGAAGCTGTTCAAGATCCGGATGGACCTTGAGATGAGTGGTAACACCGAAACGCTGGCTAAGCGCGGCGTCGAACAGCAGCTGGTCGCGATTGAAGCTAAGCCATACGACGAGTTTGACCGCGCCGTGATCCGCGCGACGCAGGGCGACCTGCCGGTTGTCAGCGAACCGTGGAACGAGTCAGCTCAGCAGCTTGGGATCAGCGTTGACGAGCTGCTGGCGCAGCTTGAGGCGATGAAGGAGCG
This sequence comes from Solirubrobacteraceae bacterium, assembly GCA_039745115.1. Taxonomy (GTDB): domain Bacteria; phylum Actinomycetota; class Thermoleophilia; order Solirubrobacterales; family Solirubrobacteraceae; genus F1-60-MAGs163. The sequence continues at coordinate 16,406 of JBCJRT010000020.1, forward strand.
CGGCCTGCTGCGTCGCGTCGCCGGGATCCTCTACCACCGCCGCGCCGGCTTCTCAGCGAACGGGATGGGCGTTTGGCAGGTGCCGGCCGACCAGATTGCCGAGATCGGCCCGAAGATGGCTGCCTATCGCGGCGTTTCGCATTGCTATGAGCGGCCGACCTACGCCGACTGGCCGTACCAGATCTTCACGATGGCCCACGGGCGCTCGAAGCAGGAGTGCGACGCGATCCTTGACGCGATCGCCGATGAGTTCCCAATCGAGCAGCGCGCGACGCTCTACTCAAGCACTGAGTTCAAGAAGGTTCGGTTGCTCTACTTCACCGACGACTTCCGCAACTGGGAGCGGGAGCACAGCGGGGTTTGAGGTGCCGGTCTCGCTGCGCGACACGCGCTCGACTGAGCTGTATGAGCGGGCCTTGCAGTACCTGCCGGGCGGCGTCAACTCTCCGGTCCGGGCGATGGGGTCGATCGGGCGCGACCCGATCTTCATCGAGCGTGGCGCCGGCGCCACGCTGACCGACGTCGACGGCAATACCTACATCGATTACGTCTGCTCTTGGGGGTCGCTAATCCTCGGCCACGCCGACCCTGAAGTGCTGGCGGCGATCGCGGCCGCGGCGGCCAACGGCACGACCTTTGGCGCACCGACGGCCGGCGAGGTGGCGCTGGCCGAGGAGATCTCGCACCGTGTGCCGGGGATTGAGATGCTGCGGATGACCAGCTCCGGCACCGAGGCGGCGATGAGCGCAATCCGTCTGGCCCGCGCCGCAACCGGGCGCGACAAGCTGCTGAAGTTTGCTGGCGCTTACCACGGCCACATTGACGGTCTATTGGCCGAGGCCGGAAGTGGACTTGCGACGGCCGCGCTGCCAAGCAGCCCCGGCGTGCCGCAGGCGGCGACTGCGGCGACCGTGATCGTGCCATGGAACGACCACGCGGCGCTCAAGGCAGCAACCGAGGAGCACCAGTTTGCGGCGATCCTGGCTGAGCCTTACCCGGCCAACATGGGGCTAGTGCCGCCGGCCGAAGGCTTCCTCGAGCTGCTGCGCGAGCGCGCCACCGAAACCGGCGCGCTACTGGTCTTCGATGAGGTGATCTCAGGCTTCCGCGTCGCCCGCGGAGGTGCGCAGGAACTGACCGGTGTGACGCCTGACCTGACGGTTCTTGGCAAAGTGATTGGCGGTGGCCTGCCGGCCGCTGCCTATGGCGGTTCGCGCCAGCTGATGGAACTGATCGCGCCTGCCGGTGACGTCTATCAGGCCGGCACGCTGAGCGGCAATCCACTGGCCGTGGCGGCTGGGCTGGCGACACTAGGTCGGCTCGACGACACCGCCTACGCGTATCTCCAGGCGACGACCGAGGCGCTTGCAAGCGGCCTGCGCGCCGCCGCAATCGAGGCCGGCGTGCCGGTCTACGTCGCCCACACGACCGGGCTCTGCACCGTCTTCTTCAGCGAACATCCGGTTGTCGATTATCGGTCGGCACAGCGCTGTGATCTTGAGCAGTACGGCGACTGGTGCCGTGCACTATTGGCGCGCGGCGTCTACCCACCACCGTCGCAGTTTGAGGCCTGGTTCCCATCACTGGCACATACGCCGCAGCAGATTGAGCAGACGATCGAGATTGCCGCAGCTGCCTTCGCCGAGGTTGCTTGACTTCCTCCCCACACCTAAAGGCGGGGGATTCCTACGGTTCGCGGTTCATTGCCCGGACTTACTTCGCCGAAGGCTCCTCGCGCTGTCACGACCAGTCCGGCCGCGATACTGCTTACCCAACCAACCGAGCGAGTGGCTCGGACGTATCGAGCCGATTCCTCCCCACGGCTAAAGCCGGGGGTTTCCTCGGGCGTATTCGATGAGCGAAGTAACGACGCGCAGCGCGCTCAGCGCCGTCGCCGGGCAGCTGCGCAGCGAGGGCGGGCTGCTTGCCGACGCGCTGCTTGACGAGCAGCAGTTTCAGATTGGCGCTGACGATCCGGCGCTCGGCCTGCTCGCCGCCTCAGGGCCGCGCTCGAATCGTCGCGAAGCAGAGATCGCCAGCGTTGTTGAAGCCGTCTATGAAGGGTTCCTGCTGCACGACGGCCGTTCGCGGATCCTCGACGCCGGCGACCGCGACCTCGCAATCCTCGCTGGCGACCGGCTCTACGCGCTTGGTCTGGCGACGCTGGCTGAGCTTGGCGACCTGCCGTCGGTTGCTGAGCTGGCCGACGTAATCGCGATCTCGGCGGCCGCCCGGGCTAGCGGCGACGAGCAGCTCGCGGCCGCAATCTGGCAGGCCGGAGCGAGCGCAATCGGCTGGGGAACGACGGCCGACTATCAGCAGGCCAAAGTGACTGCCGTTGCCGATCATCAGCGCGGCGCAGCGGAGCTGCTTGCGGCTGCGCGCCAGCTGCGCGAAGCGCTGGCACCGGGACGCTGACCGGGCAGCCTTCCGGGCGGCCGCCGTCGTACTATTCATCGTAGATAAGCTCCAGTTCCTCGATTTAGCCCCCGGCCGTTTGGAATACGTGGCAGAACGAAAAGAATCCAAGAGCAAGTACACGATCGATCGTCAGACCCCCGGAGCTTTCGAGGGGGAGATGGTTACGCGCCGCCGCGCGATGGTTGTTGGTGGCCAAGTTGCCGGCGGTGTAGCTGCTGCCGCGTTCCTGCTGCCGGCGCTCGGCTTTGCGATGGGCCCGATCTTCGAAAAGCACGACCAGCCCTGGCAGTCGGTTGGTAAGACCGACGAGTTTAATGACGAAACTTACGTGCCGCGGACGATCACGCTGGTCGCGGGGATCGGCGACGCCGGCAAGTCAACCGCTTACATCCGCAAGCACAACCCGCAGCTCGATACCGAGCCGCGCGATCAGTACAACAGCTACATCGCGATCTCGACGATGTGCACGCACCTCGGCTGCCCGGTCCGCTTCACGGCCGCGGCGCAGCGCTTCATCTGCCCTTGTCACGGCGGCGTCTACGACATCGTCGGCAAGGTCGCCGATGGCCCACCGGTAAGGCCGCTTGACCGCTTTTACACGCAGCTTGAGAAGGACACCGTGCTGATCGGCCCGCGCTTCTCGGTCAATAGTGAGCTGCGCCGTTTCTCGCCGCGCGATGCGGGCGAGCCGCTCGATGGCATTGGCCAGTATCTCTATCCGTCACGGCCATCGATGCGGAAGATCGAGGGGACCTAGAAGGTGGCCAAGATCAAACTGCCACCGGCTCCGACCAACCCGCTCGCACCGCCCAAACGCCCCGGCAAGGATTACGGCCCGTCCGGTCCGCTCGAGCATGCCGAAGAGGCAGGTGTATCGGCGGTCGGCTGGATCGACGAGCGGACTTCGCTCTCTGGTGGCCTGCGCTGGTCGATGTTCCGCAAGGTGCCGAAGGGCACCAACTGGTTCTACACGCTGGGCTCAGCGACGATGTTCGCGTTCCTCTCGCAGGCCGTGACCGGCGTCTTCCTGGCGATGTACTACGAGCCTTCGGCAACGCGCGCCTACGCGTCGATCCAGTACATCACTAACGACGTCTTCCTTGGCGAGTTTGTCCGCGGCATGCACCGGTGGGGCTCGTCGGTGATGGTGATCCTGATCTTCCTGCACATGGGCCGCACCTTCTTCTTCGGCGCCTACAAGTACCCGCGTGAGCTGAACTGGGTGATCGGCGTGGCGCTGCTGGTGATGACGATGACAATGTCGTTCAGCGGCTACCTGTTGCCGTTTGATCAGCGTTCCTATTGGGCAACAATCGTCGGCGTCAACATCAACGGCACCGGCCCGTTGATCGGCCCCTACCTGTCGGAGTTTCTGCGCGGCGG
>JBCJRT010000021.1:0-19131 GCA_039745115.1 Solirubrobacteraceae bacterium
CGGCTGCTTCGCGGCCTCGTCGGAGCCGGTCTTCTTGGTCCGGCGGAAAAGTTCTGAGAGCGGGCCCTCACGCATGCTGGCGCGGCTCTTCTTGTTCTTAGCCATGTGACAGCACCTCCTTCGCGAGGGCGCGGTAGGAGTCTGCAGCGCTGCCGTTGGGCTCGTACTTGAGCACCGACATCCCCTGAACGGGAGCTTCAGCGAAACGGATCGTCTTGCGGATCCGCGAGGCAAAGACGCGGTCGCCGAAGTTCTCTTCGAGGATCTCAATCGCCTCCTTGGCGTGAACCGTGCGCGTGTCCATCAGCGTCGGCAGGATCCCTTCGATCTCAATATCGGGGTTGAGGTTTTCGCGAACCATCTGCAGCGTGTTCTGCAACTGGATTAGGCCGCGCATGGAAAGATATTCGCACTGCACGGGGACGATCACCTTGGTGGCCGCGGTCAGCGCGTTGATCGTCAGCAGGCCGAGGCTCGGCGGCGTGTCAATGCAGACAAAGTCGTAATCGTCGACGACCGCGGTCAGCGCCTTCTGCAACGAGCGTTCGCGGCCGATCTTCGTCGACATTGCGATCTCAGCGCCGGCCAGGTCGATTGAGGCCGGAGCGAGGTCAATCTCACGCGTGACGATCACGTCGCGGATCGGCTTGTCGTGAACGAGTACGTCGTACATCGAGTTGTCAAGCGTGTCGGGGTCGATCCCCTGAGACATCGTCAGGTTTCCCTGCGGATCCATGTCGATGCACAGCACGCGATGGCCGGACTCGGCTAGGGCGACGGCAAGGTTGAGCGTCGTCGTCGTTTTGGCGACGCCGCCCTTCTGGTTGGCGAATGCGATAATTCTGGGCTTTTTCTTATCCACGGGAGGGGCTCCGGTCGTCTGTTGGACCCGTACTAGCGCTTTATTCGCAGTAGCGTCGCTGATTCCTTCCCGCCCGGCGCAGCAACTGCGCCGACCCTAGGCTGTCGAGTGCATGGCAAGTTCGATTGAAACCCGCCTTGAAGGCCTCGCCGTAATCATCTGTGCTGGCTCCGGCGGCGTCGGCAAGACGACCGCCGCCGCTGCGATCGCAGCAGGACTGGCGGCCAGCGGCAGCCGTGTCGCCGTTGTCACGATCGACCCGGCTAAGCGGCTCGCCGACGCGCTGGGGCTGGAGCAACTCGAAAACCAGCCTGTGCTGATTGACGGCGCACGCTTTGCGCCGGCCGGGCTTGAGATCAGCGGCGAGCTGTGGGCAATGACACTGAACTCAAAGCAAACCTTCGATGAACTGATTGACAGCCTTTCGCCGGACGCTGGCAGGCGCGACGAAATCCTCTCAAACAAGATCTACCAGCAGCTGTCAGGCGCAATCGCCGGATCGCAGGAGTTCACGGCCGTCGCCAAGCTTTACGAACTAAACCGCTCCGGCCGCTTTGACGTGATCGTGCTGGACACGCCGCCGTCGCGCAACGCGCTGGACTTCCTCGACGCGCCGGACCGGCTGACCAGCTTTTTCGATGGCCGCGCACTGAAGTTTCTGCTGGCACCAACCGGCTTTGCGGCGCGCGTGCTGGGCGTTGGCACCGGCGCGATCCTAAGCGTGATGAAGCGGATCACCGGCGTTGAGCTGCTGGAAGACCTTTCGGGCTTCTTCCAGGCGCTGGGCGGCCTGATCGACGGCTTTCGCGAGCGCGCCGACGGCGTGCGCGAACTGCTCGCCGACGCGGCGACCGGATTCGTTGTGATCAGCTCACCGGCGCGGGAGTCCGGCGACGAAGCTGTCTTCTTCAGCGACAAGCTGCGCAGCTCCGACATGAAGCTGGCGGCGCTGGTTATCAACCGCGTCCACCTTGTAGCCAGCGGCGCGCTGCCGGCGCCGACGCCGGCCGAGGCGGCAGCGCTGCTCGACGCGAAGTTGGGCGAACCGCTGGCGGCCCCGGTGCTGGCCAGCTACCTCAGTGCACTGGCCGTCGCCCAGCGTGACGGGGCGGCGATCGCTCGCCTGGCCGAAGAGGTCGGGACAAGCTATCCGATCATCGTGCCGGAGCTGGCCGACGATGTCAGCGACATCGCCGGGCTGGTCGCGGTTCAGCGAGCGCTGTGGGGCCGCGGCTAGAGCGGCGGCCGCAGCGACTCGTAGCGGTCGGTCGGATCGACCGGTGGCGCTTCGTCGGCCGGCGCTGCCTGAGGCGCTGCCTCGGCCAGGATCGAGTCGGCAAGTGCGACCAGGTCGCTGCTGAGATGGCCGCAGCAGGCGTCGCGCAGCAGCGCCCGCAGATAGCCCTCGAACTCGTAGACAGCGGGCGCCGTGCTGTCGCCGCCAGCCTCGCCAGCGATCAGCGCCTGCTCCAGCGCGGCGGTCCGGGCAAAACTCTCGGTCAGCGCTGCGCGGCGCTGCGGTTCGGCGCAGAGCGCCGCAAGGCGGCCCGCCAGCCGGCCCGATGCCGGCCCTTCCGGCTCCAGCAGCGCTCGCGCCGCCAGCAGCAGGTCGCTCAGCGCCTCGGAGGGCAGCGTGCGCTGGTGTGCGAGGTCAAAACGGCGCAGCGCCCAGGCCAGCTCGCCCGAACGCGGCTCGCGGCGACCGACGAGGCTGAGGAATGCGCGCAGCTCATCCTCCTGCACAGGCTCAATCAGCACCAACGGCTGCGGCTCGGAAGACTCGGCGCTGATCGCAACCGCCTGCCACGGCCCGGCGCCAATCCGCGACCAGCCGAGCGGCGCCAGCGAGACCGGTTCAGCGTGGTAAAGCCGCAGTCCGGCAACAAGCTTGCGTAGTGACGTGCGCGACGCTTGCAGCGGGCCCATATCGCCCGGTACCGGCGCGCGGCGGACAATCACCAGCGTCTGCGGGCTGCCATCGAGCCGCGACCAGCGCGCCTCATCGGGCGCTTCATCGCTCTGTTCGCCGCGGACCAGCGTCATGCCGTCGCCAAGCTTGACCTCGTCGGAGGCCAGCTCAACGCCCCGCAGCACAGCGACCACGCTGTGCTCAGCGCGCTCCTCGGCGACGCACTTCTCAAGCTCCTGGTAGGCGTTATCGAAGCAGCGCTCATCGAAGACAAAGTCGCTGGAGTCAACGAAGACTCGCGCTAGGAAGCAGTGCAGCGCCAGGTCGGCGCTCTGGCGGCCCGGGCCGGGCGGTCGGACCGACTGTGAGTCGAGGTAGTCGGCGAGGCTGCCGATCGCGACCAGCGCGTGGGCGGCTGGCAGATAGGTCGGTAGCCGCGACAGCACGCCGCTGCGTTCCGAGATGAAATCGGCCGTTAGCGGCCGGTAGCAGTAGAGCGGCGAGTCGCGGCGGCCGGACTCGACCACCTCGAACGGCAGTTCATGGCCTTCATGCGTGTCGCTCGCCAGCTGCCAGGCAGCCTCCTGCGTGAAGGCATGCAGCGCGGAGCGAAGTTGGCGCAATCCCATGAGTCCCCGATTCGCCACGAGCGCCGTCGATCCTGCCATCGAGGCCGCGCGGTAGCCTATTACCGATGGCTGAGAAGCAGAAGAGGCACGAGCAGCATGACCACGTTCACGGGCCGGGCTGCGGCCATACGGCAATCGTCCACGACGGCCACATCGACTTCATCCACGGCGGTCACCTGCATCAGCCTCATGGCGATCACTGCGACGAGCACACGATCGCGGTCGATGATCAGCGCCCCGAGCGCTGCGACCACGGCCACGGCTGCTCGGAGCACGTCCACGGCCCCGGCTGCGGCCACGAGGCGCTACCACACGGCGAGCACACCGATTATCTGGTCGAGGGTCGCCTGCACCACCCCCACGGGGAGCACTGCGACGATCACGGCGCAGTCGAATTGGCCTGAGAACCAGTCTCATCGCTAGCCTGATTGGCGATGGCCAAGCAGATCAACAGCAACTCCGACTGGGCAGCAGCGACCGGCGAACGGCTGGCGGCGGCTGGCTACCGTCGCGGCGGCGCGCGGGCGGCGGTGGTCGAGCTGCTCGCTGAGCAGAGCTGCGCACTGAGCGCTTACGAGATCGAAGCGCAGCTGGTGGCGCGCAAGCGAGCCGTCGGCCGCGCCAGCATCTACCGCGTGCTTGACGAGCTGGAAGCACTCGGCGTCGTCAGCAAGGTTGAGCTTGGTCAAGGCCAAGCCCGTTACGAACCGGTGCGCCCCGAACACCACCATCACCACCTCGTCTGTGACAGTTGCGGCGCCGTAATCCCGTTCGACGACCGCCCGCTTGAACTGGCCGTAACAGCGATCTCTAAGCGCGTCGACTTTGCAGTGGAAGGCCACGAGATTGTGCTGCACGGCCTCTGCGCCAGCTGCCGCCCCTGAAGCCGTCGCGTGTGAAGTTGCAGCACTTGAGCGCCGAAGTTGCACTGTTTGAGCGGCTTCTCACGAGTTGAGCGCTAAGGGCCGGTTTTTCGGGCTCCAGCGGCGTTATAGCGCGTGATCGATCGCAAGTAGTGCACGCCGGGCAGCTAGCTGCTCGGAACTAACAAAGCTTGGAAAGTCACTCGCTGCGTTCCCGCTTCCGAACCCTCTAATTCGCGCGGCGCGCGACCTTGCCAACCCGGGAGATGAATCGTCCTTCTGATCTCCGATTACTGGCTCGTCTTCGTCGGAGATTGCGGCACGGTCCGACATGGTGGATGTCGGCGCCGCGCCCTTTGCGGCTTCCGAACCGATCGGGGGAGTTCCACACAGATGCTGGGCATGGCGAAGTGCGAGGCTTCTTGTGTCTCTGTTCGCTGGCCGCAGTGAGCTGGCGCACTGTCGCTTCCCGGTGCAGTAGGTTATGCGTCCAACCGTTTTAGCTCTCCGCGTGACGGCATTTTGGATGTCGCGCGGAACGCTTATCGTTCGCGCCTTCGCGAACGAGAAAAGGATGCCCACGCGATGATTATCAACCGCAAGATTTCCGTTCAAGCCGTTACTGCCTTGTTGGCCGCGTTTGCTGCGGTCGTGCTGCTCGCAGCGATGCCCAGCCCCGCTACCGCAGCTGTCCCCTCTTTCGCCTGGGCCAGCCAGGGTGGTGGGACGGGTGATGACTTCGCAACTGGCGTCTCCGCACTCGCGGATGGCTCGAGCATCATCACCGGGCTCTTCACTGGCACTGCGATCTTCGGAACCACGACCCTCACAAGCGCTGGGGAATCCGACACCTTCACCGCGAAGGTCAACGCCGATGGCAGCTACGCCTGGGCGATCAGGGGTGGCGGGACGGGTAATGACGCCGCAAATGGCGTCTCCGCACTCCCGGATGGCTCGAGCATCATCACCGGGTACTTCAGTGGCACCGCGACCTTCGGAGCCACGACCCTCACAAACAAACGTGAGTACGTTGACACCTTCACCGCCCGCATCCTCGCGAAGGGGCCATCGAATCATTTTACAATCCGCTCGGTGAAGGTCGGCGTGAAAGCCTTGACGTCCACCGTTGTTATCCCCGGGCGTGGGACACTCACTCAGCGCGTTACGCGCAGTTCAAACCTCGCCGCCGTGCTGACGGTCTGCAAAACAAGCGGGAAAGCAACAAAGGCAGGGTGGGTGAAACTGACCTGCAAACTGAGCAAGGCAACGCGCACCGCGCTTCGCCAACGATCACTGCGCGCCCGCGTGAAAACGACATTCACGCCAACCGGCGGCCTGCCGGCAAGCAAAACGCAAACCGTGACGCTTAAAAGCCAGCGCCCGCCGCCCTACACCGGCTAGAGACCCGGGGGCCGACGGCCGCTCACTACCCGCCAAGCGCGCCGCGCAGCACGCCGGCCATCTCGCAGCTGGCGTCGCGCGATGCGCGGTTGACAGGCGCCATGTTGATGAAGCCGTGGATCAGGCTGCTGTGGCGACGCTGCGTCGCCCGGACTCCTGCGTCACGCAGTCGCGCGCCGTAAGCCTCACCCTCGTCACGCAGCGGGTCGAAGCCGGCCGTGACGACGTGGGCCGGCGGCAAGCCGCGCAGGTCCTCGGTGAAGAGCGGCGACGCCGACTGCTCACGCAGATCGGTGCCGGGCGGCAGGTAGTGGCCGGAAAACCAATCCATCTGTGCTTCGGTAAGGAAGAAGCCGTCGCTGAAAAGGTGGTAGGAGGGGTGCTTGTCGGCGAAGTCGGTGACCGGGTAAATCAGCAGCTGGAAGGCCGGCTGCGGCCCACCAGCATCGCGCGCTCGCCGCGCCGTAACGGCCGCCAACTGGCCGCCAGCGCTGTCGCCGCCGACGGCGATGCGGTTGGGGTCGCAGCCAAACTGGTCGGCGCGGGAAACAAGGTCGAGGAACGATGCCAGCGCGTCATCGGCCGCGGCAGGGAAAGGGAACTCCGGCGCCAGGCGGTAATCGACGGAAAGCACGCGCACGCCGGCCTGCTCAGCCAGTAGCCGGCAGGGCGCGTCATGTGTGTCGAGGTCGCCGATCACGAAGCCGCCGCCGTGGAAGAAAAGCAGCAACGGGCCGACGTTGTCGATCCGCTCGCGCGGAATGTAGAGCCGAGCCGGCAGCGGTCCTGCCGCCCCGGCGACCGTTGTTTCGAGCACCGACGCCAGTGGCAGCGGCGCCGCCGCGATCATCGCCTGCGTCTGCGTCAAGCCGGCCCGCGCCTGACGCGGCGACAGCGTTTCAATATTCGGCTGTGGCGCCAGCTCGATTAGCTTCAACAACAGCTGCAGCCCGGGGTCAAGCGTCTGGCCGTCGAGTCGAACCGACTTGCCGCCTGCGAGGCGAAGCTGGCTGCCTGGGCTAAGGCGCATCAGGCCGCGCACCACGGCGCCCTGAGCTTTTGCCGCTAGGTCAGCTGCTTCCATCGGCTGGAAGTTATCTGCTGGCGCCTGTTGGTGCTGCGAGGAACTCCAGCAGCGCGTCATTGAACTGGATTGGACGCTCAAGCATCGGCACGTGGCCGGTGTCCGCCATCGTCACAAGTTGCGCCTGGGGAATACGCTCACAGAACTCGGTCGCGTCACCGAGCGGCACAAGAATGTCGTTCTCGCCTTGAATGACCAATACGGGGCAACCGATCTCGCTCAGTCGGTCACGAAAGTCATAAGCGAGGATCGCCTCAAACGAGTCGCGGAATCCTATATCCCCGAAGGTCAGCAGCTGCTCTGAGAGCAGCTCCTTTGAGAGCTTTGTTGGGTAGCGGGCGACGAGCCCCATCCCGAGTGCGATGAAGCCGGGGCGCGTCAGTATCCTTTGAGCTGCACTAGGGTCGCCCTGGCCGAGCATCATCAGCCCGCGCGCAAACTTTTCGCCAAGGCGCGACCGCCCCGTCGCCGCAGAGCTGATTCCGGCTGCGCCGACGAGCACCAGCATCTCCACCCGTTCTGGGTGACGAATCGCGACCTCGGCCGCCGTGAAGCCACCCATCGAGTTGCCGACCAGCGTCACCGGCCCAAGGCCAAGCTGGTCGCAGAAGTGGTCAACCGTATGGGCGAAGAGTGTGATTGAAATCGGATCGGCCGGCATCTCTGAGCGGCCGAAGCCAGGCAGGTCAAGGGCAATCGCACGCCGGCCAGCGGCGACGCGCGGCAGGTTCTCCAGCCAGCTCTGCCACGACCCACCGAGGCCGTGAATAAAGACGACGGCTGGCTCGCCGCTGCCAAGCTCGACGTAGTTGACCTCACGCTCGTCAATCAGCATCTGCTTGGTCTGCGCCGGCCAGTCGACCGAACGCCAGTCGGGGTTGTCGGAGACGCCGTAGCGGTCGTCCGCTTTGCGTGCCGCGCGATGCGTCAGCGGCCGCGCCGGTGATGGCCAGATCGGGCGCAGCGGGCCGCGCCGGTAATGGCGCTGAGAACTTGCATCAGTCATACCTTCAAACTAGCGGCGTCGTGCCCGACCTCTGTCACAGATTCGTGCAGCGGCGGCTAACTGGTTGCCGCTGCGCGCCCTCGCTTCCTGCCGCTCGCGTAGCATCAGCGCCGTGCAGGTAACTCTCCCCGATGGCAACACGCTCGAACTTGCCGACGGCGCCAGCGGCCTTGACGCCGCAGCCGCCATTGGTCCCGGGCTCGCGCGCGCCGCGCTGGCGATCCGCCAGCAGGGCGAGTTGCGCGACCTCAGCGCGCCGCTAACGGCGAACGAGCCGATCGAGATCATCACGAAAAGCTCAGGCGATGACGCGCTCGCTCTGATCCGCCACGATGCGGCGCACGTGCTGGCCGCGGCAGTGACCGAGCTCTACCCCGGCGTAAAGGTTTCGATCGGTCCGACGATCGAGCGCGGCTTCTACTACGACTTCGAGTTCCCCGAAGGGGTCGTGATCAGCGAGGACGATTTCGCCGCGATCGAGGCGCAGATGCGAAAGCACATCAAGGCCGGCGAGGGCTTCACGCGGCAGGAGATCAGCGTTGATGACGCCTTGGCCCGGTTCCGCGGCGAGCAGCAAGATTACAAGGTCGAACTGATTGAGGATCTCGTCCGCGACGAGGGTGTTGAAAGTGTTTCGCTTTACAGCAACGGCGACTTCACCGACCTGTGCCGCGGCCCGCACGGGCAGAGCACAAAGGCGATCGGCGCCGTCAAGCTGCAGTCGGTCGCCGGTGCTTACTGGCGTGGCGATTCGGAGCGCACGATGCTGACGCGGATTTACGGGACCGCCTTCTTCGACAAGGCCGAGCTGGAAATCGAACTGGAGCGGCTCGAGCAGGCCAAGGCACGCGACCATCGTCGTCTCGGCCGCGAACTGCAGCTGTTCGAGTTCTCCGAAGTTTCTCCCGGTTCTGCCTTTTGGCTGCCGCGCGGCACCACCGTCTTCAACGAACTGGTCGCGCTTTCGCGCGAGATGGGCAGCGAGCGCGGCTACCAGGAGGTCAAGACGCCGCAGCTGTACGACTCCGAACTGTGGAAGACCTCGGGCCACTGGGAGCAGTACCGCGACAAAATGTTTGTTACCAGTACTGAAGAGCGCGAATTTGGTCTAAAGCCGATGAACTGCCCCGGCCACGCGCATCTCTTCGCCGGTCGACGCTGGAGCTATCGCGACCTGCCGGTGCGCTACTCCGAGCCCGGGCTGCTGCACCGCAATGAGCTCAGTGGCACGCTGCACGGGCTGCTGCGTTTGCGCCATTTCGCGCAGGACGATGCGCACATCTTCTGCACTGAGGAGCAGGTCGCCGAGGAGGTCGCCGCCTGTCTCGAGTTCGCCTTCGCGACCTACGAGCTGTTTGGCTTCAAGCTGCAGCTCGAGCTGTCAACGCGGCCCGACCAACGGATCGGCAGCGATCAGATCTGGGACAAGGCCGAGGCTGCGCTGACCGAGGCACTAGACGCTCGTGCGCTCAATTATAAGTTGAACCCTGGCGATGGCGCATTCTACGGGCCGAAGATCGACCTCAACATGACCGACTCGCTGAACCGTTCGTGGCAACTTGGCACCGTCCAGCTCGATTACTCAATGCCAGAACGCTTTGACCTGCGGTACACCGGCGCCGACGACGCGGAGCACCGGCCGGTGATGATCCACCGCGCGTTGATGGGCTCCTATGAGCGCTTCATCGGCATTCTGATCGAGCATTACGCGGGCCAGTTTCCGGTCTGGCTGGCGCCGGTTCAGATCGTCGTGCTGCCGGTCTCCGATCGGCACGCCGCCGCGGCCGAGGCGATTGCCGGGCAGCTGCGCGAACGGTCGCTGCGGGTTGAGGTTGACCTGCGCTCGGAGTCGGTCTCAAAGCTGATCCGCGACAACGAGCTGGCAAAGATTCCGTACATGTTGGTCGTCGGCGACAAAGAGGCTGAGCAGCAGACGCTTGCCGTCCGCCGCCACGGTGTTGGCGACGTCGGCTCATTCCCGCTCGCGCAGTTCGCCGACCACGTCGTCGCCGAGGCGCGCCAACGTCGCGACGAGTTGCTGACGCAGTGAAGGTGACCGCGGCCGTCGGGTTGTCAGCGCGGCGGCGTGGACTTGCCGGCCTTGACCGCCCGACCGGTGACGCTGCGCTGCTGTTTGAACGCTGCCGCTCGGTTCACACCTTCGGCATGCGATTCGGGCTCGATCTGCTGTGGCTTGATCGCCAACAACGCGTGATCCGCGTTGACTACGGCGTTCCGGCAAGGCGGATCCGCAGTTGCTTGCGGGCGTGCTCAGTTATTGAGGTGGCTGCCGGTGGCGCGCAGAAGCTGCTGCAATCTGGCTATACTGCCGCGCGTTGACCCGAATGTCTGTCCAGCCTCGCTCTTGACGCGCGGCCTTAGAAGCTAGTGCCGGTCCCTCGGCGCTTCGACCGGCGTATGCCGGAACGTGACACGACTCGCATCAACGAGAAGATTCGCGTTGCCGAAGTCCGCGTGATCGACGACGAGGGCGGCCAGGTCGGCATCTTGAAGATCGATGACGCGCTGAAGCTGGCGCAGGAGAAGGACCTTGATCTGGTCGAGGTTGCGGCCGAGGCGCAGCCGCCGGTTTGCCGGATTCTCGATTACTCGAAGTACAAGTACGAGCAGGCGCAGAAGGTCAAGGCGGCAAAGAAGGGTCAGCAGCAGATCACGATCCGAGAGATCAAGTTTCGCCCGAAGATCGCCGAGCACGACTACGCGACAAAGAAGGGCCACGTAACGCGCTTTCTGATGCACAAGGACAAGGTCAAGGTGACAATCATGTTCCGTGGCCGCGAGGTCACGCACCCTGAACTGGGCCGCGCGATCCTTGCCCGCCTTGCGAAGGAGCTTGCGCCGGTCGGCGCGATTGAGCAGCGCCCCAACCTTGACGGCCGCAACATGACGATGGTGCTCGGGCCGAGCAAAGCGGTAATTAGCGGTGAGATCACCGAGTTTGAGCCGCTCGACCTCAGCGCCGAGATCGCCGCCGCTCAGGCTGTGGCAGACGCCGAGGCGTTCGCCCGCTCAATCGCGCCGGTAGCTGACGGCGACGAGGTCGCAGCTGAAGTAGCCGGGTCGCCATCTGAGCCAACTGTTCAGAGCGACGAGGCAGCGCCCGCGGCGGAGCCTGAGAGCTCCGACGCCCGCTCCTGAACGGCAGCTCCGCGCAGTAGCGGCGAGACGAACGCTGGCGGAGTTTCTATACTCCGCGGTCGGCGATGCCCAAGATGAAGTCACATTCCGGCGCAAAGAAGCGCTTCAAGCTGACCGCCAACGGCAAAGTCCGTGGCCGTCACGCGATGTCCAGCCACATCCTGGAGAAGAAGTCGCAGAAGCGTAAGCGCGGCTTCCGCAAGGCTGTCGCGATCTCTGCCGTGGACGCGCCGCGCGTTAAGAAGATGCTCGGCGGCGGCAAATGACGCGGGTAAAGCACTCGGTCGCCGCGAGGAAGAAGCGCCGCGCCACGCTCGAGCGGGCCAAGGGGTACCGCGGCACGGCGCACTCGAACTACCGCCGCGCGAAGGAAACGCTGATGAAGGCGGATTCCTACGCGTACCGCGACCGTCGTAACCGCAAGCGTGATTTCCGTCGTCTTTGGATCACACGGATCAACGCTGCCGCACGGCTCAACGGCATGACCTACGCAACATTCATGCACGGCCTCAGCGAGGCCGGTATCGAACTTGACCGCAAGGTTCTCGCCGAGGTCGCCGTCAGCGACCCGGAGACGTTCCGCCGATTTGTTGACGCCGCCCGCGAGGCGACGGCCGCTGAGTCCTAGACTCCGCCGCCGTTTCGCCGTTACCGGGCGCCGCTTCCGCAAGGAGGGCGCCCATTTTTTTGTCCAAAACCAAAATCAGATGACAATCCACAATCCCCAACATCCAAATCTCAATCAAGTCACGCTGCTGCGCACGCGCCGCGGCCGTGATCGCAGCGGGCGCTTCGTCGCCGAAGGTGAGGACCTGATCGCCGCAGCTAAGGCAAACGGCTGGCAGCCGATCGAAACATTCGTTGTCGAAGGCAGCGGGTTGGACGGCACCGAGGTCAGCGAAGAGGCATTGGCGGCAGTCTCGGTGCTTGGTTCCGGCACTCGTGCGCTGGCAATCTACGAACAGCGCTGGTCGCAGCCGGCTGGGCCGCTGGCGATCTGGCTCTACGGCGTCGGCGACCCCGGCAATGTCGGCACGATCATCCGCAGCGCCCACGCCTTCGGCGCAGGCAGCGTGATCCTCGGCCCCGGCAGCGCCGACCCGTTTGGGCCAAAGGCCGTGAGGGCAACGATGGGTGCGCTGTTCAGCCTGCCGGTGGCGCGGGCTGAGACGCTGGCTGAGCTGCCAGGAACAACGATCGCTCTGGCATCAGAGGGCGGCGAGCCGCTCGATCACGCCTCCTGGCCAGAGCAACCGTTTACGCTGATCGTCGGCGCCGAGCGCGAAGGGCTGCCCGGTGAACTGATCGCCGCGGCCGACCAGACGCGGCGGATCGAGATTGCCGGCGACTCACTGAACGCCGCGATGGCAGCGACCGTCGCGCTCTATTCCTGCACGCGGAGGGTTTAGGGTGGCGACGATGATCGAACGCGTCGCCGAGATCCGCCAACAGGCCGAAGCCGAGATCGCCGACGCCGCCAGCAGCGCCCAGCTGGAAGAGCTTCGCGTCCGCTACCTCGGCCGCAAAGCGGAGCTGCCGCAGCTGCTGCGTGACGTCGCGCAGCTTCCGCCCGAACAGCGCGGCGAGGCTGGCCGCGCTGCCAACGAAGCGCGTAAATCGCTCGAAGCGCTAATCGACGAGGCGGCGGCGACGCTTGAGCTGGACGAGCTGCGCGCTTCGCTTGCCGGTGACCTGGTTGACATCACACTGCCCGGCTCGCCGGCTGAGCCGCGCGGTCACCATCATCTGCTGAGCGCGACGCGGCGCGAGATTGAGGACGTCTTCTGCGGTCTCGGCTACACAGTCGTCGAAGGGCCGGAGGTTGAAAGCGTCCACTACAACTTCGACGCGCTCAACCACGACCCGTCACACCCGGCACGTGCCCGCAGCGACACGTTCTACATCGAAAGCGAGAAGACCGGAGCTGACGCGCCGCTGCTGCGCACCCACACCTCGCCGATGCAGATCCGGATCATGGAGCAAACTCCGCCGCCGATCGCGCTGATCGTTCCCGGCCGCGTCTTCCGCCGCGACAGCGACGCGACCCATACGCCCCAGTTCCACCAGATAGAAGGGCTCGTTGTTGACGAAGGAGTCACACTGGCCGACCTGAAGGGGACGCTGCTTGCCTTCTCCCGCGCGATCTTTGGCGACGAGCGCGAACTGCGGCTGCGGCCGCACTTCTTCCCGTTCACCGAGCCGAGCCTCGAGGTTGACGTCTCCTGCTTCAGCTGCGACAAAGGCGCCGACGCTGACGGTGGCCGCTGCTCGCTCTGCAAGGGAACCGGCTGGCTTGAGGTGCTGGGGGCGGGGATGGTTGATCCGAACGTCTTTGCCGCCGTCGGCGATCACGGCTACGACCCTGAGGTCCATCAGGGGTTCGCCTTCGGCCTTGGAATCGAGCGGATCGCGATGCTGCGCCACAGCGTGCCGGACCTGCGCTTCTTTTATGAAAACGACCTGCGCTTCCTGCGCCAGTTTGGCTGACGATGCGCGTACCTCTTAAATGGCTGGCCGAATACTGCGACGCGGAGCTGACGGCGGACGAACTGGCCGAGCGGCTGGCGATGACCGGCACCGAAGTCGAACGGATTGCGCAGCAGGGACCGCTGAGCGCTGAGGGCTTCGTCGTCGGCCAGGTGCTGTCGGCCGAGCAGCATCCCGACGCCGACCGGCTGCGCGTCTGCAGCGTTGACTGCGGCGAGGCCCAGCCGCGCACGATCGTCTGCGGCGCGCCGAATGTTGCCGCCGGCCAGAGTGTCGCCGTGGCGCTTCCCGGCGCCGTAATGGCTGACGGCAGCAAGGTGGGCGAGGCCAAGCTACGCGGCGTCAAATCATCCGGAATGATCCTCGCCGAAGACGAGCTGGGAATCGGCGGTGAGCACGACGGCATCATTGTGCTGGACGACGCTGCTGCGCCGGGAACGGCGCTCAGTGAGCTGTTCTCGTTCAGCGACGAGGTGCTGGAGCTGGAGATCTCGCCCAACCGCCCTGACTGCCTTGGCGTCTATGGCGTTGCCCGCGAACTGCATGCGGCAACCGGCGCGCCGCTCGCCGCTCCGCCCTGGAGCGACGACCCTGGCGCCGCGACGATCGACGTTCAGCCTGCCGGAATCAGCGTCAAGATTGAAGACGCCGCGCTCTGCCCGCGCTTCACCGGCCGACTCTACGAAGGCGTGACGGTAGCTCCATCGCCGCTCTGGCTGAAGGCGCGGCTCGCGGCCAGCGGGCAGCGCTCGATCAGCAACGTTGTTGACATCACCAACTACGTGATGCTGGCGACCGGCCATCCGCTGCACGCCTTCGACCTCGACCAGATTGCCGGCGGCGAGCTGACGGTCCGCGCCGCCGTCGACGGCGAGCAGCTGACGACGCTGGACGGCGAACAGCGAACGCTCGACAGCGACATCTGCCTGATCGCCGACGCCGACGGCCCAAGCTCGCTGGCCGGCGTGATCGGCGGCGCCAGCTCTGAGGTCAGCGCTCAGACGACGCGCGTGATGATTGAGGTCGCCGTCTGGGACGCGGCCAACATCAACCGCACATCAACGCGCCTGGCACTGCGCAGCGAGGCGTCATCGCGCTTTGAGAAGGGCCTCTCCGGCGACGCTGCGCTCGAAGCTCAGGCGATGGCCAGCCGACTGATGATCGAGCTGACCGGGGCGACGCTAGTTGACGGCACGCTCGACCTCGGCGACGGGCCTGCCGCAGCGCAGCCGATCCGGCTGCGCGACGCACGTGTCGAATCATTACTCGGCAGCCCGGTCGAGCGGGGACGCTCGCGCGAGATTCTTGAGGCGCTCGGTTTCAGCGCCGCCGATGCCGATGACGGCCTCGATCTGACAGTGCCAGATTGGCGCCGCCGCGACGTAACGCGCGAAGCCGACCTGATTGAAGAGGTTGCTCGGATCAACGGTGTCGAGTCGCTGCCGGCAACGCTGCCGCTCAACCGCACCGGCCGGGCCGGTGGCCTGAGCCGCGAGCAGCGCCTGATTCGCCGCGCCGAGGACGTGCTGGTCGGCCGCGGGCTGTCGGAGATTGTCGGTTGGTCGTTCACCGACCCCAATGTTTGCGACCGGCTGCTGCTGGACGCCGACCACCCGCTACGCGAAGTGGTCGTGATCGAAAACCCGATGAGCTCAGCTCAGTCGGTGATGCGGCCGAGCATTCTGCCGTCGCTGCTCGACGGCGTTGCCTACAACTTGGCGCGCGGTGCTCAGAGCTGTGCACTCTTTGAATCCGGCTCCGTCTACCGCGCCGGGGCGAGCGAGCAGGGGATGGCTGCGAATGAGCACCATGCGCTGGGAGCGGCTGTAAGCGGCCCGTCAAGGCCTGAGGGCTGGGCCGACCCGCAACCACCGGCGACGCGGATCGGGACCGCTCACGCGCTGGTTACGAGCATCCTGGGCGCACTGGGCGTTGACTGGCAGGTCGAGGACGGCACGCTGCCGTTTTTGCATCCCGGCCGGACAGCGATGATTCGCAGCGAGCATCGACTGCTCGGCTGGTTTGGCGAACTGCACCCGGTGGTCGCCGCCAACTGGCAGATTGACCGGCCGACCGCCGTGCTGGCAATTGATATCGGCCGCGCCGCCGCAGAGGCTCCGCCAACGGCCAGCTTTACGGCGCTGAGCAGCTACCCGCCGCTGCGCGAGGACATCGCCGTCGTCGTGCCGGCTGGCGTCAGCGCCGCGAGCGTTGTTGCCTGCGTACGGCAGGCCGGGGCGCCGCTCGTCAGCCGAGCCGAAGTGTTCGACGTCTACTCCGGACAGCAGGTCGGTGAGGACCGCGTCTCGCTGGCGCTCCACATCGACTACTCAGACCCCGATCGCACGCTCAGCGATGATGACGTCGCGCCGGTTCGCGCGCAGGTCGTCGCCGCGCTAGCGGCCGAACTGGACGGTGAGCTGCGTGGCTAGCAAACGGATCCTTGTTGTCGGTGCCTCCGGCTACGGCGGGGCGCTCGCGGCGGCGCTGGTTGATCGCCATCCGCAGCTTCAGCTGGCGGCAGCGACGAGCCGCTCCGAGGTCGGTCGCCGCCTTGCTGAGCTGTATCCCCAATATCGCGTCGACGTGGAGCTAGAACAGTTTGAGGTCGGGCGTCACAGCGAGGTCGACGCGGCGATCGTCGCCTACCCGCACGGCGCTTCGGCGCCGGTCGTCGCAGCGCTGCGGGCGCGCGGCGTCCCGGTCGTTGATCTCAGCGCCGACTTTCGTTTGACCGATCAGGCCGTTTATGAGCAGTGGTACGTCAATCATGCTGCGCCTGAGCTGCTTGGCGAAAGTGTTTACGGCCTGCCGGAGCTGAACCGCGAGGCGATTAGCGGCGCCACACTGGTCGCCAACCCGGGCTGTTATCCAACCGCTTCGGTGCTGGCGCTGGCGCCGCTGGCGCCGTACTTAACCGATGTTGTGATCGACGCCAAAAGCGGCCTTTCTGGCGCCGGCCGCGAACCAACGTCAGCAACTCATTTCGTCAGCGTTGACGAGAACGTAAAGCCCTATGGCGTCGGTGCTCACCGGCACATGCCGGAGATCGACGAGCAGCTAAAGCTGGCCGGCGCGAGCGAGCTAACTGTCACCTTCACTGCGCATCTCGTGCCGCTGGACCAAGGCGAGCTGGTGAGCTGTTACGCAACGGTCAACGAGCAGCTTGACGTCGACGCCCTCTACCGCGAGTTCTACGAAGGCGAGCAGTTCGTTGAAGTTGTTTCACATCTGCCGGGCGTGCGAGAGGTTCGCGACAGCAACCTCTGCCGTATCAACGCGCGTTTCGACGAGCGGACCGGCAAGGTCTTCGTCTTCGCCGTGATCGACAACCTCTGGAAGGGCGCCGCCTCTCAGGCAATTCAGAACCTCAACCTGATGCTCGGGCTGCCGGAAGCTGAAGGGATCGGCCTGTGAACCTGTTTACCTCACGCTGGGCGCCGCTGCCCGACGCCGCACGCGAGCTAAGCGGAGGTGGGTTGCCAACAGGCTTTCGCGCCGGTGCCGTTGCCGCTGGGATCAAGCCGTCCGGCAAGCTCGACCTCGGGCTGCTGGTCTGCGACAACCCGCAGGCAACGAGCGCCGCTCGCTTTACCCGTTCCGGCGTGCAGGCGGCGCCGGTGCTGCTGACGCGTGAGCGCTGCGAGCTGTCGGCGCTGCGAGCTGTTGTCGTCAACAGCGGCAACGCCAACGCCGCGACCGGCGAGCAAGGCTTTGCCGTCGCCGCCGCAATGCAGGACGCCGCCGCTGCGGCGCTCGGGCTGGGTCGCCATCAGGTGGCCGTCTGTTCGACCGGCGTGATCGGCGTTCAGCTGCCGGTCGGCCCGGTCGAAGCCGGAATTGCCCAGTGCGCTGAGTCGCTCTCGGGCGATGGCGACGAGCGCTTTGAGCAGGCGATCATGACGACAGATGCCTTCGAAAAGCGTGTGACTATCGAGCTCGCGCTGTCGGGCGGGCCGGTGCGGATCAGCGCTCAGGCTAAGGGCGCCGGCATGATCCAGCCGTCCTTCGCGACGATGCTCTGCTTCATCGAAACAGACGCCGAGCTTGAGGCGCAAACAGTCGAGCTGCTGCTTTCGGTCACAACGAAGCGCAGCTTCGACCGGATCTCAGTCGATGGCCAGCTGTCAACCAATGACACCGTTGTCCTGATCGCCAGTGGTTCAAGCGGCGTTTCAATTGATCCCGAAAGTGGTGACGAGCTGCGCTTCGGTGAGGCGCTCGACGGCCTGCTGCGGGCGCTGGCGATCGCGATCGTGCGCGACGGCGAAGGCGCCGTCAGGATCGGCCGCGTGATCGTTCAGGGTGGTCATGGCCCGAGCGTCGAGTGCGTCGCTCGAACGGTCGCCAACTCTCCGCTCGTCAAGACAGCGCTGCATGGCGGTGACCCCAACTGGGGGCGGATCGCGCAGGCTGCCGGCATGGCAATGCTTGAAGGTGGCCCGCTGGCGGTCGATATCTCGATCGAGGGAGTCCAGGTTTGCGTGGCCGGGCGCGAGCTCGAACATGACCGTGACGCGCTCGCCGTGCTGGTCAGCGGCGATGAGATCGAGTACACGGTTGGTCTTCCCGGTGACGGCCACGAGGCCGAGTGCTTCTTCTCCGATCTAAGCCCGCAGTACATCTCAATCAACGCCGACTACACGAGCTGAGGCCATGAACCCACAAAAACCAAGCCGCGATGTCGCAACGCTGCTCGAGGCGCTGCCATACATCCGCGAATTCCAAGGCCAGACAATCGTCATCAAGTACGGCGGCGCGGCGATGGAGGATCCTGCGCTCTGCGAGGAGTTTGCGCGCGACGTTGTGCTGCTCAAATACGTCGGCCTCAATCCGATTGTTGTCCACGGCGGCGGGCCGGAGATAACCGACTACATGGAGCGGCTCGGGCTGCCGGTTGAGTTCCGTGGTGGTTTGCGCGTCAGCGATGCGGCAACGGTCGAGATCGTAAAGATGGTGCTGATCGGCAAGATCAATAAGGAGATCGTGCTGCGGCTCGGCAGGCACGGGCAGCCAGCCGTCGGCCTTTGCGGCGATGATGGCAACCTGTTCCGCGTCTCGCGCCGTACGGCGCCGGACGGCAGCGACATCGGCTTTGTCGGGGCGATCGACAGCGTCGATGTGGACCTGATCAACCACATCGCCAGTGATTACATTCCGGTGATTGCTTCGGTCGGCCCGGACGAGTCGGGCCAGAGCTACAACATCAACGGCGATGATGCCGCCGCTGCGGTCGCGATCGCAACCGGCGCCTACAAAACGATCTTCCTGACCGATGTTGCTGGCTGGCTGGCCGACGCGGAGGATCCCGACTCGCTGATCAGCCAGGCGACGGCCGATCAGCTGCGCGCGCGGCTTGGTCAAGTTGAGGGCGGCATGCGGCCGAAGCTTGAGGCCTGCCTCGAAGTTGTAGATCAGGGGGACGGCGCCGCCTACATCGTTGACGGCCGCGTGCCGCATTCGCTGCTGCTGGAGCTGTTCACCGACGCCGGCCTGGGAACAAAGATCACGGCCGGCTGATGCAGCTTGAAGATCTTCAGGCGCTGGACCGTCGCAACGTCGTCGGCAGCTACGCCCGGCTCCCTTTGCAGATTGTGCGCGGCGCCGGCAGCTGGGTGTGGGATGAGGACGGCAAACAGTACCTCGACCTGCTCTGCGGCATCTCGGTTACCAACCTTGGCCACTGCCACCCGCGCGTCGTCGAGGCAATCCGCGATCAATCACAGACGCT
>JBCJRT010000022.1:0-18875 GCA_039745115.1 Solirubrobacteraceae bacterium
ATCAGGAAGGCCAGCGCAAAGCCAAGGAAGATCCAGCCCTGGGTGCTGCTGCCAAGCGGCGTTTTCGCCAGGTCGGCCAGCAGGAAGCTTGGCTGACCGCCGTGCGCCGCCAGCACGCCGGTTGTGATCGCGCCGACCAGCATCAGCAGCGATCCGACCAGCGTGTAGAGGAACAGCCGCAGCACAGCGCTGGTGCGATCCGGCCCGCCCCAGATCACGATCAGGAAGTAGAACGGCACCAGCATCAGATCGAAGAAGATCACGAACAGCGCCAGATCCTGCGCCATGAAGGCGCCAAGCACGGCGCTCTGTGCAAGCCCCATCAGCAGCGCGTAAAGGCCGGGGCGCAGACCGTCCGGCTGGGCCACCAGCGACCAGATCGCCGAGGCCGTGAAGACGACCGACGTCGTCGCCAGCAGCACAAGGTTGAGGCCGCTTACGGCCAGCGCGTAATGGATCCCGAGCGAGCGGATCCAGAGAAGATCGGTGACGTACTGCAGGCCGCCGGCGGCGTGGTCGTAGTCGGCCAGCAAGGTGATCGTGTAGGCCAGCACGAGGAGCGCACCGAGCAGCGAGATCCAGCGCGCCAAACGGCCCGGCGCGACCAGCGCGACGAGCCCGAAAGCGAGCGGCAGCCAGAGAATGATTGACAGGTGGATCGTCACAGTCCACGCACCAGGAAGTAGAGAAGTACAACCGACAGACCGCCGACCACAAATGCCACGTAGCTGCGCAGCAGGCCGGTCTGAATTGCCCGCACGGCGGCCGAGCCGGCCTTGACGAGGCCCGACGTGCCACCGATGAAGGCGCCGTAGACCACGACCCGCTCAAAGCTGTCCTTCGCCCAGCGGCCGATCCAGACGACCGGCCTGACGATCAGCGCCGAGTTCAGCTCGTCGAAATACCACTTGTTTGCGAACAGCGTGTGCAGCGGCTGCAGTCGGGCCTGAATCGCCGACGAGCTGCCGGGGCGGCGAACCCAGACGATGTAGGCGGCGGTGAGGAAGAGAACGACGATCACGCTCGACAGGATCAGGCCAAAGGTCTCAAGCCGATGATTTTCGGGCTGGTAGACGATGATCGTGTCGGCGAATGTCGGCTGGAGAAAGTCGCTCAGCACGTTGCTGAGGCCGAACGGAAGCTGAACCACGCCGGCGACGACGGCCAGCACGGCGAGCGGAACCATCGCAACGCGCATCTGCCAGGTCTGTTCGGCGATCTTGTGGACGGCGCCGGGGAAGCCGACCTCGGTGTCCTCAACCTCCTGCGTTGACGGGTCGTCCTCGTTGCCGGTGTGCGGGTTGGTGTGCTCCGGGTAATGGAAGGCGTGGCCGGTCTGCTCAAGCACCGTCGCCTGCTCGCACGGCTTGCCCCAGAAGGCTCGGAAGATCATTCGCCAGGTGTAAAGAACGGTGAAGGCAGCGCCGACGTAGCCGGCGACGTACAACGCCATGTACCAGCCGCCGCGCGAACCGACCTCAAAGAGCAGCATGTCCTTTGAGAAAAAGCCGGAGAACAGCGGAAAGGCTGAGAGCGCCAAGCCGCCGGCAAGGAAGCAGGCGAAGGTGAACGGCATCGCTTTGCGAAAGCCGCTCATGTTGTTGAGCGACTGATTGCCGGCCATCGCCGAGATGATCGAACCGGCCGCCATGAACAGCAGCGCCTTGAAGAAGGAATGCGTCATCAGGTGGAAGAAGCCGCCGACGTAGGCGGCGGCGCTGACGCCCATGATCATGTAGCCGATCTGCGACATCGTCGAGTAAGCGATGACGCGCTTCAGGTCGGTCATCACAAGCCCGATACTGCCGGCGATCAGCAGTGTCAAAGCACCGACGATTGCGCCAACCGCGGCGGCCGTTGGTGCCCACTCGAAGAGCGTGTGCAGACGGCCGATCAGGTAGACGCCGGCCGTCACCATCGTCGCCGCGTGGATCAGCGCGCTGACCGGCGTCGGGCCTTCCATCGCGTCCGGCAGCCAAGTGTGGAACGGGATCTGCGCCGACTTGGCAAAGGCACCGACGAGGATCAGCAGCATCCCGATCACCAGCTCCGGTTGATCCTTGGCGAAAGCGCTGTGGACACCGGCGAACAGCTGGGGGTAGTCAACGACGCCCATCGTCTTGAAGATGAAAAGCGTGCCCAGCACCAAGCCGACGTCGCCGATCACGTTGATCACGAAGGCCTTGATGCCGGCCGATGTCGCCGTGTCACGGCGGTACCAGTAGGAGACCAGCATGTAGGAGGCAGCGCCGACGAATGCCCAGCCGATGATCAGCAGCACCAGGTTGCCGGCCAGGACCAGCAGCAGCATTGAGAAGACGAAGAAGTTGAGGTAGGCGAAGTACCGCACGTAGCCCTGATCGGTCTGCATGTAACCGGCCGAGTAGAGGTGGATCAGGGTCGAAACGCCGGCGACGATCAGGATCATGAAGGTCGAAAGCGGATCGACATAGATCCCAAGCTGGACCTTCAGGCCGGCGACGTTGATGAGGTCCGCAAGCGATGAGGTGACAACGCGCTGGTCAACCGGCAGCTGCTGCAACTTGACCAACGTGATCACGGCGAAGATGAAGGCGATACCGATCGCCGCAGTGCCGATTGTGCCTGCGGCGCGCGGCGAAAGCTTCTTGCCGAGCAGCGCAATCGTCAGCGTCCCGGCCAGCGGGAAGGCGAGTACCAGCCAGGCGCTCAGTGGCAGGCTCATCCGCGCAGCTCCACCAGTTCGTCAACATCGACCGGCAGGCGGCGCCGGTAGAGCGCGACGATGATGCCAAGGCCAATCGCCACCTCGCAGGCAGCGACAACTAGCACGACGATCGCGAAGATCTGGCCATCGCCGTTGCCCCACATGCGCGAGAAGCCGATCAACGCGAGGTTGCCAGCGTTCAGCATCAGTTCAAGGCAAAGCAGGATCACCAGCGGGTTGCGGCGAATCAGCACGCCGGCGGCGCCGATCGTGAAGATCAAGGCCGAGACGATCAGGTACCAGTTGATCGTCACCGCGAATCGTCCTCCGGCTTGGCGCGGACCGGCTGCTTGAGCTCACGGCCCTCAAGCTGCGGCTCGGGCAGTGGCCGTGTTACGCCGTAGCCCGACACGCCCTCGGCCATCGAACCGGTCGCGGCCGGCGCCGGCGTGTAAACCTCGCCCCTGTTCGGCGCGATGTTCGACTCGTCCTCGGCGATCCCGCCGCGCCGACCGGCCAGCGCAACAGCGCCAATGGCGGCAACCAGCAGCAGTATTGAGGCCAGCTCGAACGGCAGTAGAAAGTCGGTCAGCAGCAGCTCGCCAATCTGCGCCGGCGAGCCGTAATCGGCGGCCAGCTTGGCACCGTCGGTGCTGAGCGCTGCGAGCCCCGTGCCGAGCAAGGCGATTGCCAGCTGGATAAAGATCGCCGCCGCAAAGATCATTGCCAGCGCCCGCTGGCGTGCACTCGCCCGCCAGAGCGGCGCCGGATCATCACCGCCGCCGACATAGCCGACGACGAAGACGTACAGCACCATCACGGCGCCGGCGTAAACGACAATCTGGGCAACGGCGACGAACTGCGCCTCAAGCAACAGAAACAGCAGCGCCAGCGCGATCAGGTGAACGACCAGCGAGAGAGCGCAGTAGAACGGGTTGCGCAGCGCGACGACGCCGGCCGCGCCGGCCAGCGCGACGACCGCGAAGAGAAAGAAGAAGAAGCCGACAACCACCGTTTACTACTCCCCCTCTGCGCGCAGCGGTGTGCGCTCGAGCGGCTCGGCCAGCAGCATCTCTTTCGTGAAGATCAGGTCGGAGCGGTTGGCGGCGGAGAGCTCATACTCGTGGCCCATCGTGATCGCGTCGAACGGGCAGGCAACCTCGCAGTAGCCGCAGAAGATGCAGCGCGACAGGTTGATCTCGAAAACTGCGGCGTAACGCTCACCGGCCGAAACGCGATCCTCCGGCGTGTTCTCAGCGGCGACAACACGGATGCAGTCGGCCGGGCAGGAGGCGGCGCAGAGCGAGCAGCCAACGCACTTCTCAAGCCCGCTGTCCTCAAAGCGGTGCAGCTGATGGCGGCCACGGAAGCGCGGATAGACGGGAATCTTCTCCTCCGGGTACTGGATCGTGTCAACGCCCATGCGCAGCTGGCCAAAGGTCGTCTTCAGGCCACGCAGCGTCTCGCCGAAGGCGCGGTAAAGGCCACCGGCGCCGCCTGGCTTGTCCGGTCCGCGGACCACCTCAATCACATCTGCTTCGGGATTCCAAGCCATATCCAAGCTCCTAAAAGACGACGACGACGATTGCAGTTACAAGCGCGTTCAGCGTTGCCAGCGGCAGCAGCACCTTCCAGCCAAGCGACATCAGCTGGTCGTAGCGCAACCGCGGCAGCGTCGCGCGGACCCAGATGAAGAAGGTCACGACCAGCAGCATCTTGAAAATCACGACGAACGGACCAACCCAGTTCGGCGCGTCGATCCCAAACGGCAGCAGCCAGCCGCCGAGGAAGATCGCCGTTGCGACGCCCGACAGGACGATCAAGTTGAGGTATTCGGCGAAGAAGTAGAGCGTGAACTTGCTGCCGCCAAACTCGGTGTTGTAGCCGCCGGTCAGCTCGGCGTCGGCCTCCGGCAGATCAAACGGTGGGCGGTTGGTCTCGGCGAAACTGGCGACCATGAAGACGATGAAGCCAAAGAACTGCGGCACGATGAACCACATCCCCTGTTGCGCTTCGACGATCCCGGTCAGCGACATCGTCTGCGCCGTCATGATCACGCCGATCAGTGCCATTCCCTGCGGCACCTCGTAACTGATCAGCTGCGCGGCGGCGCGCATTGAGCCGAGGAACGAGTACTTCGAACCTGACGCCCAGCCGCCCAGCATCACCGAGTAGAACGAGATCGCCCCAAAGGCGAAGAGGTAAAGCGGACCGATGCTGACGTCGATCCCGTAAAGGCCGGTTGCCGTCCCGAAGATGTCAACGACAGGACCGTAAGGAATCAGCGCTAGGGCGCCGAAGGCGGCGACGATCGACAGCACCGGTGCCAGCTCAAAGAGCCAGCCGATCGCCGTCTTTGGCCGGAAAGGCTCCTTGCTGAGCAGCTTGATGACGTCGGCGATCGGCGTCATGATGCCGTAAAGCCCGACCCGGTTCGGGCCGTAACGGTTTTGGAAGCGGCCAAGGATTTTGCGCTCCATCAGCAGCACGATCGGCACCAGTTGCAGCCCAATAACGGCGAAGACGATGCTTTTAATGACAACCATCCACCAAGGTTCGATGTAGCCGACCAGCGCGAACGGAACGTTGAGGTTCATCCGCGCTTCACCTCGACCAGCGGCCCTTCGAGCAGCGCGGCGCTGCCCTCGGGGATCGCGCTCTGCAGGAAGACGGTTCCCGGCTGCGCGGCGGCGCGGATCTCTGCAAGCCCTGTCACCGAGCTGCCGTTCGAGGCAACCGTGACACTCTCGCCTTGCGCGATGCCAAGCCGCTCAGCGTCGGCCGGCGCAATCTCAACCCGCTGGCGCGGATGCAGGAAGGCCAGCGCCGGCGATGCCTCAACCTCAGGCGAGGCCCAGATTGAGCGGAAGCTGCCCAGCCGCAGCAGCCCGTTCGGTGAGGCGGCGGCCGGCGCAGCGTCGAGCGTGAAGGGTGCGGCGGGGGCCGACGGGAAGCTTGCGGCCGCATCGCGCTCGGTCCAGCGGACGCCGCTGCCACCGATCGAATCAAGTGACAACCCCTTGTAGAAGGGAACCGCGTCGAAGATTCTGGCGCTCAGCATCGAGCAGGTCAGCACCGCCGGGTCGTTGCCGATCCGCGCCGCAAGCTCAGCCAGCAAGGCCCACTCGGCGCGCGTCTCACCCTGGCGGGCGATCGCGCGGCGCAGACGCTGCAGGCGGCTGTCGGGATGGACGATTGTCCCTTCCTTCTCGGCGTAAGACTCGGCCGGGAAGATCACCGTCGCGTACTCGCGTACGGCCGGGGTCAAGAACGCGGCGTGCGCGATCACGCTCGTCGCCTTACCCAGCGCCCGCTGCCACAGCTGGGAACTTGGCTGGTCGAGCAGCGGATCGCTGTGCAGCAGGATTAGCGCCGTCAGCTCGCCGCTGGCCAGCGCCTCACCGATCGCCAGTGCGTCGCGGCCGCTTGCGGCGGCGTCACCAAGGCCGATCGAAGCGTTTGGCAGCACGCCGACCTCGCGCAGGCCGCGCGAGTTGGTGCCAGCCGGGATCTCCAGCAGGCCAGCGCCGTCACGGCCGGCAAGCTCAAGCCGCGCCGCAAGGTTGAGCAGCGCGCGGGCACCCTGCTCGCGGCGCGGACCGGCCGTCAGCCGCTCGCCCCAGAGAATCACGACATCTTCGCCCGCGTCACGCAGCTCGCCGGCTAGCGCCTTGAGGTCGGCCGGATCGGCGCCGGCGGCGCTTGCCAGCGCATCTGACGGTTGCCCGGCCAGCTCGGCATCGAGCGCCGCCGTGAAGGCTTCACCGCAGCCGGGCGCAAAGCGGGCACTGTGGCTGGCGCGTCGGTCAAGCGCCGACGGGCGGCTTGAAGCGATCAGCAGCTTGACGCCATGATGGCGAACACCTTTGCGCAGTCGCAGGTCGAGGATCGGCGCGTCGTCAACCGGCTCGCAGTCGAGCAACAGGACGCAGTGCGCGTACTGCAGGTCCGGCACCGAGGCCTGTAGCGACGGTTCGTTCAGCGCCCGCAGCAGCTCCAAGTCGAGGCTGCCGCCGGCGCGCGAATCAAGGTCGTGTGAGCCGAGCGCCTCGCGCATCAAGTGCGTCAGCAGGAAGCCTTCTTCGTTTGTTGTTTCGCCGCCGACCAGCGCGCCGGTATTTGCGCCGGCGTGGGACAGCAGCTTCACCGCCGTCTGAATCGCCAGTTCCCAAGTAACCGGGCGCAGCTCGCCGCCGTCGCGCAGCATCGGCTCGGTGATGCGCTGATCAACGTGGATCGCCTGATAGGCAAAGCGACCCTTGTCGCAGAGCCAGCCATCGTCAACGCCTTCGTGGTCACGCGCAAGAACGCGCAGCACGCGCTCATCACGGACCGAGAAGCTGACGTTGCACTGCGCCGGGCAGAGCGTGCAGATCGAGCCGGCCTGCTCAATCTCCCAGGGCCGTGCGCGGAAACGGTAAGGCCGCGAGGTCAGCGCGCCGACCGGGCACAGCTCGATGATGTTGCCGCTGAACGGAGCGACATAAGGGTGGCCGTCGAAGGTTGTGACATAGCTGTTTGAGCCGCGTTCCTCAAGCACCAGCTGGTCGTCCTCACTTACCTCTTCGCTGTAACGAACGCAGCGGTAACAGAGGATGCAGCGCTCGCGGTCGATCGCGATCAGCGGCGATAGCGCCAGCGGCTTTTCAAAGTGGCGCTTGGGCTCAACGAAGCGCGACAGGCCATCTCCATAGCCAAACGAGTTGTCCTGCAGCGGGCACTCGCCACCCTTGTCACAGACTGGGCAGTCGAGCGGATGGTTGATCAGGATGAACTCCAGTACTGCCTGCTGCGCGTCCTTGACCTTCTGCGTGTCGGTGTGAACGACCATCCCGTCCCTAACGCCGACCGAGCAGCCGGCCTCCAGCTTGCGCATCCCTTCAATCTCAACCAGGCACATTCGGCAGGCGCCGACCGGCGGGCCGATCTTGGCGTCGTAACAGAAGACCGGTATCTCAACGTCGCCATACTTCAGCGCAGCGGCGGACAGCATCATTCCCTGGGGCGCCTGAATGTCGTTGCCGTTGATCGTCAACTTGACGAGCTTTTCGATCGGCCGTGGCATCAGCCGCTAACACCTTCGATGACAACCTCAGCGCTGGCAAACTCGCTCGCCAGCTGCTGCTCGCGCGCCGCCCGGTTGGCCTCGATCTCAGCCTCAAACTCGGGCCGGAACTTGGCGATCATCGAGCCGATCGGCATCGCCATCGCATCACCGAGCGCGCAGAGGCAGTGGCCGATGATCTGCTCCTGAACGCCGACCATGATCTCAAGGTCCATCGGCGTTGCCGTGCCATCCTTGATCCGCTCGATCATGTTCACAGTCCAGGTTGTCCCCTCGCGGCACGGCGTGCACTTGCCGCACGACTCGTGTGCGTAGAACTTGGCCAGTTTGTAGGCCAGCTCAACAATCGACTGTGTTTCGTCGACGACAATGATTGCGCCCGAGCCGAGCATTGAGCCAGCCGCCTCAATCGAGTCGTAGTCGTAGCCGACGTCAAGATCGTCAGCGGTCAGCACCGGCACGCTGGAGCCGCCAGGGAACCAGCACTTGATCGCGCGGCCGTCGATTGGGCCGCCGGCCATCGTGTAGATGATCTCGCGGCTCGAAGTGCCAAGCTCAACCTCATAGTTTCCGGGCCGCTCGACGTTGCCGCTGACCGAGACAAGCTTCGTGCCGGCCGAATCCTTGACACCGATCGCGGCGTAGCCGGCGGCGCCGAGCTCAACGATGTGCGGCAGCGCCGACAGCGTTTCGACATTGTTGATCAAAGTCGGACCCTGGAAGAGTCCCTGGTTGGCTGGGAAAGGTGGCTTCAGCCGCGGGTTGCCGCGCTTCCCTTCAAGCGAGTCCAGCATGCCGGTCTCCTCGCCGCAGATATAAGCGCCGGCGCCGCGGTACAGCTCCATCTGCAGGTTGAAGCCCGATCCAAGAATGTTCTCGCCCAGCAAGCCGCGCTGCCTAGCCTCTTCGATCGACGCGTCGAGAATGTCGGCCTGCTGGTCGTACTCGCCGCGAATGTAGATGTAACTGATCGACGCATCGATCGCGTAGGCGGCGATAATCACACCCTCAATCAGCTGATGCGGGTTCTTCTGAATAAGTTCGCGGTCCTTGAAGGTGCCGGGCTCTGACTCGTCGGCGTTACAGACGACATACTTCTGCATATTGCCGTGAGGAATAAACGAGGCCTTTGTACCCATCGAGAAGCCTGCGCCGCCACGGCCACGCAAGCCCGATTCGGTCAGCTGCGCGATCAGCTTGTCGCGCGGCGTTGCGAAGGCCTGCTTCAGCTGCTTGTAGCCACCGCGACGCTCGTAAACGTCGATCGTGTTCAGCCCCGGTTCGTCAATGCCGCGGAACAGCAGTGTGTCGGTCACGCGCCGGCCGCCTTCGAGTCGGCGCAGGGACGGCGCAGCAGCTGGCGCGCCGGCAGCGGGTCCTCCCCGGCGACAACCTGCCGCGCCAGTTCGTCAACCTCGTCAAGTGGGATCGGGCCGACGTAGACGCCGTTGACCGAGGCCATCGGCGCGATGTCGCAGGCACCGAGGCACTCGAAGCCGCGGAGATGGACGTCGGGCTCGTCGCCGAGCCGCTGCTCGAGCGCCTCAAGCAGCTCGTCAGCGCCGCAGAGCGAGCAGGAGATGTTGGTGCAGACATAGACCGTCTTGCGGCCGAACGGCTCCATCCGAAACATGTCGTAGAAGGTCGCAACGGCGCTCAGCGCGGCCGGTGTGCGGCCGAGTACAGCGGCGGCCTGCACGATCCCTTCCGGTGAACACCATCCGTACTGCTGCTGTACCGCGTAGAGCGCCGGGATGAAGGCCGAGTCACCTTCCGGGAAGCGGCGCATGGCGTCCTCGATTGCGGCGCGCAGTTCGGCCGGCAGCTCGGTCGTCGCCGGCTCGGGGACGACGGCCGGCTCTTTGTCAAGGTCGGCGGCGCGGTCCCAGCCAGGGACCCGCGAATCGTGAGTGAAGCGGCGCACCTTGGCCACGTCGTCGGCCATCAGCGGTCAATCCCTCCGATGATTGGGTCGAACATCGCGATCGTTGCCAGCATGTCGGCGATCAGCCAGCCCTCGGTTGCGGCCGGCGCGGCCTGCAGGTTGACGAGGCTGGGGTCGCGCATGTGGACGCGGGCAGGCTTGCTTGATCCGTCGGAGCGGACGAAGCAGCCAAGCTCGCCGCGGGGGCCTTCGATTGCGTAGTAGGCCTCGCCTTCCGGCACGCGCATTCCCTCTGTTACAAGCTTGAAGTGATGGATCAATGCTTCCATCGAGGTCGCCAGCTCGTGGCGCGGCGGCAGCGCGACCTTGCGGTCGTCAACGATCGTCGGCCCTTCAGGCAGATTGTCGAGCGCCTGAACGATGATCTTGACCGACTCCTTGACCTCTGCCAGACGGACGCGGAAGCGGTCGTAGTTGTCGCCATGTGTGCCGACCGGGATCTTGAAATCAAAGTCCTCGTAAGAGCTGTACGGCATCGCCTTGCGCAGATCCCAGGGGTTGCCGGCGGCGCGCAGCAGCGGCCCGGTAACACCAAACTCCATCAGCTTCTCAACCGACAGCGGGCAGACATCGCGCTGGCGCTGGAGGAAGATCTCATTCTTATTGAGCAGATCGCCGTAGGTGTCGGCGCGGTCCGGCATCACGTCGCAGAAGGCGCGCGCTCGCTCGATCCAGCCGGACGGGATGTCCTCAAAGACGCCGCCGATCTGGAAGTAACGGGTGTGCATCCGTTGCCCGGATGACATCTCGAACAGGTCGAGCAGCGTTTCGCGTTCGCGGAAGCAATACCACCAAACGCTGATCGCTCCAAGGTCGAGCGCGCTGGTGCCGAGGAAGACAAGGTGGCTCATGATCCGATTGAGCTCAAGGTGAATCACGCGCAAGTACTGGGCGCGCTTTGGGATCTCCAACTCAAGCAGCGTCTCAACAGCACCGCAGTAGGCCATTGCGTTGAAGTAGTAGGAGACGTAATCCATCCGCTCAACGAGCGTGATCGCCTTCCAGTAGCTCTTATCCTCGCACGTCTTCTCAATCCCGGTGTGCACGTAGCCGAAGATCGGCTGCAGCCTGCGGATCACCTCACCGTCGAGCGTTACGAGCAGCCGCAGCACGCCGTGCGTGGCAGGGTGATGCGGACCAAGGTTCAGCGTCAGCAGCTCACGGTCGCCCTCGAACTCGGTCGTCTCCGAGACCGTGGTGCTTTGCTCCATCTTGCGGTAGGCGCTGAGCGCTGGGTCGACGGTGCTCATTCAAACCACCGCGGCACGTTGTGCTCGTTGTGCGTGAACAGCACCGGCTCACCGCCGAGCGGGAAGTCGCGGCGCTGAGGAAATCCTTCGTAATCCTCGGGCATCAGGATCCGTCGCAGATCCGGATGGCCATCGAAGATCAGGCCGAACATGTCGTAAGCCTCACGCTCATGGTTGTTCGCGCAGGGCCAAGCCGGCGTTACCGAGGGAACGTGTGGATCCTCGGTCGAGACGCGTAGCGTTAGCGCAATCCGGTCGCAGGCCTCGGTGCTGAGCAGTTCGTAGTCAACGCCAAGGCGCGGCTCGTGCGGGTAGTAGTCAATGCCGTGAACACTGGCGAGAAAGCGATAGCCGGCCTCGCGCAGCACTTCGAGCGATCCGACGATCGACTGCGGCTTGATCTGAACCGCAACGCGGCCAGGGCTTTCAACGGTGTCGATTACGGCG
Organism: Solirubrobacteraceae bacterium; assembly: GCA_039745115.1. Lineage (GTDB taxonomy): Bacteria > Actinomycetota > Thermoleophilia > Solirubrobacterales > Solirubrobacteraceae > F1-60-MAGs163. The sequence goes on from JBCJRT010000022.1 coordinate 11,394, forward strand.
TCGCCATCGCTGGCCTGCAGCGCAGCAACGAGCCGCTCCAGCGTTGCCGCGTCAGGCACTCGTGCCCTCCGTGCCGCTGGCGCCAAAAACGTTGACGCCGGTCGCGTCGGCCAGCGGCAGCGGATAAATCTCCTCCGTGCCGCTGGCCTGATAGCGCTCACGCCAGCCAAGCGACGGGTCGCCGTGGACCATGTCGCGCAGCTCAAGGATGCCGTGCATCAAAGCTTCGGGGCGCGGCGGGCAGCCGGGAACGTGAACGTCAACCGGCATGAACTTGTCGGCCGCGACGAGCGCGTAGTTATTGAAGACGCCCGTTGAGCTGGCGCAGGCGCCCATCGCGATCACGTACTTCGGCTCCAACATCTGGTCGTAGATGCGGCGGATTACAGGCGCCATCTTGATCGAGATCCGGCCCGACAGGACCAGCAGGTCGGCCTGACGCGGCGAAGCACGGAAGGCCTCATAACCAAAGCGCGCAATGTCGAGCCGCGAGGCGGCGACAGTCATCATCTCGATCGCGCAGCAGGCAAGGCCGAAGGTCAGCGGAAAGAAGGAGTTGCCGCGCGCCCAGTCGGAGGCCTTCTCAAACGTCGTCGTCAGCACCCGCTCCTGCACATACTCGTCAAGGTCCTGATCAACATTGAGATCGCCTTTGAGCATGTCGCGGGCGCGCAACTGGCTCGAACCAAACTCGGCCGGGGCATCAACCTTCTGGCGGTTTACTTCCATGTCAATGCTCCGCGCCGCCAGACGTAACCAAAGGCCACAAGCAGCAGCGAAATGAAGGTGATCGTCTCCAGCAGAGCAAAGGTTCCAAAGGCCCGCAGCTGGACTGCGATCGGGAAGAGGAACAGCACCTCGATGTCGAACAGCAGGAAGAGAATCGCAATCAGGTAGAAGCTGATCCCAAAGCGAAAGCCCTGCTTGATCTCCGACGGCATCCCCGACTCATACGGGTCGGACTTGTGGTCGTTAGCGCGCGGCTTCGGCCCGAGCCGCCTGTTCAGCCAGCCGAAGCCGATGCCGATCGCGGTTCCGATCGCAATGAAGATCAGGGCGGGAGCATAAGAGGCCAGCACAATAGGTTGTTGTATCAGCTGCAGACAGTTCGTAGATGACAGGTTGGAGATCGTGACAATGAGCTCAAATTGCGACAGATAACGGAGATCGCGGCAGGCCTCGTCGCCACGCTGGCAATCGTCGCCGCGCTGAGCGGCGGCTGGGCTTGGTGGCGCGGCAAACTGGAGCGAGCCTTCTGGCGGTTGTGGCGAACAACGCAGCTAGCCACGACGGCGCTGGCGGCGGTCGCGCTGATCGCCTTCATCGCTGGCTACGACCCATCAACCGGGCTCTTCTGGCTGTACATGCTGCTGCCGATCGCCACCTCGATCATCGCCGAGCAGCTACGGATCGCCTCGGCCGACACGGTCCTCAGCGCGCGCGAGCTCGACGACGCCCAGGGCGTCGGCCTGCTGCCCGAAAGCGAGCAGCAGCTGATCGTTTCAACGATTGCGCACCGCGAGCTGGCGGTCGCGGCGCTGGCCTGCCTGGTGATCGCCTTTCTGGCGCTGCGCGTGCTGACGACGATTTGACTTTTCGGCCAGCTTGATGGGCGGGCGGCCGATCCGGGCGGCTGTCTCGTATTATTGGCAACCGAATGTTGCTGCGCCGCTCACTGCCACTGCTACTGCTCGTCGTCTGCGGCGTTGGACTGGCTGCCTGCGGCTCGCAGAGCAACGACGTGACCGGCCAATCTGCCGCAGTTGAATCCGGTAGTCAGCTGTTTGCGGCGCGCTGCGCCGGCTGCCACACGCTCAGCGTTGTCGGCGCCGAAGGATCGGCCGCGAAGGTCTCCTCAGCGGAGAGGACGAACGGCCCGAACTTCAACACGCGGCGCGCATGCTACGAGAACATCCTCTACGCGATCAACAACGGCGGCTACTCCGGCGCGATCATGCCAGCCAACATTGTCGTCGGCAAAGAGAGCGAGCAGGTTGCCGCGTTCCTCGCCAAGTACTCAGGCCAGGATGCGGACAGCTCGACGACCGCCGCGAGCGCCAAGTGTGCCCCGATACCGGCCAACGCCGGCGGCTAAGCGGAGCCGGTTCGGCGCGCGATGCTGGACCTCAAGCGACTGCGAAGTAACCCTGATGAGGTGCGCGCCGCGCTGGCGCGCCGCGGCGGCGCTGACAGCCTGAGCCGCGTGATCGAGCTGGACGAGCAACGCCGCTCGCTGCTGCCCCAGCTGGAGGCGCTGCGGGCCGAACAGAACGCTGCCAACGAAGCAATCTCAGCCGCCAAGGCGGACGGCCAGTCGGCCGAGTCGCAGATCGCAGCGATGAAGGATGTCGCGGCGCGTGCCAAGCTGCTCGACGCCGACCTACAGCAGGCCGAAGCTGAACTTGACGGGGCGCTGGCACTGCTGCCAAACCTGCCCGACGCCGACGCGCCGGACGAGGACACAGTGCTGCGCGAGTGCGGCGAGCCACCGCAGTTCGACTTTGAACCACGCGACCACCTCGACCTCGCAGGCGAGCGGATCGACATGGAGCGCGCAGCCCGGCTGTCGGGCGCACGCTTTGCCTATCTGCGCGGCGAGCTTGTACTGCTGGAGCTGGCACTGGTTCGCTGGACGCTGGAGCTGCTCGGTGAGCACGGCTTTGAGCCGGTGATCCCACCGGTACTGGTGCGCAAAGAGGCGCTGCACGGGACAGGCTTCCTGCCCGACACCGAGCAGCAGATCTATCGCCTCGCCGACGATGACCTGTTCCTCGTCGGCACCAGCGAAGTGGCGCTGGCATCGCTCCACGCCGGCGAGATCATCGACGCTGAGCAGCTGCCGCTGCGCTACGCCGGCTTCTCTCCCTGCTTTCGGCGCGAGGCCGGCTCGGCCGGCAAGGACACGCGCGGCATCTTCCGCGTGCACCAGTTCGACAAGGTCGAGATGTTCAGCTTCGTCGATCCCGACCAAGCGCAGGATGAGCACCTGCGGCTGCTGGCAATCGAGGAGCAGATCCTGACGACGCTCGGCCTGCCCTACCGCGTCGTCGACATCTCGATCAACGACCTCGGCGCCTCGGCGGCGCGCAAGTTCGACTGTGAGGCATGGCTGCCAAGCGAGGGGCGCTACCGCGAGCTGACATCAACCTCCAACACGACCGATTTTCAGGCGCGGCGGCTGGCAATCCGAATGCGTCCGCAGGGCGGCAAGCCGCAACCGCTGGCAACGCTCAACGGCACCGCCGTCGCCGTCGGCCGAACGATTATCGCGCTGCTCGAAAACGGCCAACAGGCCGACGGTTCGGTTGTGATCCCGCCGGCGCTGGCGGCCTGCGGTGCGCCGGCAACGCTGCCCCCCGCAGGGGACTGAGCGAAGGTGGACCTCAACGCCGACCTGGCGGAGGGGAGCGGGCCGGAAGGTTGGCAGGCCGACGCAGCGCTGCTGGAGATCGTCACCAGCGCCAACATTGCCTGCGGCGGCCATGCCGGCGATCGGCAGACAATGCGCCGCGCCTGCGCTGCCGCAATAGAGCGCGGCGTGGCGATCGGTGCCCACCCCGGCTACGCCGACCGTGAGAACTTTGGCCGCGTGGAGCTTGATCTGCCAATCGCGCAGATCATCACCCAAGTTGAGCAGCAGCTGGCTCTGCTAAGTCGGATCGCCAGTGAAGAAGGTGGCCGCGTAACGCACGTCAAACCGCATGGCGCCTTGTACCACCGGGCGATCGCCGACTCGTCGCTGGCCGCGGCGCTGGCTGCGCTGCTGGCCGAAGCCGACAGCTCACTGGCTGTGCTGATAGCGCCCGGCGCGGCGCTGCTCGCGGCGGCCAAGGCCTGCGGCCTTGCGACTGCGGCCGAGGGTTTTGCCGACCGCGCCTACGGCGCCGACGGACTGCTCGTACCGAGGACAGAGGCGGGCAGCCTGCTGGCGGCGCCAGCGGCCGTCGCGCAGGCGCTGTCGCTGGCCACCAGCGCCAGCGTCACGGCAACCGACGGCACAGTCGTCGCCGTCGCCGCCGACTCGATCTGCATCCATGGCGACAGCGCCGGAGCACTGCAGCTGGCCGGCGCGATCCGCAGCGCGCTGCTGGGCAGCGAAGTCCGGCTGGAGCGCTTCGCTTGAGCGCCGACCGATCGGTGCGCCGCGCCGGCGACCGCGCGCTGCTGGTTGAGCTGGCCGACAACGCCGCCGTGCAGCAGCTCGCTTTGGCGCTCGAACCGCGCCGCGGCGCTGAACTTGAGGAGATTGTCCCCGGTCATTGCACGCTGCTGCTGGTTTGGAAAGGTGCGGCGCCGGCGCCGGCGCGGGCGCAGCTGCTCGTTGCCGAGATGACGCAGAGCGCGGGCGCGGGCGCGCCGCCGCCGCCGGCCGCGGTGACGTTGAGCGTCCGCTACGACGGCCCCGACCTGCAAGCCGTCGCGGACGGCTGCGGCTTCAGCGTCGAGCAGCTTGTCAGCCGTCACCTCGCCTGCGATTACCATGTCGGTTTCATCGGCTTCTCGCCCGGCTTCGCCTACCTACTGGGCGGCGACCCGGCGCTGCAGCCGCCGCGGCTGGCTGAGCCGCGGACCCGCGTGCCGGCCGGGGCGCTGGCGATCGCAGGCCCCTACTCGGCCGTCTATCCGCGCAGCTCACCGGGCGGCTGGAACCTGATCGGCAGCTGCCAACAGCAGATCTTTGATCCGGCCGGCACCCCGCCGGCGTTGCTGACCGCCGGTACGCCGGTGCGGCTGGAGCTGAGCTGAGAATGCCGATCGAGGTCTTACGCGCCGGCGCCCTGACAACCGTGCAGGATCTTGGCCGTGCTGGCTTCGCGCAGCTCGGTATTCCCCGCTCCGGCGCCGCCGACCGCAACTCGCTGCGGCTTGCCAACCGGCTGGTTGGCAACGACGAGGGCGCCGCCGCGCTGGAGTGCACACTAATTGGGCCGAGCCTGCTGTTCCACGACGCTGCCGTAATCGCCGTTACCGGTGCGACGGTCGGTGCGAAGCTGAACGGCGAGGAGATCACGATGAACCTGGCGGTCGAGATCGACGGCGGGTCGGTGCTTGAGCTAGCAACAGCGAGCGCCGGGCTGCGCAGCTACATCGCAGTGCGCGGCGGGATCGATACGGCGGTCGTGATGGGCAGCCGCTCAAGCGACCTGCTGAGCGGCCTCGGCCCGCCGCCGATCACCGGCGGCGAGCTGCTGAAGACCGGTCCGCCGCTCGGAAGCGTGCCAGCGATCGGTGTCGCTCCGGTCGAGCCGCCGCGCAGCGAACCGCTGCTTCATCTGTTTCCCGGGCCGCGTGACGACTGGTTCAGCGCCGACGCGTTGGCGCTGCTTTGCTCAACTGTCTGGCAGGTTTCCAGCGACTCCAACCGCAGCGGCGCGCGACTTAGCGGTCCGCCGCTGGAGCGTGTGCGCGACGCGTCGCTGCTCTCCGAAGGTGTTGTCGAAGGGTCAATCCAGGTTCCCTCGTCGGGCCAGCCGATCATCCTGCTGGCCGACCACCCGACGACCGGCGGCTATCCGGTGATCGCCGTCATCGTCAGCGACGAGATTCCGGCCGCGGCGCAGCTACGGCCCGGCCAGCGGCTGCGCTTCGCCCTTAGCTTCGCCCTTAGTTAGAGCCGCGCTGGGCGCGCAGCTCGTCGCGAATCTGCGTCAGCAGCTCGCTCTGGCTCAGCCCCTCGTTGGCCACTCCGCCGCGCCGAGCGTTCAGCGTATTCATCGGCTTGACGACGAAGAAGAAGACGGCGGCGCCGATCGAGATGAAGGCGATCAGCGCATTGAGGAAGTTGCCGTAGGCGAAGACGCTGCCTTGGATTGTGAAGCTGAGGTTCGAGAAGTCCGACTTGCCGATAATCGCCGCGATAACGGGCGTCAGCAGATCGGCGACGATCGAGTTGACGAGCGCCGCAAAGGCCGCGCCGATCACGACTGCAACAGCCAGATCAACGACGTGGCCGCGCAGCAGAAAGTCCCTGAACTCCTTGATCACATGCACGTCAGCAATATTCCAGCCGAAGTGGACGGGATCGGCGGCGCGACTGCTCAGCTCAGCTCGGGCAGCGGGCCGTGGCGCGCTTCCAAGTCGGCGAGATCGGCAAGATCACGCGGGCGGCCAGCGAGCCGCTTAAGCGCGACCAGCGAGGCCAGCCCCGCGACTCGCAGACGGACGCCGTTCAGTTCGGCTTCGATTGAATCGGCGGCAACCGAGTCGAAGTCAAGCGGCGCTGCTTCGCCGCGCACTAGGTCGATCAGGCCAGCGGTCGGGCTTTCAACCCGCAGGTTTTCGCGGGCGGTGATCGTTGACGGGTCGAGCGCGGTGCCATCGGCGCCCAGCACGCCAAGCGCGGCAAGGCCTGCGGCAAGCGCTGCGTCGTTGGCCTGGCTGTCAGGTATCAGCAGGTCGCAGTCCTCGGTCGTGCGCATCACCTGATGAGCGACAACCGCAAAACCCCCGACCAGCACAAACCGGGCGCCGGCAGCGTCAAGCGCCTGCGCCACGCGGCCAACGTCAGGTACCACGACGGTCCATCTGCGGCGCGAAGGCTGCGGCCAGGGCGGCAGCCTGACGGTTGAGCGCAACCGCCGCCTCGATCCGCTGGCCCGCGCTCAGCGCCACCATCCGGGCCGCCGCATCGGCCCCGTCGCGCCGCTCGGCGTCGGCAAACTGACGCCTGCGCTGCGGGCTGTCGAGCGGCTCGGCCACAGCAACATTCTAACCCGCGCGCCGGGGCAAAGCCGGCAGTCCGCTGGCAGCCGCGGTTCCGGCGGCCAGCGGAGGGGGCGGGATTCGAACCCGCGGTCCAGGGTTACCGGACTCCGGTTTTCAAGACCGGTGCATTCGACCACTCTGCCACCCCTCCGCCGGAGATTGTGGCAGCTGCGCTCAGGCGCTGGGGATCTGCTGCGTGATGCAGTGGATGTTGCCGCCGCCGAGCAGGATCTCGCGGCCTGGCACGCCAACCACTTCGCGCTCAGGGAACAGCTCGGCCAGTTTCGCGAGTCCCTGATCGTCGGTCCGTTGATCCAGCAGCGGCGCGACGATCCGGCCGTTAGCGGCGTAGAAGTTGATGTACGAGCCGGCCAGATGGTCGCCGGCCAAGCGCGGCGCCGCCATATCGGAGGCGATGATCCCGGCCGCTTCGGCCTCGGTCATCGGCGCCGGTGAAGGCATCGGCAGCAGCGCCACCTGCAGCTGGCGGCCGCGCGCGTCGGTCATCTGCTCGAGCCGGCGCAGCGCGTGAAGCGAGATTGCGTGCTGCGGATGGCTTGCGTCATCGGTCCAGGTCAGGGCGACAAGGCCGGGCCGGATAAAGCAGACAAGGTTGTCGACGTGGCCGTTTGTTTCGTCCTGCCAAGTACCAGCCCCCAGCCACAGCACACGCTCGACACCAAGGTAGTCGCGCAGGTGCTGCTCAATCTGCTCGCGGCTAAGCGACGGGTTGCGGTTGGCGTTGAGTAGGCACTCCTCTGTCGTGATGCAGGTTCC
>JBCJRT010000023.1:0-14669 GCA_039745115.1 Solirubrobacteraceae bacterium
GAAAGAGCAGTACCTGCGCGACTACGGCACGCTGAAGTCGCAGGGCAAGCCGTTCTTCCCGTACGCCGTTGCCAAGGACAGCATCATGGCCTGCGTCGTGATGGCCGTGATCATCATCATGGCGATCGTGCTCGGCGCCGAGCTGGGGCCGAAGGCCGACCCAACATCGACCACCTACACGCCGCGGCCGGAGTGGTACTTCTTCTTCCTCTTTGAGGTGCTGCGCGTGATCAAGCCGCCGGCGCTGGTGCCTTTGGCAACGATCGGCGTGCCGACGATCTGCCTGATCCTGCTCTTCCTGCTGCCGTTTTACGACCGTCGGCCGGAGCGTCGGCCGGAGCGCCGGCCGATCGCGACGACGGCTGGGATCTTCGTGATTGGAGCGATCGGCTACCTGACCTACCTCGGCGCTGTCGTAGGGCCGCCGACGCAGATTGATATTCCGCCGCCCGCCAACGTCCGCACGCAGGGTCCCCAGGCGGTCGCAAACTTCGAGGCCGGTAAGCAGGTCGTCGCCCAGTCAGGCTGCGCTGCCTGCCATAAGTTTGGCGAAAATGGCAACTCTGGCCCCGGCCCGGCTCTGACCAGAATCGGTGCCCGACTGCCGGCCCAAGCGATTCAGCGGACCTTGATCAGTCCGACCGCGCCGATGCCATCGTTCAGCGCGCTGAGCGAACAGTCGCCGAAGCAGTTCCAGCAGATGGTCGGCTTCCTCGCCGCGCTGAAGTAGCTGCTGACTGATGGTTAACGGAGCCGCCAGCGGCACGCTAGAGGAGCCGCAGGTTGAGGCGATGTTCGACCGGATCGCCGGCGTCTATGACTTGATGAATTCGCTGATGACGGCCGGGCTGCACCACCGCTGGCGCCGCCGCGCCAGTCAGCTTGCTCGGGTCGGCCCAGGCGACAGCGTGCTTGACGTCGCCTGCGGCACCGGCGATCTGGCAATCGAGTTGGCCGCGCTGGTCGGTGCCGACGGCAACGTGATCGGCGCTGACTTTTCAAAAGAGATGCTGGCGCGGGCTTGCGTCAAGGCGCCGCAGCTCAGCTGGGAGTCGGCGAATGCGCTGGCCTTGCCCTACGAGGCCGACCGCTTTGACGCAGTGACGGTTGGCTTTGGTGCCCGCAACTTCGCCGACCTCGAGGCCGGTTTGGCCGAGATGGTTCGCGTTACGCGCCCCGGTGGCCGCGTCGTCGTGCTCGAGATCACGACGCCAACACGGCCACCGCTTTCAACTTTTTTCCGCTTCTGGTTCGATCGGCTGGTGCCGCTGGTCGGCCGCTTTGCTGGCGACCCTGACGCCTACAGCTACCTGCCAAGTTCGGTGCGCAGGTTCCCCGACGCTCGCTCACTTGCGGCGCGCTTGTCGCAGGCCGGGCTTGAACAGGTCAGCTATCTGCTGACTGCCGGTGGGATCATCGCGATCCACTCAGGCACCAAGCCGGAGCGCTAATGGAGGATGCGACGCCGCAGACGGCTGAGCTGGTCACTGCGGGCGGCGCCCATGTTCCCGATCTGCTGAAGCAGATCGAGGCTGAGCTGCGCGCCGCCGCCGCTGGCTATGGGCCACCGTTGGCCGACTTTGGTGGGCAGACGATTACGGCCGGCGGCAAGCGCTTGCGGCCGCTGCTGCTGCTGCTTTGCGCCGGCCCGCCAGCCGATCAAGCGCAGCGACAGGCGCTGATCCGTGGCGGCGCGGCGATTGAGCTGATCCACAGCGCGACGCTGGTCCACGACGACGTGCTCGACCTTGCGCCGCTGCGCCGCGGCCGTCCGACCGTCTTCGCCGAAGGCGGCCGTGAGATGGCGATTGCGACCGGCGACCTGCTGTTCGCGCGGGCCTTTATATTGCTGGCCGCCAGCGGTGACGCGCGCTCCGTGCAGGCGCTTAGCGCCGCCTGCTCAGCGCTGGTGCGGGGCGAGCTGCTGCAGCGGGCCGACGCCTGGAATGCCCAGATAACGGAGCAGCGCTACCTGCAGCGCTGCGAACTGAAGACTGCGCGGCTATTTGAGGCGGCCTGCGAGATCGGCACAGCGGTCGGCGACGGCGAGCTCGATCTGGCGCCGTTTGGTCGGCAGATCGGCGTCGCCTTTCAGCTTCTCGACGACGTCCTCGATATCAGTGGCCCAGCGGAGCGGACCGGCAAGGTGCGCGGCACCGACCTGCTCGACGGCACTGTCACGCTGCCGCTGATCATCGGCCGCCAGCTCGATCCGGCAATCGCCGCGGTCGAGCTGCGTTCGCTTGATTCGCCTGAATCAGCGCTGCAACTCTGCGATGCAATCGCGGCCAGCGGTGCGCTCGATCAGGCGCGCAGCTTGGCGCTTGGGATCGTCGACGCGGCGAAGGATGGCTTGCCATCTGAGCTTGACAGCGAGCGCCGCGCCGCGCTGGAACTGGTCGCCAACAGCGTTGTCGCGCGTTACAGCTGAGCGGAGCGCTTAGAAGTCTTCGGGCAGCAGGTGGTTTTGCTGCAGCGCCTCGCTGAAGCTCTTGATCTGCTGCTCGTCATTATCTGCCGCCGTAGCGCGCATCGTTGCTTCCAGCTGATCGGCGCCGTGCTGGTGGGCTTGGTCGCAGGCTTCAGCGACATCGTCTTCGACAATTGTCGTGCAGCGCGACTCGCAGTTAGGGCAGCGCAGCTCAATCTTCCAGTGGGAATCACCGTAACCATCCCACTCAACCGGCTGAACCAGATCGCAGCCGCAGGCACCGCAGTTGAGAAGCTCAGCGACGGCCTCGTCGAGCTCGCTTTCGATCTCGACAGCCTTCAACGGCTGGTCGGCGATTGAGGCAGCAACTCCGTCGACGTAGGCGATCTGAACTTCGCGGCCAGACGGAAGCTGAATTGTCCGAACTTCGCTGGCTGGCTGATTGGAGTCGCGCATAGTGACCCCTAAAACACGGCGAAACGCAAAAAGGTGCGCAGTCTGCGCCGAATTTGCTCTCCACCGTTACGATGTGGCAATGCCTCCTATCGGCCCCTTGGAAATTGGTGTGATCCTGCTGGTCATTCTGTTGATCGTCGGCCCGAAGAAGCTCCCCGGTCTGGGCCGCAACCTTGGCACCGGTATGCGCGAGTTCAAAGATTCAGTAACCGGCCGCGGCGGCAGCGATCAGGATGAGCCGGCGAAGATCGATCCTGCTCCGGCGGCAGAGCCGGCCGCCACTGAGCAGGACGCCGTGCCCGAAGAGCAGCCGCGCCAGCCGCGCGACGACGCCTAAGCGGCCCAATGCCGGCCGTCCGGCCGATCGGCCACGCAGACCGCATCAGCATCGTCGACCATCTTGACGAGCTGCGCTCGCGGCTAATCATCACCGCCGTCGTCCTCGTCGGCGCCTTCTCGGTCTGTTACTGGCAGAACCACCTGATTCTGAAGCTCGTCAATCAGCCGCTCGAGGATGCCCAGCAGGCCGGCGGCAAAGATCCGTTGGAGCAGGCAGCGCGCTTCAACGTCACGCTCGGCGTGGTGCTGCGGCAGCTTTCGCCGGCGCTGGCCCAGACGCGCGAATCGCTTGACGCGCTTGCGGGCGAGCCTGGCGTAAGCGCGGTCACTAAGCAGCAGGCTGTGGCTGCGGGCCAGAAGCTCGACCGCGCCGTCGCCGCGAGCAAGCTGGCAGCGAAGGCGGTGCCGACCAGCGTGACGCGAAAACCGGTGACACTCGGCGTCGCAGAGCCTTTCGTCGCGACCTTCACGGTCGCCGCCTATGCGGCAATTCTGCTGGCCTTACCGTTCATTCTCTGGCAGATCTACGCCTTCATCTTGCCGGCCTTCGATCCGAAGGAACGAAAACTCGTCATTCCGATGATGGCGATGATCCCGTTGCTATTCGCGGCCGGAGTTCTGTTTGGCTACTTCGTCGCCTTACCGCGCGCCGTCAACTTTCTGCAGAACTTCAACGACAGCCAGTTCGACATCCTGATTCAGGCGCGCGGCTATTACCGCTTCGTTGTCCTTTTCCTCGCGCTGATGGGGGTGGTCTTCCAGATACCGGTCGGCGTGTTGATGCTCACGCGCGCCGGTGTCGTCGATGCCCGCGTGCTGTGGAAGCGTCAGGGTTACGTGATTCTTGGCATCTCGATCGTCGCCGCGGTGGCGACGCCAACGCCGGACCCGGTGACAATGCTGGTAACGATGGTGCCGCTGATCGTGCTCTACGAGCTGAGTATTGGCCTCGCCTACATCTTCAGGCCACGCAGCGGCACGATCGCCAGCCGCTGGGAAGAGTGGTGGGATGAGGACGATGAGCAGGAAGTATTGGCCGCCGACCTGGCCGCCGATCCGCCCGCCGATCCGCCCGCCGATCCGCCCGCTGAGCCGACCGCTGACGCCGACGGCGACCGCACCCCCGTATCCTGACCTAATGCTCTTCGACCTCAGAGGCAAAGGCCGTCGCCGGACGGTCAAGATCGTCTACTCAACGCTGGCGATCCTGCTCGGCGTTGGGCTGGTCGCTTTCGGCATCGGCGGCGCCACCTCGGGCGGCCTGGTTGATGCGATCGGCGGCTCCGGCGGCTCGGCGACCAGTGTTTACAGCGACCAAGCGAAGGCATTGTCGAAGAAGATCAAGGTCGACCCGACCGATCAGGCCGCTTGGGCAGCGCTGACGAAGGCGCAGATCCAGCAGGCCTCGATCATCGGCTACGACCAGAACACTCAGAGTTTCAACGCCGCCGGTCGGGCCGAGTTGGCGAAGGGTGCGGCCAGCTGGGAGGCCTACCTAGCGCTCAGTCCGAAGCAGCCGGACGACCGCGTCGCCTCGCTGATGATCAATGCCTACGGCACCGGCGGTCTGGACCAGCCGGCCAAGGCGGCGGCGGCGCTGAAGGCCGTGATTGAAGGCCGCGGCCCGAGCGCAGCGCTCTACTCGCAGCTCGCCGTGCTGAGCTACCTCGCCGGCAACAAGCGCGAAAGCGCACTGGCGGAGAAGCGTGCGCTTGAGCTGACACCGGCCTCCAAGCGCAAGCTGGTCGAAGAGCAACTCGCCGCGCAGCGCACCCAGATTGACTCGGACGCAGCCGAGGAAGCCCAGCAGCAGTCGCAGGGCGCCCCGGGCCTCGGCGGCTGAGCGTCAGCGGCTACCATTCGCCGCGATACGCCCCTGTAGCTCAACTGGCAGAGCAGCGGACTCTTAATCCGAAGGTTCCAGGTTCGATTCCTGGCGGGGGCATCGTCTGTCCGACGCCGTCTATGGCAGAATCAGCGCGATGCTTGCCTCGTTGAACGGCCAGATCATGCCGACCGAAGAAGTCTTTGTGCCTGCGACCGATGTTGGTCTGCTGCGCGGCGACGGCGTTTTCGAGGTGATCCGGATGTACGACGGCGTCCCGTTCGAGCTTGACGCTCATTACGACAGGATGCAGCAGTCGGCGGAGAAGCTGATGATCGGCTTCGATCGCGCCGCAATCGAAGCCGACACGGCGGCGCTGATTGAGGCCGCTCCCGGCCATCAAGGCTGCCTGCGGCTGGTAGCGACCGGCGCCGGCACACGGATCGCCCTGCTCGAGGCGCTGCCGCCGATCCCAGCGACGATTACATTGACGACGCTGCTCTACTCGCCAACGATTCTGCTCGACGGGATCAAGTCGCTTTCCTACGCCGCCAACATGCTTGCCACACGGATCGCAGCCTCGCGCGGCGCCACCGAGGCGCTGCTAGTGACCGAGGACGGCACGGTACTGGAAGGGCCGCGCCAAAGCTTTGTCTGCTCGCTCGACGGCGAGCGGCTGATCACGCCGCCGCTGAGCGACCGCGTGCTCGACTCGATCACGCGGCGTACGCTGCTCGCCACCGGCCTCGTTGACGAGCAGTCGATCCACGTTGATCAGCTGCCCGAGCTGAAGGAGGCAGCCCTCGCCTCGACGCTGCGCGAGGTTCACCCTGTCTCGGCTGTTGACGGGATTGAGCTGCCGGCGCCCGGGCCGCTCTCGATTGCGGCCGATCAGCTTCTCTGCGCGACGATCGCCGAGGCGGTCGGCCAGAGCGCGTGAAGTTCGTAACGGTAATCGGTAACCGTCCGCAGTTCATCAAGGCCGCCGCAGTCTCCGGCCCGCTGCGTCAGCAGCACGAGGAGCTGCTGGTTGATACCGGCCAGCATTACGACGACGAGCTGTCAACGATCTTCATCGCTGAGCTTGGAATGCCGCGGCCAGAAGTTGAGCTGAGGATCGCCGGCGGCAGCAATAGCGAGCAGACGGCGCAGATGATCGCCGCGCTGGCGCCGCTGTTGGCCGATCAGCAGCCCGACGGCGTGCTCGTCTACGGCGACACCAACTCGACCCTGGCCGGCGCGCTGACGGCCGCTCAGACAAATATCCCGGTCGCGCACGTTGAGGCGGGGATGCGCTCCTTTGATCGCTCAATGCCGGAGGAGCTGAACCGCGTCCTGACCGACCACTGTTCAGAGCTGCTGCTCTGCCCGTCGCAGGTCGCGGTTGACAATCTTCAGCGCGAGCGGCTGGGCGAGCGGGCGCTGCTGGTCGGCGACGTGATGGTTGATGTTGCCCAGCTGATCCGTCCGCGCGCCGCCGAAAACGGCGCGGCGCTGGAGCTGGCCGGCGTGGCGCCGGGCGAGTACCTGCTGGCGACGGCGCACCGCGCCGCCAACGTAGATGATCCGCAGCGCCTTGAGCTGCTGGTTGAGCTGCTGCTCGCGGCGCCGGGGCCGGTTGTCCTACCGCTCCATCCGCGTACGCGGGCGCGGCTTCAGGCGGCCGGGCTGATCGAGCGGCTCGAGGCCGGCGAGGTTAAGATCCTGCCGCCGCTTGGCTACATTGACTTCACGGCGCTGCTGCTTAGCGCCCGCGCCGTCCTGACCGACTCCGGTGGCGTTCAGAAGGAGGCCTATCTGGCAGGCGTTCAGTGCGTAACGCTGCGCGACACGACGGAGTGGACCGAGACAGTGCAGTCGGGCTGGAACACGCTCGTTGACCTTGACGCGGCCGCCGCCCTGACGGCGCTCGACGCGCCGCCGAGCGGCGAGCGGCCGGCGCTTTACGGCGACGGTCAGGCGGCGGCGCGGGTTGTTACGGCGCTCAGCTCGCTGGCGCCGTAGTACCGGGCCGCCCGATCCGCAGCAGCGCGACTTCACTGCCCGCGAACCGTTCTGGGCTGAGAATCTCGCGGCCGTCGAGCACTGCTCGCGCGCCGGGCAGGTCGGCCGGAGCCAGCTGGCGATACTCGGCGTGGTCGGCTTGGACGATCGCAGCCGTGATCGCTTCGCCATCCCAAGCAGTCAGGCCAAGCGCCGTCAGCTCAGCGTCGCTGTAAAGCGGGTCACTGACGAGCGCTGTGGCGCCGCGCGCCGTCAGCGCCGCAGCGAGCGCGAAGACGCCACTGAAGGCACTCTCCTTGACGCCGCCGCGGTAGGCGGCGCCGAGGATCAGTACACGGCTTCCCTGAAGCCCGCCAAGTGCCTGCTCTAGCCGTTCTACGCCGTAGGCAGGCATCGCGTCGTTTACCTCGCGCGCGGCGCGCGGCAGCGTCGCAGCTGGGTCGCCTTCGAGGTAGAAGCGGGGATAGACCGGGATGCAGTGGCCGCCGACGGCGATCCCAGGGCTGTGGATGTGGCTGAATGGCTGGCTGTTGGCAGCGGCGATCACGCGATCAAGATCAATCTGCTGCCGGTCGGCAAACTGGGCCAGCTCGTTGGCGAAGGCAATGTTGAGGTCGCGGTAGGTGGTCTCTGCCAGCTTTGTCAGTTCGGCCGCCTCGGCCGAGCCCATCGGCCGCACCTCGGCTTCAAGGAAAGAGCCGTACAGCTCCACGCCGCGAGCCTCGCCGGCTTCGCTGAGGCCGCCGACCAGCTTTGGGTAGGCGGCCAGATCGGCAAAGATTCGGCCGCTGAAGACGCGCTCCGGGCTGAAGACGGTGAAAAAGTCTTGCTCCGACTGAAGGCCCGAGGCCGCGGCCAGCGCCGGCGCGATCCGCGAGCGCGTCGTGCCGACCGGCAGCGTCGTCTCAACAGCGACGGTTGTGCCGCCCTGCAGGCCAGCGCCGATCGCCGCGATCGCCGCGTCGAGCGCCGCCCAGTCAGGCTTTGCCGCCTGATCAACGGCCAGCGGCGGCACTGCGATCACTAGCTCCGGCGCGGTGGCGACGGCGGCCGTCGTGTCGCTAGTCGCCGTCAGCGTGCCGGCCGCGATTACCTCTGCCAGCGCCTGCTGCAGCCCTTCCTCGCCGGGGAATGGCGGCTGGCCGGCGTTGACCAGCTGCACGACTTCGGCGTTGATGTCGCAGCCGGTGACGCTGTGGCCGCTGCGTGCAATCTGGACGGCCAGTGGCAGGCCGATCTTGCCCAGCGCGACGACGACGACGCGCATCAGTCGGCGGTCAGGTCGGGGGTCACAGTCTGGCCGGTGGCAGCGCTGGCCAGCGCTGCCTCGGCGCTGATCAAAGTCTCGAGCCCTTCGGCGAGCGTCACAACCTGTGGGTCAGGAGCTCCCTGCAGCAGAGAAAGGAAATGGTCGAGCTGAACGCGCAGCGGCTCGCGGCGCGCAATTGCGTAGCGCGTCATGTCGCCTTCGCTGACGCCGCGCAGCGACTGCGCCGCGCCCCACTGGCTGGCGACGTCACCGTTCTCGTAGAAGGTCAGGTCGGCGGTCAGCGTGTCGGCGACGAGCATGCCGCGCTCGCCCAGCACGCGCGTGCGACGGACCTTCGTCGGCGACAGCCAGTCAACGATCGAGTTGAAGCTGACGCCGCTGATTAGCGCGCCGCTAATCAGCACCAGATCCTCATGGTCGCGCCCCATCCGGTGCTGCGTCTGCGCCGACACCGAGGCGATCGCTGAGCCGCCCAGCCAGCGGACGAGGTCGAGGTCGTGCGTGGCTAGGTCCTTGACGACGCCGACGTCACGCACACGGTCGGGGAACGGGCCGACCCGTTCGGTTGCGATCAGGAAGAGCTCGCCCAGCTGTCCCTCGTTGACGCGGCGGCGCAGTTCCAGCAGCGCCGGGTTGCAGCGTTCAACGTGACCGACGGCGCCCTTTACGCCGGCACCCTCAACTAGCTCGATCAGCTCGCGGCCGGCGGCAGCGCTGGCGGCGATCGGCTTCTCGACTAGCACACTGACGCCGGCGCCGACAAGCTCACGCACCGCTGTCACATGTTCCTCAGTCGGCACGGCGACGATCGCGAAGTCGAGTGGCCCGGCGGCCAACAGTTCGGCGACGGAGCTGAAGATCAGCGCCGGATCGGTGACGGCGCTGTACCGATCGCCGGCCGGGTCGACGGCGCCGGCGAACTCGACTGTGGCCGTGCTTTGCAGCAGCCGCGCATGGTGGCGCCCGATCATTCCGAGGCCCAGTACGGCGCCGCGCTGTGTCGCTCTGTCGTCCGGGTCGCCCACGAGGGCTTTAGGGTATCTGCCATGGCCGATTCCACTGCAAGCCAGCCGCTCGTCAGTGCGAGCGCAAAGATCGCTGAAGATGTCGTCTTTGGCGCCAATGTTGTCGTTCACGACGATGTTGTGATCGGCACCGGCGTCGTTATTCAGGACAACGTCGTGCTTGGCAAGCTGCCGCTGCTTGCGGCGGGCTCGGCCAACGCCGGCGCAAAGCCGGGGCCGCTTGTGATCGGCGACGGCGCGCGGATCTGCTGCGGCGCGATCATCTTCGCTGGCTCATCGATCGGCGACGGCGTGATCATCGGCGATCAGGCATACGTGCGCGAGCGCGCCCGGATCGGCGACGGCAGCGTCGTTGGTCGCGGCTGCTGCGTCGACAACGACGTGACGGTCGGTGAACGCGTCTCAATCCAGTCTGGTGTTTACCTTGCTGCCGCGTCGACCGTTGGCGACGATGTCTTCATCGGCCCGGGCGTCACCCTCACCAACGACCGTCTGGTCGACGGTTCAGGCGCGCCGCTGCAGGGGCCAGTCCTTGCCGACCGCTGCCGGATTGGCGGCGGCGCCGTGCTGCTGCCCGGCGTCAAGATTGGCGCCGACGCTTTCGTCGCCGCCGGTGCCGTAGTCACCAGCGACCTGCCGGCCCGCAAGCTGGCAGTCGGCGTGCCGGCCCGCGTCAGCGGCGACGCGCCGCCGCGCCAGATCTAAGCTGGCGGCCCGTGCTCGCCGCGCCAGATGATCTGGTCGTGGCCAGGGCCGACGCCGACGAGGATGATCGGCACGCCAACGAACTCTTCAATGAAGTTCAGATAATCGTGAACCGCTTGTGGCAGGTCGGCCTCACTGCGGGCGCCGCTGATCTCTTCGTTCCATCCCGGCAGCTCGGTGTATTGCGCGTCAACGTGATGTAGCACCGACTGGTGGTACGGGAAGCTGGTGAACTCAGCGCCGTCGTTCTCATCGTCGCCAACGTAAGCGATGCATAGCGGCAGCGTTTCGAAGCCGCTAAGGACGTCCAGCTTGGTTATCACCAGCGCCGTCAGGCCATTGATCCTCGCCGCGTAGCGCAGTGCCACAAGGTCGATCCAACCGGTACGGCGCGGCCGGCCGGTCGTCGTTCCAAACTCGCCGCCGGCGCTGCGCAGCCGCTCACCGGTCTCGTCCTCCAGCTCGGTCGGGAAGGGGCCGGCGCCAACGCGCGTCGCGTACGCCTTGGCGATCCCCCAAACCTCGTCAATGTCCTTTGGGCCAACGCCGGCGCCGACACAGGCCGCGCCAGCGATCGGGTTGGAGGAGGTAACGAACGGGTAGGTGCCGTGGTCGATGTCGAGCAGCGCGCCCTGCGCTCCCTCAAAGATCACCAGCTGCTCGTGGTCGAGTGCGTCATGGATCAGTGAGGTTGTGTCGGCGATGTGCTGCTCGAGGCGCTTGCCGTAAAGCAGGTACTGCTCGGTGATCGCCTGCAGGTCGAGCGCCGGGTCGCGCTCAAACTCACGTAGCTGCAGCCGCTTCGGCTCCAGCGCCGCCATCACCTTCTGTTTGAGGATCTTCTCGTCGAGCATGTCCTGGACGCGGATCCCGAGGCGCAGCGCCTTATCGGCGTAACAGGGCCCAATGCCGCGCCGCGTCGTACCGATCTCGAGCTTGCCGAGCCGCGCCTCACCGGCCCGATCGAGCATCAGGTGGTAGGGCATGATCAGGTGCGCGTTGGCGCTGAGGCGGAAGTTGCTTACGTCGATGCCGCGCTCACGCAGCCCATCCAGCTCGCCGGTCAGCACGCCGGGATCAACGACGACGCCGTTGCCGATCATGCAGAGAGTGTCGGGATAGAGGATCCCGGACGGGATCAGGTGAAACTTCCAAACGTCGTCGCCGCGAACGATTGTGTGGCCGGCGTTGTTGCCGCCTTGGAAGCGGGCGACGATCTGGGCACGCTCCGCCAGCAGGTCAACGACCTTGCCCTTGCCTTCATCGCCCCACTGGGCGCCAACTACAACGATCCCTGGCATCGGCTGGGAGTCTACGAGACCGCGCTGTCAGGCGATCCGCAGGTCAGGCGAGGGCGGCTGATCCTTGTCACGCATGTCGACCGCTTCAAAGCGTCGCTGGTCGGCGCCGAAGAGCGGGCACATCTCGCACATCTCCTCAAGCCGCGAGACCGTCCGCTCACCGATTTGGGCGGCCAGCTCGTCGCGTTCAAGGTTGGTTGTGACGATGATCGAGCGCTGGCCTTCGTAGCGGGCATTGACGATCGAGTAGAGCTGCTCCAAAACCCAGGCACTGGTTTTCTCGGCGCCAAGATCGTCGATCTGCAGCAGGTCGATTTCGGCCAGCCGGTCGAGCAGCTCGGTGTAACCGCCCTCATTGTCATCCTCGAAGGTGCTACGGATTTCGGCCAGCAGCCGCGGCAGCGAGTAGATCGCAACACTGCGCCGCTGCTCGATTGCCGTCTGTGAGACAAGCATCGCCAACGTTGTCTTTCCGGTCCCGACATCGCCGAAGAACCACAGGCCGCGGCCTTCGCCGATTCGCGTTTCCAGCTGCCGGACGTAGCCCTTGACGAGATCGACCTGCGCCGAGGGCATCGTGTTGACCGGTGGCCGGTCGAATGAGACGCCGCGATAACGGGCCGGGATTACGCCGGAGAGCGACCTGGAGCGGCGTGAGGCGACCAGTTGAGCGCGGCAGTGGCAGGCGACGACGGCGTTGCCGTCCGGCGCATCGAGCCAGCCGGAGTCCTCGCAGTCTTTGCAGGCGTAACCACTCACGCGACTTCGATCGCGATATTGCGGAAGCGTGGGTACTCGTGCTGGAAGGTCAGCTTGACGTTGCCGAGCGCGCCGTTGCGGTGCTTGGCGATCAGGATCTCGCTGACACCAGGATCTTCGGATGCTTCGTGGTTGTAGTACTCGTCGCGGTAGATGAACATCACGAGGTCGGCGTCCTGCTCGATCTGGCCCGATTCACGCAGATCCGAGAGCATCGGCCGCTTGTCGGTTCGCGACTCGACGCCACGTGACAGCTGTGACAGTGCGATAACCGGCACCTTCAGCTCGCGCGCGAGGATCTTCAGGCCACGGCTCATCTCGCCGACCTGCTGGACGCGACTGTCATAGCGCGTGTCGGCACGCATCAGCTGCAGGTAGTCGATGATGACCAGGCCGAGGCCGCCCTCGTCGTGCAGAGCCTGGTGGAGGCGCCGCGCCTTGGCGCGGATGTCGAGCAGGCCAATGTCGGATGAGTCGTCAACGTAGAGCTTCGAGCGTTCGTACTCACCGGCGACCTTCAGCACGCGCTGCCACTTCTCGTCGCGGACGCGGCCTTTGCGCAGATCGTCACCCTTGATCGCTGCCTGCGACGCAATGAAGCGCTGGGCCAGCTCGCCCTCCGACATCTCAAGCGAGAAGAGCGCCACGGCGCGCGGATTCTTCTTGTCGAGCGCAACGTTCTCGGCGATATTCGTTACCAGCGCCGACTTACCCATCGAAGGCCGCGCCGCGATGATGATCAGGTTGCCTGGCTGGAAGCCGCCGGTGATCTGGTCGAGGTCGGCGAAGCCGGAAGGAACGCCGGTGATCGACTCGCCGCGCTTGGCAAGTTCGTCCCAGCGCTGCAGCTCCTGATGGAGCACGTCGCCGACGGCGCGGAAGTCCTGACCGCCGTCGCCCATCCGGATCTCAAGGATTGAACGCTCAGCCTCGTCAACGATCTGTTGCGGGTCACCGTCACGGGTGTAGACCGATGACTGGATCCGGTACGAGGTGTCAAGCAGGCGGCGTAGGTGGGCTGTTTCACGGACGATTTCGGCGTAGCGGCGCAGGTTGCCGACCGCCGGTACGGCCGTCACCAACTCCTGGACCGCCTCTTCGCCGCCGGCCTGATCGAGCTTGCCAAGCGACTTCAGCTCCTCAGTGACGGTCAGCACGTCGATCTCGTTGCCGCGGTCAAAGAGGCCAAGTAGCGCTTCAAAGATCACGCGGTGGCTGGCGCGGTAGAAGTCGCGCGCCTTGATCTCCTCCTCGACGACGAAGGCGTAGTGGGCCTTCTCGGAGAGCAGGATCGCGCCGAGGATCGCTTGCTCAGACTCGAGCGAGTGCGGCGGCAGTGCTGCCTGAGGATCGCTCGCTGAGCCGGGCTGCTGAGAGGTCATTGCCATCGCTCAGCGAAGCTACCAACGCAGCCGGGTGGTGTGCACGCGTTCTTGCCGCTATGTGGGCGAGTTGTTTCGCTGCTGCGCTCTGTTGGCGGCTGCGCGGTTACTGCTCGGCGACGATTATCTTGACCGTCGCCGTGACGCCGCCGGGCAGCTCCAGCTCAACGCTGTGCGGGCCTGTCTGCTTGATCGGCTGTTCAAGGTGGATCTTGCGCTTGTCAATCTCGACGCCGCGGGCCTCAAGGATTGCGGCCGCGATGTCCTGTGTTGTGACCGACCCGAAGAGGCGACCATCCTCGCCCGCCGGAGCAGTAATCGTCAGCGTTGTCTTTCCAAGCAGCTCGGCCAGTTCATTCGACTGCTCAGCGGCCTCAGCGCGCTCAGCGGCGTTGGCCTCGGCGGTCAGTGCGGCGGCAGCGACGAGCGCCTTCGTTGCCGGCTGCGCCAGTCCTCGCGGCAGCAGGAAGTTGCGCATGTAACCCTTCGATACGACGACGACCGAACCCTTGTCGCCAAGCTTGGCAACGTCTTCAAGCAGGATTGCTTCGGGCATCAGTCGCGGTCCCGGTCGCGGTCGCGGCCGCGACGTGGGCGGGTGCCCTCGTTCGCTGGCTCCGATGCGTAGGGAACGAGTGCCAGTTCGCGCGAGCGCTTGACGGCCTCAGCCAGCTGCGTCTGATGACGACGGCAGAGGCCGGTCATCCCGCGTGAGCGGATCTTGCCGCGCTCCGAGGTGAATCGCCGCAGCAGCGGAACGTCCTTGTAATCGATGTGGACGATCTTGTCCTTGCAGCAGGCGCAGGACTTGCGACGACCGGTTCCCGATCCGGCCTTCTTATCCTTGCGGCGTGCTGAATTTGTTGCTTTCTTCTTGGCCACTGCGCATCCAGACTCTCGTTCTTCGTAGGCGCGCGCGCCGATCGGCGCGCGCTGGATCAAAGTTTCGCACAGCGGAGCGAAAAGCGCCGCTGCGGGGCAGAGAGTAGCGCCTTGAAGGCGCCGGTTAGAGCTTCCCTGGGGCTAGAACGGGATGTCGTCGTCGCCTGTCGCCGGCGGACCGGCCGGCGCTGAAGCGAAGTCGCTGGTGTCGGTCGGTACATCCGAAGCCGGCGTGAAGCCGCCCGCCGCGCCGTTTGCATCGTCGCGCGGACCGCTGAGGAACTGGACGC
>JBCJRT010000024.1:0-13091 GCA_039745115.1 Solirubrobacteraceae bacterium
AACTTCTGCAGTTCGGGCGGCGAGCCGAGCTCGTAAAGACCCATCTTGCGGGTCACGAACTCAATGTCCTCGTCGGTCATTTCGCCCGGTACGCAGTCGGCGCCAAGTGACTTCACCTTGCCTGCCACGTACAGGGTTCCCTCGTACATCGAGTCGCCAAGATGCGGCCCGACGTTGCCAAGCAGCAGCTGGCGGCCACGCTGCATCATGAAGCCGGTGCTCGACCCTGCGTCGCCGGTGATGATGATCGTGCCACCCTTCTGGTCAATCCCTGTACGGGCCCCTACGCGGCCCTTGATTACAAGGTCACCGCCGCGGATTGCGGCGCCTGTCAGCGAGCCTGCGTTGCCGTTGATCACGACAACGCCGGCCATCATGTTCTCGCAGGCCGACCAGCCGACGCGGCCGTTGATCGTCACTTCGGGGCCGTCGATCACGCCGCAGGCGAAGTAGCCGAGGCTGCCTTCGAAGGTGATCTTGCAGCGCGTAAGGATGCCAACGCCGAGCGAGTGCTTGCCGCCGGGGTTGAGGATTGTGACCTCTTCGATCCCTTGCTCATAGACGAGCGAGCGAAGCTCAAGGTTGATCTTGCGTGTCGTCAGCTCGGCGGCGTCGATTGTCGCCTTACCGTCTTTAACTACGGCAACGCCAAGCACGGTGTCGTCAACTTCGACCAGTCCGCGGGCGTCATACGTGATCTGGCTCTCGCCTGTTACCGCGTCCACACCATCACCTCTCCTTCGAAGGGGTCGTAGGTTTCGATTTCGCCGTCAACTACCGCGCGGATTGCGATCTCCTCTGAGGCGACAGCGATGATGTCGTCGCTTTCGTAGAGCACGAGCGGCTTCGCTGCCAGCTCGTCCTTCGCCATCCCGAGCGAGTCTGCAGTCACGCAGAGGTATGTGAAGACGCCGTCCAGCTCCTCCATCGACTGGTTCATCGCGTCCTCTAGCGATGCGCCGTCCGCCATCCGCTCTGCCAAGTAGACGGCGATGATCTCGGAGTCGCAGGCCGACTGGAAGCGGTGACCGCTGCGCTCGAGCCGCCGCCGCCAGTAGAAGTAGTTCGTCAGCTGACCGTTGTGGACGACCGCTATGTCGGAGAACGGGTAGGCCCAGTAGGGGTGAGCGCCGGCGATATCAACGTCAGATTCGGTCGCCATCCGTACGTGGCCGATCGCATGCGTTCCCTCGATCTTGTCGAGCTTGTACTTAGCGGCGACGGTCTCGGCGTCGCCGATGTCCTTGACGATCTCGAGCGAGTGGCCGAGCGACAGCACCTGCGTGGCGCGGACCGACTCAACTTGATCGGCCAGCGACTTCAGGTCGCCGTCGTAATCGAACGTGAAGGTTGACGTGTAGTCGGTTGTCTCGTCGATCTCAGTGACGCTGGCACCGACGGCGCGCAGCTTGCCTTCAACCTCTGTGCGACGCGCCAGCAGTCGCGCAGAGAAGTCAAAGTCACGCGTGTCGTTGGTGTCGGCCAGCGTGATCCGCATCTTGAACGACTCTTGCGGCGTGCCGTAAAGCGCGTAGCCGGTCGAGTCGGGGCCGCGATGCTTCATCGACTGCAGCATCTTCGTCATGTCTTGGCCAACGGCATGGGGGCCGTCGCGGTAGATGATTCCTGCGATTCCGCACATTTTCTATGTCTCCTGTTGAAGTTGGCTGGGCGGTTAGGGGAGGTACTCGAGGTATTCGTCGCGCTCCCAGTCGGTGACCGAGGCCAGGTGGCGCTCCCACTCATCGCGCTTGTAGTGGCGGAAGATGTCGTATAGACGGCCCGGCATCGCGCTCTTGACGATCTCGTCCTTCTCCAGCTCGTCGAGCGCCTGCCCCAGGTTGTCCGGCACCTTTTCGAGCTCCGCGCCGGCCGCCAGCAGCTCGTAGGTGTTGCCAACCTGCGGCGGCCCTGGGTCGATCTTGTTGCGCAGGCCGTCAAGACCGGCGTTGAGCAGCGTCGCGACCGTGAGGTAAGGGTTGCAGGACGAATCGACGCCGCGGTACTCAAAGCGGCCGCCGCTCGCTACGCGCACCGTGCAGGTGCGGTTCTGCCAGCCCCAGTTCTTGTAGATCGGGGCCCAGAAGCCGGTGTCCCACATCCGCACGTATGAGTTGACGGTCGGGTTACCGACGCACATCAACGCGTGGAAGTGCTCCAGCAGCCCACCGAGGAAGTGGCGCCCTGTGTCGGAGAGCGATGCTGGCCCGTCCGGGTCGTGGAAGACATTGTTGCCGTCATCGTCGACCAGTGTGAAGTGGTGATGGTGGCCGTTGGCCGAGACGCCGGTGAACGGCTTCGGCATGAAGGTCGGCAGCAGGTCATGCTTGCGGCCGACCGCCGCGCAGATCTGTCGGTAGGTGGTGATGTTGTCGGCCGTCTTGACCGGGCGGTCGAAACGGAAGTTCAGCTCCAGCTGGCCGGGGGCATCCTCATGGTCGCCGTAGCTCATGTCGAGGCCCATCCTCTGGCCGTAATTGACGACGTCGAGCAGCACTGGACGCAGTTCCTCGAACTGGTGGATGTGGTAGCAGTACGGCTCCGTGACGCCGGTCGGGATTTGGCCCGGCTGCGGCTTGTTGAGCCACATCATCTCCGGCTCAATGCCGATCAGGAAGTGCAGACCAAGCTCGTCCTCGAAGCGCTCAACGACCTGCTTCAGGTTCTGGCGCGGATCGGCGTCCATCCGCTCGCCCGTCTCGGTGTCGTAACAGTCGCAGTAGACGCGCGCTACTCGTTCATCCCACGGAAGCACACAGAAGGTGTCGAGGTCGGCGATCGCGGCCAGCTCGGAGTCGTCCGGCGAGAAGCCGATGTACTCGCCGTGGCGGTCGGTGAACAGGTTGGCGGTTGCGCCGTAGACCAGCTGGTAGCCGCGCTCGGCGACCTGCGGGAAGAATGAGGCGACGACGCCCTTGCCCAGCACGCGGCCGGTGATCGAGACCTGCTGGAAGAAGATGTACTCGATCCCTTCAGCCTCAATCTTCTTCGTCAGCTCCTCGATCTTCTCACGCCGCCCAGGAGCGTTGCGAGCCTCTTCAAGCGTTGCGGGCGTCGCGGTTGAACGCGGCGTTGCCAGCACATCGCTGACTCCTCCACCCATCTTCACTCCGTTTACTTCAGCCATAGCTCGTATCCCTCTCCCGTTGAAATGTCTGTCCGGCAAACGATCGAGCGCGATCATGGCGCACCTGAACGTCATCGGTCAAATTCGTACAATCGGTACCTTAGTCAGGCGCGCCGGTTTCTGCCAGTCGGTCCTTTGGGGCCAGCGCCGAGCAGCTGCGTGCGGGGACGCAGGTGGCCGACTAGGATGGCTGAGTGCCGACCAGTGGAGCATCTTCATAAATGGGTAAGCGAGGCCGTGCGCGCAGCGACTCCGGCGAGCTCGAGCTGTCAGCGTCGCCGCCGGCGCAATACGTGAAGGGCCCGTTTGGTTCCAAGCGGCGTAAGCGCAAGCCGTTCGGCAAACGCCAGCGGCTCGGTCACGAGACGCCGGGCTCGGTGCTGCGCGGTCCGCCGATTACGGTTGACTGTGAGTGCGGCGAGAAGGCCAACCTGCGCTACGGCGATCGCTGGAGCTGCCCGTCCTGCGGCCTGACCTACGACACGGCGAAGATCCCGCGTGACCAGTACGAGAAGATTCGTAATACCCAGCTGCGCTACCGCGCGTTGCCGGTCGCGATCGGCGTCGTGACGCTGTCGCTGGCGATCTTCTTCACGCTGACCGGCAACATCTTTGCTGTCTTCGTGCTGCTGCCAAGCGCCGGTGTTGCCTGGTTCATGCTGCTGCGCCCAGCCCACCGCCGCCGCTACATGCGGGCGCTGGGCGAGCGGCCCAAGTGGGACCTGCGCGCCGAAGCGCGCCCTAGCAGCCGGCCCTAGCAGCGCGCCCTTCGCCTAGACGTTGGGCGGGACGGACGGCTCCTCCTCCGGCATATCCGACACCTCGTCGCGGAAGCGCAGCGTGCCCTTGTCCTGAACAATGTGGCGGTAGATGTAGAGGATCAAGGCGACGGCCAATACCACCATCCCGATCAGCGTCTTGTCGATCCCGTAGCCGTAAGTGTTGGCGTAGAGGAAGCCGCCGGCAACCAACAAGAACAGGTTGGCGCATCCCAGCACGAATGCGATCCCCACCCATGGCCCCGCCAGCTTGATCGGCCGCGGCCAGTTCGGCCGGTCCTTGCGCAGCAGCACGAACGCGAACAGCGCGCAGACTGTTGCCAGCACATAGCCGACGTTGCCGACCGCGAGGATCGCGATCACGCCGTGGAAGAAGACGATCACCAAGACGTTCAGCACCATGTCGACCGTCATTGCCAGCGCCGGAACGTGCCGTTTTGACAGTACCCCGAGCTGTTTGATCGTCATTCCTGCGCGCGCGATCCCGTACAGCGCCCGCCCGCCGTCCATCGTCGCCGTGTTCATCGACAGCACCAAGCCGGCGACGAGGCAGACGACCATCACGTTCGCAAGCCCTGTACCGACCAGCGTGTCAAACGCCGTCACGTAGAAGGCGATTAAGGTCGGATCTTCGGCGACTGCAGCAGTGCCCATCGTGCCACCCAATCCGAGCGGCAGCAGCACATAGACGACGATTGAGAACACCGCCGCCGCCCGCAGCGCCAGCGGCGTGTCTGTCTCGGTGTTGTGGTACTCCGGCGCGAACGCCGCCACACACTCAAAGCCATATGCCGACCAGCACATGAAGTACAGCCAGGTGATCGCGAGGAAGAAGCCGCCGTTGGCGCTGATCTCGTTCGTCATGTTGGCCGATGACCAGTCGCCGGTGATGTACGGCAGGAACATCAGTACAAAGGCCGGGATTAGCAGCAGCCCGCCGGTGACGTAGCTCAACCAGACGGCCGGCCGCATACCCAAGATGTTGAACAGCCAGACAATCACGATCGCCGCAATGCCGATGATGACCGGCCAGCTCAGCCCGAAGCCGAGCGAGTTAGCGGCCTGCTGGCCGGTTGTCCAGGTGGCGTCGGGGAACCACTGCGTGACGATCAGCGTGCCGACGATTAGGCCGTTGATTGACAGCACTACCGTCCAGCCCATCCAGTAACCGAAGGCGACGATCGGGCCAAAGAAGTTCGTGTACTTGCGGAACGCCTCGTGCGTGTAGAGCACGATGCCGCCTGACATCTTCGGGAACATCGTCGACAGCTCGGCATAGATGTTGTTCTGCAAAGCACCCATCAGGACCGAGATCGTCCAGAGCATCACGGCGCCGGTCGTGCCGAGCGCGCCGATTGAGCCGCCCAGCGCGGCGATCAGGAAGCCAGGGTTGGCGAGTGCGACAACGAAGCCGTCCCACCAGGTCATCGTCTTCAGGAGCTGAACATCGGCAACGTAGGCTGTCCCCATCTGGACCCTCTTTCTCTTAACGGTTGCGTCGTTGTGCGGAGAGCCGAAACCGTTCCGATCACTCCTCCACGGGAACTACTATCAGTTGTTGCAGAGCGAATGCAAGAAATTCTCTGTTCGAGTTGCGAAAGTTGCCGGATTTACTTCGGCGGCGGCCTGCCAGCGGACGCGATTGGTCCAGGATCGGAGTAAGATTGAGCGCTGAACGAGTTGGACAGCGGCGCCGAAGATCGGTAGATAGTGGTTGTACAAATTGATCCTGCAGCGTCAGGATCGCAATCGGAGGATTCAGATGGCTGAGAAAATGTGGGGCGATGAAGAGTTTTGGGGCCTTGGCTACGACTGGGATCCGGATTGGGTGCTGACCGAGAAGCAGAAGGATCTTCGCGTCAAGCTGATCGATCTCTGCGAGAACGAGCTGCGCGCCAACGCCAAGCGCTCCGATGATGAGCTGCTCTACCCGCGACGCAACTTCGAGATCCTCGGCGAGAACGGCTTCCTCTCGCTGACCGTGCCGGAGGAGTACGGCGGCATGGGAGAGAACCACGTCTGCTACTCAATGGTCTGCGAGACGATCGCCCGCTACGGCTGCGCATCAACCGCAATGTGTTACATAATGCACATGGCGGCCGTCCACACGATCATGCTGCGCCCGACGCCTGAGCTGATCGAGAAGTACATCCGTCCGCTCAACAGCGGCAAGATCGGCACACTCTCCTACTCCGACCCTGAGACCGGATCGCACTTCTGGTACCCGATCTCATCCGGCGCCGAGAAGACAGAGGACGGCTTCAAGGTCCGCAAGAAGGCCTCTTGGACAACCTCCGGCGGCTTCGCCGACTTCTACGTCATCCAAACAACGAGCCCCGACTTCACCGGCTACGACGACCTGTCGGTCTTTGTAATCGATGGAGAGCACATTCAGGCGCAGCCGTCGCTTTGGGACGCGCTCGGTCTGCGCGGCAACCAGTCTGGTCCGATCGAGGTAGATAACGTTGAGATTCCGGCCGATCAGGTCGTTGGACCGCTCGGCGACGGCGCCGCCTCGAACGACGAAGCTGTCGACCCCTGGTTCCTGCTCGGGTCCTCGTCCTGCTGGAACGGGATTGCGATGGGGGCGATTGACATCGCTAAGCGCCACACAACGCGTAAGCGCCACGTTGACGTTGGCCTGCGCGTTGCCGACTATCCGACGATTCAGGACTACGTCGGCGAGGCCGTGATGGACACCAACGCCTCGCGGATATTCACCTTCTCGGTCGCTCAGGCCTTCGACAAGGCGACCGATGACAACACGAAGGTGCTCAAGATCGGCGAAACAGCTCGCGCCGATTACCTGCACTGGGCTTGGCAGATCAAGTTCGTCGCCGCCAAGAACACGACCTATGTCGTCGACAAGATGCTGCACGCCTGCGGCGGCTCGGCCTACAAGCGCGACATGGAGATGGAGCGCTACCTGCGCGACGCAAAGGCCGGCTGGGTGATGGGCCCAACCAACGAGGTGCTGCGCCAGTTTGTCGGCAAGGCCGTGCTGCTCGGCTTCGAATCGCTCGACTATTGGAACCAGAGCTACAACAACCGCGCGGTCGAGAACGAGATCAAGAAGCTCGACTCCGACGGCAAGCGCGAGCTGGCCGCACAGCTGATTGAGCAGGCCGATAAGGACGCCGCCGGCGAGCCTGCCAAGGCCTGACCGGGCGGGCGGCAAGCGATGGCGACCGACACAGATCGCCCGACCCTGCTGGTTCCCGGACTAAAGCCGTACGACCCCGCCTTTGAGTCGCACTGGGTACGGCCGGGCGGGGCGACGGTGCTGCTGATCAAACCCGACGATCGCGTCACGATCGTTGACAATGACGGCAGCCAGCTGGCCGAGCTGACCGTGCTGGCGCCCGACGGCAAAGATGATTCGGCGGCGCTCGGCGCGAAGGCTGATGCTCCGGCAACGCTGCTGCGCGAGCTGGTCGACGAAGCCGGCGACAACAGCTTCCTCAGTGATCTTCATGCGCGCGGCCTCGACCCCTCACAGGCCAACGCAGTTGCACTCTTTGGCGACGATTCGCCGCCCGGTAATTCTCAGAGCTTCAAGGCCGAGCGCGAGGTCGTGATCGTCGTTGCCGCTCCGGCCGGCCGCCTGATCGACGGCGCCCATCCGGCCTCAGCGATCGATGTTGAGATCAACCGCGCCGTGCCGCACGAGGACCCCGACCTGGAACTGCCGGCGCCGCTGACCGAGCCGCGGCTTGACCTGCGGATCGACGCGGCGACGGCCAGCTCCTACACCGTCAAGCAGGGCGAGTACGTCCAGGTGATCGACGTTAAGGGTCGCCAGTGCTCAGACTTTCTCGCCTTCGGTGAGCAGAAGCTCGACGGCGGCCTGGAGCGCGGCCTTGACGCGACGGCAACGCGCACCTGGACCGGCAGCGCCTACCCGCAGCCCGGCCTGCACCGAAAGTTCTTCGACGCCGACTTTGATCCGCTGCTCGAGGTCGTTCAGGACACCGTTGGTCGCCACGACAACTTCGCCCTTGCCTGCACGAAGAAGTACTACGAGGAGATGGGCTACTTCGGGCACATCAACTGCTCAGAGAACTTCAACGCCAGCCTTGAGCAGTACCCGATCACGCCGCGTCCGGGCTGGCCGGCGATCAACTTCTTCTTCAATACCGGCTTCGACGATGACTACCAGCTGATCCTCGACGAGCCGTGGTCGCGGCCCGGCGACTATGTGCTGATGCGCGCGCTGACCGACCTGGTCTGTGTTTCGTCGGCCTGCCCGGATGACATCGACCCGGCCAACGGCTGGGAGCCCACCGACATTCACGTCCGCGTCTATTCACCCGAAAACAAGTTCTCGATGGCAGTCGCTCATCGTGTGACCCCAAAGGCAAGGCCCGTAATGACTCAAGAGACCGGTTTTCACGAGCGCATTTCAGCTCTAACCAGCAAGCACGTTGACTATCGCGGCTACTGGATGGCGACCAGCTTTGACAACGAAGGCGCGATCGCCGAGTACTGGGCCTGCCGTGAGAAGGCCGTGATCATGGACCTCTCGCCGCTACGCAAGTGGGAGATCCTCGGCCCTGACGCAGAGCTGCTGATGCAGTGGGCTGTGACGCGCGACATCCGCCGCCTCGCAGTTGGCCAAGTCGTCTACACGGCGATCTGCAACGAGACCGGCGGCATGATCGACGACGCAACCGTCTTCAGGCTGGGCGATGACAACTTCCGCTTCATCGGCGGCGACCCCTACACCGGCGTTTGGCTGAAAGAGCTGGCCGAGCGGCTCGGTCTGAAGGCCTTCGTCAAGCCGTCAACCGACGAGCTTCACAACGTCGCCGTTCAGGGCCCTGCCAGCCGCGAGATCCTGAAGCAGATCATCTGGGCGCCGGAGAGTCAGACGCCGCTTGAGCAGCTGAAGTGGTTCCGCTTCCTCGTTGGCCGGATCGGCGACTACGACGGGATCCCAGTGATCGTCTCGCGCACCGGCTATTCAGGTGAGCTCGGTTACGAGGTCTTCTGCCATCCGGACGACGCGACAGCGGTCTGGGACGCAATCTGGCAGGCCGGCGAGCCGCACGGGCTGACGCCGCTTGGCCTCGACGCGCTCGATCTTGTGCGGATCGAGTCGGGGCTGATCTTCGCCGGCTACGAGTTTGATGACCAGGTTGATCCGTTCGAGGCCGGGATCGGCTTCACAGTCGTGCTTGATGGCGACGATGACTTCATCGGCAAGGATGCGCTGATCGAGCGTTCGGCCCACCCTCAGCACAAGCTGGTCGGGCTGGAGCTGGAAGGCAACGAAACGGCCGGCCATGGCGACTGCGTTCACGTCGGCAAGTCGCAGATCGGTGTCATCACGAGCGGCATGCGCAGCCCGCTACTGAAGAAGAACATCGCGCTCTGCCGAATCGCCGTTCAGCACTCTGAGATCGGTACCGAGGTTGAGGTCGGCAAGCTCGATGGTCAGCAGAAGCGAATCCCGGGATCCGTTGTTCGCTTTCCGTTCTACGACCCGGACAAGCAGCGCCCGCGCTCCTAACGCACTGCTGCGCTGCCTGCTTAGGCCTCGCGCACGCGCTGTGCCAGCGAGCCGAGCATCTGCCAGGCGGCCTGTGGGTCGGCCGCGAGGACGCCGCGCAGCGCCTCGCGCTGAACGGCCACACAGTTAGCTGAGCCGACCGCGACGGCATCCGACACTCGCGGCTCGCCGCTCAGCGCGCCAATCTCGCCGAAGTAGCTGCCGGCCTCCAGCAACTTGTCGGGGTGGCCGGGGCGATGCAGTTTGACCGAGCCGTCGAGGATCACGTACAGCTCGTCGCCAACCTCGCCGACGTTAAGGATCGACTCGCCATCGCTGAACGAGCGCGCTTCGCCGGCTGCCAGCAGCGGCGCCAGCAGATTGCCGGGCAGCTGCGGCATCACCCCCGCGCTCTTGCCGAGCCGCTCGTACTGGCCGCCGTGGTAGAGCAGCGGCGCGCCCTCGTTATGGCGCGCGTACTCAACCTGGCCAAGGAACAGTGAGTGATCACCGGCGTAGTAGCTGCGGTCGACGCGGGCGACGAAGTGGGCCAGTGCGCCTTCGACCAGCGGCGTATCGCGAACGATCTCAAAGGCCGGCTGCGGCAGGTCGGGGTCGGCGCGGCCGGCAAAGCGGTCCGCCAGCTCACTCTGATGTTCGCTGAGGATGCTCACTCCATAGCGGTCGCCTTGGTGGAGCAGGTTGCACATCTGGGCGCGGCGATCGACCGAGATCAGCACCAGCGGCGGGTTGAGCGAGGCCGACATGAAGGCGTTGGCCGTCATTCCGTGAACCTCGTCGTGGGCGCTGGTCGTGATCACCGTCACGCCGGTTGCGAACATTCCCAGTGTGCGGCGCAAGGCGATCGCCGGGTCGTCGCCGAGCTCCGACGGGTACTCCATCGCCTCCGGCGCGGCGCTGAAGTCAAACGGCGATTCGCCGATCCCTTCCGGCCCTTCAGGAACCGCCGTCGAGTCGAGCGCTAGCTTGAACTCGGGCGGCACTTCTTCGCTTGCCATCAGCTGCCGCCTGCCGCCACCGGCCTATTCTGGCCGGGCAGCGTCGGCAGCTCGCTCAGCCATTCGCTACGGTTGCCAGCTTTGTCCCAGAGGATTGGGAAGTAGCTCTGATCCATCGTCATGTCGCCGCGGCGGCGGTAACGCGAGTAGACCGGGTCAGCGCCGACCGGATCAAACTGCGCGTCGGAGCGAACCATGTGTGTGACCAGCGCACGGCGATCTATTGCAGCTTCGTTGACGCCGGAGCCGTGGAATACCAGCGAATGGTGAATCGACGCGCCTCCCGGCTTGACGACGACCGGCGTGCGCTCGGTCGAGGCACCCTGCGGCGCCGCCGCAATCGCCGGTGCCAGCCAGTCGTCGGGGTCATGGAAGTCGCCGCGCGAGGGCGGCATCTTCGGCCATTTGTGCGATCCAGCGACGTACTCAATCGTGCCGCTCTGAGCAAACGTTTGGTCGAGCGCCACCCAGACGGTGATCATCTCGGCCGGGTTTATGTAGCCGGCGTATGAGCCGTCCTGGTGCATCCCAAGAGTGCGCGCACCGGGCGGCTTCCAAAGGCAGTTGTCATGCACGATGCGGGTTCCGTCCCAGCCGGCCAGCTGCGCGGCAAGCCGGCCGCTCTGCTCGCTCAGTACCTGCGCCGCGATCAGTTCGTCGGCCTTCCAGCCGTTGCAGATCTGACGCGTCTTTGTCTCCGCGTCGCGGCCCTTCACCCAGTTGACCTCATCGGGGGCGATCCCGGTCGAATACTGGCCGGCGAAGAGTGCGTCAAAGCGTTCGCGCAGCAGCATCACGCTCTGCTTAGGGATGAATCCCTGTTCGATGATCAGGAAGCCGTTCGCGTTGAAGTCGGCGACCTGATCGTCGCTGAATGAGTCGATCATGTCGGCGATTGTCGCACAGTCGCAGCGGCTTCTGAAGATCCGCCGCGCCGCGGCCTAGCCGCTGATCCCTTTGAACAGCAGGTAGGCGCCGAAGAACAGCAGGAATCCGACGCTGATCACGCGCAGATGCTTTTTCGTCTGCTCGTTCAGCCACTTCAGTGCACGGTCCGACTGCTTCGGCGCGGCAAACGTGATCAGCGGCGGCACGGTTGCGCTGACCGTCGCGATCAGCACGATCAGCGCCAACCCCACGACGTCGACCGCGGCGCCGCTCTTAACGGCGGCAAGTGCCTTGATCGAGGCGGCGACCAGCGCGAGCGTCTCAATATTTACGGCCATCAGCCCGGCTCCAAAGCTGAACTCGTTGAACAGCGAGCGTTGCTTTTGGGGCTTTGGCGTCTTCGGCTTGGGCTTCGTGAAGAACGCCTTCGCAGCCGCCAGCAGCAGGATTACGCCGATCACAATGTCGATCGTTGATTCACGTTTAGCGGGGTGGTGCTGCGTGCCGATTGTCTTATGCAGCAGCAGTAACAGCGCAACGCTGATGATTGACAGCGCCAGTACTTGGCCGCCGGCAAACGCCAACGCCTTTGCGCGGCCGCGATCCGGCTGGCTGAGCAGCAGGATCGAGACCGTCAGCGGGATTGGGCTGACGGCAGCGCCGAGCGCGAGGATTAATGATTGGCCCACGCCGGCAAGACTAACCGGCGAGCTGCTGGAGGCGACGACGCGCTGCCGTGGCGGCGGCGCTCTGCTGGCGCACCGCCGGTATCGGGCGCTGTACTCTTTCCCGACGGTGCTGACCCTGCGCCGCTGGCCGTTGGAGGAGTCGGTGCTGAAAGTTCGCCTGCCAGTTGTTGGATCTGTAGTCGCCGCGCTGCTTGCCGTTATCGGCGCAGCGCCGGCCGGCGCTGCCGCCGCAATGACGGCCTCCGGCAGTATCGGTCAGGCCTACGTGCTGGGCGCCGGTAGCGGTAAGTCACTGACGCTGATCAACTCCCGCGGCCGCAACGTTGCGAAGGGGAACGCCGACCGTTTTGGCAGCTTCATCTTCCGGAACGTCGCCGCCGGTAGCGGTTACAAGGTGCGCGGCGCAGCGACCAGCAAGGCGTTCAAGGTCTTAAGCACCAAGTCCAACCCGCCGGCCGCCTTCTTCCGTGGCATCAAGCTGAAGCAGGGCCTCAACTACGTCAAGGTTCGCGACGGCGTTGAGATCGCGATGACGGTCCGCCTGCCGGCCGGCAAGACGCTTGCCGACGGCCCGTTCCCGACCTTGATCGAGTACTCCGGTTACCAGACCGCAGCGCCGCACGACCTGCTTGGCTCGCTCGGTAAGAACGACCCGTTGGCGCCTGCCACATCGACCGCTGTTGGCGCGCTGATCGCGCCGCTGCTTGACTTCGCTGTCGTCAGCGTGCAGATGCGCGGCTCGGGCTGCTCCGGCGGCGCGTTTGACCTGTTCGGCCTGCCGACAACCTACGACGGCTATGACGCTGTTGAGACGGTCGCCGCTCAGTCCTGGGTAAAGGGCCGCAAGGTCGGCATGGTGGGGATCTCATTCTCCGGCATTACGCAACTGTTCACAGCCGGCACGCAGCCGCCGAATCTTGCCGCTATCTCGCCGATGTCTGTAACCGATGACACCTACACGGCGACCGGCTACCCCGGCGGCATCAACAACTCCGGCTTTGCTCTGTCGTGGGTTAAGGAGCGGATGGCCGACGCCGTTCCCGCGCCGGAAGGCGGCCAGCCGTGGGCCAAGGCATTGGTTGCCGCCGGCGACGCGCA
>JBCJRT010000025.1:0-12993 GCA_039745115.1 Solirubrobacteraceae bacterium
ACGTTGTGAACACCCGAGAGGCCGATTGAGCCCCGGTCCCGCGGGACCGGGGCTCAGACCGAAAGGACCATCCGGGTCCGCCAACAGGCTACCGGCGCGGACCTGATGAACGCCGACCTGTCCTTCGTCGACTTGTCCTACGCCGACCTGACCAACGCGAACCTATCTTGGGCGTTCGTGACCAACGCGTTCCTAGTCGGCACCGTCTACGGCAACACGACCTGCACTGGCGGGATCGTCACCAACACTGGATGTTAGGAGCGTCGCTTATGCGCACCCTCGCAACGCTTGCCGTCCTCGGTGCAGCCCTCGTTCCCGCCACCCGTCAGACAGCCCGCGGGCCCAGCCGCACCGGCAGCGTGCGCAGCTGGTTGAGGAAGCCAGAGACGACGAACTTTGGCTCGCCGTCGATCTCGATCTCCGGGTAGTAGCGCAGCGATTCCTCGATCAGCGTCTTCAGCTCGAGGCGCGCCAGCGCAGTGCCGAGGCAGAAGTGCCGCCCTCCGGCGCCGAAGGCCTGATGGTCGTTGGGGCTACGTCGCAGGTCGAAGCTGTCCGAATCGTCGAAGACCGACTCGTCGCGGTTGGAGCTGACGTACCACATGACAACCTTGTCGCCCTTCTTGATCTCCTGACCGTTCAGGACGGTGTCTTTCGTGGCGGTGCGGCGGAAGTGGGCGAAGGCCGGGAACATCCGCAGCGCCTCCTCGACTGCCTGCCCCACCAGCTCCGGATCGTCCAGCAGCAGCTGGCGCTGCTCATCGTCCTCAAGGAGCGCCCGCATCGCACTGCAGTAGGTCGCCTTGGTGGAGTCGTTTCCGGCTGCCATCAGCAGGAAGAAGCCCATCACGATCTCGTGGTCTTCAAGCTTCTCGCCGTCGATCTCGCCGTGGACTAGGACACTCGTCAGGTCGTCGGTGGGGTTGGCGCGGCGGTCCTCGATCAGCGCCTGACAGCGCTCGAAGATCTCCGGCAGCAACTTCTCCTGAACGACCTCCGGCCCTTCGGGGTTCAGCACCTTGTCGCCGGCCGCAAGGACGCTGTTCACCAGGTCGGCCCACATCTGATCGTCCTCGGGCGGTAGCCCCATGAAGCGGCAGATCACGCGCGAGACAACCGGCTGGGCGACCGCGTCAACCAGGTCGCACTGCTCCACCCCGTCGAGCCGGTCGAGCACGTCGCGCGTGATCTCGCGGATTGCATCGGCGTGCTCGGCAATCCGCTTCGGCGTGAAGCCGCGTTGGAAGAGCGCCTTCAGGCGGTCGTGCTTGGGCGGGTCCATACCGATGAACATCGCCTGGCTGAGCTCCAGCGGAAGGACGGCGTCGGTGATCGCATTGATGCCCCCGATCTCCGACGAGTAGGTCTGCCAGTCGCGGCTGACCGTGTAGACGTCGTCGTAGGTGGTGACCGACCAGTAACCGGCCTCCTCGGGGAAGTTCGGCAGCTCCGCCGACCAGTGGACCGGGCACTCGCTGCGCATCCGCTTGAACAGCTCGTTCGGTGGGCCGTTCTCCCAGGAATCGTCAGTGTAGGCGAGGATCTCAGTGATCGGTGTCTCTGCGTTAGCGCTCATCGGGCCTGCCTCCGGTCGGGTTGCGAAGCAAGGAGTATGTCAAATGACTTGACAGGGTGTCAAATCAGTTAAGGGCCGCAGTCTTCTTTCGTGACAGCGCCGGTGAGGCCGCAGTGGCGCAGCGGGACGAGCCGCAGAGCAAGGTTGCCGACGCTGACCAGCGTGCCGCGGACCTTGAAGCCGGCGGCGCGGAAGGCCGCCGCCGTAACTCTCACGTCCCGGACGCTGGGATCGCGGTCCTGATCGATGCCTTCCTCGAACGACCACTGCCCTGGCGCCTTCTGTATCCGCAACCCGATTAACCTCCAGACCCACCTGGAGGGCTAGCCGGTAAAGATTGGCCTGATCGCCGGGAGCACGATACGCCGGCACTTGGTTCGCGCCGCCCCACCCGAGGGCCTGTAGGTGGTGCAAAGGCGGACCACGACCGGGTCCTTCAGGCGCGCCGCACGGGTTGCGGCGGTCAGGCGGCAAGTGAGCTTCACGGTCCCCGAGCGCCTTGGGTGGCGAGTGGCGGTTCGGCAGGCAGTGACCCTCTCGCCACGCTTCAGCCGCGTGACGCTCTGGCTGACCGTTCCGGGCCCAGGGACGCGAACCTTGGTGGAAAGCAACGAGCCGTATGTCGAGGTCGAAACCACCACGAAGGCACTCGAAATACGGACGAATACGACCTTTGCCTCACGAGCCTCACTCATCGTCACCACGCAGCTGTATGCGCCATCACCGGCGGCTGTCCAGCCCTTACCCGGGCAGGAGGAAGAAGCCGGATCGAGCTTCCAACCGTCGGCCGGCTTGGCGGTGAGCGTCAGCTTCTCCCCCGGTGGGTAATTGCCGACGCATGTCGACCCACAGTCGATCCCCGGACCGGTCACCGTGCCGTCGCCAGTCTTGGAAATAGAGAGAGGGAAGGTTCCCGCGGGAACATCCTCGAACTGCGCGGTCACCGAGCGGGCCTCGTTCATCGTCACCACGCAGGTCAGGTTGGTGCCGGCCGACGCACAGGCGCCGCCCCACCCCTTGAACTGCTTGCCGGGATCCGGCGATGCTGTGAGCGTGACGAGCGTGCCGTCATCGTAACTTTCGGTGCATTGCGCACCACAGTCGATGCCCGTGCCGGTGACCTTGCCACCCCCCGTCACTGTCACATCAAGTGGATAACGGGGGATCAGCTCGAACTGCGCCGTGACGTTTTGGTTTCCGGACATGGTGAGGCTGCATGTGGCCGAAATTTCGGCCGCGCAGGCACCGCCCCAAGACACAAAGCGGTAGCCAGGCTTGGCGGTCGCCGTGAGCGTCACGGCGGTGCCGGAGTTGTAGGACTCCGAGCAGTCGACGGCCGTCGATTCGTCGCAGTCGATGCCGGCAGGCGTTGACGAAATCGTGCCACTACCGGCAGTGACGGCGGCAGTCAGTCCATAAACCGTCGGCAAGACCGCGTCGAACAGGGCGGTAGCCGACCTGGCACGATCCATGGTTGTGATGCAGGTGTAGATGCCACCGCCTGACGCAGTCCAGCCCGTCCCGGGACAGATGGAGGTAAGCGGATCAAGCGAGCTACCCGGCTCGGGGGTGGCGGTCAGAGTTACCACGGTGCCGCTCGCATAACCGTAATCGCAGGATGTTTGGGTCAGCGAACAGTTAATCGTTGGGAGGTTCGCAGTCACGCCGCCCGCACCCGATGTCTGGACATCCAGCGGATACCAATCCGGCCCGGCGAAGACTGCCGTGGCCGACTTCGCTTCGCTCATCGTGACCGTGCACGTGTAGGTCTCGCTCGCTCCGGATCCGCTGGCATAGACCCAGCCCGTCCCGGGGCACACTGAAGGCCCGGGATTGAAATTATTTGTCCCGTCTTCGGTGGCCGTGAGGGTCACCGAGACACTCGAGGAGTAGTCCTGCGAGCAGGAGGTGTTGATCGTGCCACAGGTGATGCCGGACGGAGCAGAGCTGACCTGACCGGTGCCGGTCACGGTCACGTCAAGCGGGTACTTGACAGAAGCGGTGAAGGTGAGCGAGAGCGACGAGTCATCGAAGTCGGAGTTGTAGTGGAACGACCCGCCGGAGAAGTCGTAGATGAGAGAATTCATCGATCCCGAGCCGGCGCTGATGACCTTCAGCCGGTAAGTGAGGACCATCTTGTTCCCGGCCTTGCCGCCCGGCGCCCAAGGGGCAACCACCGGACCGGTGCAGGAGCCAAAGTCGGCCAACGCGCCGTTCATCGTCCAACCACAAGCGTCTGCGTAGGGAGTCGTCGCCGTGGCGCCCGCTGGAGTCTGATACTGGGCCTCCACACTCTCGGTGCGGAAGATCATCCCGGGGACCGCAAGGAACGACTCCACCTGGTCGTAGCCGGTTGCGGTCTCTGCATAGAGCTTGTAGGTGTAGGTATTGCCAACAACCAGATTGGTGGGCGCTGGATCACAAATCGTGTAGTCGGCGTTGCAGCCCCCGGCGCCAGCGATCTTATGAGTCGTGTTGCGGTTCTGGCTGATCAGGCGCTGCACGTAAAGGGTCCGCGTGCCGCTGGTGCCGCTCGATCCCTCAGTCGAGGATGCAGTGATCTGGTACGACCTGTTGGTGCCTCTGGCGACGGCGACTCTGTTGACGTCGACGGCGAAGTAAGACGATTGACATTCCAAGTTTGCGATCGAGGAAGCGACGGCGTCGGTCGACGCCGTGGCGAGAGTGATGTTGGCGTTTGAGGTGGTGAAGGCGAAGTTGGTCGCAACGTTGGTCAACGTCCCGCCAGAGCTGTTGCAGACCTTAACTCCCACGGGGAAACCCGGCCCGGGGCCGGTGGACAGGCCGGTGTTGTTGGACTTGACGCCAAGAATGTCCCAAGTGATCACCGAGACATCGAGTCCCGCGGCTGACGCGGGAGCAGGGCTGGCCATCAGTACTCCGGCGAGCAGAGCTACTCCAGCCAGCACAGAGAGTCGAGCGTTGCGCACCGTTAATCCAACCTTCCGATCAAAGTTTCTGCACATCAGACTTTTACGTTCTCCAGCTATAAAAATCGACATTATCACGGGGTGTCAAGGCCGGTCGACTTTGAGTCAACAGCGATCCTCACCCTCCGCGGCGGAATGATCGCGGAGTCCTGGACCTGCTCACGTTGATGCAGCAGTTGGGCGCGGCGCCGCCGACGTCCTTCTAGCGGTGCTGTCGGGTGCTACTGCGAACGAGCCGCCAGCAGCTCCAGCAGCTCGGCAAGCTCCGCCGGGGCGCTGACCATCGCGTCGTGCCCGGTCGCGATCTCCAGCATCTCGCAGCCTTCATCACGAGCCCTCTCGATCGACGGCAGCAGGCCGGGGTTCTGAGGATTGGAAAGACGGATAAAGCTGCGCGGCAGCGAGCGGGCAGCGTCGGTCGGCAGCGCTGCCGGCTCATTTGACGCGAGCAGCGGCATGTCGGTCAGGTTCTCCCAGACCCAGAGGCGATCTTCCGGGTCGGTCAGTCCCCAACGGTCAAGCAAACCCTCCTGCGCGGGCAGCCGCCAGCCATCGCCCTGATCGCGCGCTAGATCGAGAAATGCCTGTCGCGAAGCAGGAGGCTCAAGATCGAGCAGCGACTCTCCGTCGCGTAGGACGAAAGCATCGAGGTAGACAAGCCGCGCGATCCGCGCGCTGCAGCTCTCCGCTGCGCCACTGATCACGGCGCCCGCGTAGCTGTGGCCGACAAGGACCACGTCGCGCAGGTCCTGTTGCTCGAGCAACGCCACGACATCGGCGACGTGCGTTGACAGCCCGACCTCCGGTGTCAGCTCACCCGCCCGTTCGGCCAGCCCCGTCAGCGTCGGCGTGTAAACAAGATGACCGCCAGCTTCCAGCAGCGGCGCGACCCGCTGCCAGCACCAGCCACCGTGGTTGGAGCCGTGGACGAGGACGATTGGGCGCGCAGTCAAGGCGTCACGTTCCGGGCTTACCGCCGGCCGCTTCGAAGCGCGTCGCCATCGCATCGGCCAGATCGTAGTCGACCTCCGGCTGCCAATTGGGTCGCCGTTGAGAATCGCGAGGAAGGTGATCGCGACGACGGCTCCCCTTGACCCACGACTGAAGTCATGGGCTTGCGGGCACGGAGAAGTCAGGCAGGCGGCGAATCGTCGCTGTCGTCGCGATCGCCGTCGCGGCGCTCGTCGGGAACGGCGCGCGTGCCTAGCTTGCCCTCCTGAACGAGCGTTCCTAGAACATCCATGATCGCCCGGCAGCCGAGCTGAGCAGTCATGTCGGAGACGTCATATGGCGGCGCGATCTCGACCACTTCCATCCCACAGATCCCCTCCCGGGCGACCATCCGCAGCGCCTTCAGGGCCTCGCGCGGCAGCAGCCCGCCAGGCTCCGGCGAACCGGTCCCCGGGACAAACCCGGCGTCGATCGAATCGATGTCGAACGACAGAAAGACGGCTTCCGCGCCCTCCCAGGCACACTCCAGCGCGATCTCGACGGCCTTCTCGACGCCCAGCTCCTCGACGTCGCCGATTGTGATCACTGTTGTGTCGCGGTCGCGAGCCACTTTCACCCCCGCTCGTGATCCGTACCAGCCCCCGATCCCCATCTGAACGAGGTTGCTCGGTGGAGCGTTAGGGATGTTGGTCGCATGGAACCACGGCGTCGTGTGCATCCGCTCGTCCATGTCCAGCTCCTGAATGTCAAGGTGCCGGTCGAGGTGAATGATGCCGATTTTTCCGTCAATGTGCGGAGCAATCGCCCGCACGTCGGGATAGCCGATTGAGTGGTCGCCGCCGATCACAATCGGGAAGACTCCCTGCTGATGAACGTAGGAGACGGCGCGGTCGATCTGATCGAAAGACTTCTCGATGTTCGATGGGATAACGAAGATGTCACCGGCATCGCAGAGGTTCAGCTCCTCCTCT
The DNA here is from genome assembly GCA_039745115.1 of Solirubrobacteraceae bacterium. GTDB lineage: Bacteria > Actinomycetota > Thermoleophilia > Solirubrobacterales > Solirubrobacteraceae > F1-60-MAGs163. The sequence goes on from JBCJRT010000025.1 coordinate 6,450, forward strand.
AGGTCAACACCCATTTCGACGTTGAATGAGTCGTACAGGGCCGATATCCGCCGCACAGCCTGAGGGCCGAAGCGACAGCCGGCGCGATAGGTGGTTCCCATGTCGAACGGCGCACCGATAATCGCGGCGTCGTACTTGCCGACATCGTGGATATTTTCGCAGTAAGGGACCTTGCGGAAGGTGTTGATCCCCGCGAAGGCCGGCTGGTGACCGCGCGCGAAGGTCGTGATCGAACGGTCGTTAACAGAAGCAGATGCCTCCAGGCCGTACTCAAGCTGGCGCTCGAGCGACTCGCGCTGCTTGCGGTCTGGGATGTCGGCGAGCTTGCGAATCATCCTGTTACCGCGAAGCTTTGAACGATCAAACCGTGGACGTTCAGGATCCTCGTCGTCGCTCATGCTGGCTCCTTGCTTAATCAGACTTGAGTTCACCTGCACACAGAGGCAGACAATGACCGTACAACCAGCCGCTGGTGGAAGTCAAGCTGAGCCTTTGCGAACGCCGACGGAAGAACCGGCTGGTCAGGAACGACGCGCTGTTCTATGATCGGCGGTCATGGGAGCGAGGCGGAATCAGACCGAAAGTGCGCCGCTGCCCTTCGATCCCGAACTGCTCGACCGGACCAGCTTTGTACCGTTGTACTACCAACTTCAGGAGGTCCTGAAGGAGCTGATCGAATCGGGCCGATGGGGCCCTGGCGACGCTCTTCCATCCGAGCCCAACCTTGCGCGATCGCTCGGTGTTAGCCGCGCTGTGGTGCGCCGGGCACTCGCGATCCTCGCCGATGACCGGCAGATAGAGCGGATACGAGGAAGAGGAACGTTCGTCGCTGAGCCAAAGCTCGACTACAGGACCGGGGGGCTGACGCGCCTGCTGATCGCTGCGCGCGACCCGTCGTTGCGGATCGACCTGCTGGAACGGCGTCTCGTCCGGCCAGAGCACTCGATCAGAGAGCGGCTAGCAGCCGACGCTGACGCTGAGATCATCAAGTTTGTCACGCTCTGGTCAATCCGCGGCGTACCGATGGCGATCAGCGCATCATTCTTCATCCGCTCTGCCGTCGACTGGTTGGAGGACGCAACGACAGTAGGCAGCCCGCTGTCGCCGAACATCGTGCTGGGCGACCACGACATCAAGTTGACCGGCTCGGACTCCGCGATTGAGACCAGCCGGTGCGGAAAGTTCGAAGCCGACTGCTTTGACATCCCGGTGCGTTCTCCAGTCTTTCTGGTGCTGTGTACCGAGTTCCGCGCCGCGCGATCCGGCTCGGTCCCGCTCGAGGTAGCGCGCGTCGAATACCGCGGCGACCGAATCCAGTTCCGCCTCGATCTTGCTGCTGGCGCCACGACTGGCGGCCTCGAAGCAACGATAACGGTGGACCCCGCCGCCTAGGCGATCACTCGCTGCAGCCCACTCGGGCGCTTGATCACGTAGACCACAAGGAAGGCCAGTGCCGCAACGATCACGACTGCGGGACCGGACTGAATGTCGAGCTGGTAGCTGACGTTCATCCCGACGACACCGCAAGCCGCCCCGATCGCCGTCGAGTACACCAACATCTTCGGGAAGGAGTGGGTTAGCATCCGCGCAATCGTCGGCGGGATTACCAGCGCCGCGGCGATCAGCATCACGCCGAGGACCTGCATCGAAACGAGGATCGAGACCGCGAAAACCACCATCAGCAGCGCCTCAATCCGCGCCGTCGGTAACCCCGAGGCCGCCGCCACCTCGGCATCGAAGGTCGTAAAGAGCAACGGCCTGTAGCCGAAAACGACAATGCCGGAGACGACCAGCGTTACGCAGGCAATCGCGACGACGCTGGAGAACGAGACGCCGAGAATGCTGCCGAACAGCGCGGCGTCAAAGCTGCCGCCGCTGTGACCAAGCAGTGCAAACAACACCAACCCAAGCGCAAATGACGCCGTCGTGATTACTCCGATCGCCGCGTCGGCGCCAATCGGACGGCGCCGCGTGACGGAATTGATCGCCAATGCCGAAGCGACACCCCAGACTCCCGCCCCGAGCAGGAAGTTCGCTCCCAGCAGGGCGCTGAAAGCGAAGCCGCCGAATATCGCGTGCGAGAGGCCGTGCGCGAGGTAGCTCATACCTCTCACGACGATGTAGACGCCAACCAGCCCGCAAAGCCCGCCCGCAAGGGTGGCAACGGCGAGCCCGTTGCGGAAGAACTCGAACGCGAAGGGACGGAGCAGTTCGTCGATCACTCTGCTGCGACCTCCTCGCTCCACTCTGCTGCGACCTCCTCGGTCAGCACGACAGGTTCGCCAAAGAGCGTGTGCGTGTGAGCGGGCGCGTCGACCACCAGACGCATCCCCCCATGTTCAAGCACGCTCATGCTCGCCCCGTAGAGCTCTTCCAGATTGTCCGGCGTCAACACTTCCGCCGGGCTGCCGCAGGCGATTACGCGTCGATTAAGGCAGACGATCCTCGGCAGGTGGGTCGCAACGCCGTTGAGGTCGTGAGTCGTCAGGACGATCGCCGTCCCGTCGCCGCGGATCTCGTCGAGCAGGTGCAGCAGCTCGTGACGGAGCGCGACATCAACGCCGCTTGTTGGCTCATCGAGCAGCAGCAGGTCGGGCTCTCGGAGCAGCGCCCGGGCGACGAATACTCGCCGTTGCTGGCCGCCCGACAGCTCACCGATATGGCGGTCCCCCAGCCCATCCAGACCAAGGCGCGCTAGGACGGCGGCCGAGGCCGCCCGGTCGGCCCGCGTCGGCCACGGCAAGCGCCGGCCGGTCCGCCCCATCAGGACACACTCCCCCACCGTTATCGGGAAGCTCCAGTCGACCGTCTCGACCTGCGGGACGTATGCGACGCGAGCGCCCTCGCGGGTCACGACCGCACCGGCAGTCGTCTTCAGCGTCCCGGCGATTGCGCGGAGCAGAGTCGTTTTGCCGGCGCCGGAGGGCCCAACGATCCCAACCAAGTTGTTCTCGTCCAGCTCGAGGTCGACGCTATCCAGGATCAACCGATCGCCGCTGATCAGGCTCAGCGCCGAGACCTCGACCAGCGGGCGACGAACTCGGCTGGTGAGCTGCCCGCTGGTCACTGCGGATAGCTCGCCAGATCGCGGGGTACAGCTGCGAGCGACAACCGGTCGAGCGCCGCGGCGTTGCCGTTCAGCGCCGTGACGATTGCGGTGTAGTTAAACCGCATCAGGCCGAGCCATGAATGGCGTCGCTCACCGGGTCGCCCCGGTAGGTCGTCATCGCGGAGCCGGTCAACGTAGCGGACACCCGTTTCACGGCCGATCTGCGCGAGTACCGGGCTGGGGAAGACCTCCGAGCCGAAGATTGCCGGCACCTGCTCGGCTCGCACCTGATCGATCAGCGCCGCGACCTCACGCGGCGTCGGGTCTTCAAAGTCGGATGCCTGAATCGCGCCGATCACTCGGAACCCGTAGTCACGCGCGAAGTACGCGTAACCGTCGTGATACGTCAACAACTTCCGGGCGCTCGGATCGATCGTGGCGAACGCGGTCCGGGCCGCTCGGTCAAGTCGACCAACCGAGCTGGCGAACCGCCCGTAGTTGGCGGCGTAGTAGTTGCGGCCTGCCGAATCGCGCCGACCCAGATCGTCGCGCACTTCGCGCGCGTAGGCCAGAGCAAGCGGCGGGTCGGTCCAGAGGTGGGGGTTTGGCCTGCCACCGGAGCGCGGAAACGAGAAGTCGTAGATCCACCGCGAGCGCGGCAGCACTAGATTGCCGAGCGGGACGATCGCGCTCTGCTCGGGCATCACCTGGCGGGCGAGGCGCACGGTCGGGTCTTCTAGCCCCAACCCGTTGGTGTAAAGAACATCGGCGGCCGAGAGCGCTTCGGCCGAGGACGGACGGGGCTCGTATGTATGAGCATTGGCGCCCTCCGGGATAAGCCCGCTGAGCCGCACTCTGTCGCCACCGATCTGGGCGACGATCGAGGTTATTGGAGCAACCGTCGCGACAACTGAAAGGCGGTTGTCGCCCGCGTACTGGTCGCTAGCGCCGCAGCCAGCAAGTACGACGGAAAGCAGAATCAGGGCGATCGCGGCCGAAAGGCTGGGATTGGCGTCAAAGAAGGTCATTGCTAATAGATGTGTGCCTGTTGCAGTCAGAACATACATAAAGCGAACAACTTCGTGGAGATCGGCTCCAGCGCTTATAAATGCTGACCGCTGACGTGCATCTCTAATCGAAACCGGCGATGCCATACGCGCCTGCTCCAACACCTACTAGCGGCCGTCCCCCATTTCCTACGGATCGTGGGTAGCGCTGCGATCGGCCAGCGACGTACGATCCTGTAGAGATGGCTTCTGCCACGGACACACTGCCGTACGACAACGAAATACTGGTGCGCAAGCAGGAGGAGCTGCGGAACGCCGGCGTTGAGTACTGCCTGTCGTCATTCGTTGACATTCACGGCGTGACGAAGGCAAAGTCGGTCCCAATCGACCACTTCGTGACGATGATGAATGGCTCCGAGCTCTACACCGGCGCCGCGATCGACGGGCTCGGCCAGGAGCCGTCGGACGACGAGCTGGCACTCTGGCCGGAGCTCGACGCGATCACTGTGATGCCGTGGGAGCCGACGGTTGCGTGGGCCCCCGGCAGCCTCAAGCTGCACGACGATCCGTGGCCAATGGACACCCGTAACGTCCTCAAGCGTCAGATCGATCGACTCGCCGAGCGCGGTCTGGTCTTCAACCTCGGCATCGAGCCCGAGTTTTTCCTCGTTCGTCGTAACGAGGACGGAGAGGTCGTACCCGCCGATCCGAAGAACGTGATTCCGCGCGCCGCCTACGACGTCGTCAACCTGCTCGAGGTGCAGCCGTTCCTGGACCAGCTGATCAAGTACATGAACGGGCTCGGGTGGGATGTTCACTCCTACGACCATGAGGATGCCAACAGCCAGTTCGAGCTCGATTTCTCCTACTCTGACTGCATGACGATGGCCGACCGGCTGACGTTCCTGCGCCTGATGACAAAGGTGCTGGCGCGTAAGCACGGCTTTGAGGCCACCTTCATGCCAAAGCCATACTCAAACCGCACCGGGAGCGGCGGTCACTTCAACATGTCGATGGCCGATGCAAAGACCGGCGAGAACGCCTTCGCCGACCCCAACGACGCTCGCGGTTGCGGCGTTTCCAAGCTGGCGTACAACTTCATCGCCGGCATTCTCGCGCACGCCAAGGCGATCGTTGCCGTCACCTGCCCGACCGTCAACTCCTACAAACGCCTCGTCGTCGCCGGGTCGATGACCGGCTTCACTTGGGCACCGGTCTTCATCTCTTACGGGGCCAACAATCGCACGCACATGGTGCGCATCCCGATGAACTCGCCGCGTGTCGAGTCGCGCGCCGTCGACATGTCGGTCAACCCCTATCTCGGCGCTGCAATGATGCTTGGCGCTGGCCTTGACGGGATCGAGCGCGAGCTCGACCCAGGCGACCCGATCGACCTCAACATGTACCTCCAACCGCCAGAGAAGATCAAGCAGCTGGGCGTCGACACGCTGCCGCGAACGTTACTCGAAGCGGTCGAGGACTTCGCCGCCGATCCGCTCAGCGAGCAGGTCTGCGGAACAGACCTTCGCGACGCCTTTGTTGAAGTCAAGAGTCAGGAATGGTGGGACTACCACAACACCGTTTCGCAATGGGAATACGACCGCTACCTGGACTTCCTCTAATGGCGTTTGGCCGCAAAAACAAGGACAAGGGCGCACAGACAAAGATCTTCTTCTGCTCAGACGTGCATGGATCGACCGTCTGCTTTCGCAAGTTCATCAACGCCGCAAAGTTCTACGGTGCCAACACGCTGATCCTCGGCGGCGACGTGACCGGGAAGATGGTCGTTCCAATCGCTCATCAAGGGAGTGGCCGATACCGCACGCACTTTGCCGGCAAAGATCACGAGTTGACGACCGAAAAAGAGGTCGCTGATTTCGTAAAACGGACAGAGAACATGGGCCTCTACCCGGCCCTGATGGATGAGGACGAATTCATCGAGATCCGTTCATCGCAGGACGCGCAGGACGAGCTCTTCAACCGACTGATGTTCGAGCGGCTACGTGAATGGACCGCTTACGCTGACGAGAAGCTGGCCGGCACAGAGATCCGGGCCTTTGCAGCGCCAGGCAACGACGACCTGCTCGAGGTCGACGAGATCCTTGACCAGTCGGAGAGCATCGAGATGCTCGAGGGCAAGGTGCACAGGATCTCCGAGCATCACGAGATCATCACCTCAGGTTGGACCAACCGCACGCCGTGGGATACTGAGCGTGAGTGCTCGGAGGAGGAACTTGCAGCCAAGCTCCAACTGATGATCGACGAGATCGAGGTCATGGACCACGCGATCTTCAACATGCATGTTCCACCGCACAATTCGAAAATCGACTCCTGTCCGAAACTTGACGAGGAGATGCAGGTCGTCTACGCGGTCGGGAACCCGGTGATGGCACCGGCCGGAAGCACCGCCGTTCGCGACGCGATTGAGGCCAATCAGCCGATGCTCGGCCTGCACGGCCACATCCACGAAGGGCGAGGCGAGACAAAG
>JBCJRT010000026.1:0-12036 GCA_039745115.1 Solirubrobacteraceae bacterium
GCCCTTCAGGCCGCTCTTTCGCTCGCTGCCCGTCGCCGCAACCCACAGGCGCTGCCTCAGCATCTGCTCGACGTTCTGCTTGAGCAGGAGGGTGGGATTGTCGCCCCCGTACTGCGCGCCGCAGGCGTCGATGACGTCGCCGTAAGGCGTTCCAACAACGCTGCGATCGAGACGCTGCCAACGCTGGCCGAAGGCGGCGAGGCGTCGCAGCTCGCCAGCGAGCTGCTGCAGGCGCTGCAGCGCGCCGAATCACTGATGGCCGAGATGAACGACGAGTACGTCTCGACCGAACACCTGCTGCTGGCGCTGGCCGCGCAGGACGGCGCCGCCGGCGACGCGCTGCGCAGCGCTGGCGCCACGCCCGAGCTCCTCCAGCAGGCGATCACCGGTGTCCGCGGTCCGCATCGCGTGACCGATCAGAACGCCGAGGACAAGTACCAGGCACTTGAGAAGTACGGCATCGACCTGACCGAGCGCGCCGCCGAAGGGCAGCTTGACCCGGTGATCGGGCGCGACGATGAGATCCGCCGCGTGATCCAGGTGCTGTCGCGCCGCACCAAGAACAACCCGGTACTGATCGGCGAGCCCGGCGTCGGAAAGACAGCGATCGTCGAAGGCTTGGCGCAACGGATCGTCTCCGGAGACATCCCTGAAACGCTGCGCGACCGCCGTCTGATCTCGCTCGATATCGGCTCGATGATCGCCGGCGCCAAGTACCGCGGCGAGTTTGAGGATCGGCTGAAGGCTGTGCTGAAGGAGATCACCGAAGCGCGCGGCCAGATCATCGTCTTCATCGACGAGCTGCACACAATCGTCGGCGCTGGCGCCGCCGAAGGCGCCGTTGACGCCGCCAACCTGCTGAAGCCGATGTTGGCGCGCGGCGAGCTGCGCGCCGTTGGCGCCACGACGCTCGACGAGTACCGCAAGCAGATCGAAAAGGACCCGGCGCTGGAGCGCCGCTTCCAGCCGGTGCAGGTTGACGAGCCATCGGTTGAGGACACGATCGCGATCCTGCGCGGCCTGCGCGAGCGCTACGAGGTCCACCACAACGTTGCGATCAAGGACTCGGCGCTGATCGCCGCGGCGACGCTTTCAGACCGCTACATCGCCGACCGTTTCCTGCCCGACAAAGCGATCGACCTGATCGACGAAGCGGCGGCGCGCGTGCGGATCGAGATCGATTCGCTGCCGCAGGAGATCGACGAGGTTGAGCGCCGCGTGCTGCAGCTGCAGATCGAGCGCAGCTCGCTTGAAAAGGAGAGCGAATCCGACAAGCAGACTGCTGACCGTTTGGAGGTGCTCGACCGTGAGCTGGCCGAGCTGCAGGAGAAGGCCGCCGGCATGAAGTCCGAATGGCAGACCGAGAAGGACCGCGTCGCCGCAGTCAGCGCCGTCCGCCGCCGGCTCGACGAGGCCCATCGCGAGCTGGAGCGCGTCACACGCGAGGGTGACCTTGGCCGCGCCGCCGAGCTGCGCCACGGCGAAATCCCCGAGCTTGAAGCGCAGATGGAGGCCGACGTTCAGAGTGAGGACGAGCCGCAGGCCTCACGCTTCTTCAAGGAGCATGTCGGCAGTGAGGATGTTGCCGAGATTGTCGCCCGCTGGACCGGAATTCCGGTCACCCGGATCGAGCAGACTGAGACCAACAAGCTCGTCTTCCTTGAGCAACACCTGCACGAGCGTGTGATTGGCCAGGACGAAGCCGTTGAAGCCGTAGCCAGCGCACTGCGCCGCTCGCGCGCCGGACTGCAGGACCCCGACCGACCGATCGGCTCGTTCCTGTTCCTCGGCCCGACCGGCGTTGGTAAGACCGAGCTGGCCCGCGCGCTGGCCGAGCAGATGTTTGACAGTCAGGAGGCGATGATCCGGATCGACATGTCGGAGTACATGGAGAAGCACTCCGTTTCACGCCTGATCGGCGCGCCTCCCGGCTACATCGGTTACGAAGAGGGCGGCCAGCTGACCGAGGCGGTCCGCCGTCGCCCCTACTCGGTTGTTCTGCTGGACGAGCTTGAGAAGGCCCACCCCGACGTTTTTAACTCACTGCTGCAGGTGCTCGATGATGGCCGCTTGACCGACGGCCAGGGCCGCACAGTCGACTTCAAGAACACGATCCTGATCATGACCTCGAACGTTGGCTCGCAGAGCGGCGACTATCAGGCCGCCGTCAAGTCGACCTTCAAGCCGGAGTTCATCAACCGGCTTGACGACATCGTCGAGTTCGACTCGCTGTCACGTGAACAGATCGGTGAGATCGTCAGCATTCAGGTTGCGCGGCTCGTTGCCCGCGTCAACGACCGCGGCCTCGACGTTGAGCTGACCGACGGCGCGCGTGAGCTGATCGGCAACCTCGGCTACGACCCAACCTACGGTGCGCGGCCGCTGAAGCGTGTGATCCAGAAGAAGCTGATCAACCCGCTGGCGGTCGGCATCCTCGACGGCAGCTTCAAAGAGGGGGACCTCGTCAAGGTTGACAACAAGGACGGCGAGCTGGTGCTGAAGGCCCGACCGGCCAGCGCCGCCAAGCCTTGATCCTGTAGAACGGTTGTACACGACGAAGGAGGCAGCGTGCCGACCTACATCATGCTTTCGAAGTTGACCCCCGAAGGGGTTGCGACGGTCAAGAACAACCCGACCCGGATCAAGGAGGTGAATACCGAGATCCAGCAGCTCGGCGCGACCGTCGTTGCGCAGTGGTCAACGCTTGGCCGCTACGACTTCGTCAACGTTGTTGAAGCGCCCGATGACATCACGATGGCGCGAATCTCGCTCGAGCTTGGCTCGCGCGGCACGGCCCAGTACGAGACGCTCGTCGCCTTCCCGGTCGACGAGTTCATCGGCTCGCTCTGACGTGAAGATTCTGGTCGTCGGCAGCGGAGGCCGCGAGCACGCGATCGTCCGTGCGCTGCTGCGCTCCGAGCTCGCGACCGAGCTTTTCTGCGCCCCCGGCAACCCGGGGATTGCGCGCGACGCGCAGTGCCTGCCGATCGCCTCCGACAGCATTGAGCAGCTGGTGCGGTTTGCCGGCGACGAGCATCTTGACCTTGTCGTTGTCGGCCCTGAGGCACCGCTGGTCGGCGGCCTCGTCGACGCACTGCAGGCTGCCGGCATCGCTGCCTTCGGCCCGGTCGCCGCCGCCGCGCGGCTGGAAGGCTCAAAGGCTTACGCCAAAGAGGTGATGCAGGCGGCCGGTGTGCCGACCGGAGGCTGGGCGACGGTCGACAGCGTCGACGACGGACTGGCTGCGATCAGCGGCTACCCGGCTGTGATCAAGTTCGACGGGCTGGCGGCCGGTAAGGGTGTCGTGATTGCTGAAGACGAAGCGGCGGCGCTTGAAGCGCTTCAGGCGTTCCTTGTCGAGCGCCGCTTCGGTGACGGGCAGGTAGTCGTCGAGCAGTTCCTTGAGGGGACCGAGCTGTCGCTGCTGGCGCTCTGTGACGGCGTCCGTGCGCTGCCGATGGCGTCGGCCCAGGACTACAAGCGGATCTTCGACGGCGATCTTGGCCCGAACACCGGTGGCATGGGTTCCTACTCGCCGGTCCCCGGCGTTGACGCAGCCCGCGTTGATCAGCTTTCGGCAACCGTCCACCAGCCGATCGTTGACTACTTCGCCGCGATCGGCACCCCCTTCCACGGCGTCCTTTATGCCGGCCTGATGATGACCGCCGACGGGCCGAAGGTGCTGGAATACAACACTCGCTTTGGCGACCCTGAAACGCAGGCCGTTCTGCCACGCCTACGCAGCGATCTGGCCGAGCTACTGCAGGCAGCGACGCAGCCCGGCGGCCTTGACGGCGCCCGGCTGGACTGGGACCCGCGCTGCGCTGTGACCGTCGTGCTGGCAAGCGCCGGCTATCCCGAGTCGCCGCGGCTCGGCGACGCGATCAGCGGCCTCGACCGGCCACCGGTCGGCTGCGAAGTGACATGCGCCGGAGTTGCCGATCGCGACGGCGTTCTGGTGACCGCCGGCGGCCGCGTTCTAAACGTCACGGCGCTCGGTGAAACGCCTGCTGCAGCACGAGCGGCAGCCTATGCTGGAGTGGAGTTGATCGAATTCGACGGTAAGCAGACGCGTAGCGACATTGCGCTACGAGCCGAGGAGTCATCTGAATGACAAACCAGCCCCAGGAAATCGCAGAGGCCGAAGCCGCATTCGCCGATCTTGAGGTCGACTCGCCCGCTGTCGGAATCATCATGGGTGCGAAGTCCGACATCGAAGTCATGGAGAAGGCCGGCGCGGTGCTCGACGAGGCCGGCGTGTCGTTTGAGATCCGTGTGATGTCGGCGCACCGCGACCCTGGGACCGTCTCCGAGTACTGCGCCAACGCGCGCACGCGCGGCATCCGCGTGATCATCGCCGGCGCCGGCCTGTCGGCAGCGCTGCCCGGCGTCGCCGCAGCGCACACCGACCTGCCGGTGATCGGCGTGCCGCTCTCCAGCCGGCTCAGCGCCGGCGGCGGGCTTGACGCGATCCTCTCAGTCGTTCAGATGCCGCCCGGCGTGCCGGTCGCCTCGGTCGGCCTCGACAACGCAACGAACGCCGGCTATCTGGCACTGCGAATCCTTCACGCATAGTTACTAGGAGCCTCGAGCCGCACGGGTATGCTGGTCGCCTATGAGCACGGCGCTCGCCCGCGATCGTGCCGCAGCGCCAATCTGGTTATTGGCCGCGGTACTCGCAGCCCTCTGGCTGCTGCTCGCCCCACCAACACCTGACCTCGCGGCGCAGGTCTTCCGCGCGACGCTGTTTCGCCAAGAAGGCTTCGCCGTCTGGGACTCATCGTGGTACGGCGGCCACAACCTGCCCGGCTACAGCCTGCTGTTCCCGCCGCTGGCGGCGCTGATCGGGCCGCGGCTACTGGGCGCCTTAGCGGTCACAGCTTCGGTTGTGCTGTTTGAGCGGCTGATCGGATCGCACTTTCCGGCGCGGGCAACACGCTGGGCGACAGTCTGGTTTGCGCTGGCGGCAATCGGCGACCTGATGATCGGCCGGATTACCTTCAGCCTCGGCGTGACGTTCGGGCTTGCCTGCCTGCTGGCGCTCGACCGCAAACGGACGGTGCTGGCGGTCGTCGCCGCAGTCGCCTGCGCCGCCGCCAGCCCGGTCGCCGGCTCGTTCGTTCTGCTCGCCGCGGTCGCCGTAACGATTGCGACGCGCTCCCGCGCCGCGGCGCTGGTCGGCGCGGCGGCAACAGTCACCATCTTGGCGATGACGCTGGGTTTTCCCGCTGGTGGCGTGCAGCCCTACCCGCTACGCAGCACGATCATTCCAGTCGCTGCGACGGTCGCGATTGCGCTACTGGCCGGTCAGCGTTACCGAGCACTCTGGGTTGGCGCCTGGCTGTATGCGCCGGCCTGCATTCTGGCCGCGCTAATCCCGACGCCGCTGGGCGAAAACATCGCCCGGCTAGGCGCGCTCTCCGCCGGGCCGCTGCTGGCAGCGCTGATCCTCAGCCGGCCGACGCCGCCGAGGCATCTGGGTGTGCTGATCTTGATTGGTGCGACGGTCGCCTGCTGGCAGCTGCTGGGGCCGCTGCGCGAAACCGCGAAGGGGGGCGGTTGATCCATCAACCGCAGCTCAATACCACCAACCGCTAATCGACTTCTTCGAAACGCACACAGATCAGCCTTTCCGGGTTGAGGTGCCATTCACCCGGGCCCACTGGGAGGCTGCCTATCTGGCTCCCCATATGGCCTTGGCGCGCGGCTGGTCAACTCAGCTGGACACCAAGTACGGCGCACTCTTCTACCGCAAAGAGACACCGTTCAGCGCCGCCGAGTACCACCGCTGGCTGCGCCGCAACGCAGTCCGTTATGTGGCCGTACCGGACGCCGCGCCGGACCCCAGCAGCGTGCGCGAGCTGGCCGTGATCGCCAGCCGACCGTCGTGGCTGAAACCACTCTGGCAGAGCGCCAACTGGAAGGTTTACGAAGTCACCGACCACCGTCCGATGGTCAGTGGTCCCGGCGACCTGGTCAGTCTTGGACGCGACCGCTTCACACTGCAGGCGCATCGCGCAAGACCGATGACAGTCCGCGTCCGCTGGACGAGCTTCTTCGTGCTGACCGAAGGTTCGGCCTGCCTGGCCCGCGCCAAAGGCGGCTGGACCGAGGTCACGCCGGTGCGGCCGGGGACGCTAAAGATTGCGGCACGCTTTAACGTCGAGCGGATGGCTGAACAGAACTCCTTCTGCTCGAGCGCGGGCGACCGCTAATGGCCAGCCGCGTTCCCGGAGAGCGGCGCGAAGCGATGCGCGAAGCGCTGATCGAGTCACGGCTGACGCCGAACGCAATCTCGCTGACCGGATTTGCGCTCTGCCTGGTCGCCGCCGGACTTATCTTCAACGAGATGCTGGTGCTCGGCGGCGTCGCCTACATCGTCGGCTCGATCTTCGACACGCTTGACGGCCGCTACTCACGGATGTCGGGCAAGGGCTCGCCGTTTGGCGCCTTCCTGGACTCAACGCTCGACCGAATCGAGGAGGGCGTCGTCCTCGCAGCGGTCGCCTATAGCTTCGCCGAGCAAGGCAAAGGTGCCGAGGCGGCAATCTGCGCAATCGCGATCCTCGCCTCGGTGATGGTCAGCTACACACGGGCCCGGGCCGAGGCGCTGGGCGTCGAATGCAAGGTCGGGATCGGCAGCCGGGCAACGCGGGTTGTAATCCTCTCGATCGGCCTGCTATTCGCCAATGGACTTGGCCTCGGCGACTTTTCGCTGCTTGCCCCGGCAGTCATCCTGCTAGCTGCTATTAGCATAATCACTACGCTGCAGCGGATATTCCATGTCCGCGGCAAACTGCGCAACAGTGGCCCGCAGCCGGGCCAAGCAACCGACCTGTAACTGTGCGGCCGGATCGGGGTTAATCCCCCGGACGACCGAAGAAAAGGATTGACGTGAGCCCCAGCCCTGTACGTAAAGGATCGAAGAACGCAGCGGCCAATGGCCGTGGCCGCTACCAGAAGGACAAGGTCCGAGTGGCCGTTGTCGGCGTTGGCAACTGTGCCAGCGCCTTCGTTCAAGGAGTCGAGTACTACCGCAAGGCAGACGCCTCAAAGGAAGTTCCCGGCCTGATGCACACCGACCTCGGTGGCTACCACGTCAGCGACATCGAGTTCACCTGCGCCTTCGACATCAACCGCACGAAGGTCGGCAAGGACCTCGGCAAGGCAATCTGGGCCGACCCCAACAACACGATGAAGTTCGCCAAAGTGCCCGCTTCGATCAGCGCGCCGGTCTATCGCGGCATGACGCTCGACGGTCTCGGCAAGTACCCGAAGGAAAGGATCAAGAAGGCGCCGGGCGAGACGGCCGACATCGTGACGATCCTGCGCGAAACGCGGACCGACGTTGTCGTCTCCTACCTTCCGGTCGGCTCGGAGGACGCGACGCGTTGGTACGTCGAGCAGGTACTTGAGGCCGGCTGTGGCTTCGTCAACTGCATCCCTGTCTTCATCGCCAGCTCGGACTACTGGGGCCGCAAGTTCAAGAAGGCCGGCCTGCCAATCATCGGCGACGACATCAAAAGCCAGGTCGGCGCGACGATCGTTCACCGCACGCTGGCCCGCCTGTTCCATGACCGCGGCGTCAAGATGCTGCGCACCTCGCAACTGAACGTGGGCGGCAACATGGACTTTTACAACATGCTTGAGCGCGAGCGGCTGGAGTCAAAGAAGATCTCGAAGACGCAGGCCGTGACCTCAATCATGGGCCACGAGCTGCCGGCCGACGACGTTTACATCGGGCCATCCGACTATGTGCCGTGGCTGACCGACCGCAAGTGGGCGCACATCCGGCTTGAGGGCCAGGCCTTCGGCGACGTGCCGCTGAACATCGAGATGAAGCTCGAAGTTTGGGATTCGCCAAACTCGGCCGGGATCGTGATCGACGCCGTAAGGCTCTGCAAGCTGGCGATGAACAACGGCGTCAGCGGCCAGCTCGACGGCCCAAGCTCGTACCTGATGAAATCGCCGCGCAATCAGCGGCCCGACGATCAAGCGCGGCTCGACACCGAGTCATTCATCAGCAAGAACCGTCTGCGCGCCGCCGCCAAGGCGAAGCCGAAGGCCAAGCCAAAGGCCAAGCCGAAGGTGGCAAGCAAGCGCTCCGGCGCGAAGCGCTGACAGCGGTCGGCCGCGCGCCGCGGGCGCTCTATGATGCGGACGTGAACGAGCCACTGGCGATCGCGCAGGTAACTCCGTTCGCTTGGGAAGTGGACGGCGAGGTAAACCAGTTCGTTAGCAAGGTCAGCGACGAGCTGGCGGCGCGCGGCCACCGCGTAGCGATCATCGCCGCCTCAACATCTGCCGCCCGCGTACGTGACGGACGACGCCTGATCAGCAAACCTGGCGCGCAGCTGTTTGACGGAAGCGCCGACGGGCCGCAGCTGATCGCCGTCGCCGAAACCTTGGCCGCTGCGCCAGGAGGACGTCGGTTGGCGCTGGGGAGCGACGTAACGCGAACCTTGGCTGAGCTGTTTGAAAGCAGCTCGCTCGACATCTGCCACCTGCACGAGCCGTTCGCACCGTCGATCCCCAGCGCCGCGCTGCGCAGCTCGCGATTCCTGAATGTTGGCTCGTTTCACACGCCGACCGAGCGAGCCGCCGCGGCGCAGGTGACGCGCCGCGTCTCACGCCTGCTGCTGGGCCGGCTCGACGCAAGGACGGCCAGCTACGCGACGACTACGGCGATCCTGGAGCGCCACTTCCCGGCCGACTACCAACTGCTGCGCCCGGGCGCGCCTGCACTGACAGCGGACCGCAGCGGCGGAGCGGCGCGGCCGCTGCGAATTGTGCTGATCGACCGTGAGGAGCGCTCAGCGCTGCGCCTGCTGCTGCGTAGCCTGCGCCAGATCAGCAGCGAACGCGACTGGGAGCTGGTTGTCAGCAGCAGCAACGGCCGTCCGGCAACGCCGCTGCGGGCCGAGCTGGCGCGGCGCGTGCGCTACGTCGGGCCGGACGAGATGACGACCGACCAGCTGCTGGCAAGCGCCGACATTTTCGTCGCCGCATCGTCGGGCGCGCAGCCGCAACCGGGGCTCGTCGCGCGGGCGGCGGCAGCAGGTGCCGTGCCGGTCGCCTCGCGCCTGCCGGTCTATCAGGAGCTGCTCGGGAACGGCGAACGCGGCCTGCTGTTTGCGCCGCGCGAGCTGACAGCGCTGGCCGCTCAGATTTCGAAGCTGCTCAATGACGATGCGCTGCTCGGGCGGCTGCGAGCTGCCGCCACTCAGCGCAGCTGGCAGCAGGTCGCCGATGAAGTCGAGGCACTGTACGGCGAGCTGACCGCCCGGCGCAAGCCACTTACCGGCAACACGGCTCTCGCCACGCGGCTGCGTAAGCGGCCGCTAATCGATGTCGACCTGCACATGCACACCGACCACAGCCACGACTGCGCAACGCCGGTCGAGGTGCTGCTGCAGACTGCCAGCGACCGTGGCCTCGGCGCGATTGCGATCACCGAACACAACGAGATCTCAGGCGCCGTCGCCGCCGCAGCGCTAGCCGATCAGTACGCGGTCAAGGTGATCCTCGGTGAAGAGGTCAAGACGGCCAGCCAAGGCGAGGTGATCGGCCTGTTTATCAGCGAGAAGATTGAGCGTGGCATGTCGCTGGCCGAAACAATCGCCGAGATCAAACGCCAGGGCGGCCTCGTCTATGTGCCGCATCCGTTTGACCGGATGCACGCGGTTCCCGACTACGAGCACCTGCTGCCGGTCGTCGATCAGATCGACCTGATCGAGATCTACAACCCGCGCGTCGCGATCGGCTCCTTCAACCTTGAAGCTGAGCGCTTTGCCGCCAAGTACCGGATTCCGGCGGCCGCCGGATCGGACTCGCACGTTGCGCAGGGGCTGGGCACGGCGCGCGTGCGGATGCGCGACTTCGACGGGCCTCAGGAGTTCCTCGAATCGCTGCGCGAGGCTGAGATTCACTCGACGCCGACCAACTACGTCTATGTCCAGGCGCTGAAGTTCCTGCAGACCAAGGCGACGCCCCAGAGCGCCAGGCGCGCCTCGCGCCAGCGCAAACTGAAGCGCTCAGCGCGCAAGCTCTGATGCAGGCAAAGGGAGAACCGCAGCGACCGTCGAAACTGATTGAGCCGATGCCTGCAACCGAGGATGAGATCCGCGAGAAGTATTTAGAACGAGCGATCCGTGAGATCAACTCACTGTCGCGCGATGTCCAGAGCTGCAGCCACTGTCCGCGCGGCAATCTGATGCCGGTGCTGGGATCAGGCCACCCACAGGCCGACATCATGCTGCTGAAGTACACGCCGACGGTCTCCGAGATCGAAGAGGGCGTCGCCTTCTACGGTCGCTCCGGCAACGCGATGACGAAGTCGCTGAAGCGCCTCAACATCGACCCGCTTGCGGTCTACGGAACGCTGTTCGTCAAGTGCCCGGTGGCGGACCCGGCGCTCGCCGATCCGGCCTGCCTGGCGCGCGTCAGCGAGGAGTTCGCGATCGTCCAGCCGCGGATCATCGTCGTGATGGGCGAGCCGGCCCTAGCGGCACTGAACGAGCTGGACCTGCCGCTGGCGCGTGAGCTGCAGTGGCAGCCGGGAGTGATCCAGCCGCTGACCGACGCCTGCGACGTTCTGAGCACACCGAACATCGACGACTCACTCGACAGCGAAGATTCCAAGGTTAAGTTCTGGGCCGCCTTCCGCTCGCTTGGCGAGTGGTGGGGCGAGCTGCCGCCTTACTGAGCTTGGCGCTAGTTCTGGCCGCTGCCGGTTGGGAACGGCGCGCCGCCAGGAACAAGCCAAAACTCGTCGATCCGCTCGATCAGTCCTTCCTGCAGCTCGTAGAAGCCGGCGCAGACCAGCAGCGAGTTTGGCCGCTGCACCTGGGCGTGAACCGCAATGTCGAGGCCGCGGCCGGTGATCACGCGGCGAACCTCGGTGCGGTTGTCCGGATTGTGGACAAAGTGCAACATCGAGAGATACTCCTCACGGCTTGGCTCGCGGCCCTGATGCGGTAGCGAGATCATGATCCCGGGGCGGACCAGCGCAGCGACGGCATCCCAGTCGCCCTGCTGGCGCGCTGTCCAAAACCGCTCGATCGCATTGACACTCATTTAGGCCTCCAGGACGATCTTGCCAAGTTTGCCGCCGGCGGCGAAGCTTTCGTAGGCCGCGGCGGCCTGATCTAGCGAGTAAGTCTGGTAGATCGGCACGGTCAGGCTGCCGTCTTCAAAGCCCGGGAGGACGTGCTGCTCAAGCGCCCGCGCCGTCGCCGCCTTCTGTTCCAGCGGCCTGGCGCGCAGCGTCGAACCGGAGATCCGCGCCCGGCTGCCCATCAACGCGAGCAGGTTCAGCTCGCTGCGAAAACCGGCGCCGACGCCGATCACGACGACGCGTGCCTCGGGCGCAAGGGCGCTGAAGTTGGCATCAAGGTTGGGCGCTCCAACCAGCTCGAGCACGACGTCGTAAAGACCTAGCTCGGGGCTCTCGTCAGGTGAGCAGACAACGTCGGCGCCTAGCGCTGCGAGCTCGGCGCGGCGCGCATCAGTCCGGACCGACGCGGTGACGTGGGCGCCTGCGGCGTGGGCCAGCTGAACGGCCGCGGTGCCGACGCCGCCGGCGGCGCCGCTGACCAGTAGCCGCTCGCCAAGGCCCAGGCCGGCCTGCGTGAAGAGCGCGTCATGAGCCGTTGTGAAGGTCTCCGGCAGACCGCCGGCTTGCGCCCAGCTGAGCGACTCGGGAACCGCCATCAGTTGGCGTTCGTGAACGACGCAAAGCTCGGCCTGGCCGCCGCCGCCAACGATTGCCATCACGCGGTCGCCCTCGTCGAAACGCTCAGCGCCGTCGCCGCGGGCAACGACCTCACCGGCCAGCTCCAGCCCGGGAATGTCGATCGGTGAGCCCGGCGGCGGCGGGTAGGCACCGCGTAGCTGCAGTTGGTCGGCGCCGTTCAGTCCGGCGCCGCGAACACGAACCAGCAGCTCCCCGGCGCCAGGAAGCGGGTCGGGGCGCTCAGTGACGACGAGCTGCTTCTCTGCGATCGTGACGGCCAGCATTGCCAGCAGTCTAAGTCA
>JBCJRT010000027.1:0-10908 GCA_039745115.1 Solirubrobacteraceae bacterium
GACCTTCGCGGTGAAGGTGTCCTGTTCCCCAGTGCTTGTGAGGGTCGTGGCTCCGAAGGTCGCGATGCCATTGAACTGCCCGGTGATGATGCTCGAGCCATCCGCGAGTGCCGAGACGCCATTTGCGTCGGCCTGACCCGTCCCACCACTCTGGGTGGCCCAGGCGTAGCTGCCATTGGCGTTGACCTTCGCGGTGAAGGCGTCGTCTGACCCAGTGCTTGTGAGGGTCGTGGCTCCGAAGGTCGCGGTGCCATTGAACTGCCCGGTGATGATGCTCGAGCCATCCGCGAGTGCCGATACGCCATTTGCGCCGGCATCACCCGTCCCACCAGCCTGGGTGGCCCAGGCGTAGCTGCCATTGGCGTTGACCTTCGCGGTGAAGCTGTCGTCTGACCCATCGCTTGTGAGGATCGTGGTTCCGAAGGCCGCGATGCCATTGAACTGCCCGGTGATGATGCTCGAGCCATCCGGAAGTACGGAGACGCCCTGTCCGGCGTCATCACCCGGCCCACCAGCCTGGGTGGCCCAGACATAGGAGGGGACGGCTGCTGCTGGGGCCGAGGTGGTGGCAGCTCCCAATCCGAATACGAGCGTGACCGCCCCGACCAGCCCGGCCAGAGCGACGCGGGAACGCCTGCCGATACCTACGACGCGGGAAGCACCGGGTACCGCATGGGTAGTTACTTTAACTCTAGGTAGATCCATACGCCACACGAACATACACACGCCGTCCCCGTAAACGCAAACGTTGCGGTGCTCGGCTGATTGCGGTGCTCGGCGCAATCAGGTCAGCTGATAGAGCGGACCGTCGCCGCCTTCAGGCACTGTAAGCCGTCCTCCCTTGGCGGTGATCGCGCCGCATTGCACGCAGTTTGTGTAGTTGACGATCACGTCGACCGGCCCTTCCTCGGGCGCATCATCGGGGATCTCATAGACCGCGGCCGGGCACATCCACTTCCAGGTCTCGGCCAGCTCCCGCGGCACGTGGGTCTGCACGCGAATGTGGTTTGGCGAGTCATCGCGCGTCTGGTTGCCGGTGATGAAGACGCTGGAGAGCTTGTCAAAGGTGTACTTGCCGTCCGGCTTGACGTAGCTCTCGGAGCTCTTGCCGATGAACATCGGCTGCGCGTCGTTGCGATGCAGCGACCAGCGTCCGGCCGGAAAGCGACCCTTCGTCGCAATCATCAGATTGACGAGCAGGCCGCCCTTGATCAGACCCTTGGCAAAAGGCTGGCGTACGTTGCGTACCTGATAAAGCTCCTTGCCGACGACCGACTCTTCAATCGCGGCTTCGTAGTTTTCAAGCGCTTCGCCGCGCGCGAGGTTGGCGTAGATCGCCTCGGCGGCGATGATCCCGGCCTCGATCGCATAGTTGAGGCCCTTCAGCGCCGCCGTGTTGAGCATTCCGCCGGCGTCGCCAACGACGACTGCGCCAGGCATTGAGAGCTTCGGCATTGCCCAGTAGCCGCCGGCTGGTATCGCCTTCGCTCCCCAGGCAACGCGCTCGCCGCCCTCGAGAATCTTCCTCACCATCGGGTGAGTCTTGAAGGTCTGCAGCAGGTCGTGGGCCGAGGTCGTCGCATCGGCATAGTCGAGGTCGATCACGAAGCCGATCGAGACGAGGTCGTCGCCGGTCTTCTCGTCCTTCATCGGGTAGATCCACGAACCACCAATCTGGTGGTACTTGGCGGAGATCTTCAGCGGCCAGCCGGCGACCGTGTGGATTACGCGGTCGAGCGGCTTGTTGACCTTCCAGACCTCCTTGACGCCGAGCTCCCAGACCTGCGGCTCGCGGCCCTCGCCAAGCTCAAATTCGCGGATTGCGGCGCCGGTCAAGCTGCCCCAGCAACCTTCAGCGAGGACCGTCACTTGAGCGGTCACGTCGGCGCCTGGCTCAAAGTTGCCTAGCGGTTCGCCGTCTTTGCCGCGACCTTTGTCGCCGGAGCGAATGCCGCGCACAACGCCGTCCTCAACCAGTAGCTGGCTAGCGGCGGTCTCGGTTAGCAGGTAGGCGCCCTTCTGCTCAGCTTGGGCGGCCATAAAGCGGCACATGCCGGCGACTGAGATTGATTCGTTGCCGTGGTTCTTCAGCGGCGGCGGCGGCGGGATCCGCAGCTTCGTCTTGCCGTTTGGCAGCAGGTAGACGGCTTCCTTCTTGATCTCGCCGAAGGCAAAGCCTTGCTCACGCCACTGCTCGCGGCTGACGTCCGGGAACAGCTTCTCCAGCGCCTCGGGCCGCATCACTGCGCCCGACAGGTTGTGAGCACCGCAGCTCTTTGCCTTTTCGACGACGGCGACGGGCACCTCGCCGAGCAGCTCCAGTGTCTCGGGGTCGTCGGCCAGCAGATCCAGCAGGCGATTGGCGCAGGCCAGCCCGGCCGCGCCACCGCCGATGATCGCAACGCCAACGTCGATCCGCTGATCCTCGGCGTCGAGCTGACGCTTGATGAACTCCTCGGGCGAGTTGACCGGCGGCGGGTAGGATCCGGGAACGACCTTTCCGTTAGCGTCGGCCACCGTGATCAGCTGCCTTTCTTGGCCTTCACGGCTGCCGTCAGCTTCGGCATGATCTTGTTCAGATCGCCGACGATTCCGAGGTCGCTGAACTCGAAGATCGGGGCGTTGGCATCCTTGTTAATCGCAACGATGTTCTCGGCGCCCTGCATGCCGACCTTGTGCTGGATCGCGCCGGAGATACCGGCCGCCAGGTAGAGCTTCGGCGCTACCGTCTTACCGGTCTGGCCAATCTGCCCGGAGTAGGGGAACCAGCCAGCGTCGACGACGGCGCGCGTCGCGGCGACGGCTGAGTTGCCCCCGAACGCCGCCGCAAGATCCTCGCACAGCTGGAAGCCTTCCTCAGCGCCAAGGCCACGGCCACCGGCGATCAGAATGTCGGCGCTCTCGATGTCGACATCGGCGCCACGCTGCTCACCGCGAGTGACCATCGTTGCCTGGCCTGAGAAGGGCGAGAACTCGACGCTTAGATCTTCGACGGCGGCGCTGCCACCGGTCTCCTTCAGCTCGAAGGCGTTCAGCCGGCCGATGATGATGCCGACGTCGCTGCGGAACGAGATCTGTGAGATTGCCGAATCGCCAAGGATCGGACGCTCGGCGACCAGCTTGCCGCCTTCAGCGCGGATCGCCGTGATCTCCATTGCCACACCGGCGCCGAGGCGCGCGGCAAGACCGGCACCGACCTCAAAGCCGAGCAGGCCGCCGCCAAACAGCGCGTAGCTGTAATCGCCGCCGCTGATCGCTGCCGCCATCGCGTCGACAACCGGCTGTGCGAGCCCTTCGGGGCCACTGACGCGCAGCACCTTCGCGGCGCCGTAGTTGCCAAGCGTTGCCGCCAGCTCGTCGCTGACCGATTCGCCCAGCACGATTGCGTGTGCCTCACCACCGAGCTCAGCCGCCAGCTTTGCGGCCTCCGATACGGCGCCGAGTGAGTTCTTGTTAAAGGCGCCCTCGTAGTGCAGCGCGTAAACCAGAATGTTGGCCATTTAGATCAGCTTTCTCTCGTCCAGCCAGGCGACGATCTGCTCGACCGTCTCGGCTGTGTCTTGGTCCTCGATAATCCTGCCTGCTTCCTTCTT
The DNA here is from genome assembly GCA_039745115.1 of Solirubrobacteraceae bacterium. Lineage (GTDB taxonomy): Bacteria > Actinomycetota > Thermoleophilia > Solirubrobacterales > Solirubrobacteraceae > F1-60-MAGs163. The sequence goes on from JBCJRT010000027.1 coordinate 3,594, forward strand.
TGGCGGCTCGCTTGAGCCGGTCCACTGGGCTGCAGAGTGCTCGCCGCCGACCATCGTGACGTCAATTCCGGCGTCGGCGGCGGTGAGCTTCTCGTGCGGCTTCTTCTTGGCACCCATGATCGCCTTCAGCGATGGGTAGCGCGGCTCGTTGATCGCGTCGCCGACCGAGATAACGGCCGGCAGGTTGATCTCCACCGTGTCGTAGCCGTACTCGGCCTGCCGCTCGGCCCGCAGCTTTGTGCCGCCGTCAACGTCAATCTTGATCACCTGTGTCAGCGACGGAAACTTCAGGTGATCGGCGACAACGGCGCCGATCGTGTAGCACTCACCGTCATCGGACTGCTGACCTAGCAGCACGAGGTCGGGGGCTTCCTTTTCGAGCACCTTCGCGAGCGCGTAGCCGGTCGCCGCAACGTCGGAGCCGGCCAGTGCGTCGTCGGCTAGATGGATTGAGCGGTCGGCGCCGAGCGAGACGGCCTTGTGCAGCGCCCGCTCAGCTGAGTCGGGGCCCATTGTGACGGCAACGACCTCATCAACCGCCAACGCGCCGCTCTCCTTCAGCTGCATCGCAGCTTCGATCGCGTGCGTGTCATATGGGTTGAGGTTCTTCTCGCCGCTGCGGTCCATTCGACCTGTTGACGGGTCGATCTTTTTCTGGACGGCAGCGTCCGGAACTTCCTTAACTAGTACGCAGATTTTCACTTCGCATCTCCTGTTTAGCTCTGTTGGAAAGTGTATCGAGAGGGTTGACTGACCAGTCAGTCGGCTACCGGTGCACGCGACTTAACGAGGCTCTCTCTCCCCTACGGCGCCAACCAGAAAGTCGATGATCTCCTGCGTCGGAGCGCCGGGCGTGAAGACGGCGGCGACGCCAAGTTTCTTCAGCTCCGGGATGTCATCGGCCGGAATTGTGCCGCCGACCGTAACGACGACATCGTTGATCCCCTGCGCCTCAAGCAACTCAACGATCTTCGGCACCAGCGTCATGTGCGCGCCGGAGAGGATTGACAGGCCAACGGCATCGGCGTCCTCTTGGACGACGGTCTCGACGATCTGCTCGGGTGTCTGATGCAGGCCGGTGTAGATCACTTCCATCCCGGCGTCGCGCAGCGCGCGGGCGATGATCTTGGCGCCGCGGTCGTGGCCGTCAAGCCCAGGTTTGGCGACGACGACGCGGATCTTCTGTGTGGTTGTGGCGGCAGACATTGAAGGCTCGGCGCGCCAAGGCGCGCGTACCTCGCGATGGTAGTAGACCGGCGCCGTCCGCCGCAGGTCGGCTGGGCGAAGACTCAGCGAACGGTGACGCGTAAAGCCATGCCGCGGTGGATCGTGCATAGGTAGCTGCCGGAGCGTGAGGCACGGACCGAAACCGAACCAGAGCGACGCGCACCGAAGTTTGCACCCGGGCCGATGAGATTATGCGGAAGCCTGCCGCGCCAGACAAAGCGCAGCGTCGTGCCGCGCGAAACGGTGATCCGTTTCGGACTGAAGAAGGAGTCACGCACCGTGATCGTCTTCGTCGCAGCGGCGTGCGAGCCGCCTGTGGCGCCGGCAACTGCGCTGCCCGTAGCGGCTGCGGTCAGCAGCGCGGCGGTTACGGCGGTGATTAGAATCTTGCGGCTCATTGATAAGTCTTCCTGTTTTAGAACACTGGTGATTCGGTGTAGCTGCCAAACACGTCTTGTAAGGCTTGCACAATCTCGCCTTCGCTTGCGTAGGTTCGGGTGCAGTCGATCAGCAGCGGCATCAAGTTTGTCCGCTGCTGCGCCGCAGCCGCGCGCAGCGCGGCCAGCGACGCCTCCACCGCTGCGCTGTCGCGGCGTGCACGAACTGCGCCCAGACGGTCGATCTGCTCACGCTCGGTCGCCGGGTCGGCGCGATGCAGCGGCGTTGGCTCGCCATCGCCCTCGGTGAAGGCGTTGACGCCGACGACGACCCTGCGGCCGGAGTCAATCTCCTGCTGCAGCTGGTAGCTGGCGTCGGCGATCTCACGCTGCGGGTAGTTGGCCTTGACGGCGGCAACCATCCCGCCCAACTGATCGATCTTCTCAAAATAGGCGTAGGCCTCAGCCTCGATCCGGTCGGTCAGTGCCTCAACGAAGTAAGAACCGCCGAGCGGGTCAATCGTGCTGGCAACGCCGCTCTCATGGGCAATAATCTGCTGCGTGCGCAGTGCCAGCCGTACGGCATCCTCGGTCGGCAGTGCCAGCGCCTCGTCGTAGCTGTTGGTGTGCAGCGACTGAGTGCCACCAAGGACGCCGGCAAGCGCCTCGATCGTCGTTCGTACGACGTTATTCAGCGGCTGCTGCGCGGTTAGCGAGACGCCAGCCGTCTGCGTGTGGAAGCGCATCAGCCAGCTCCTTGGATCCTTCGCGCCAAAGGTCTGCTTCAACTCACGTGCCCAGATCCGCCGCGCCGCGCGGTACTTCGCAATCTCCTCAAAGAAGTCAATCTGGGCATTGAAAAAGAACGACAATCGCGGCGCAAAGTCATCAACGTCAAGGCCGCGCTCAACCGCCTGCTCGACGTAAGTGAGGCCATCCTTCAGCGTGAAGGCAAGCTCCTGCGCAGCGGTCGATCCAGCCTCACGAATGTGGTAGCCGCTAATCGACACCGGATGCCAGCGCGGCATCTGCTGCGAGCACCACTCAATCATGTCCCCCATCACGCGCATCGCCGGATCGATTGGGAAGCACCACTCCTTCTGCGCGATGTACTCCTTCAGAATATCGGCCTGAATCGTCCCCGCCAACTGCTCCGGCGGCACACCCTGACGCTCAGCTGCAACGACGTAGTAGGCCATCATCACGGCGGCAGGGGCGTTGATCGTCATCGAAACCGAGACCTCACCAAGATCAATCCCGGCGTACAACACCTCCATATCCTCGAGCGTGTCAACGGCAACCCCCTCGCGGCCAACCTCGCCGACCGACAACGCACTGTCGGAATCGTGCCCCATCAGCGACGGCATATCGAACGCCGTCGAAAGGCCGGTCTGGCCATGATCAAGCAGGTAGTGGAAGCGCTCGTTTGTCTGCTGCGCACTGCCAAAGCCAGCGAACTGGCGCATCGTCCAGAGGCGACCGCGATACATCGATGGATAAACACCACGCGTGAACGGGAACTGACCGGGCAAGCCGATCTGCTCCACCGGATCGGCCGGCAGATCGGCCTCGGTGTAAAGCGGCTCAACCGGACTGCCGGAGAGCGTCGTGAACGGCGCATCGCGCTCAGCCGTCGCCTCGAACTGCTCACGCCACTGCTGATCAGACGACTGCCGGTCGTCGGGGGTCGTCGCCATTGCTGGGAGAATACGCGGCGGCGGCGGCGAGCTGGCGTTTTCAGCCGTTTTGGGCGATCTCACCGAGCAGGCCACGAGCGATCACGAGCCGCTGAATCTCGCTTGTCCCTTCTTGAGTTCTGGCCAAGCTTTGCCGCCCCGCCCAGCAGCTGAATACCCGGCGTGCCGCTCAGCAGCAGCCCCAGCTCACCCATCTCGGTCAGCGTACGGCGGGGATGATCAGCCCTTCCAAGGGTTACGAAGCCGCGGGCTGGCAGGCGGCGCAGAGGCGCTGCGACGAACGACGACGGTGCGACCTGCCGTGCCGACCAAGCCCATCAGTACCAGCGCACCGAGCGCCAGCAGCTTGCGGGTAAGTTGCTCAAAACGCAGAACCTCCCAACCCTCCTGATCGGCGACAGCCTCGAGCTCGCCGTCAGGATTGACGGCAACCGGGTGGCCAACAAGCCTCAGCATTGGCAGGTCCGATTCCGAATCGGAGTAGCCGTAGGAAGCGCCGAGGTCGATCCCCTCCAGCTCGGCCAGCCGCCGGATCCGCTCGGCCTTACCTTCGCGGTAGCTGAAGACGTCGGCGTCGGCGCCTGTCAGCTTGCCGTCAACGACCTCTGAGACAGAGCCGATGCCACCGTCAAAGCCGAGCACGTCGCTGAGCATCTCGGCGACGATCTGCGACGAGGCCGTAGCGATGTAGACGCGCCGCCCGGCATCCTGATGGTCGTAGGCAATTCGCAGCATCTGCGGGTAGAGCCGCGGCAGTACGCCAGCCAGCACCTCCGGCATCATCCGTCGCAGCTGTAGCGCGTCGCGGCCCGCGAGCAGCTGCGCGAGGCTGGCGCGCATCGCCTCGGTCGACTCGTCGGTTGATCCGCTCAGGCGAAACTTCAGGTTGGCGCCAAGCATCCGAACCATCTGGCGACGCGAGATGATCCCCGCATCGACCGCCGCGCGCGCCCAATAGATCCCGGACGAGCCAGCGACCAGCGTCCGATCAAGATCAAAGAACGCTGCTGCCGTGTTGGCCGACTCCATACAGCCTTACTCTAGGCGCCGTTGACGCGCAAGATGATCGCGTCGCCCTGCCCACCGCCGGAACAGATAGCCGCGCAGCCAAGCCCGCCGCCGCGGCGGCGCAGCTCGTGCACCAGCGTGCCGACAATCCGCGCGCCCGAGGCGCCGATCGGATGGCCGAGCGCGACGGCGCCACCGTTGACGTTGACCTTCTCCTGATCGATCCCAAGAACGTTGATCGAGTTCAGCGTCACCGAAGCAAAAGCCTCGTTGATCTCCCAAAGATCGATGTCGTCGGGCTGCAGGCCAGCCTTGTCAAGCGCTTTCAGCGCCGCACTGGCTGGCGTTGTCGCGAGATAGGCGAAGTCGTTGGCCGACTGGGCGTGAGCGACAACTTCGGCCAGTGGCGTGTGGCCATTGGCCTCGGCCCACTGGTCGGAGCTGACGACGATCGCACCGGCGCCGTCGTTGACGCCGGGCGAGTTGCCTGCCGTGTGGCTGCCTTCCTTGCTGGCAAGGCCTCGCAGCCCGGCCAGCGTCTCGAGCGTAGTGTCGCGGCGCGGCGCCTCATCAACCTCAACCACGGTGTCGCCCTTGCGGCCCGGAACCGTCACGCTGACGATCTCCTCCGGCAGGCGGCCATCGTCGGTTGCGGCAATCGCCAGCTGGTGCGAGCGCATCGCCCAACGGTCAAGGTCGGGGCGACTTAGCTCAAGTTCGTCGCCGATCTCGGTCGCCTCATCGAACATCTGGCGGCCCGAGAAGGGGTTTGTCAGCCCGTCGTTGACCATCGAATCGAGCGCCTTCGCCTCGCCCATCCGAAAACCAAAGCGCGCTCCGGGCAGCAGGTAGGGAGCGTTCGACATCGACTCCATGCCACCGGCAACGCCGACCTCAAGATCGCCGGCGCGGATCCCCTGGTCAAGGATCACCAGCGCCCGCATCCCTGAAGCACAAACCTTGTTGATGGTCTCGGAGGAGACCTCTTTCCCAATGCCGCCGGCGATCTGCGCCTGACGCGAAGGGATCTGACCCTGGCCGGCCTGGATCACCTGACCGAAGACGACGTGATCAACCTGATCGGGCGCAACGCCGGCGCGCTCCAGCGCCGCGGCGATCGCGATCCCGCCCAGCTCCGGCGCAGGCACTGAAGCCAGCGCACCGCCCATCTTGCCAATCGGTGTGCGGGCGGTTCCAAGAATTACGGTCACAGGCATTGGGGCTCCAGGTCGGCTAACGGTCGTGGGCGGGCAATAATAGTCGCGGCGCGCCTGCAACGACAAGCGGCCCCGCCAAAGTCATAGTCTTGCTCAAATGGATTTCGCGCTTTCCGACGACCACCAGCTGCTGCGCCAGACGGTTCGCAGCTTCGCCGAGCAGGAAGTGGCGCCGGTCGCCGGCGAACTTGACTTGGCGAAGGCCTTCCCCTACGAGATCGTCGCCCGGATGGCGGCGCTCGGCTGGATGGGGATCTCCTACCCCGAGCAGTACGGCGGCGCTGGCTCCGACACGCTGGCCTACGCGATCTGCGTTGAGGAGCTGGCGCGGGCTGACTCTTCGGTCGCAATCACGCTCTGCGCACACTCATCTTTGGGGATCGCGCCGATCGCGCTATTCGGCAGCGACGAGCAGAAAGAACGCCTTCTGCCGGAGCTGTGCGCCGGAACAAAGCTCGGCGCCTTCGGGTTGACCGAGCCGGAGGCCGGCTCCGATGCCGGCGCGCTGCGCACGCGCGCCGTGCTCGAGGACGGCGAGTGGGTGATCAACGGATCGAAGCAGTTCATCACCAATGCGGGAACCGAGATCTCCGGCCACGTTGCGATCACAGCGATCACCGGCGAGATCAACGGCCTCCCTGAGATCTCCAACCTAATCATCGAACGCGGCACGCCCGGCTATCAGCAGGGCGAGCCGTACCGCAAGATGGGCTGGAATGCTTCTGACACGCGGCCGCTGAGCTTCGATGACTGCCGCGTGCCGCAAGCCAACCTGCTGGGGCCGCGCGGCGCCGGACTGCGGCAGTTCCTGCAGGTGCTTGACGCGGGCCGGATCGGCGTTGCCGCGATCGGCGTCGGCCTCGCCCAGGGGGCGCTCGACGAGGCGCTGAAGTACTCGGCTGAGCGCCAGGCGTTCGGAAAGCCGATCGACCAGTTCCAGATGATTCAGGCGAAGCTCGCCGACATGTCAACCGAGATCGAGGCGGCGCGGCTGCTGACCTGGAAGGCGGCCTGGGAGAAAGACCAAGGGCTGAACTACAGCCTGACGGCGGCGCAAGCGAAGCTGAAGACCGGCCGGCTGGCTGTCCGCTGCGCCGAGGAGGCCGTCCAGATTCATGGCGGCTACGGCTACATCGAGGAGTACCCGGTCTGTCGCTTCTATCGCGACGCCAAGGTGCTGACGATCGGTGAGGGCACCGACGAGATTCAGCAGATCGTGATTGCGCGCGCGCTGAGCGCCTGATGGACGGTGCCGGCCAGCGCAGCGCAGCGCTGGCCGCGCAGTTTGAGCCCGGCAGAATCGCTCGCGCTGCCCGGCGCGGCAGCGGCCGCGCATCGCTGCTGGTCTTCTTCCTCTGCTTTGCCGTTTACGCCGCGGGAAACGGACTGCCGGCGACGCCCGATTCGCAGCTCAGCCCGCGCGAGACGCGGATTCTGCTTACAACAAGCTCGCTCGTCAATGACGGCGACTTTGAGCTGACCAATCAGTACCGCGAACACGGCTGGCAGGCCTTCGGCGGCAGCCCGGTGAAGCCGAGCGGGCTGCTGATCAACGGCCGCCTGATTGAGCCCCACGGCTTCCTCTTCCCGGCGCTGCTGGCGCCGGCCTACGCAGTCGGTGGCACGACCGCAGTCCAGCTGCTGCTGGCCCTGATTGCGGCGCTTGGGATCGTTGCCGCCGCCGCGCTGGCAAGGCTGATTGTGCCCGACCCGTGGGCCAGCGGCGCAGCAATCGCAGGTGGCCTCAGCCCACCGGCGGTGATCGCGGCAACGACGATTCGGCCAGCGG
>JBCJRT010000028.1:0-10236 GCA_039745115.1 Solirubrobacteraceae bacterium
CGTGCCCTTGGCGCGCAGGTCGGAGCCAAGGATCAGAATGTTGGTTGGCGAGACGATTGGCGGGCCGCCGCTGCTGAGCGCGGCCTTCGCTTTCGAGTTAACCTGATCCTGAAGGAACTGAGCGCTGAAAAGGAACAGCACAACCGACAGCGCGACCCAGCCAACGAGCCCCAGCAGGACGGTCTTGATTACGCGGCGCACCGTCCACTTGCGCTTTGCGCGCCGGCTGCGTCGGCGCTGACGGCGCGGGCGCGGCGGCTTGCCGGGCGCCTCTGGCGGCTCGGTCGGCTTGATGCGGGGGCGCGATCGGTAGACGTTGTAGCTGGCCGTCGGATCGCGCTCAGGCGGTCCGGACGGTGTTCGGGGGTCAGGTGTCACTGCCGGTATGGTGGCGACTGTGGCGGCCAACTGCGTAATCGGAGCCGATCTCGGCGGCACGAAGCTGCTGGTCGGCGTGATCGATCAATCGCTTGGTGTACATCACCGGATCCAAGATTCGGTTGACGGGCTGGACGGCGGTCAGCTGCTGAAGCGGCTGGCCGAAATGGTTGAGGAGGCTGCCCAGTCGGCCCCCGGCCCCGTACTGGCGGCCGGCTTTGGCGTTGCCGGGATCCTTGACAGAGGCGCCGGTGTTGTCGCCGCGTCACCGCACCTGCCGCTGGCCGGAATGCCGTTCGCAGCACTGATCGGCGAGCAGATCAGCCTTCCTGTCGCGGTTGACAACGACGGTAACTGCGCAATGCTGGCCGAGTGGCGCGCCGGCGCCGCAAAAGGCTTAACCGACGCCGTGATGCTGACAGTCGGCACGGGAATCGGTGGCGGCATCGTCGCCAACGCTCAGATGCTGCGCGGCAGTAGCGGTGGCGGCGCCGAGTTTGGCCACATGGTGGTTGAGCTCGACGGACCGCCCTGCGTTTGCGGTGGCCGCGGCCACTACGAGTGGTATGCCTCCGGTCGTGCGATCGGCCGCGCCGGTCAGCAGGCTGCGGCCGACGCTCCTGACTCGCCGCTTGGCCAGGAGGCCGCCGCCGGGCGGGAGATAAGCGGCGCGCTGGTGACCGAGATGGCGCATGGCGGCGACGGCGACTGCATCGCAGTGATCGGCCAGATCGGCCGTCGGCTCGGCCAGGGAATGGTCTCGATCACCAACATCTTCAACCCGCAGATGATTGTCGTTGGCGGCGGCGCGGTCGCCGCCGGCGACCTGCTGCTGGAGCCAGCCCGCGCCGTTGTGGCCGAGCAGGCGCTGGGCTCGCTGGCTGAGAACGTGACGATTACCGCTGCGAAGTTTGGCGCCGACGCTGGCCTGATTGGCGCCGCAATGCTGGCCTTCGATCAGCTGGCGGGGCAGTGAGCGGCGGCGAGGGGCGGCTAACTGTCTGCCCGACGCCGATCGGCAACCTTGACGACCTGACGCTGCGCGCCTTGGAAGCGCTGCGCGGCGCCGACGTGATCGCCTGCGAGGACACGCGAACGACGAAGGTGCTTTGCGATCGCTACGAGATAACAACGCCGCGAGTTCGCTGCGACGAGCACAGCGAACGGCGCGCCACGCCAGCGCTGATCAAGCGGATCGCCGCCGGTCAGCACGTTGTGCTGGTCAGCGATGCTGGCACGCCGCTCGTAAGTGATCCCGGTTTTGTGCTCCTTCAGGCGGCGCTTGCGGCGAAGCTGACGGTTGAGGTGCTGCCCGGCCCAAGCTCGGTGATTACGGCGCTGGTCGCATCCGGCCTACCGGCCGAGCGTTGGCAGTACGTCGGCTTTCTGCCGCGCAAGAAGAGTGAGGCGCTGGAACTGTTTGCCGCCGAGCAGACGATCGTCGCCTTTGAATCGCCGCGCCGCACCGCTGCCAGCTTGGCGCTGCTGGCGCAGCTTGACGGCGAGCGTCCGGTGGCGCTCTGCCGTGAGCTGACGAAGCGCTTTGAGGAGGTCGTCCGTGGCAGCGCCGCCGAGCTGGCGGAGCGCTACCGGGCAGCGGCGCCGAAGGGCGAGGTTGTGCTGGTGATCGGCGGCGCCGCGGCCGGCGGCGGCGAGCGCGGCGCGGCCGAGCAGGCAGTGCGCGCGCTGATCGATGCAGGCGCCAAAGCGCGGCCGGCGGCAACCGTCGTCGCCGGGCTGACCGGCGTCAGCGCGAACCAGCTTTACGGCGCCGTTGCGGCCGGCGGCGAGGCTAAATAAAAACCCGCGCGAGCGCTGCCTGGCGCAGCCGCGGGTGCATGAAGTGGAAGGTCACGCCGACGCTGACGTCCTGCGGCGTAGCTGTCAGCGCGGCAATGTCGGCGGTCGGTTCGAAGAGCTGGCCGATTAGGAACTCAGCGCGGATCAGCGGGTCGATGAATGAGAAGAGCGAGCGGTAGAGCGCGTCGTCGTCGGGCCGTTTGCCGCCTAGCAGCTTGATCGTCAGCGCCGGCAGCTCGGCCGCGCCAAGCAGATCGCCGTCGTCGAGCCGCGGCGTCATTACAAAGGCCGATACGCCCGGTCGGCCGCGCACAAGGATCGACCAGAGCAGCACGTCGGCGCCGCGCAGATCGGGTAGGAAACCGGTATGGACGTGGATTACGCGCAGCCCCGGCAGTTCGAGGATCGAGGCCGGCATGATGCCGCCGCCGGTGAACAGCAGCGTCCCCGGCCCGCTCGCGGCGATCGCCTCGGCCAGCGCCGGGTCGCGGTAGCCGCTGACGGCGATTCGCTGCGTCGCAACGCCAAAGTCATCCCATGAGAAGTTGTCGTACATCTCGGCGATCAGCCCGGCCGGGTCGTCTAGCTGGCCGGCGATGCCGTCGCTGATCGCGCTGACTAGCTGCGGCATTGCCGCGCGAGTGCGGTGCGGGTGGAAGTTGTGGGCCCGCTCCTGAGCGCGCTCAGCCCGCCCCAGGCCGCCGAGCCCGGGCAGCTTGCCAATCCTCGACGAGCGCGGGTCGCGAACCATCAGGATCACGCGCTGCGGCTGCAGGCCGGCGCGCCGCATCCGCACAAGGTAGGCGCGCGCCTGCGGCCCTTCCCAGGCCAGCACGGTCAGTGGCAGCTGGCGGCTCACGCCGACGGCCCGCCCGTAAGCGCGGCGGTAAAGCTGGCGTCGGCCCAGTCGCGCAGCTCGTCGCCGAGCGGCAGTTGGGCGTTTTGATCGAGCGCCTTGAGCGCCGAGTTGAGGCACTTCAGCGCCCAGCCGTCGGGGTCGGCATGCTCGGCCGCGGGCTGCGCTTGAACCAGCAGCACGGCGATCACGGCGGCGGCGACTTCGGGCGGGGCCGGCGCGGCGCTGTCGCTGCGCTGCCAGCCGGCGCCGTACTCGCCTTGCAGCCCTTTGAAAACGTCGATCTGGCGGCAGAGTTCGTCGACACCGGCGCGCTGCGGGCCGGCGGCGGCGAGCGCGCCGTCGAGCCGCGGCGCGATCTCAGCGGCGAGGCTGATCGCGCCGCCTGTGGGGGCGGTGGCCTTCGGTTGGACTGCGGCGAGCTGCTGGAGGATGTCGTTGGGCAGCAGGCTCATTTTCCGGCTCCACCGGCAAGGTACAGGTCGGCCTTCGCGGCAATCAGATCAGCGGCGACGGCGCCGCTGGCGCCAACGTTGTAGATGTTGGCCTCGCGCGCGGCGCGGATCGAACCAACCCATTCTGCGCGATCGCCGGTCAGCTCGGCGACGGCGGCAGCGATTCGCTGCGGCTGGTCGGGTGCGACGATGCGGCCGATCTGCTCACGCACGGTTGCCTCAAACGGTTCGATCCCGAGCTCGCCGTAGGACGGGTTGTTGACCTTCCGGGGCAGGTCGATGAACAGCACCGGGCGCTCGGTGCCGAAGGCAAACTCAAGCGCCGCCCCCGACCAGTCGCTGACCATCAGGTCGGCTCGCTGCAGCGAGTCCTGTGAGGCGATGTTCTCTTCAAGCTGAAAGCGCGGCTCGCCGCCGAAACGCTCGGCCAAGGCATCGATCGCGCCGCCGCTGTGCTTGCGCGTCATCGGGTGGGGGCGGGCGATCACGTTGGCGCCGGTTGCCAGCAGCGCCTCAATCACTTCGGCGCCGCAGCTTTCAAAGAGGCAGTGCGGACCCCACGACGGAGCGACGACGAGTCGCGGCGGCCGGTTGGCTGCCCGCTGCTGATCGCTCAGTTCGCTGCGGCGCTGGATGATCGTGTCGAGCCGGCCGTAACCGTGTTCGATTAGCTCTTTCGCTGGCAGCCCCTGCTGCTGCTCGCGGCGGCGGATCTCGTCGATCATGTACGGCCCGACGCAGAGCACGCACTCGTAGAAGTCAAAGCCGTCGGGCTGATAGATCATGTGCGTACTGACCATCGAGTGGTGGACGTACAGATGCTGCGTACCGAGCTGCTCGGTCAGCCGGCTCTTCGCCAGCAACTTGGTCCCCAGCTGAGGCACGGTTGCGACGACGACGCCAGCCTCCATCATCTGAAAGGCGAAGCTGCGCTTGGCGCCCTCGCCAATGTTGAAGACGTGCATCGCCTGCGGTGCATCGGTCAGCAGCGGGTCGCTGTCGCTTGATGTCAGGTAGGCGATCTGGCGGCCGTGGCGGCCGAGCAGCTCGCTGACGATCGGCTCAAAGTGTGGCCACGAGTCGCCGTCCTCGGCGTAGAAGGTGATCGCCCGCTGCGACTTGTCGAGCTTGCTGTACTTCGGCTTGGCGGCGCCGCGCCGCAGCAGGGCCACTGCCGATCAGCCCTGACGTGGGTCGAAGCGGGCGGTCAGCTCGCCGCTGGCGTGTAGCTGCTCAAAGCGTTCAAGATCCTCGACCGTGTCGACCTCCAGCCAGCCGCCCTCGATCGGCACGCTGTGGACGCTTACACCGGAGTCGATCAGGTGCTGCAGTAGGTCGGTCATATACATCGCGTCGGGCGTGCGGCCGCCAAAGCGGGCGCTGGGGTCGATCGCGTCGATCGCTGCGACGATCGCTGCCGCGCCGGCCGGCGAGGCCTGGATCAAGCCCATGTACTGGCCTTCGATCTCGTCAAGGCTGGTGGGCGGGTTGCCGAGCTCGATTACGTTGCCGTCAGGGTCGAGCTTCAGCGTCTCGGCGTCCTCCAGCGGGTCTTCCATCCGCATCGCCCAGAGGCTCTGCCAGTCGAGGTCGATCGTGATCGCAACGTCGGCGTCGTCGGCCAGCAAGGCGCTGACGATATTTGGCTGGTAGATGATGTCGCCGTAGGCGATCAGAACGTCGTCGCCGCTAAGCAGCTGCTCGCGCGCGCTGATCAGGCTGACAACCATGTTGGTTGAGTCAAAGCGCGGGTTGTGCACGCGGCGGCTGCCAAAGCCTTCAAGCTGGTCGGCGCGGTAGCCGGTGACGATCGTCACGTCGCTGATCCCGACCTGCTCAAGCACTTCGAGCTGCCATTCCAGCAGCGGTTTGCCGGCCAGCGGCACGAGGCACTTTGGCTTGTCGGCGGTGTGCGGGCGCAGGCGGTTGCCTTCGCCTGCGGCAAGGATCACGGCGCGGGTCATCGGTGACTTCCTATCAGTTGGCGAATCAGTTCAAGGTCATCGCCGTCGGCTGTACCGCGCTCGGGGTGCCACATCAGTGCGACCTGGGGCAGCGTGGCGTGCGTGATCGCCTCAACCGTGCCGTCCGGCGCGGTGGCGGCGATCTGCCAGCCAGCTGGCACGCTATCCGCCGGCACCGCCCAGTTGTGAAACGAGTTGACGGCGCGACGATCGCGTAGCGGCCGGGCGGCGGCAGTCGGATCGACGCTGATTGGGTGCTCGGTGGCGACGTGGCCGTCGACCGCGACGAGGCTGCCGCCGCCGGCGTGAACAATCAGCTGCATGCCTCGGCAGATGGCCAGCAGCGGAATGCCGCCTTCGGCCGCCAGTGCCAGCGCCGCAAGCTCGGTGCGGTCGCGCTCCGGTGCGGCGTCGGGGCCGTCAACTAGATCGGCGATGTCGTTGCCGCCGGTCAGGACAATCAGCGACGGGTTGGCCTGAGTGATCCAGGCGGCGGGGTCGGCGAGCGAATTGGGCAGCGCCAAGGTAGTTGCGCCGAGCTGCTCAAAGAGCGTCGCCCAGCGCTGATCGAGCGCGTCGCGCCGCTCGTCGCGGTCGGCGAAAACCTCAACCCGCTGGGTGATCACGACGGGCTGCGCGGCGGCGCTCATCCGACCACCTCGATCGTGCGGCTGGCACAGTCGAGCTGCACGATCGTCGCAGTGGCGAGCGCGTTGAAGCGGGCCTCGCCAACACCGATCGCCGCCGGTAGCCCAAGCTCGGCGGCGCGGACTGCCATGTGCGAGTTGGCACCGCCATACATCGTGATCAGGCCGGCAATCTCGCGCGCCAGCATCCAGTCGTAGCCGGGGTCGGCGTTCGGGATCAGGACGATGCGGCCGGCAACGTCGACCGACGGGCTATCGGGCGCAACAACAATCGGCGCGCGGACCGATCCGGCGGTGACGAAGTTTGGCTGCGCATCCTCCTGCTCAAAGCAGCTGACGTCGCTGCCAGGGCCGAGCTGCCCCGGCAGGCAGACGGCCTGGCTGAGCAGGTGGTGTTCAGCGCCCTCATCGGAGCGGCGCAGCAGGAAGTCACGGGGATCGGCCAGCACCTCCCGGCAGCGTAAGAGATCCTCGATCTCGACGTGCGAGAGCTGCTCGCGCGTTAGCTGAAGCGACTCGCCGTACTGCGCCAGTGCCTCGAGCGCCAGACTGAGTGCGCGCGTGAAGACGAACTTGCCCTGCTCGCGGCCGGCGATCGCGGCGCGGGCAAAATCGTCGAACTGCGTCGCGTCAATCGCCAGGCCGGCTTCGGCCAGTGCCGCTGTGATCGCGTTGGCGGTTTGCGCACTCCACTCAAACGGCGGCTGCGACGAGGGCGGCTCGGCCTGCTCGACGATCGGCCCAAGGTACTCGTCGGCTGCCGCCGCGTACCACGGTGATGCGATCTCGTAGGTGCCGGGGCGCAGATGGCCGTAGCGGGCGATCAGCTGATCCCAGCCCAGCTCGCCTTGCTTGACCAGCCAAGCGTCGCCGCGCAGACGGCCCAGGACGGTCTCGACCGAGGCGAGGAAGTCGGACGCTTCGTCGGCCGGCAGTGCGTCGACGTCAACCAGTGAGCGCAGCAGGCTGGTTGCGACAAAGGCGGCGCGGGCGAGGTGGGCGAAGAGCGGCGTTCCGCTGCGCCGCGCCGCGTCGAGCTGCGCCGCGGCGCGCTCCAGCGGCTGCTGCTGCGAGCCTTCAATCCGCTCGATTGCCGCTGCCAGCGCGGGCAGCTGAGCCAGGTCGTCGCTGACGCGGGCGATGCCGGCGCGCGTCAAATCACGCAGCGCAGCTTCCAGCTCGGCCAGCTCGCCAGCGCCAATCCCTGCCTCCGCCAGCCAGCTGGAGCGCTGCGCAAAGTCGGGCGTCAGGCAGGTCAGCAGGATCTCGAACTCAACCTTGTCATGCAGCTGCGGCGCCGCCTCAAGCCGCGCCAGGTAGGCGTCGATCAGCCGCTCAGCCAGCGGGTCCCCGAGCGCCGCCGGGATAAACGAGTTGAAGCTGGCGCGGACGTCGACGTAAGGATGGCCGGCAAGGTCGAACAGCAACTGGCAAGGTCGCACGTCGCGGTAGCCGTATTCGGCCCGCTGCCGCGCCCATACTTCGTCGGTGACGAGGTAGCGGTACAGGCTGGCGGCCAGCTGGCGCGGCGTTGTGCCGATGATCTCGGCCGGGTTCCAGTCGCTCATCACGCTGAAGTGCGCGTTGGCGCCAAGCAGCGTCGGCCCCGGCGCGGCGCGCGCCGCCAGCGCCGCCTCGGCCTGCTCGATCACCAGGTCGACCGCTTCGTCAGCGACCGCCGGGGGCCCGTGCGCGAAGACGATTGGCCGCGCCTGCAGGATGTGGACGCGTTTCCCGCAGAGCGCAAACTCGATGTCCAGCGAGTCGTGGCCGACCAGCCCTTCAATCCGGCGGACGGTGCTGAGCACGGCGGCCAGTTTCTCCGGCACGGCGGCAGGCGTTTGCAGGCTGCGGTGGACGATCAGTGTGCGGACATCGCGCCCCGCCGTGACGGCGTCGGTGCTCTGCGTTGAGTCGTCGTAGTTGATCACGTAGTAGGGAGCGCCGGTGGCGTGTGTGCGGGTCATCACGACGCCGCTGAGGACGACGTTGGTGAGCATCTCCTGGACCAGCACCTGATCGTCCGGCGCGGCATCGCCATAGGAGGCCAGCACCTCGTCGATCGCAGCGCCGAGCGCCGCCGCTGTTGGCGCAACGTCGAGAATGCTGGTGTAACGGCCGGCGCCGGATTCCAGCCAGCCATCCTCGGAGCGGGCACTGCTGCGCACGATCAGTTGCTCGCCCGGCAGCTCGCCGAGGATCTGCTTGACGATCGCGCCCGGCTCGGCCGACCAGCGCTCGGCCGTGAACGCGACCTGTGCGCCGATCTCGCCGCCGTGATCCATCGGCCGCAGCCGCTCCAGCGACTCGGCCTTCGTGCCCAAGATGAAGCGCGCCAAATCCTGCTTGGCATCAAGTTCGGCCCAGTCGCCCTCAAGATCGACGGTGTTGACGGCGAGCTGCTCGTCAAGGCAGAGCTGGACGATGTCGGGCAGCGTCGCGGTTGCCGCCAGGCGGCCGTCGGCAAGGGCCGTGAGGATCAAGGCGACGGCTGGCGGATCAAAGCGCACGAGGCCAGCCAGTTCGGCGTTGGCGCGCTTGGCGTCCAGCTGCTTGCCAAGCTCGACCAGCTGGCTGCCGTCGAGCAGCAGCTTTTCGGCCCGGTCAAGGTCGGCTGCGGCGCGGTCGTCATAGCGGCTGCGCCAGTGCGAGTCGGCGGCCAGCGCAACCGGGCCCGGCGCCTGCGCCAGCGCGGTAACCGACTCTGGGCGCAGGATCACATCGGAGTAGGCGACCCACGTTGTGCGCTGCGGATCAAGTCCGGCGAGGCCAAGTGAGCCGGCCGGGCCGGTGTGCTGCCAGTCGGCGTTGAGCACGATTCGTACGCCGGGGTAGCGCCGCGTCACCTCTTCTGCCCGGTAGCCACCGATGAAGCGGATCTCGGGCTCGCCGAGCGCCGCCAGCGCGGCCAGCGTCCAGTCCAGCACGCGGCCGTGCTCAGGGATGTCGACGACGGCGGAGGGCAGCCCGCCCCAAGCCGCGCGGCCAGCTCCAAGGATTACCGCGAGGGGCGGCTTCGACGCGGCAGGCACGCCGAAATCGTAGCGCCGCAGGCCAGCAGCGCTGCAGCTCTGCGACAACGCTGCAGCACGGCTCACTCGATCCTAAAAAGTTCGCAATCTTCCGCCTAATGTCAGCGCCGATGCCGCACCGCAGAGTTCTAGCCCTAACAGCCGCGCTAATGGCGCTGCTGGCGGCACTGCTGGCGACACTGCTGGTGGCACTGCTGGTGACACCTGCGCTGGCCGCCGCCGCGGCCTGGCACTGGCCGCTCGACACTCGCCAGATCGCGGAGCGCTTTAGCTTCGATCAAGGCGACCGCTACCGGCGCGGCGCGCACCGCGGCGTGACACTGCGCGGCGCTGGGGGCAGCGAGGTCAAGGCGGTCTGTTCCGGCATCGTCAGCTTCAGTGGTCGGCTGCCCGACCGGCGGCGCGCCGTGACGCTGCAATGTGGCCGGCTGGCGGCAACCGAGATCGGCCTCTCCGCCACGACTGTCAGGCGCGGGCAGAGGCTGCTCGCCGGGCAACCGCTGGGGCGGCTTGGCAGCGACGGGCTGCTGCAGGTGGGCGCGAGGCTGCAGCGCCGCCGCGACGGCTACCGCGACCCGCTGCCACTATTTGCAGCGGTGCCAACCGCGCCAGTGCTCGCGCCGCTGGCGCCGCGCGCGCCGCGCGGTGGCGCTGCTCGCCGCGGTCCGCGCGCCGCTCTGCGAGCGCCGCTGCGGGCCGCGCCGCAGTCGGCGACGCTGACGCTCTGGCTGCTTGGCGCCGCCTGGCTTGGGCTGGGAGTAGCGGCGACGGCGATCGGCGCTGGAATCGCGCTGCGCGCATCCCGCGCCGCCCGCTCGCAGCCGCAGGCGCCGCTGGCGCGGGCGGTGCCGCGGCGCTGATCGCAGCAGACTGATCGCGCAGGCCTTCGCGCAGGCCTGCCCGCCCGCTAGCGTTCAGCTCGATGGCCCGGCCCGCTTTCTACGTAACAACACCGATCTTCTACGTCAATGCTGCTCCGCACCTGGGGCATGCCTACACGTCGATCGCGGCCGACGTGCTGGCCCGCCACCATCGTCAGCGCGGCGATGACGTCTTCTTTCTGACGGGGACCGACGAGCACGGCGAGCCGATTGCGCTGGCCGC
>JBCJRT010000029.1:0-9207 GCA_039745115.1 Solirubrobacteraceae bacterium
TGCGATAGCCGCTTCGGCGGCGTTTAGTTCAATTCCCGAACAGTCCCAACCTCGGTCTGCCGCGAGACCGAGGAAGACACCTGTCGAACATCCGTAGTCAAGGAGGCGCCCAGCGGGGAGCACGGGGGCTGGCAGACTACCTAGCCCCTCTTCATAGAGTCGCATGTAAAACGCTAGGTCATCTTCGACTATTTCGCTCTGAACCGTATGGTTACCGCGGTAGTAAGCAATGAGGTGCTCATCACGGAACACAGGCCCCAAGAACACCATTCCGCAGTCCAGGCAGCGGTTGTAGGTCCCTCCGCTCTTGTCGAACAGCCGCCTGTTGCTGGACCCATCACATGTCGGGCACGGCCGCATCTCGGTAAACCTTTCAGCAAATCGCCCGGTTGCGGGGTCGATGTAGCGAGTGTGATTGCTCATACTCGCGTCCCACATTTTGCGGCGCGTCGAGTGAAGCTCCCGCGGGGTACGCTCTCTCTTCTGTTCAAACATGGTCTAAGCTCAACCTCTCACTTGAGGCTCTGCAGCAGAATGATCCTGTCGCGAGAGCGCGGGTAATCAACAACCGCCACCGACCACCAGCGGTCTTGGAGATTATAGGGTTCCTATGAAATATCTTCGGCACCGGTTGGACGTCATGGTTTCTGAAGGTGTTGCGTTGCGGTTTCTTGCGTCGCGATCTCGCTGTCACGAACGTGGAGGCCTTGGTCTGCGAGATACGCGCGCGCACCCAGTGGCGTTTGCTCGGTAAAGTGAAAGATGCTGGCAGCTGCTACTGCGCTGGCGCCGTGCTCAGAAAGTGCGAGATGCATGTGCGCGTAGCTGCCGCAGCCACCCGATAGGATGATCGGGACAGACGCTACGGAAACCGTGGAGTCAAGGGCCTCGAGGTCGTAGCCAGACATCTCCCCATCGTGCTCGATCGAGCATACTAGAAGTTCTCCAGCCCCCTGGGCCTCGACAATCTTTACGTGCTCTTCGAGCGTAACGTTGCGTACACTCGAGCCGGAATGCGAGACGCACATGAACCGGCCGGTAGCATCTCGGAGTACATCAATGCTTACGATCACGCATTGCGAACCGAAACGGTCAGCGGCAGCCCTCACGATAGTCGGGTCGTCGAAGACGGCGGAGTTCACCACGACCTTGTCGGCGCCGGCTTGCAGGATCGACTCGAAGTCGGCGACGGTCGTAACCCCGCCGCCGATCGAGAGAGGAACACGTACTTCAGCAGCAGCGCGTTCGATCGCAGATATGTCAGGGCCGCGGCCCTGACGGCTAGCAGCTACATCGAGGATCACGAGCTCATCGACATCGCGCGAGTTGTAAACACGCACCGCCGGAAGTAGCGTTCCGACTGGGCGCTGACCAGCAAATTGTCGATCTTTGACCAACGTATGACCTTTGAGGAGGAGCGTTGGGATGATGCGGGTCTTGAGCACTACGCCTCCCCGAACAGGAAGTTGCGCATCAGGCGAAGGCCCCAGAGAGAACTCTTCTCAGGATGGAACTGCACGCCAACGATGGTCCCCACCCTAATCGCGACAGGAAAGGTACTACCGTACGTTGCCGTGGCAATGACAGTTGGCGCGGCAGCGGAAGCAAAACCGAAGGAGTGGGCGAAGTAGAAGTCGGCGCCGCTCGGAATGCCCTCGAAGAGCCGATCGTCGGCGTGTTGGACGCTGTTCCAACCCATGTGCGGCAGGGGGAGGGCGCCGACCTCGAGCTGCTGAACGATCCCCGAAAACTTTGCCAAGCCCTCCGTCGCACCGCCTTCGACCCCGACGTCACCGAGCAGGTGCATGCCGAGGCAGATGCCCAGCACCGGCACGCCGCGCGCAAATACTCGCTCGTCGAGCTGTCTGCCCCAGCCGTCAGCCCGCAGTTGCTCCATTGCGAACCGATAGCTTCCAACGCCGGGGATGATGATGCGATCGAACTCCGCTAGGTCCTCCGGGCGCCGGCAGACGACGACATCTGCGTTCAGCGAAGTCGCGCACCCGACAACCGAGCCGAGGTTGCTCAACCGAAGGTCAATCACGCCAACTTTCGTCACAAATTGTCGTAGTTGATTTTGACGAGCGTGTTGTCGGACTGACGGCGAAGGAGCCCCGAGGCATCGGTCTCGAAAAGACTTGAGTTCGTGAACTGATCGCAGACCTCATCGAACTCGGCGATCGAGATACCGAGCGGCCGAATGATGTCCTCCAAGGGGCGCCCGAGGTACGACCACGGGTATCTCCCGTCGCACTTGCGGACGATTTCAATGGCCTCGCGGCGGCTCAGACGACCCCTCCGAACGTGTAGCGATGCATGATCGGAGGCCCTGCCAAAGCCGAACTTGAGGAACTTGAAGTAGTCGTGGATCCCCGACTGGTAGTTGTCCAGATTTTCATAGCCTAGAAAGGTCGTCTCCACGGCGCGGGGGTACATCTCGAAACCATGCGCCTGTGAGACGAGCGCGTTGGTGAATCCGTCCCAAGGCATGAAGTACCCTAAGAAAAGGCCTGTGACGCCGACGCCTGCGATCTCGTCATCGGATGGGTATTGGTAAGGAAGAATCTGTTCCGCGGTGATCTCGGAGAATGCTGGAATATCTGAGACCCGCAGTCCGAGAAGACCGCCGAATTCCTCCAGCCACTGCCGGTTGAGAACGTGGTTCTCGGCGGCCGCGGCCGGACCGCCGTACTCGTGCTGGGAGTTCTCACCCCACACAATGAGGGAGACCCCGTAGCGCACCGCGGCTTGGACCGGGATCGTGAAAATGCCCACGTGTTCAGGCCAGGAGATGTCACCTACGTGGGTCAGGCCGATTCGATTTAGCTCGCGCCGTACGACGGGGTTTGGCGAGAATTCCAGATAGTCGACGCCGAGGTTCTTGATGTTCTCGATGTTCCGGCGCCCTATCTCGGAGAGGTCGCATGTTGTGGCGGTGACGCAGAGCGGATTGGCGCCGAGTTCGAGAAGCTTGAGCACCTGTAATGTGCTGTCCTTGCCACCGCTGACAGGAATGACGCAGTCCCAACCGCTTGGATTGCGATCGCGGTGTTGATGAAGAATTGTCCGAAGCTCCTGCTCGCGCTGACCCCAATCGACCTGCGGGCGACTGTCGAAGTACCTGCAGGCACTGCAGACACCGAACTCATCGAACGTAAGGTCGGGTTTGGTACTTGGCAGAACGCAACGCTTACAATAGTTGATCATTGGCAGCGGTAGACTATCAGCGCAGCGCAGCGCATCGGGATCGAAATCCTTGTCGGTTCGGAATGGCGGAAGCATCACAGCCGTTCCGGAACCTCACTCCAGGTTGCCGACATCCGTCACGTGAGATTCCGGTCGGAAACGGCTGCGTTGACGTTTGCGAGCGAAGGGTCGGATAGGACCGTTGCCAGAATGTCCGTCCATGAGGCTCCGGCCCAGTCATCTCCCCGTAGCGCGTTGGCGATGCCACGAATGGCACGGAGGTCCTCCGCCGTGTCCAGCGTCCAGCGCAGCGACGAGAGATTAACGGGGAGTTGAACGTGGACGACACCGCAACTGCCCTGTCTGTAGAGAAACGGGGTGACGTGCTCGCGCGCCACCGGATCCTTGGCCTCCGCGTCGGCAAGTAGGAGCGCCTCAGTCGCCATGACCTCACAATCCAGCCCCACGGGGAAAGTTCGACGGAGCGCATTCGATGCGTACACAGCGCCACCCTCGCTGAACGCTTTGACAACTTGGTCGACCACGCGCCAATCGTGAAATGGGCAGTCCGCGGTGAGACGCACCACGACATCGGCTGACATGAAGCGGGCGGCGAGCGCGAAGCGGGACAGGACATCATCCTCAGGGCCGCTCACGCACTCGATCCCAGCAGACCTCGCGAATGCGCGAATTGGACCGTCGACATTGAGGTCTGAGGTAGCAATGCAAATTGCATCAAGCGTCTCCGATGGCCGGATCCGCGAAAGCTCAAGCTCAAGCGCCGGCACACCCCGAATCGGCATGAGCACCTTGCCGGGCAGTCTCTTAGACCCCATGCGGGCCTGAATGATCCCCACTACATGCGGCGCCATAAACGACCTGCTGTCACCACGACACTCGGGTCGGCCGTCCCACGCGAGCATCAACTGCGCATTGCGCGTGAAGTGAAGCTACGTGAAGGGGATCCATAATGATGTCAGTGGAGCGTGCCTGATTCATCAACGCAGGTAGGATAGCGGATCGCAAGGCCTATCAACCACACAACGACTGGCAATGTACTGGAGGGGCGTACCTAGTGAGATTACTAACAATTATGCCCTTAAACTCGTCTATTCCGGATTCGGATAGCAGCGAGACTAACTCTGCCTACGGGATGATCTGAAGTGGTTTCTTCTGGGGACGCCCCCAGCGGGCCGCCCGTGGACGACGCAGCGCTAGTGAAGCAACGCTTGAAGGTGTGCTTCCGCGCCGACGCCTCGCTATCGATCGGGGCAGGGCACCTATCGCGCTGCCTCACGCTGGCGGAGTCGCTGAAGCGCCGTGGAGCCGACGTAACGTTTGTCTGTGCAGCAGGCTCATACGCGTTTGTTCCGCGCGTTAGCGAGATCGCAGACGCAGTGGTTGAGCTTCCGCACTCCGCAGCCGAGGTCGACGGATCAACGAATGGCTCTTGGCTCACCGTCTCACCGGCGACTGACGCCGAGATGACGATCGCTGCTCTTGCCGGCATCACAGTGGACTGGCTCGTCGTCGACCACTACGGCATTGACGCAACCTGGGAATCGCTCCTGCGCCCGTTCGTCGGCAAGGTGATGGTGATTGACGACCTCGCGAACCGCAAGCATGACTGCGACGTGCTGCTCGATCAGAATCTTCGCCCCGAAGGCGCAGCTAGCTACTCGGGGCTCGTGCCGCCAAAGGCACAGGTGATGCAGGGACCAGAATTTGCTCTCCTGCGCGACGAGTTCACCGTTGGTCGGCAGCGTCATGATCGCACCGATCTCGGCCGCATCCTCGTGTCGTTCGGTGGCGTTGATGGAGCCAACGGCACAGCGCTCGCGCTAGGGGCGCTCGACGCGCTCGATAGCAAAGGAAGCGTTGTGGACGTCGTCATCGGGGCGCACCACCCCGACCGCGACGGCATCGTCGAGCATTGCCGCAATCTCGGGTATCTGTGCCATGTGCAGACATCTGAGATCGCGAATCTGATGGATGCCGCTGATCTGGCGATAGGTGCCGGTGGGGCATCATCGTGGGAGCGCTGCATCGTCGGCCTACCGACTGTCATCGTCGTTACGGCAGACAATCAAGCCCTCATCGCGGCGGAACTCGCGGAGCGAGGAGCGGCCATAAATCTCGGACCGATTGCAACCGTTTCAGCAACCATGATTGCCGAGAACATCCACAGTCTCAAACGAGATCCGCGACGCCTGCAGAAGATGTCTCAGGCTGCATACGGCCTGCTCAATGATCGAACCGACATCTCAGAGCTGATCTACCGTGGCTGCTAAGCCCGACGAATTCTCCCTGCGCCCACTGCTGGAAGTTGATGAGGGCCTGATCCGTACCTGGCGCAATTCGGATCCTGTTCGGATGCACATGTTCAGCCCGGAGCTAATCGCGATGAAGGAACATCAGCGGTGGTTTGCTGACGCGCTCGCTGGTGACCCCAACCGCTACCGCGTCCTGTTGCGTGATAGCCGTCCGCTCGGATTCGTCTCGTTCTCGCCCCTCGCCGATACAGCCGGTGCCTGGGCATGGAGTCTCTATGTCGGCGACCCGACTGCCCCACGAGGGTCCGGGTCGGCGCTCGGTAGCCTGGCGCTCGACCACGCATTCACCAATCTCGGTGCGTGCACGGTCGTGTCCGAAGCTATGGCCGACAATAGGGGGGCGCTCGCCCTCTACGGCCGTCTTGGATTTGTTCGTATTGGCACGCGTCAGGTCACGCGTCGGAGCTCCTCTGGTCCGGAAGGCGTCGTAATCCTCTCGATCTCTCGCGGTGCATGGTCCTCATCAGAGTCTCCGGCTGGCTAGTACGCTTCAGCGTCATGCCTGACGACATCACTATCGCCGGTCGTCGCATCAGCACAGACGTTCCGCCGCTCGTTATCGCAGAGTTATCGGGGAACCACAACCGATTACTGGAGCGGGCACTGATGCTCGTTGACGCCGCGGCTGAGTCAGGTGCCCACGCTCTAAAGCTGCAGACCTATACGGCCGACACGATGACGCTCGATATCAATGAGGGTGCCTTCATGATCGACAACCCGCAGAGCCTGTGGAATGGTCGATCACTCTACGATCTGTACGACGAGGCTCATACCCCGTGGGAGTGGCATGCCGAGATCTTCGAACGGGCGCGCGCACTGGGGATGATCCCATCCAGTACGCCGTTTGACGATACCGCCGTCGAGCTCCTCGAGCAGCTTGAAGCCCCGCTCTACAAGATCGCCTCGTTCGAGATCGTCGACCTCCCGCTGATCCGCCGCGTCGCTGCCACTGGCAAACCGCTGATCATTTCGACCGGCATGGCCTCATTGCAGGAGATTGATGACGCCCTTTCTGCCGCCGCGAGCGAGGGCAACACGCAGGTAGTGCTACTGAAGTGCACCAGCAGTTATCCGGCGCTGGCGTCTGATCTTAATCTGGCCACAATCCCCGAACTGCGCACCAGATTCGGCTGCCATGTTGGCCTCTCGGACCATACTCGCGACAACGTCGCGGCCGTTATGAGCGTCGCCCTCGGAGCAGTGGTGATCGAGAAGCACCTGACGCTTGATCGTTCTGAGGGCGGCGTTGACAGCGCCTTCTCGGTTGAGCCTGCCGAGTTCGCGTCACTCGTGCGCGACGTGCATAGCGCATGGGAATCGCGCGGAAGCGTGCACTTCGGAGTGTCGGCGGCCGAGGAGGGTTCTTTGCAGTTCCGGCGGTCGCTCTACTGCGTTGCCGACGTAAAACGTGGCGAGGTTTTCACCACATCGAACGTTCGGGCGATCCGGCCAGGGGATGGGCTTCCCCCTGATCGCATCGGGGACGTAATCGGGGCACGGGCTGCGTGCGATGTTGCTCGTGGGACGCCGCTATGTGGTGACCAGATAAGCGCCGCTGCCGATGCAGGTGTGTAAGTGCAGAATTGGCTCAGCTGAGAGACTTCGCGCCATTAACCGGGGGGCAGCGCAGCGGGGTCATCTCGCTGGCGTTGCGCCTTCGTCTCTAAGACGATTCGGTTGTCGCGGATGGTCCAAAGCGGAAGCGTCGCTGCGATGTCGAGTTGGAAGGTATGGCGCCCGTGTTAGAGGATCGGGTAACTCGAACTCTCCGCCGGTCATGATTGCGTCGCAGATGAAGTCAAGAAAGTGATCAACACCTAGCTTCAGACTTTCGGCTGAGACGGGCACGCGCGCCGCAGCGCCGTGAGGCCGCCGCTCGATCCGCGGGAAGCTAACCATCAGCCGGAAGAAGAATGCAAAGGCGTACCTGCGCGCTAGAGCTATCTGCTCGTCGCTCAGCGCAGGCGGAAAGCTTTGAAGCAGGTCTCCCAGCTGCCCTGCGCCGTCTAGATCGACCGTGAATCCGCGCCGACTGTAGTGGACATTCGAAGCGACAATTACCGGTCGCCCTTGCAGCGCTGCCTCCAAGCCAGCCGTCGTTGAGTAGGACAAGATCAAGTTACTGGCGTCAATCAGCCCATACGTACTGAGCTTATCCTCGGATCCTACGAACCTAATGTTCGCGGGCATGTCAGCGATCAGGTCCCTGAGCGCTGGCTCCACCGGTTCGTCTGTGCCCCACTTGGTCTCAGCCGGATGGCTTCGGATTATCAGGGTGGTCTGCGGCACGTCGCGGATCTTGCGTACCGCGTCTTCGACAAAATTGAACATTGATGAATAAACTGACTCATCGCCAGCAAAGGCAGTGTCCCACGGGATGTTTGTCAGGAGACTAACGATCCTGTCTCCCTCTGGGACCTCGAGTGCACTTCGAATATTGGCCGGATCCTCTGCGGAGAATCCGTACGATTCGTACACACCGCGCCCGCCTCTACGGTCCAACATCATCGTATCGAGAGCTTGGCTTTGGTCTGGCGAGAGTGCTTTGTCGCGGGTTGCCGCCCAGATCCTGTCCATTTGAAATTGCGGCGCGAAACCACCTTGTGAGAAAACGAGCGCACCGTTGCGGGGGGCAAATTCATACGTAGTTACTCGGATATCTCTGGCGATCGCAGCGGCCCGCATCCCGCGGTCCGCGGCGAACATGCCATTCAACATAAATAAAGCCTCTGGCTGGCAGCGATCG
Source organism: Solirubrobacteraceae bacterium (assembly GCA_039745115.1). Classification (GTDB taxonomy): domain Bacteria; phylum Actinomycetota; class Thermoleophilia; order Solirubrobacterales; family Solirubrobacteraceae; genus F1-60-MAGs163. The sequence continues at coordinate 8,266 of JBCJRT010000029.1, forward strand.
AGTATTGCCTGCGCAGCTTCGTAGGCGCCCGAAGCAGTCACGGCGTTGTCTGCCAGCACTGTCCGGCTGAGCTTGTGGTTCTCAAGTGATGCGGATCTTAGCTGCCAGATTGAGCTTGAGACGGCCGCAGCTCTCGGGTCGAACTCTGGCTCGTGCGACGGCGCCTCCGTCGGTGCATCTCGAGGGTTGTCACCCCACGGCAGGTAAGTCGCCAGTCTTTCGTGCTGTAGCCCGCTCGCCTCGGCCAAATTGTTGGTCATCCACGCGCAGCGGTCACATGGGCCTGGGTAGGCCTGTCGGGGCCATCCCATTTCACAGGCGGGCAGACCTCCGCCACAGGTTACGAGAGTAACGTCCGCGCCGCGCAGGCGCAGGGCCTGCGCGATGACGAACTCGTAGGCGTTGTGGTCCGCCCAGCCGCGCAGCGCGCAGACGACAATTCGTGGCCTTGGTTTGAGGTGCCCGCGGGCCAGCGTTCCTTCGACCGACTTGGCTAGCTTGCTGAGTTTATCGAGCGCCGCGGCGCGGCGTAGAAAAAGGCGGTCAGCTGAAAGGCCAATCCGCGCTGCCAACCGATCGAACCACCCGGTATTGCGGCTGCCGAGGATCCCGGTCGGAGAAAGAAGCTGACGCAACCTTGTCGCGAACGCCCGGGCATGTTGGGTGGTTAGGTTTGGATTTGGCAAGGCTAGCTACCTACGCGTTCAGCTTACTCGGCGCAGCGATGAGACGGCTTTAGCGATGCGCTCAATCAGCCGCCGGCGCCCGCGCCATAAGCTCGTGTGCTTCCAACTTGGCTCAGAGAGGAGGCTAGAGCGGCGGGCTAAAGCCTCGGGGCAGACCGATTCCGAGTAGCGTTCGATGAATTGAGATGTGGATTCGAGGGCTCGGCGGGAGGCATCCCCATCGATTGGTCCTAGGTACTCGTCAACGATTCGATCG
>JBCJRT010000030.1:0-8996 GCA_039745115.1 Solirubrobacteraceae bacterium
CGAGACGCCGGCCCGCCCGCGCAAGATCTGTGCCATCTCGGCGGCGGTCCGTGGTTGATCGCGCGAGCCGCGAGTCTCATGGCGCCAGCAGGTGAGCTTCGTCGAACGTCGCGCGATCGAACGCTGGCGCAGCGCAGCAGAGCACCCGCATCGGCTCGTTGCCCTCGTTGACAAGCCGATGCGGTTGACCACTTGGCGCTAGGACAGCGCTGCCCGGACGGACCTCAACCCGTCCATTGCCGACCTCGATAGCGCCGCGTCCAGAGATGACGAAAAACGCCTCCTCGTTGGCATGCGAATGACGGTTGGACGACGAGCCGCCATCGACCTCTGACAGCCCTACCCACAGCTGTTCGGACCCCAGCGTCCATGGCGTGATCAGGTGCTTGAGGGTCCTCGCGTACGGGTGATCCGCCCGGATCCCGGGGACGTCGTCGACGACGACGTGCGGAACACTGTCGATTGACTCGCTCATGGCTGCCCGCTCAGCCGGCGCGACTCGCGTCCCAGTCACGCGTCATCGGCCAGAACGGTGGATGCGCTTCCTCAAGATTCGGCCCTTCCTCACGCAGCAGCGCGAAGCAGGCCTGACACTTGTGAACGAACCTCGGCCCTCGTGCGGTAAAAGCCGCGTAACGCTGGATGTCTGCTCCTCCGCATTCGAGACAGACACCCTCTGACGGCCGCCTCTCGACCGTCAAGTACTGCTCCTCAGGCCGCGGGTAGTAGACACCCTTCAGGACGCTCATCGCTGATCCTCCTCAGACTCTTCGAACCATTCGGGGCCGCGCCATCCCTTGATCTTGATCGGCCGCTTTTCCGACTGTCGTGTCTTGCGCAGTTCGAGAGTTGCCTCTTCGTCGACTGCCCATTCATCTTGAGCGATCACGACGCCGTAGTGCTCGCGCGCCGCTTCGCGCGAGACAAGCTCGTTGCGCACGTCGTCCAGCACTCGCCCGGGTTCCCGGTTGAACGGGTCTCCATAGCCACCACCGGCCGCGTTTATCATCCGCAAGGTAGTGGACGGTGGCACCTTGACATGGGAGAACTTCGACGTGCGGTAGTCGTTCCCGTTGGCGTCGGCGTGCCCCTCTTCGTTGAAGAGGCCGCTGATCGGCCGGAGCGCTTCGACGGGCGACCATCCCAACTTGAGGGGCGCATCGTCGTCGATGACCTCATACAGCGCTTGCGGCATGGCGTCCGCGCCGCCGAACAACCCCCAAGGCCCGTAACGCATGCGATCACACGAGAGGGAAATCTCTGCCGACACCAGTGAGCGGTTGGTGTAGGTGATCCCAGGCCCGCCCCTGAACTCCCCGGGGGCGGCGGTGTCAATCATGAACTCCTTGTCGAGGCAGACAAAGGGGTACTCAACCTCTAGAATTTCCACCGGGATCTCCGAGCAGTTGCCGACGACGGAAAGGCAGTAGGGCAATCCATCCGACGTCGCGGTGGCGCCCCAACTGCCGAAGGACAACTGCATGTTCACGAACGGCTCAACCTCCCCTGACCGTCGGTCCTCTCCGCCCCAGCAGATGATTCCCGTGGACGACACGTTCTCTGCAAACGCGCGCTCGGGCGCCGCTTTGGCCAATGCCCCGTAGACCGCTGATGCGGCACGTTCGGACGAGACCACATTGCTGGCTGCATGCGATGTCGGAGGCAAACAGTTGAGCATGCTGCCAACCGGGAACAAGAGATCGACTGGCCTCAGCGCCCCTGCGTTGAGAGGCGTGAAAGGATCGACGACCATCTTGAAAGCGATCATCGCGCCAGAGGCGTTGATGGACCAGACGCCGCTGATATTGCCCTCGCACTGGCGCTCGCTGTCTGAGAAGTCGATCTCGGCGCGCGACCCGCGGATCGAAACCTGGCAGCGATACCGGATGTGCTTTTCAGTCTCGAATCCGTCGTCATCAAGGAAGTCCGTGTAGCTGTAGTCACCGTCCGGAATCGCCTCGATGGCCGAGTTCATGCTCTGCTCACCGTGATCGAGCACGTAGCGAATCGCACCCTTCACGATTTCTAGTCCATACTTCTCGACCAGATTGACCAGAAGTCGCTCGCCGACAACGCACGCTCCGTACTGCGCACGAAGGTCGCCGAGCGAGTTGTGCGGGAGCCGAGTGTTGTCGAGGAAAAGGTTGAAGGTGGAGCGAACCGGCTCATCCTCTGCGTAGAGCAGCGCCGGCCCGACACGAAGCCCCTCTTGGTAGATGTGCGTAACGCTGCCGCCGTTCCAACCGCCCGGGTTCGAGCCACCCATGTCGTTGTGGTGAGCTCGGTTCGCGGCGTAGAACTTCGGGACGCCGTCGATGAAAACCGGGCGAATGACCGTTACGTCGAGGATGTGATTGCCGCCTCGGTACGGATCGTTCGAAACGAGGACGTCACCCGGCCGGAGGTTTTCCGGGCCATACTCACGAACGATCTCACGCACGTTGTATGGGGCCGTGCAGATGTGAAGCATGCAGCCCTCGGCGAGGGCCACAACGTCGTAGTTCTCGTCGGCGCCTGAAAACACGCCGCATGCCATGTCACGCTGATCCCGGATGATCGGAGAGAACGATGAGCGCTGAAGCGCGTTTGTCATGTGCCGTACGGCCATGACAAACGCGTTGCGGATGATTTCGGCAGTTACCCGATCGCACTGATAGTGCTGCTCGAATTCCGTACTCGTCATCTTTCGAATCGGTGGACGCGCCTCGGCGCGAATGTCGGTGCTAGGCATGGAGGACCTCCTTAGTGATGCGAAGGTTGGAGTGCTCGTCCGGGGTACAGACGTCGCCACGATGCAGCAGCGTCGTAGTCGTCTTTTCAACAACTGCCGCGGGTCCTTCAATGACGTCCTCTGCCAGCAGCTTCGAGCGGTCATAGAAAGGCACTTCTTGAGGCCCGTCGTCGCTTGCCCAGTGCACTGAGCGCCGGTATAGGATCGCGTCGTCGCTCGGCTTGCCGGATCCCTTGGCCAGTTGCGGAAGCTGCGGCTTGAGTGTCGGGCTGGCGATGGCGACGCGGATGTTCAGCAGGGTGATGGGGAGATCAGCGGCGCGGAACGCCCAGAGCTGCTCGTGCGTGCGATGGAAAGTCTCGATGAGCTCGGCGCGCTTTGTGTCGTCGAACTCACCAAGGGGCGCGCGCGCAACCGTTTCCCATGTCTGGCCAGCGTAGTGACCCTCGATGAAACGTTCGAGGACTGTCGTCGATGCGGGGACGTCCTGGGCTTCGAGCGTTGCGAGCGCCTCCGCTTCGAGCTTCGCGAACACGGCATTCAGGTCGTCATTGCTGAGCGCGTCGATTGTCTTAACAACCGACTTGGTCAGATCAACCTTCACGTCGCTGCAGATGAGCCCAAATGCCGAGAACGCTCCCGGCAGAATCGGAATGATCACGTTACGGACTCCAAGTTCGTTCGCGATCGCGCTGATGTGCTGCGCCCCGGCGGAACCGAATGACAACAACGTGTACTCGCGCGGATCGATGCCCTTGTAGATCGTGACGCCCCGGATAGCCTCAATCATGTTCGCGTTCGCGATGTCATGAATGCCGCGTGCAACATCGATCTCCGACGCGTCGAGCGGATCAGCAAGCTTGCCAATCGCCGCACGTGCGAGGTCGAGGTCTAGACTGATTTCACCGCCTACGAAAGCGTCCGTCTGGACAACCCCGCGTAGGACATTGCTGTCGGTGACCGTCGCCTGTTGGCCGCCTCGGCCGTAACAGGCTGGCCCGGGGTTCGCGCCGGCGCTTTCCGGCCCGACCCGGAGGGCACCCGCCTGGTCGATCCAGACGATGCTGCCTCCGCCCTGCCCGATAGAGTTGATTTCGACCATTGGGAGGACCGAGTAGATGTCCCACTCGATCTGATGCCGCTTTGAGAAGGCGAGCTCGCCCTCAGTAATGGCGGCGACATCCGTGCTTGTCCCCCCCATGTCAAACGTCAGGATGTTGGGGATTCCGAGGACTTCGCCCAGATACTGCGCACCAAGGACGCCCGCAACAGGGCCGGACATCATGGTGCTAACGGGAACGCTCTCAATGATCTCGGACTCAACCGTCCCGCCGGGGCTCTGCATCACGTGGATCTTCCGGTCGTAGCCGCGCTGCTTCATCTCGTCGCCGATGCGTCCTAGGTAGCGGCTCACGACGGGCGCGACGTACGAGTTGAGAGCGAGAGTGATTGCACGGTCGTACTCGCGCGGCACTGGGGCGATGTCTGAACTCAACTCGACTCTGACCTCGGGCCATGCCTCGACGACGAGTTCCCGCGCACGACGCTCGTGGGCAGGGTTGACATAGGAGTTGATGAAGCAGATCGCGACGATCTCGGCTCCGTCGGCCTTGAACCGATCGATGACCCCGAGCAGCTCTGCTTCGTCGAGCGGCCACATGACGGACCCGTCGTACATAATCCGCTCTCGCACCGTTCGTCTGAGGTACCGCGGCACGATCGGCCGTGCGACGTGCGGACGCTGCCAACTCGCGTCGTAGAGATGACCCTCCTCGCGGAAGGCGCGCCCAATGTCGAGCGTGTCGCGATGCCCTTGGGTCGTGAGGAACCCCACCTTGGCGCCAGTGCGAGTCAGGATCGTGTTGATCACCGTCGTAGACCCGTGCGTGATGAAAGTCTCGATCTCGCTGGGCGGCACCGGGCATCGGTCGATCGCGTTGACGAAACCCTCCGACGGGTCGTGCGGAGTGGTGAACGTCTTGATCACGTCCGCCTTCCCAGATTCAACATTAAGAGTCACGAGGTCCGTGAAGGTGCCTCCGATGTCAACGCCGACTTTCTGCCGGACTTCCGTTTCAGCCATTTCTCCGCCTCTCCACTCGTACGCGCGCCGGGACCTGACCGGGACCGGGACCTGACCGGGACCGTTGCAAACCTAGCTCATGGAGTTGGCGACAGCAAGAGAGGAGTTCTCTACTCTGGGCCACAAAGGGGTCGAGGGTTTTCCCTGCTCACTCCGTGGGGAGGGCGCGCAAGGTAGCATTGGGGCTATTGGATCCGCGAGCAGATCGTCCAAGGGCGCCTCTCTCCGGGAGAAGGGATTCGCCAGGAAGCGGTCGCGGAGGCCTGCGGCACTTCACGGATCCCAGTCCGCGAAGCGCTGAACTCCACGAGATATACGCGTTACGAGAGCGGCTCGAACCTTTCGCGCTCAGCGAAAGCGCGCCGTTCCTCACGGGAGATCAGCACCAGGAACTTCGAGAGCTGACCAACGAGATGGAGCTCCGCGCATCTGGCGGCGAATCACCCCGTGGTGGGCTGAGCCACCGAGCTTCAGATATTCAGCGCTACTTGGCCGCCATGATGGCGGCATGTATAGATGTCGAGTGCGCCGACCACGGAACGAGCGCGAAGGCCAAGCATAGCCGACGCCTATGGTAGTCATAGGAATTAGTTGTTTGCATTTATCAACGGCCTGCCGGTACAAGGATGAATACGCATGCACTGACTCGACGGTGCGGCAATCGGGGGAGATAGAGATGAGATTCAGAATGCTTGTGGGGAAACGAGCTGGCGTAGCGCTAGTCACGGTGGCGTTGGCACTGGCGGCCGCAGGGTGTGGAAGTAGCAGCGACTCAACCGGATCAGACGGTAACGGCAAGAAGTTTAAGATTGCGCTGATTCAGAGCTACTCAGGCAATGACTGGCAGAACGCTTCGGCGAACCTGATCAAGGCTCTGGTCGCCACCTCCCCGTATAAGGAGAAGGTCGAATTTACTCACCAGATCGCGGGAACGGATCCCCAGAAGCAGTCCAAGCTGATCACCGACGAGGTTAGCGCTGGGGTAGATGCGCTCATTTTGTATCCAATCTCTCCTACAGCGATCAACAGTGCCGTTAAGAAGGCATGTGATCAGGGTGTGATCGTTATCAACTACGACAGTTGGACCGAGGAGCCGTGCTCCTACAATGTCCATGTCGACGTGCAGAAGATGGCGGCGGCCCGGACGGATTGGCTTGCGAAATACCTTGACGAGAGCGGGAAGGTCGCCGAGATCATTGGAGTCGCAGGCACTGCGTTCGACACAATTCATCAGGAAGCCGTCGATGAAGCTCTCAAGCAGTATCCCGGCATCAAGCTCGTAGCACGAGAAGAAGGCATGTGGTCACAGCCTGGGGCTCGTGATGCAATAACCAAGATCATTTCGGCCCACCCTGATCTCGATGGGTACATCGCGCAGGTCGGATGCTGGGGCGCTACTGGCAAGCTCCTCAAGCTCGGCAAGAAGATGCTCCCGTGTGCTGGCAACGTGTCTCAGGGGCACCTTGAGATGATGCTGCCCAAGGGCAGCGGAGTCGATGGGGCGATCGGACTCCCAGGCATAGCTGTCTCGGAGACGACATTTACCGGCGGACTCGCGTTCGTTCAGGCATACAACATGCTTGCCGGAGGAGACGCTGCCCGCAAGCAACGGTGTCACGAGACCATCATTGATCCGATTATCTACGCCAACGAGGATCTGAAGGTCGGCGACGATCCCAAGCGCATTGGGAATGTCTACCCATCAGATCATGTACCGGCGGTTCCGCCCGGGTTCTTCGCGAATTTCTACTCGCCGTTGCTTGGGCAGGGGCTTAACGCTTCATTGAGCGGGAAGAGCGACCAGATCAGTACCCCCACGTCGCCTGTGGCTGTCAGTGGTGACAACACGATTGACGGGGTCGCAACCCCTGGTGAAAGCTGTCTCGTTCCCTAGCGCCTGATCCGTTGCAATGAAAATAGAGTGGCCCGGAGGTTCAGTCGCCCCGGGCCGCTCTGGGCGCCAATAGCCGATATCAATCGGAAGGGCAATCGTGAGCGAAGCGCTGGTCATTAAGGGGCTGGAGAAGCGTTACGGTGCAACGGTAGCCCTCGCTGGAGCCAACCTCGATGTCCGCGGGGGGGCAGTTCACGCCGTGATTGGCGAGAACGGCGCAGGTAAGTCGACTCTTGTGAAGGTCCTCGCAGGACTCGTTCACCCTGATGCAGGCGAGATACGCATAGGGGGTATGCGCGTACGACTCGCATCCCCGTCTGACGCTATCGCGGCCGGGATCTCGACTGCTTTCCAAGAGCTGAGCCTGATCCCCGACCTGTCCGTTGCCGAGAACATGGCACTCCCGTCGCTTCCGGTCGGCCGTAGCCGACTCGTCTCAAGGAGAGCTACGCGAGAAGCAGCCGCCGCGAAGCTGAAACAGTGGGATCTCTCTAACATAGATCCAGGTGTACGGGCGGGGTCACTCCCGCTCTCGGTGAGGCAGCAAGTGGAGATCGTTGGTGCGATCGCGCGAGATCCCGAGATCTTCGTCTTGGACGAGCCAACCTCATCCCTTGGGCGTGTCGAGGTCGAGTGGTTGTTCCGGCAGCTGGCCAAGCTACGTCAGAGGGGGACGACCGTCATCTTCGTTACCCACCGGCTCGCTGAGGTCCGCGAGATTTGCGACTCACTGACTGTACTCCGAGGCGGCCGAGTGGCCGGATCCTCAAACAACATGGTCTTACGTGATGACGAGATCATCCGGATGATGATCGGCGAGTCTATCTCGGATCTTTTCCCTCCCAAGGATTCTACGCCCGGACCGCCGCGGCTCGTCGCGAAACAGATCCGGAGCGGGGGGCTCACGTCTGGATCGTTCTCCCTTCAATGCGGCGAAGTTCTCGGGGTTGCTGGCCTCCAAGAGCATGGCCAAAGAGACTTGTTTTGGTCTGCGTTTGGCGCGCAGCGCATTACAGGCGGACACTTCGAGCTCAACGGCAAGCGGCTGCGTCTTCGCTCGCCACGTGACGCGATCCGAGCTGGGATTGGTATCAGTCTGGTTCCAGAAGACCGCGCTAAAGAGGGAGTGCTGTTGGCGATGTCGGGCCGCGCGAATCTCACGCTTCCGTGGCTAACGCGGTTCACGAGGGTTGGGTGGATTCGGCGCTCCAAAGAGACACAGGCGGTGCGCCAAGTGCTCACGAGTTTGCGCATAAGTGAGCGAGCACTTGTTGAGCCCGTAGGAGCCCTTAGTGGAGGCAATCAGCAGAAGGTCGTACTCGGTAAGTGGCTGATGGCTGACTCACAAGTCTTACTAATGTACGACCCGACGCGTGGCGTAGACATAAAGACCAAGGCCGAGATTTTCCAGATGATCCGTAGATATACAGCAGACGGGGGTTCCGTACTTTTTTATTCTACGGATCTCGAGGAGATCACCAATTTGTCCGACGCGGTACACGTTTGCTACCGAGGAGTCTTGTCCGAACGAATTGCGGGATCCGATCTTACTTCGGAGAGGATCTTAGCGCGGATGCTCGGCGGATCCGAAGGCGGTCACCAATCATGAGTGGCACGAGGCCGATGAAGCTCATTAATGGTGTGCCGATAACGGTACCGGTTATCGTCGTGATGGCGGTCCTTTTGGCTGTCTACGGGAGCGTGCGTAACAACGCGTTTTCGAGCTTTACGCTGCAAGAGCTTTCTAACGTCACGGCGACATTAGCGATCATCGCCGTCGGGCAGACTCTTGTCGTGATCTCCGGCGGCTTCGACTTCTCGGCGGTAGCATTCTTGGCATTTCTGAACGCGCTGTTCGTTACCCAGCTACCGGCCCTCGGCGGCTCGTACGTGCTGGTTTGTCTCGTAGTCCTCGCCGCCGCGGGCCTAGTGGGAGCGGTCAACGGGTTTCTCGTCGGATACCTTGGCGTGCAGCCCGTAGTCGCGACGATCGCGGTCTTCTTCGTGTTGTCTGGGGGTGCCCTCGCACTCTTGGAGCGGCCGGGGGGGAGCATCTCCGCCAGCTTTTCGGAGATCCTATCCGGCGGGTTCGGTCCGCTGCCAGCATCAGGTTGCGTCGTTGGCTTGGTCGCTTTCCTTTGGCTTCTTCTTAGGCGAACGCGGTTCGGGACGAACATCTATGCCGTCGGCAGCGACCTGCGTGCAGCACGCGCACGCGGCGTTTCCGTCCGCCGTACTCTCTTTGGCGTGTACACGGTGGCGGGGCTTTTCTACGGAGTGGCAGCAAT
>JBCJRT010000031.1:0-6629 GCA_039745115.1 Solirubrobacteraceae bacterium
CCTACAGGGGTCGTGCAACGTTTTTGATGGCCTTGAGCACGTAAACCTGTACTGCCACGAAAGCCTTACCGTGGCGTGCGAGCGGGCAGGGTATGAGCTTGTGGCTTTTCGAACGATTATTGACGAAATCGGCGTCATCAACAACTACCTCAATTTTGATGACCCTTACCTCGGTGACACAGATGATACCGTATCTGTTTTAGGAGCCTTTCCGCGCGAGACAATACTCGAGCATGATTTGGGTTACAAGTTTCAAGTCAGCCTGCGAATGCGCTCGCGTTGATTCGACAAGTGTGGACCAGTACTCTAGTTAATCCTGACCGTCACAATCACCTGACTACGTACGCCGTCGCCTCGCAAATAGCGGCTACCACTGCCTCGGTATCTGATCTACTAAGGCCCGGGTGAAGAGGCAGCGTCATCGCTTGCTCGAAGTACAGCTCAGCACAGGGGCAGTCGCTTAGTTCGTAATTGAGCGTCGAGTAGTAAGGCTGCTTGTAGACAGGCATATAGTGCATGTTGACTCCGATACCGGCGGCTCGAAGCTTGCCGAATACCAGATCGCGACTACCACTGGGCCCGTCGATAAGCACTACATATAGGTGAAGGGCAGAGTATGCAAACTCAGGCCTCCTAAGGCGAGTAACTGACGGGTTTTTGCCAAGCTTGCTGTCATACCAGTCTGCAATCTGGTGGCGGCGATGCACAAACTCATCAAGGCGTGCCAACTGGCTGTGACCAAGTGCCGCCTGGATGTCGGTCATGCGGTAGTTGAACCCGAGCGCGACCTGCTCGTAATACCAGCCGCCGTCGGATTCGCGCGTCAGCAGCGTTGGGTCACGCGTGACCCCGTGGCTGCGAAGCAGGTCCATCGTCTGCGCTAGCCCAGCATCATTGGTGAGGGCCATGCCGCCCTCGCCAGTCGTGATGATTTTGACTGGGTGAAAGCTGAATACGGTGATGTCGCTGTACGTGCACGAACCGACTGGCAGATCGAGATACCTGCCGCCGATAGCGTGTGACGCGTCCTCGATGATTCGGAATCCGTACTGCTCGCCGAGGGCGCGGATGGCCTGCATGTCACACGACGTCCCACACAGGTGCACGGGAATCACGACCTTCGGAAGCGTATTAGTGACCTTGGCCGCTTCAAGCTTCTCGCGAAGAGCATCGACGCTCATATTTCCCGTGTCTTCGTCAATGTCTACGAAGTCGATCGTCGCTCCGCAGTAGAGCGCGCAGTTGGCAGACGCGACAAAGGTGATCGGGCTCGTCCAGACGATGTCGCCTGGGCCTACTCCGAGTGCGAGACAGGCGATATGCAGTGCGCTCGTAGCACTATTGACTGCGACTGCCCGTGCTACGCCGCAGTATTCAGCCACCGCGCTTTCAAAGAGTGGGACCGCGGGACCTTGCGTGATGAAGTCCGACCGGAGTACCTCGACGACAGCGGCGATGTCGGCCTCGGAGATATCCTGGCGCCCGTAAGGGATCATGTCAGGTCAATCTGCTCGTTCAGCGTCGTAATCTCGTCCACTGTCAGGAAGTGCGGGTTCGTGCCCGAGTTGTACTCGAACGACTGCGCGACAGGTACGCCTTCCTCGCCGGCCGTTGTCTGAGTGAAGTCATTAAAGCGCTGCGTGAAGGTGATCGTCGGGCGGATCACGAAGTGATCGTCGAATTCGAGAGTCAAGTGCGAGTCATCGGCTGGGCACATGATCTCGTGGATCTTCTCGCCGGGACGAATCCCGACAAAGTGGTGCGGCACCTCTGGTGCCATTGCCGTTGCTAGGTCCGTGATCCGCACCGAGGGGATCTTCGGCACGAAAATCTCGCCCCCGTGCATCCGCTCGAAGCCGCGAAGCGCGAACGCGACACCATCCTCCAATCGGATCCAAAACCGTGTCATCTTCTCGTCGGTGATCGGCAGGCTGCTCGCGCCATCGGCCAGCAGTCTGCGAAAGAACGGCACGACAGAGCCGCGCGAGCCGACAACATTGCCATAGCGCACAACCGAAAAGCGAGTGCGCTGCTTGCCGGTGACGTTGTTTGCAGCTACGAACAATTTATCTGAGGCGAGCTTCGTCGCCCCATACAGGTTGATCGGGTTGGCGGCCTTATCGGTCGACAGCGCGATTACCTTCTCAACATCATTGGCCAGCGCGGCGTTGATCACATTCTCAGCGCCGTGGATGTTGGTCTTGATGCACTCCATCGGGTTGTACTCGGCCGCCGACACCTGCTTGAGCGCCGCAGCGTGGACCACATAGTCAACCCCCGACATCGCCTGTACCAAGCGATCTCGATCGCGAACGTCGCCGAGGAAGTAGCGCATGCAGGGATGCTTCTCCTCCGGGAACCTTTGGGCCATCTCGAACTGCTTCAGCTCGTCGCGAGAGAAGACGATGAGGCGCTCAGGCTGAGAGTTGCCCAGAATCGAGCTGACCGCCGCATTGCCAAACGAGCCGGTACCTCCCGTGATCAGGATGGATTTGTCGTCGAAGTTCACAGTGGCAGCATAGTTGAGGCGGATTAAAGCGGTCGTCGGCAGCTGAAAGAATTCCTGCTCAGCTGGAGAGTCAAGAGACCCCCAGCCGCCGCTGGCGCTGCTGCTTCATGAACGATCCCTCGCCTAGGCGGTGCGATGCGACTAGGCAGGTGCCAACCGGGTCAAGCCCTGAACACCCAGAGGAAGGCCAGCGCCCGCCGATACCACCACCAGCAGCTAACCTGCGGCCTGTGAGCTTCGACGTAGCGATTATTGGCTGCCGCCGTGTGGGCCTGCCGCTTGCGCTTGCCTTCGCCGACCAGGGCCTGCGAACAATCGGCATTGACACCGACGGCGAGCGCTTGGACGCCGGTCAGTCGGGGCCGGATGCCGTTCGACGAGCCGCAGGCCGTCAACCGGCAGGCGTTTACCGGCGGGCCGACAGCTAATGGACGTCCTTCGGACCGTCCGCCGTGCCTTCGCGCTGCTCAACGCGCCAGCGCGGCGGCGGCTGCTAATCCTTGCCGCTGTCAACGTTCTCATCGCCGGCCTCGACATGCTCGGAATCCTGTTGCTGGTGCCGTTGCTCGCTTTCCTTGGCCCGGGCGGAGCGCCGCAGGAGGCATTCGTTGACTTTGCCGAGCAGCTCCTGGGTACCGATGCGCCTGAGCGAATCGCGCTGGCGCTGGCGCTCGCCGCGACGGCGCTGTTCGTCGCCAAAGGAGTCGCCGCGGTGAGCCTGATATGGGTCCAGACAGGGGTGCTAAATGTTGCGCAAGTGTCGCTATCTGAGCGGATTCTTGGCAGTTTCGTCAAGGCTCCGTGGCTGGTTCAGCAGAGCTCGGGCACGGGGGCGATCATCCGAACGACTATTGGCTCAGTGTCGACGACAACAGGGACTGTTGCCTCCGGCATCAGAGCGCTCGCTGAATCAGCGGTCTTCATCGCTGTCTTTGCCGCGCTTGTGATCGTCAACCCATTGCTCGCGATCGCTGCGCTCATCTATCTGGTGGCAGCCGGCCTGACATACCTTCGGATCGTGCGGCGACCAATCGAGACGCGCGGCGAGCAGCTTCAGGTCGAGGCCGAGAAGATGAACTCGTCGCTGATCGAGCTGGTCGGGGGAATCAAAGAACTAACCGTCAGGGACAGCACGTCAACCTACCTTGGGCGCTACGCACGGTCGGCCCGCGGCTACCTCGATGCCGCCAGGCTGATCACAGTCACCAGTCAGGGGATGCGCTACCTGCTGGAGATCCTGATGATCACCGGCGTCGCTCTGGTGATTGGGTTCGCGGCGCTTTCGGAATCGACGACGACCGTTCTCGTCTCGGTCGGCGTGCTGCTTGCCGGCGGAGTGAGATTGCTGCCGGCGCTCAACACTTTGCTGACCGCCGTCAACACGATCCGAGCAAACCAGCCGGCCGTTGCAGTCGTCGAAGCTGAACTGGCCCGCCTTGGCGAGTACGAAGCGATCCCCGACGATGCTGGCGACAGATCGGCAGATTTCGTTCCGACCGGAGCATTCGCGGTCAGCGACCTGCTGTTCCGCTATCCAACGCGGGCCGAAGACGCGCTGCTTGGAATCTCGGTTGAGGTCGGTTTTGGTGAGGCGCTGGGGATCGTTGGATCGACCGGGTCAGGCAAGAGCACCTTGGTCGACCTGCTGCTCGGGCTGCTCGACCCGGTCAGCGGCTCGATCCTGATTGACGGGCGGCCGCTAGGCGAGAACCTGCGGCCCTGGCGAGCGCAGATTGGCTTTGTGCCGCAGGACATCTTCCTAGCTGACAACACGCTAGCCGCCAACATCACCTTCGGTGAGGCCGACGAGGTGGCATCGGCCGAGCAGCTCGCAGCGGCCGTACGGCTCGCCCAGCTCGACGACGTCGTCGCCGAACTGCCGGAGGGGCTGAACACGATGCTCGGTGAGCGCGGTGTGCGGCTGTCGGGCGGACAGCGCCAACGAGTTGGGCTGGCACGGGCGCTTTACCGCAAACCGGCGATCCTGATCCTCGACGAAGCGACCTCAGCGCTCGACAATGAGACCGAGCGCAAGATCAGCGACGCCCTGCTGTCGCTGCACGGCAAGCTAACAACGGTCGTCGTCGCTCACCGCCTGTCAACGGTCCGCTCCTGCGACCGCATCCTCTACCTTGACCGCGGCCAAGTGTCAGGGATCGGGACCTTCGACGAGCTGGACCGAACGAACGAGGGTTTTGCGCGGTTGGTTGAGCTGGGGTCGCTGCGGGGCGTGTTTTAGCGCAGCGCTTCGAGCGTCAGCTTGACGCCCGCGGGCAGCGGCACCTGCGCGTTGAAACCAAGCTGATCGGCGGCCAGCGAGACGTCGAGCGAGCTGCGTGCCAGCTCGCCGTCGCGCGGCGCGGCGAAGAGCGGGTTGAGTGGTCCTTCGCCGGGGGCTGCGGCGGCGTCGAGCGCGGCGATCAGCTCGAGCACACTTGAGTCGATGCCGGTGCCAATGTTGTAAGGGCCGCCGGGAGCGGAGTGGCTGGCCGCCAGCAGGTTGGCGGCGACGATGTCAGTAACGAAGGTGTAGTCGCGCCGCGCCGAGCCATCACCGAAGACGGTTGGCTGCTCGCCGCTGAGCAGTCGCCCGGCGAAGATCGCGATCACACCGGCCTCGCTGACCGGGTTCTGGCGCGGGCCGTAGACGTTGCCGTAACGCAGCGTGACCGCCTGCAGCCCGTGCAGGCGCGAAGCCCAAGCGCAGTACAGCTCGGCGCACTGCTTGCTCTGCCCGTAGGCCGAAACCGGCTGCGGCGTCACTGTCTCCGGCGGTGGCATCAGCTCGGTCTCGCCGTAGATCGCGCCGCCAGTTGAGGTGTTGCCGAGACGGCGGGCGTCGGCGGCGTGGGCGGCCTCGAGCACGTTGATCGTGCCAACGACATTGACCGAGGCGTCGAATGCCGGGTCCTTGAGCGCGCGGCGCACATCGATCTGCGCCGCGAGATGGAAGACCAGCTCTGGCCGCGCCGCCGCGAACGCCGCTGCGACAGCCGCGCCGTCACGGATGTCGAGCTGGTGGAGCGTGGCGCCGGCGTCGAGCGCCGACTGCAGATTCCGGGTCCGCCCTGAAGAAAGGTCGTCGATCACGGCGACCTGATCGCCGCGTGCCAGCAGCGCGTCAACAATATTTGAGCCGATGAAGCCAGCGCCGCCGGTCACGAGCGTTCGCATCGGCTGATCTTAGGCTCTCACCACCCGCCTACGGTGCCGGGGCGGAAAGTACAAGGGAGGATATTCCATCGCGCGTGAGCCGCATAGCGGTCGATGGCGCAACTCGTCGCACTGTGGCGTGTTGGACGTGACTCTGTCGCCGGGTTCGGAGTCAGAGCGCATCTCCGGGAGCGGGAAGTGAAGCTATTCACTAGCGTCCGCATGGCGCTCGCACTGGTTTCGACTGGCCCAAGGCGGCGACTGATCGCGATTTCCTTCGGGAGCGTCCTCGTCGCGGGGCTGGACGCTATCGCTCTGTTGCTCCTTGTTCCTCTTCTGAGCTATCTGGGGCCGGCTCTCTATCGGAGGTTTGGAAGGGAAGGCTGGAAGAAGGCTTCCTGGGTACTGGGGACCCGTCGGAGGTCGCCGCCATGCTTGCTGGAGTCGCCGTCGTTCTCTTCGTGGTACGCAGCGTTGCCTCGGTTCTTTTTCTCTGGCTTCAGATGGGCGCACTGAACGATGCGCAAGAGCACCTTGGCCTTCGGATCTTGCGAGCTTTCGCGAGCGCGGACTGGCTGACGCAGCGGCGTGTTGTGCCCGGCGAGATGATCCGCACGACGCCCACCGCCACAAGCAGCGTCATGGGCATATTGGTCAACGCAGCGGTGGTGTTGATTGCCGGTAGCGCGGTGTGCATCGCCGTCTTTGCTGCGCTTGTCTTCGTTTCGCCAGCCATGGCGTTGGCGGCGGCCCTGTACATGTTGCTTGCGGCCTTGCTCTACAGCAGAGTGAGTCATGCGCTGGTTTCAAGACTCGGTGCAGTGGTTCTGGAGACAACGGCGCTGGTGAATAGCGCCGTGTTCGACTTGGTTGGTGGTGTTACAGAGCTGATTGTGCGAGGCAGGACATCAAGGTACCTTGATCGCTTCGAGAACGCCTACGCAGGCTCCACCTCATTCTCACCGGC
>JBCJRT010000032.1:0-6270 GCA_039745115.1 Solirubrobacteraceae bacterium
CGTGCTGTTCGGATCGCCGATCCATCCGGCGTCGCCGTCGGCACCACACGCGGCGTCGCGATTCCGGCATCGCACCGGAGCGCCGTGGACCAGGCCAGCTCCGAGGCGATCTCCTCGAGCGTGTGGTAGCCAGTCCGGTGGACGCGCAGGATCGCCACGCGACCGGCCCCGTCGACGATCCGGTACGTCGCGTTCTCCGAGAGGCTGAGAAGCTCCGTCTCGCTCTCCTCGGCGAACCCGTACAGCGCGATCGCCGAGCGAATGGTCGCCGGGAGGCTGCGCTCGTCGCCCACGGGTGCCACGGCGGGGACGTAGCTTATGCTCGGGGCGCCTGACTGTCCGATGCATTCAGTTGCTGCACGATGCGCTCATATTAGCTGCGCGCGGTCTGCTTTTCCGACCGGTACCGCTCAGATGACGGCACCGCCGTTCGGGCTGAGCGTCTGCCCGACGAAGAAGGTCCCCGCATCCCCGACGAGCGCGGCGACCGCCTTGGCGATCTCCTCGGGGCGCCCGTAGCGGCCGATGGGCATCCCCGCCAGCAGGGCCGGGTCGTCGAACTCAGGCGACGCGCGCATCATGGGCGTGTCCACCGGCCCCGGCGCAATGCAGTTGACCAGGATGCCGCGGGCGGCGTACTCCCGTGCCAAGGCCTTCGTCATCGAAACGATCGCGCCCTTCGAAGCGCAGTACGCAGCGTCCTCCTCCCGACCTGTGAGCGCCAGCTCCGACGCGAACGTCACGATTCGACCAGCGCCCGCTGCGATCATCGACGGAAGCGCGGCGCGGATGAACGATAAGGTCCCCGTGAGGTTCACCTCGAGCGTCTCGTCCCATACGTCCCAGTCCAGCGACTCGCTGGGACCCCAGCGGTGGACGCCGGCGCAGGTGACCAACGTGTCGACCCGGCCGAACTCGTCGAGCGTGGCCGTGACGAACGCGGCCGCGTCGTCGCGATCGCGGACGTCGACCCGGCGCTCCCGCACGGCCTCGGGCCCGGACGGATGCGCGGTGATGACGGATTCGATCGCCGCCGTCTCGCCAAAGTGCGCAAGCGCCAGACGCAATCCGCCGCGGGCGAGCTCCCGCGCGACCGCCTGTCCGATCCCGGATCCCGCGCCGGTGACGAGCGCGACGCGAGACGTCACGACGACACTCCGACGCCGTCGGCCGCCCCGCGGGCGGCTTCGGCCCCCAGCGAGGCATCGACGAACCGCAGCCAGGCCTGCCGGGTGGCCATGGTGTAACGGTCGGCGGGAACCGAGACGACCAGTGCCTCGCCGTGGAGCGGCACCTCACCGGTCGGCAGCACGCTGTCGAGCATCACCATGTCCTCGTCCACGACCACGTGCTCGGCGTCCATCGCCTCCTGCGGCGTCGACGCGACGTAGTCGGCGGCGGTCCCGGAGACGAGGAAGATGCGGCATCCGCCTCGGGCCGAGGCCGGACAGAACGCCTCGATCACGACCCGGTGACCGCCGTCACCGTAGTCGAGGAGGTTGGTCGCGAGGCCCGGCATCACGGCGTGGTACGACATCCGCACGGACTGCGCGGCGTACAGCTTCGACTGGCCTTCTCCGCTGGCCTCGAAGTCGTACGCCCAGCGGGTCTCGAACCCGTCGACGGAGACCTCGATCGGGCCGACTTTCGCGTCCACGTGGCCCATCGACCGGCGATGGACGAACGAGAAGTGTGCGATGTCGCGAAAGTTCTCGAGCGCGTGTAGCATGCCGGCCTGCGTCACATAGGGCTTGCCCACCCTGTACGTCATGTCGAGCGGTTCGAGCGCCGGGACGTCCGGCGGACCCACGAGCGGCGTACCGAGGCACGTCCAGACCAGGCCGAACCGCTCCTCCGCCGGATACCGCGGAACACGCGCGTTCGACGGCACCCGCCCGTCCTCGCCGAGCGAGGGGATCAGCGTGCAAACGCCGTCGGACGCTCCGTACCGCCAGCCGTGGTACGGACACTCGATCGCCTCACCGAGCACCTGGCCGAGCGAGAGGTCGCCGCCGCGGTGCGTGCAACGCCGGCCGAGCACCGTCGCGGCACCCTCGGCGGTGCGGAAGACGACCAGCGGCTCCTCCAGGAGCAGCGCGGACTGCGGCTCATCGATTTCGGCGCTCGCCGCTACCGGAAACCAGCCGTTCCGCAGTGCTCGGTTGATCTGATCCCAGTCGGGTACGTCGGCCATGCCCGCTCCCTCTGATTCGATGGTGGATGGATACTACCTACCTCACTGTCCTGGATGACGCGAAACAGACATCTATTTCGAGATATTTGCCTTGATTCGTTGCTATGCAGTGAATATATTGACTGAACTGCACACTGCTCGTCGATCTTCCCTTTCTCGACGCGGGCTGGCGCTATCGTTCCGCCACCGACCTTGCGGAGCACCCCTGACGTGACGGCCACAGAGACAGGATCCAGCGGAGATGACGCGGCCCCCTCGTTCGACGGGACGGATCGCCTGTTGTTCGAATGCCTGCAGATCGACGGGCGCATGAGCATCGCGGAGATCGCGCGTCGGACCAATCTGGTCGAGGCGACGGTGCGTCGGCGTCTGCACCGACTGCAGGAGCATGGCGTGCTGCGCGTCGTGCCGGTCGTGGATCCCGACACCATCGGGCTCCACGCAGCGCTGTTCGTCGGCGTCAAGGTCGCGGCCGGCCGTCTCACGGAGGTCATCGATCACATCGCCCAGTTGCGGGAGGTGCGGTACGTCGCGGCGATCGCCGGCCCGTGGGATCTCATCGTCGAGGCGTTCACCGCACATCGCGATCACATGGCGAACCTCGTCATCGACGACATCGGACGGATCGACGGCGTGTCGGAGACCGTCCCGATGCCCGTGCTTCGCGTCGCGAAGTTCGCCTATGAGTGGGAAGTTCCCGATGCGTCGAGCCGGCGGTGACACGGCAGGGTGATCACCCCAGGAGCGCGAGGATCTTCTCGCGCCCCACGATCGCACGCGTATGCCGAACGTGGGCCACGCGGTCGTCGCCGTCGTAGACCTCGACCTCGAACCCCAGTCGCGAGCCCGAGCGGTCGAGGAGCGTCGCGCGGGCGACCAGCTCGGCACCCACCGGGCTCGGCGCCAGATGCTCGATGGTCGCCGCGGTCCCCACCGTGAGCTGACCCTCCTCCAGATCCGCTTCGACGGCCGCGTGGCACGCGATCTCGGCGAGCCCGAGGACGAACGGCGTCGACGCCGCGGGTGGGAACACCGGCCCCCACGCTGCGGCGGTGTCCGCCTCGGTCACGGTGCGGGCCTGGACCCCGGATCGTGGTGTGGTCATCATGCGGTGTCCTCTGTTCGCAGGCCGCTGCCTGACGCGTCGCCGCGCGCGATGGCGCGCAGCGCGGGCTTGTCGATCTTCCCGATGAGCGTGCGTGGCAGCTCCTCGAAGACGTGCACCTGCTTGGGGACCTTGTAGTTGGCCAGTTTGGCCCGGGCGTGGTCCAGAACGCCCGACGGCGACACGGAGCTCCCACGCTTGGCGGTGACGAACGCCATGCCGATCTCCTGGTAGAGTTCGTCCGGGATCGAGACGACGGCGACCATGTCCACGCCCGGAACGTCGGCGATGACGGCCTCGACCTCAGCCGGGTAGACGTTGTATCCGCCCGACTTGAACATCTCGCTGGTCCGTCCGACCATCAGCACGTATCCGTCGTCGCGCTCGACTGCCAGATCGCCGGTGCGCAGCCAGCCGTCGTCCGTGTACAGCGCCCGGGTGCCCTCCGCGTTGCCCCAATATCCGGGGGCCGTCTGCGTCCCGTGCGCCTGGATCTCGCCGGACGTGCCCGGAGCGCACACCGCGCCGCTCTCGTCGGCGATCCGGACGACCCCTCGATCGAATATCCGGCCGATCGTGAGGGACTTGTCGGAGAGCGACGCGTCGACCGGCGTGTAGATGAGCGGCCCGTGGGTCTCGGTCTGACCGAAGTCGGTGGAGGCGCGCGGACAGATCGCCAGGAGCCGGTCGAGCAGGTCGAGCGGGATGAGCGCCCCGCCCCACCAGATGTACTCGATGCTCGACAGGTCGCGCCCGCTGACGTCGACCTTCCGGAAGATGAGCTGAAAGTGCGTGACCAGCCCGGGCAGATAGGTGAGGCGCTCCGATTCGATCAGGTCGATGATCCGCTCCGGATCGAACCGCTGCATGAGGTACTGCGTCCCACCGGCGACGAAGGCGATCGCCGCGACGTCGCCGAGCCCCGCCGCGTGGTTGATCGTGAAGAACGCAGGCACCTTCAGCCACTCCATGTATCGCTCACGGAAGGCGCGCCAGTAGTTGTGGGCGAACCCCTGCTGCGTCAGGAGCACACCTTTCGGCTTGCCGGAGGTGCCGGAGGTGTACACGATCGTCACCGGATCCTCGGGCTGCACGGCGTCACACATCTCGGCCGGACGCCGCGGGCGTTCCTGTGCGTGCCCGGCGAACTCGCTGAGGCCGGCCGGCCCGGTGACGTCGAGATCGAACGCGACCACCAGCGGCCCGGTCTCCCGCTGCGCAAGCTCGCGCAGCTCCGGCGCATAGTCCCGGTCACCGGTCCGGCGACCGACGAACATGACGCGCGGACGGGCGTCCGAAAGGATGTAGTCGACCTCGTCGAGCTGGTACTTGGGGTTCACGCCGACGAAGATCGCCCCGAGCCGTGCGCAGGCCAGGAAGATCAGGATCCCGTCGACCGTCGGCGGCACCCAGGCCGCGACGCGCTCCCCGCGAACGACCCCGTGGTCCACGAGCGCGTCCGCCAGTCGATCCACCTCCGCCGGAAGGTCGCCCCAACTGACCGCCCGCGTGTCCGAGACGAGGGCCGGGCGGTCCGGCACTCGCTCAGCGTGGTACTCGATGTAGTCGATCAACCGGTCGAACAACGGCGGCATCCGGCCGCCGTTGTCTTCCCAGCCGATGCCCAGCTCCTCGACGGCGGCCATCAGCCCTCACGTCCCGCGGCGTGCGCGTCGAACGCCTCGGTCAGGATGCGAGCGAGATTCGTGCCCATGTCGTCGAGGATCTGGCGACCGAGCTCCGGCGTCGAGCCGCGCGGTGACGACAGCGGACCCGTCCTCGGCGTGGAGCGGGGGTCCTGCGGAAACACGTCGTATGGCGGGAACTCGACGTACTCGTCGTCCACCACGCGGTCCATGTCCACCTGCTCCGGGGCGGCATGGAGCATCGCCGCGGTCTCGAGCACGCCTGCGTGGGCCAGCGAGAGGTCGACCGGACCCGACACGTCGTACACGCGTTCCCACGTCGCCGACGATATCGCATCCCAGCACATCATCTTGACGATGCAGACGTCCTCCCCCGTCGCCGCACATTCGTTGGCGACCTGCTCACAGGCGGCGACCAGGAACCATCCGTTCTCGAAGTGCGAGTCGACGACCGCGATCCGCCGGGCTCCGTGGCGGGCCAGACCCCGCAGGATGTCGCGGACGACGCGCACCAGGGTGTCCCCTTCGAGCGACAGGTTGCCCGGCCAGTGGTTCCCACCCGAGCTTCGGATCTGCGAGACGTACCCGTACGGGATAGCCGGGGCGATGAGAAGGTCGGCGTGGCGTGCGGCCTCGCGACACGCGGCGATCACCTCGACCGTGTCCGTGCCCAGCGACATGTGGTGCCCGTGCTGCTCGTTCGCACCGACCGGCACGAGCACTGCCGCGCCCGCATCGATGCGGCGTGCGTATTCGTCCCAGCTGATGTCGGCGATAACGTTGCGATCGGACATGGTCATCGCGCCTCGTGGACGGCGTCCCCATGGACGACGAGCATCAGGACGTCCGCGACCATGTGCGGCTGGTCACCACGACGCTCGGTCTCGTACGTCATCCGGAGCTTCGCGAGGTTCACCCCCTCCCGTCGTTCGACCAGATCCGTCAGGACGAGTCGCGCGCGGACGCGGTCGCCGGCCAATACCGGCTCGATGAAGCGGACGCGGTCGAGCCCGTAGTTGAGCATGCGCTCGTTCTCGGTCTGCACCATGGGAAACCCCATCTGCCCCATGAAATGGGAGATCAACGACACCAGGTAGTAGCCGTGGGCGATGGTCGCTCCCCACGGCCCGGTCTTGGCCCACTCCGGGTCGTTGTGCATGTAGTCCCAGTCGTGGGTCACGTCGGCGAAAATGTCCAGGTTCTCCTGGAGGACGGCGAACCAGTCGGTGACGTGGACTTCCTGTCCGATCTTGGAACGCAGCTGTTCGACGAGGGGGGTGGTGGTGGACATCGTCACTCCGTGTGTGTCGTTTGACCGAAGGGTG
>JBCJRT010000033.1:0-6062 GCA_039745115.1 Solirubrobacteraceae bacterium
CGCGTCTAAGGCATTCTGACGGTACAGGCAAGGGAACTCCCCGCCCACCACGCCTTCGGGGTGCGGGTTCAGCTTGCCGCTGGCGTCTGGGAGGCGGTGCGAATACCACCGTTCTGCCAGCCAAGCCAGGACGTCTAAGTCTGGCGTCAAGTTCAGTCTGCCGTTGGCCCGAATGGCAACGCCAAGCCCTGGGGCGTCTAGTGGCAGTTCCAGTTGAAGGTTGCCTGTTGTCCACAGTCTAGGTGCGCGGGTTAGGTTCGTTTCGGCGCGCACACTTCGCAGCTGCTGGCGTCCCAAAGCTGGCACCTTCACCCAGCAGACGGACGGACTGCAGCCAAAGGGGGACCGAGGGTCGCGCCAATAGGGGGGACTGAGAGTCGCGCTTTCCACAGATGGTAGAGAACCGCCACCAGTTCGCAGGCGCACTGAAACATGTCGCGGTCGCCGCTGAAGATCAGCGTCTGCCCACCGGCCGCGCTCTCAAGCTGGGCAAGCGCACCGAGCAGGTCGTCCGCCTCCAAATCGCCAGCATCGAGTGTTGCCCAGTCGAAGGATCGGAGGAAAGACGGCGCGATCTGCCATTGATCGGCCAGTTCGTCAGGCATCGGCGGGCGGTCGGCGTGGTAGGCGGCGAAGGCCTTGACGCGGTAGGCGGCGGCCTCGGCGCCAAAGCAGCAGACGACGGCGCGTGGCAGATGCTGATCGATTGCCGCCAGCAGCGGCTGAGTCATCGCCGGCAGGCTACCGTGATACTGCGCCGCCGACGGGTCGTAACCCGGGCGGGATGCTTATGGCCGACGAAGATAAAGAACAGCCCGAGCAGACGATCAGCGTGCCCAGCTCGCGGCTCGCGCGGACGGCAAAGTTCGGCTCACTGGTTGGCGGTCAGAGCGCCAAGTGGGCGGCGACCAGCGCCGCCAACCGGCTGCGCTCCGATCAGCGCGCCGATGAGGCTACGCAGGCGCGCTCTGTCGACCTTGCCAAGCAGCTGGTCAAGCAGCTTGGCCAAATGAAGGGCGCGGCGATGAAGATCGGCCAGGTCCTGTCAACGGTCGACTTTGAGCTGATCCCCGAAGCCGAGCGCGAGCAGTTCAAGGCGCGGTTGGCGGAGCTGCGTGATAACGCGCCAAAGGTTCCCTTCAAGGAGATGAAGAAGGTTGTCGAAAGCGACTTCGGCGAGCCGATCAGCTCAATCTTCGCCAGCTTCGATCAAGAGCCGATCGCCGCCGCATCGATCGGCCAAGTTTACCGGGCAACGACGCATGACGGCGATGACGTTGCCGTCAAGGTTCAGTACCCAGGGGTCGCCGAGGCGGTCGAGACCGATATGCGCAACGTCAAGATGTTGGTTCCGCTGCTGAAGCGGCTGGCGCCGGGGATCGATGCCAAGGCGCTGCTCGCCGAGCTGCGCGAGCGGATCGCCGAGGAGCTCGACTATGAGCTCGAGGCCGCCAACCAGCGCCAGATTGGGCGCGCCTTTCGCGGCCATCCGTTTGTCCGTATCCCAGCCGTATTCGGCGCCCTGTCAACGCGCCGCGTACTGGTCAGCGAGTACGTCGAGGGGTTGACCTTCACGCAGATGAAGGACTGCGACGAGGCTACGCGCGACCGCGCCGCCGAAATCGCCTTTCGCTTCTTCTTCGGTCTGCTGACGCGTGAGCGCCTGGCGCTCGGCGACCCGCACCCCGGTAACTACATCTTCTGCGACGACGGCCGCGTCTGCTTCATTGACTTCGGGCTGATCCGCCGCGTGCCGCAGCAGTACCTCGACGGCGAGCGGGCGCTGGCGCGCGCCGTGATCGGCGGCGACGCCGAGCAGACGCACCGTTGGCTGGCCGAGCTTGGCTACCTGCCGCAGCCCGATCAGTTTGATCCCGAGCGGGTGCTTGAGCAGCTGCAGACGGCCGGTGAGTGGTACTTCACAACCGGCTACCGAAGGCTCGACCCGGAGTACGTGCGCAACGCGATCGAGGTCGGCAGCTCGCCGCGTTCCCCGCACTACGACTACATGCGTAGACAGACGCTGCCGCCGGAGGCGCTGCTGATGCGCCGGATGGAAGGGCTGCTGTTCAGCGTCCTCGGCGAGTTGCGAGCCGGCGCCGATTGGGGCCGGCTGGCGCTCGAATACATCGCTGGCGAACCGCCGTCAACGCCGCTTGGCGAGGACGACGCGGACTTTTTTGCCGCGCGCGCGTAGTCTTTGCGATGTAAACTCCGGCGCAGAGGAGCAAGATGCCAACGTTGAACGGTGTGGACGAACTGAAGGCCGCAGTCGGCCAGGAACTTGGAGTGAGTGAGTGGCACGAGGTGACGCAGGAGGCGATCAATGATTTCGCTGAAGTGACCGGTGACCACCAGTGGATTCACGTCGATCCGGAAAAAGCGAAGGAGACGCCGTTTGGCGGCACGATCGCTCACGGTCTTTACACGCTCTCGCTGGGGCCGAAGTTCAGCTACGAGGTGATGGCAGTGACCGGCTTTGTCTTCGCCGTCAACTACGGCTATCAGAAGGTTCGCTTCCCGGCACCGCTGATGGTCGGCGGCAAGCTGCGGATGCGCGCCGTACTCAGCTCGGTCGAAGATGTTGCCGGTGGCGTCCAAATGATGGTCACGCAGACGTTCGAAACAGAAGGCTCCGAGAAGCCAGTTTGCGTCGCCGAGTCGCTGGCGCGGATGTTCGTCTAAGCCAATGGCGACGGTTGGTCAGGCCGATGAGCAGGCGGCGCTGAAGGCGGTTGAAACCCGCCTGTTTATCGGCGGCAAGTGGGTTGACAGTTCCAACGGCGCGACGATGGCGGTCGAGGACCCGGCGACCGGCCAGACGCTGATCGAGGTCGCCGACGCGACGGCGGCCGACGCCGAGGCGGCGCTGGACGCCGCCGACGAAGCGTTCAAGAGCTTCCGCCATCTGGCGCCGCGTGAGCGCGGCGAGATCCTGCGCCGTGCCTACGAGCTGATGACCCAACAGAGCGAGCAGCTGGCGATCCTGATGACGCTGGAGATGGGTAAGCCGCTGGCCGAATCGCGCGGCGAGGTCGCCTACGCGGCCTCCTACCTGCGCTGGTACGCGGAGGAGGCGGTGCGGATCAACGGCCGCTTCCAAACCGCCGAGAACGGCCTCAGCCGTGTGCTTACGATGCGCCAAGGCGTGGGCCCATGCCTGTTCATCACGCCGTGGAATTTCCCCTTGGCGATGGGCACGCGCAAGGTTGGTCCGGCGATCGCAGCCGGCTGCACCAGCGTCGTCAAGCCGGCCAAGCAGACACCGCTGTCGATGCTGGCGATGGCCCAGATCTTTGAGCAGGCGGGCCTACCGGACGGTGTTCTGAATGTTGTCTGCGGCTCTAGCTCCGGGTCGCTGATGGCGCCGCTGATTGCCGACCCAAGGCTGCGCAAGCTGTCGTTTACCGGCTCGACCGCCGTCGGCAGGCAGCTGATCGCCCAGTCGGCTGAGCAGATTTTGCGTGTGTCGATGGAGCTCGGCGGTAACGCCCCGTTCATCGTCTTCGACGACGCCGACCTTGAGCTTGCGGTCGAGGGCGCGATGATCGCGAAGATGCGTAACGGCGGCGAGGCCTGCACCAGCGCCAACCGTTTCCTCGTTCAGGATTCGGTCGCTGAAGAGTTCGGCCAGCGGCTGGCCGAGCGGATGGGGTCGATGGTTGTTGCGCGCGGCACCGAGGATGACGCGCAGGCCGGCCCGTTAATCGACGCTGTTGCCGTTGATTCGGTCAGGCAGCTGGTTGATGACGCTGTCGCCGGCGGAGCGCAGCTGCAGTGCGGCGGTGCGCCGATTGACGGCGATGGCTACTTCTTCGCGCCGACCGTGCTGACGGGGATTGCCGACGACGCGCGGATCCTCAGCGAAGAGATCTTCGGACCGGTCGCGCCGATCCGCACGTTCAGCGATGAACAGGCCGCGATCACAGCCGCCAACGCAACCGAGTTCGGCCTTGTCGCCTACCTCTTCACGCGCGACCTGGGCCGCGCCTTCCGCGTGATTGAGGCGCTCGAGACTGGCATGATCGGCCTTAATCAGGGGATGGTCAGCAACGCCGGCGCACCGTTTGGCGGCGTCAAGCAGTCCGGCTACGGGCGCGAGGGCGGTCACGAAGGAATCGATGAGTACCTTGCGACGAAGTACGTCGCGATCAACCTTGGTGACTGAGCGGCTTGGCGGCGCGCTCTGCGCCCGCGCCGACCCGCTTCAAACCTCTTCGTTGCCGGCGGCAATAACGCGCAGGTTGATCGTCTTGTCGTAGAGCTTCGCGTCAACGCCGTGCTCCAGCGCGACCTCGCGCAGTGGGCGGCCGCTTGCGGTTGCCTGCTTGACGATCGCCGCTGCCTTGTCGTAACCGATTGCCCCGTTCAGCGCCGTTGCCACGGCCAGCGTTGAGCCGGCCGAGGCGTCGGTGCCAGCGCGGTTTGGCTTGATCCCGTCGATGCATTTCTCAGCAAACAGAGTCGAGCTGGTGCTCAGCAGGTGGATCGACTGGATCAGGTTGCGGGCGATCAGCGGGATCCGCACGTTCAGCTCGAACTGGCCTTGCATGCCGCCGATCGTGATCGCCGTGTCATTGCCGATCACCTGAGCGGCGACCTGCAGGACGACCTCGGGGATTACCGGGTTGACCTTCCCGGGCATGATCGACGAGCCCTTCTGCAGCTCCGGCAGGAAGAGTTCGCCGATCCCGGCGCGCGGGCCGGAGCCCATCAGCGCGATGTCACCGGCGATCTTTGTCAGCGAGACGGCGCAGACCTTCAGCGCGCCCGACAGTTCGACCAGCGAGTCGCGGTTGCCTAGGGCCTCAAACGGATGTGCCGGGGCGGCGATCTTCAGGCCGGTCTGCTTGCTCAGCTCGCTACGGACCTTCTTCGCGAACTGGCGGTGCGTGTTGAGGCCGGTGCCGGTTGCCGTGCCGCCGAGCGGGATCTGCCGGACGTGAATCAGCGCCGCCGCAATCCGCTCGCGCGCCAGCGCAATCTGCGTTTCGTAGCCAGCGAACTCCTGCCCCAGCGTCACCGGCACGGCGTCCATCAGGTGGGTCCGGCCGGCCTTGACGATGTTGCGAAAGCTGCGCGCCTTGCGCCCCAGTGAACGCTCAAGGATCTTCAATGCTGGCAGCAGCTCGTTCGTGCACATGTCGAGCGCTGCGAGGTGGACGGCCGACGGAAAGACGTCGTTTGAGGACTGGCCGAAGTTGACATCGTCGTTGGCGTGCGCGCCTGACAGACTGGCAATCACCTCGTTGACGTTCATGTTCGATGAGGTACCGGAGCCGGTCTGGAAAACGTCGATCGGGAACTGGCTGTCGTGTTTGCCGGCGACGATCTCGTCAGCGGCCTTGGCAACCGAGCGGGCGACTGCTGGCTTCAGCAGTCCGAGCGATTCGTTGACGCGCGCCGCGGCGCCCTTGATCCGCGCCAGCCAGTGGATTACCTGAATCGGCACGCGCTCGCCGGAGACCGGGAAGTTGCGCACCGCTTTGGCTGTTTCGCCGCCGTACAAACGCTTGCTGGCCATCGCTGCTCCTTCGCTGAAGTGGTCTGTCAATGCTACGTCCGATCGCCGCCGCGGCGCTTCGCGGCCCGCTCAGCCGCAGAAGGCGCTGATCTCGCGCGCGACAGCGACCGGGTCGTCGTAGGCGACGAGGTAGCCGGTTCGTGGCAGCGTTCGCAGCTGCGCGTTGGGCAGCAGGTCGAGCGCCTGCTGGGCCGCGCTTTGCGGATTGCGTAGGTCATCCTCGGCCCACAGCAGCAGCACCGGGCAGTCGATCGATCCGTAGGCGTCGATCAGCTCGCGCTGGACACGGTTTGGCCGGGTGCGGGCAAAGACCGACCATGAGCGAGCCAGGTTGGTGTTACCGGCGGCGTTGGCAAAGAGCTGGCGTGCAAGCTCGGCGGCGGCAGGGTTGTCGCGCGCGCTAAGGCGCTGAGCCCGCCTCGCCGTCAGCGCCAGCGGCGCCCCGCGCATCAGCAGGCGGTCGATCGCCGGCAGCGACCCCAGCCGCGCGAACGCCAGCCAGGCCGCCCACTCAATGTCGCCGTCGGCGCCGCGGTGC
>JBCJRT010000034.1:0-5800 GCA_039745115.1 Solirubrobacteraceae bacterium
TCTCAAGATTACCGGACAGGTAGGCGTCATATGAGGCCAGATCGAAGTTTCCGTGGCCACAAAGCCCGAACAGGATCACGCGCGGTTCGCCCGCCTGCTTCGCCGCTTCAGCCTCGGCGATCGCTACGTGAATCGCGTGAGTTGGCTCAGGTGCGGAGATAATCCCCTCCGTGCGGGCAAACTGAATGCCGGCAGCAAAGGTCTCGTTCTGCGCCACCGACTGCGCCTCAACGAGGCCGCCGTGGACCAGCGCCGAAATCAGCGGTGAAGCGCCGTGGTAGCGCAAACCACCGGCGTGAACCGGCGGTGGCACAAAATCATGGCCGAGCGTGTACATCGGCATCAACGGCGTCAAACCCTGGGTGTCGCCAAAGTCGTAGGCGTACTCGCCCTTCGTCAGGCTCGGGCAGGCAGCCGGCTCGGCCGCGATGAAGCGCGTCGTAGCGCCATCGCGCAGGTTGCGCCGCAGCCACGGAACCACAAGGCCTCCGAAGTTTGAGCCGCCACCGAAGCAGGCGACGATCGTGTCCGGCTCCTCGCCCGCCATCTCCATCTGCAGAATCGATTCCTGACCGATGATCGTCTGGTGCAGGATCACGTGGCTGAGAACCGACCCAAGCGCGTAGTTGACGTCGCCGTCCTGGGCGGCAATCTCAACCGCTTCGGAGATTGCGATGCCAAGCGAGCCGGTTGGATGCTGCGCGTTGGCGCGGCCAGCCTCGGTCAGCTCGGAAGGCGAGCGGTGAACAGTGGCGCCAAAGGTCTCGATCATCGAGCGGCGGTAGGGCTTGCTGTCGTAGGACGAGCCGACCATGAAGATCTCACACTCAAGGTCAAAGATGCCGCAGGCGAAGGCCAGCGCTGAGCCCCACTGGCCGGCGCCGGTCTCGGTCGTCAGCTTCTTGATCCCGGCCTTGGCGTTCTCATAGGCCTGCGGAACTGCCGTATTTGGCTTATGTGAGCCGGTCGGCGAGACGCCCTCGTACTTGAAGTAAATGTGGGCCGGCGTGTCGAGCGCCTTCTCAAGGCGACGGGCGCGGTAGAGCGGCGTCGGGCGCCAAAGCTTGTAAACCTCGCGCACCTCTTCCGGGATCTCGATCTCCGGCTCGGCCGAAACCTCCTGCATGATCAGCTGCTCGGCGAAGATCCCGAGGAAGTCCTCCGGGCCGGCCGGCTCTTTCGTCGCCGGGTTGAGCGGCGGCAGCGGCTCACCGGGAAGGTCGGGCGCGATGTTGATCCAATGGGTCGGGATCTTGTCTTCTGAAAGCAGATACTTGGTGGTCTCGTCTGACATCGCGCTGGTTCGCCTCCTCGGCAATCGATAACTGGTGACGAACACTACATCTGAGTGCGAATCCGCGCCATACTCAGGGCGCGCCCGTAGCTCAGCGGTTAGAGCCCCCGACTCATAATCGGTCAGACACAGGTTCGAATCCTGTCGGGCGCACTCTGCCAGGGGCAAACTATTTGCCCTGACGCTTAGTTATTCGTCTATCTTTGCCGCGTGGCTATCACGCTCACTCAGCTGCGCAGTTTCCTTGCCGTAGTCCGCTCAGGCTCGGTCACGTCGGCGGCCGAAGAGCTCGTCGTTACGCAGCCGTCGATCTCAGCAGCGGTGCGGGCGCTAACGCGTGAACTGGGGACCTCGCTACTGGAACGCGACGGACGCGGCGTGCGGCCAACCGCGGCCGGGCGCGCCTTCGCTCCTTACGCAACCGACATCATCGGCTTGCTGGAGCGCGGCCGCAGAGCGGCGATCGAAGCATCCGGCCAGGCCGAGAGCGGCCTGCGGATCGCCGCCGTCACGACGGCGGCGGAGTCGTTCGTGCCGCTGCTGCTGAAGCGTTACGCCTCGCGCAATCCCGACGTTGACCTGACGCTGGCGGTCGGTAACCGCGACCGTGTGCTGGAGCTGCTACTGCGCCGCGAAGCCGACATCGGCTTTGTCGGCCGGCCGCCGAGCGGCGGCCGCGCAGGGCGAATCAAATCTCAGGCCGTCCGTCCAAACGAACTCGTGCTGGCCGGTGCGCCCGACGAACCGCTTACGAAGAAGTCGTCTGTAACGGCGGCCGAATTGAATGGCAGCCGCTGGCTGCTGCGCGAGCAGGGCTCCGGCACGAGAACCGCCAATGAGGACTACATCGCAGCCAACGGGCTGACGGTCCGTACGCTGACGTTGGGCTCAAACGGTGCGATCAAACAGGCCGTCCGTTCCGGCCTTGGGATCTCGTTCCTGGCGCGCGACTCGGTCGCCGGCGAACTTGAAAGCGGCGCGCTGGCAGTGATACCGCTGACCAACGTGCCGCCCGGCCGCCCATGGCACGTAATGCGATCCGCTGTTGGGCCGTCACCGGCGACAGTCGGCGACTTCTTCGACTTCGCCGTCGCCGAAGCGCAGGCGCCGGCCGGGGAGTAGCCGCCACAAACCACCCCCGGCCTGCGATCATGCCGGCGGGCGGTTAGCTCAGCTGGTTAGAGCACCTGCTTTACACGCAGGGGGTCGCCGGTTCGAATCCGGCACCGCCCACTGAGGTGGCGCTGCGGCTAGGCGGCTGCTGATGCCTTGCCAAGCGAGCGCAGCTCATAGCCAAGCGCGATCAGCATGATGCCGCGCAGGATCAGCACGATGCCGAGGATCACGGCGAAGGTGGTAAGGCCAAGCCCCGGCCAGACAAGGATCACGATGCCGGCGATCAGGTCGACGGCCGACACAGCAAGGTTGCTGGCGCGGCCCGCTTTTGAGCTGAAGGCGCTAATCAGACGGGCGATTCCGGCGATAACCAGCCAGATGCCAACAATCAGGATGAAGACGGCCAACGTCCCAAACGGATGCTCGACCAGGATCAGGCCGGCGATTGCGGTCAGTACGGCGATCAGCGCCAGCGCGCCGCGCCCTTCGCCGGAGCCAACGATCGATGCGATGATCGCGATTGCCGCGTCGATCAGCAGGACGATCCCGAGGATCACGGTGAAGGTCTCCAGCGAGTTGCCGGAATCAAAGACGAAGAAGATGCCGACGGCGAGCGTCGCGATGCCGAAAAGCAGCGCCATCCACCAGATCGAGCGCTGCTGCAATGAGTCCTGAGTGATGCTGGCGTTCATTACGATTTCTCCTCGGGTAACGATCGGTGATTGATCACTATACGCCGTTATTCAACGTTCAGTCGTCTATCTCCTGCCGCTGCCCGCCAACTTCAAGCGCCAGCAGCAGTTCGTGCTCCAGCTCGGCGACGCGACGGTCGGCCAGCGTGTCAACGGTTCTCGGCCGCTCCAGCGGGATTTCCAACTCCAGCCTGACGCTCGCCGGCCGCGGGCCGAGCACGTAGACACGGTCGGAGAGCAGCACGGCCTCGCGCACATCGTGCGTGATCAGCAGGACTGTCCAGCGCTCGCGCGCCCAGATCTGCTCCAGCCAAAGCTGCAGCTCGGTTCGCGTAAGCGCGTCGAGCGCGCCGAACGGCTCGTCGAGCAGCAGCACGCCGCGACCCTGCGCGACGGTGCGGGCCAGCGCGGCGCGCTGGCGCATTCCGCCCGACAGCTGAAACGGTCGCGCGTCGGCAAAGGCTTCAAGGCCAAAGGTTGGCAGCAGCTCGCGCGCACGCTGGCGCGCCTGCTCGCGCGGCAGGCGGCCGGCAACCTCGGCGCCGAGCGCGACATTGCCCAGCACCGTGCGCCAGTCGAACAGAACATCGTTCTGCGGCATCCAAGCAAAGCCACTGCCGTCGGCGACGAGCGGCTCGTCATCAGCGATCAGGGTTCCGCTGTCGGCCGCCTCGGTCCCGGTCAGCAGCGCGAACAGCGTTGACTTGCCGCAGCCGCTGGGTCCGAGGATCGAGACGAACTCGCCGTCGCGAACGGTCAGCGAAAGGCCATCAAGTACCTGCAGCCGGCCGCCGCCGCGAGCGAAGCTTTTGCGAACGTCGCGCAGCTCGATCCGCGCCGGCGCCGCGGTCATTGAGAGCCCGCCCGCGACTGCGCGTACCACGGCATGATCAGCCGCTGCAGCGCAAAGGTAAGCGCGTAAAGGCAGAGCGTCAACGCAGCACTGATCAGTACCGCGGCCAGCACCAAGTCGGTGCGGAACGAGGCCTTCGCCGACTGCATGTAGATGCCAAGCCCCAGCTCGGCGCCAGCATACTCGGCAAAGATCGCAGCGACGACAGCGTAGGTGATTGAGATCCGCAGGCCGGTGAAGAAACTCGGCAGCGCCGATGGCAGCCGCAGCAGCCGGTAGGTAGTCCACCAGCCGGCGCCCATCGTTTTCATCAAGGTCATCGCGTCGCGCTGGGTCGAGCCGTAACCCTCGAGCAGGCCAACCAACAGCGGGAAGAAGGTGACGAGCGCAACCAGCAGCACCTTCGGGCCAATGCCAAAGCCAAACCAGATCACGACCAGCGGCGCAAGCACAATGATCGGCAGCGTTTGGCTGCCGATCAGCACCGGCGTCAGCGCGCGGCGAACGCTCTGCGAGCGGTCGAGAATAATTGACAGCAGAAATGCAAACAGCAACGACAACGAGAAGCCAAGCAGCACCGCGCGCACAGTTGGCAGCAGGTTGTCCCAGAGCGAGCTGCGGTCGGCCCAGCCGGCGCTGACGACACGGCTGGGCGCCGGCAGCAGGTCGTTGCCGGCGCCGCTGAGGGTCGAATAGAGCTGCCAGACGATCAGCAGCAGCAGGATCGCAACGAGCGGCACCAGCAGCCTGCCGACCTGCTTCATCGCCTTGGCCTGCCAGCCGCTGCGGCGGCGATCGATTTCGCGTTGAAGGGTTTCACGGCTGCCACGGTTGAGCGTACCGGGGTGAAGCGCCGCAGCACCGCTAGTCTGACGCATCGCCGCTCCTTCAACCCGCTAGATTGACGCTAGCCGTCCACGCTGAAAGAAGCGCCGATGACCTTCTCCCGACCAAACCAACAAGGCCAGCCGATCGCCGCCCTGGCAATCGTCTCCCTGCTGGCGCTCGCCGGCTGCGGCTCGTCCAGCGACAGCGCGACGACAAGCGAGCCGCCGCCGACCGTGACCGTCGCGCTCGACTGGACGCCGAACACCAACCACATCGGCGTCTACGTCGCCCAGCAGCTCGGCTATTACAAGGACGCAAAGATCAACGTCAAGCTGCTGCCCTACGCCGACACGCCACCGGAGACGCTAGTCGCCCGCGGCCGCGCCGACTTTGGCTTTGGCTACCAGGCAGGCGTCGCCTACGCGCGCGCCAGCGGTCTGGATGTGCTGCAGGTCTTCGCCAGCATTGCCAAGCCGCAGTACGCGATCGGCGTCAACGCCGGCGACAAGTCGATCAAGTCGCCAAAAGACCTCGACGGTAAAACCTACGCTGGCTTTGGCACGCCGGACGAAGGGCCGGCGCTGAAGTACGTGATCCGCAAGGACGGCGGCAGCGGCGACTTCAGGACGGTCACGCTGAACACGGCCGCCTACGAGGCGGTTTACAGCAATAAGGCTGACTTTACGATCTCTGTCACAACCTGGGATGGCGTTCAGGCGAAGCTGCTCGGCAAACCGCTGCGCTACTTCCAGTTCGCCGATTACGGCTTCCCCAGCCAGTACTCGTCGCTGATCGAGTCAAGCGGCGCCTACCTCAAGAGCAACGGTGGCACGGCACGGCGCTTCCTCAGCGCTACTCACCGCGGCTACCAGTACGCCAGCAGCCACCCGCTGCAGGCCGCCGAGATTCTGCTGAAGGCAAACCCGCAGACGCTGAAGGACCCGCAGCTGGTGCGCGAGAGCGCCAAGCTGCTGGCCGCCGGCCGCTACTACCAAGGCGCCTCCGACGCGATTGGCC
>JBCJRT010000035.1:0-5160 GCA_039745115.1 Solirubrobacteraceae bacterium
GAGCGCTTTGCGACCGTCCACCAGCTGGTGTCGATCATTCGCGGGCAGCTGCGCAGCGACGCCAGCGTGATCGACGCGGTCCGCGCCTGTTTTCCGGCCGGTTCGATGACCGGCGCGCCGAAGCTGCGCACGCTGGAGATCATTGACCGGATTGAGGATCGCCCGCGCGGCGTCTATTCCGGCGTGCTTGGCTACCTATCGGTCAATCGCAGCGCCGACCTCAGCGTCGTGATCCGCACATTGGTTGTAACGCCGGCCGGGATGTCGGTCGGCGCCGGCGGCGCGATCGTCGCCGCATCCGACCCTGATGGCGAGTATGAGGAGATGTTGTTGAAGGCGCAGCCGCTGATAGAGGCGGTCGGTGGCACGATCAAGCCGAGCCCGTCGCTGGCGCCGGCGCCGTGATTGAACTGCTCGGCTGGGACAGCGCGCAGGCCAGCTGGGTGCCGCTTGCGGCCGCCGCCGACGGCGCCCCCGCCGAGCCGGACTTGGCCGCCGCCGGCGGCCCGGTTGTCGTGGCCGACTCATGGCTGGTCGACGACGGGAAGGTGCGCCGGCTCGACCTGCACCGCGACCGCTTCACGCAGAGCGCGCTGGAGCTGGGCGCCGAAGCCGCGCAGCTCCAGCAAGCGTGGGATCAGCTGCCAGCGCTGCTGCCCGCCGACGGTCGCTGGTTTCCGCGGATCAACATGCTTGGCAGCGGCGCGCTGACGCTGACGCTGCGCCCGGCGCCAGCAGCACAGGCGAGCGTCATCGCATGGCTGTGCCCGACGCCGGACCGGCGCCGCCTGCCGCGCCGCAAAGGGCCGGAGCTAGAGATGCTCGGCGAGCTGCGCGACGAGGCAGCGGCCCATGGCGCCGGTGAGGCGCTGCTCGCCGATGACGACGGACTGCTGCTGGAAGGCGCCTATTCAAGCCTGCTGTGGTGGGAGGGCGAGAGGCTCTGCGCCGTTCCTGACGAGGCACCGGTATTGCCCGGCATCACGCGCCGTCTGCTGCTCGACTTAGCCGAGCAGAATGGCGTCAGCGTTGACTACAAGCGACCGTCGCTCGACCAACTGGCCGGCAAGGAGACCTGGCTAGTTAGTGCGCTGCACGGTATTCGCGCCGTCAGCGCCTGGGCTGACGGCGGGCCAACGGCCGGCGCTCCGAGCCGCGCGCCGGCCTGGCAGCAGCGCCTGACTCAGCTCCAGGGGTAGGGGCTGTTTGATACCGGGTGCAGCTCGCCGGTTGCGAATCGCTCGTAGCTGAACGGTGCCAGCAGCGTTGAATGCTCACCGCTCAGCACGCTGGCGATCTCGCGGCCAACGGCCAGCATCTTGTAACCGTGGTTGGAGTCGGCGGCGACGAAGACGTTCGGCGCCATCCGGTCAAAGACCGGGAAGTTGTCGACTGTGAAGGCGCCAACGCCGCCGGAGCGGGTGTCGATGAACTTTGAGCTGGTGCCCTCAAAGCGCTCCATGCAGTGCGACAGCGACGCCGACCACATGTGGCCAAAGTCGTCGTCAACGGTGCCGGTCGGGTAGGGGTCAACGTCAAACTCGTTGCCCAGCTGGAGCGGCGCTGCGCCGCCCTGAACACTCGTTCGGTCGGGCTTGAAGTAGATGCCCCACGGCTCGTCGGTGATCAGAATGCCGTCGTCGTCGTGCAGCGGCGCGTCGCTGTCAACGTGCAGCACCGGCGAGAGCTTCCCGTCGGCCGTGTTGAGCGTGTCGGGCGGCACGCCCAGCTCACCTTCCTGCAGGTACCAGTAGGTCCACATCGGCAGGTCCTCGGCTAGCGACCCATCGGGCTGACGGACGTCGAGCCGGGCGGGCAGCTCAAGCATCTCCCACAGCCCGGCGATCCACGGACCAACCGCAATCACAACTTCCTTGCCGATCGCAATGTCGCCGGCGCTGGTCGTGACGCTTGTCACGGCGCCTGAGCCGTCGCGTTCGAAGCCGGTCACTTCGACGCCCTCAATGATCGTCGCGCCGGCGGCGCGGCCAAGGTTCGCCAGTCCGTGCATCGACTCGATGTTGAAGGCGAAGCCGCCGACATGCTCGTGCAGGCAGACCGTCAGGCCGGGGGCGCGCCAGTCGGGGTAGAGCGTCTTCATGTGGGCCATAACGTCGGCCTCACCGCTGTGCAGCTCGGAGTTGTAGCCGATCCGCTGTTGACGTTCGAAGACCTCTTCCAGCTCGCCGCGCTGCGACTCCGGTCCGAGTGCGATGTAACCGGAGCTGTGGTAGCTCAAGGCGTCGGCGTCGGCCTCCCACATCTCAACGCAGGCGGCCATCAGTTCGGCCATCGCCGGCTGGTAGTAGTTGTTGCGCACGACGCCGCAGGCGATCCCGGAGGCACCTGAGCCGACGCTGCTCTTGTCGATCACGAGTACCTCTTCACCGCGCTCGGCCAGCGAGCGTGCCGTTGACAGGCCGTGGACTCCGGCGCCGATAACTAGGTAGTCGACTGAGGCGGGCAGACTGGCGGACATTGAACGGTCTCCTTGTATTGTTGCCGTAGAGGCAATAGCATTGCCTGTTGTGTCACCAGACTCTACAAGCAACTCGGATGGGAGAGCAACTGCGCTGCGCCCGGTTGCCGGCGTTGCCCGTGCGGCAATGCTGCTCGACCGCCTGGCCGCCGCCCCGGACGGGCTCGGAACCAATGAAATCGCCCGTCAAATCAGCGTAAATCCGAGTAATGCGTCACGCCTGCTCGGCACGCTGCAGGCCGCCGGCTTGGTTGACCGGGCCGCCAGCGACGGCCGCTGGCGGCTTGGTCTGCATCTCGTCGCGCTGGCAGACCGTGCGCTCGCGGCGCTCGATGTGCGCGAGCTGGCACGACCCGCGATGCGGCTGCTTGCGGCTGAGACGGGGGAGACCGTCACGCTTTCAGTCCCGTCTGGCGGCGAGTCGGTGACGGTCGAGTTTGTCCCTGGCGCTGGCAGTGTCGTCAGCGTCGCCCAGCTCGGCCGCCCCAGCGTTGCCCACGCGACGGCGACCGGGAAGGTGATGCTGGCATTCGGTGATGTGCCGCTGCCAAGCGGTGAGCTGGAGGCCTACACCGCTCAGACGATCACCGATCGTAAGCAGCTCGCGGCAGAGGTCAAGCGGGCGAAGGCCGCCGGCTACGGCGAAGCGGTCGCTGAGCGCGAAGTTGATCTTGTCGCTCTGGCCGTGCCGATCATCGGCGCCGGCAAGCGGCTGATTGCGATCCTCGGCCTGCAGGCCCCCGCCTCGCGGCTGGATCAGGCGCGCCGCGCCGAGCTAGTTCCGGTGCTGCGGCTCGCCGGCGATCAGGTTGTCGCTGCGCTCGGCGCCGCGCCCCGCTAGTGCGGCGCGCCCCGCTAGTGCGGCGGCGCCGCGAAGGCTCAGTGGCCCTCCGGCGCTTCCCAGCCCTCAAGCACCGGCGGCACGTAGTTGGCGCCGACCGTCTTTGAGCCCTTGACCCACGGTCCCAGCTCGGGCTGCGCAAACTTCGCGTAGCGCTCCTTCAGCACAGTGCCGTACGAGTTGCCGGACTGCAGGTGCTTGATCAGCACCTTGCGGGCAATCTCATCCTCGCGGCCGGCTGGGATCTCGTAGTAGATCTTCAGGAACGAGTTGGAGTAGCGGTCGAACACGGCCGGAGTCCCGTCCTCCTCCAGCATCGTGATGTCCTCGAGCCAGTTGATGTCGCCGCCCGGCGTTGACTCATCAAGATCGATGTCGTCGATCACCGAGATATCTTCCTGGTAGGCGAACCGCTTGCCGGTCAGGTACTCAGAGTCGATCGAGAAGATCTTCTCAGGGTCCTTGCGGGGGTTGGAAACGCTGTGATCGTCACTCATTGTCAGTCTCCTGTTCAGTCCTGTGAGGCGACTACCTGGCCGGGCTGTCCAACAACTGCCTGAGCCTGGCCTTCGAGGTGGCTTTCGAGCATCCGCTTCATCTCCTGCAGCGTGCGGTCCTCGGTGACGCCCGGGATGTACTCGGTCCCAGCCAACGGCACCTTCGCCATCGCTGCCGCTTCCACGGTCAGCGCGCAGAGGTCCTCCGGCTCAAGGTTGTGAATGTTGGTCTTGCCGCAGGCACGTGCCAGCATCTGGACTTCCAGCGTCAGCGTGTGGAGGTAGTTGAAGACCCTCACCGCCCCGTCATCAACATCGAGCCGTTTGCGCAGCTCGGGGTCCTGAGTGGCGATGCCGACCGGGCAGCGACCTGTGTGGCAGTGGTAACATTCGCCTGCTTTGACGCCGTGCGCACCCATGTAGTCGGTGACGCCCTCGATCTCCTTGTTGCAGTTCAGCGCGATCAGCGGGCCGTATCCCATCGCGACGGCCTTGGCGCCAAGCGACAGGCACTTTGCGACGTCGCCGCCGTTGCGGATGCCGCCGGCAACGACGAGGTCGATCTCGTCGGCGAGGCCAACATCTTCAAGCGCGCGGCGAGCCTCCGGGATTGCCGCCATCAGCGGAATGCCGGTCTCCTCGGTCGCTATGTGTGGCCCTGCGGCGGTGCCACCCTCGGCGCCGTCGAGGTAGATGATGTCGGGACCGCACTTGGCTGCCATCCGCACGTCGTCGTAGACGCGCGCGGCGCCGATCTTCAGCTGGATCGGCACCTCGTAGTTGGTTGCCTCACGCACCTCCTGAATCTTCAGCGAGAGGTCGTCCGGACCAAGCCAGTCGGGGTGACGCGCCGGCGAGCGCTGGTCAATACCGACCGGCAGCGAGCGCATTTCAGCAACCTGCTCGGTCACCTTCTGGCCCATCAGGTGGCCACCAAGGCCGACCTTCGCGCCCTGGCCGATGAAGAACTCGATTGCGTCAGCCAGCATCATGTGATGCGGGTTGAAGCCGTAGCGGCTCTGGATTATTTGGTAGTACCACTTGGTCGACAGATCGCGCTCCGGCGGGATCATTCCGCCTTCGCCTGAGCAGGTCGCCGTGCCGGCCATCGAGGCGCCCTTGGCGAGCGCCATCTTCGCTTCTAGCGACAGTGCACCAAAGCTCATTCCGGTGATGTAGACCGGAATGTCGAGCTCGATCGGGTTCTTTGCAAAGCGCGCGCCGAGAACCGTCTTCGTCGTGCACTTCTCGCGGTATCCCTCAATCACGAAGCGCGTCAGCGTGCCGGGCATGAACATCAGCTCGTCCCAGTGCGGGATCTTCTTGAACATCGAGCCGCCGCG
>JBCJRT010000036.1:0-5065 GCA_039745115.1 Solirubrobacteraceae bacterium
CTGGTGCTGGCTAGGCAAAGCCGCCCAGGCGATCGGCGAGACCGGCGAAGCGCGGGCTGCCTACGAGAAGGCCTGTGAGATTGAGGTCGCCGATGGTGAGGAGGGCGAGGAGACCGACGCGGCGGAGCTGCTGGTGGGGTTGGATTGGGCTTGAGTTAGCGCCCCTAGTAGTTCTCGCTGATGTACGCGTATGCGTGATCGAATAGGTCGCCGGTGGCGGGCAGGCCGCTGTCTTTGAGGATGCGGCGCAGTTCTAGGCGTACGGCGCGGTCGCCGGGGTGTGAGGCTTGCCAGCCGGTGTTGCGCACCGGTGTCACCAGATCATCGACTTGTTCGACGACGTGTTCGATCACGACCGGCACGCCTTCAGGTTGGTAGTCCTCGAATATCTGCGTGAGCGCTCCTTTGCGCGGGTCGATCACGACGATCTCATCGAGACGTCCTTCATCGTCGGCGTGTTCAGCGGCGACCAAGTCTTTCGCGAGCTCAAGCAGCTGCTTGAGGAATTCAACGCTGGCCGCTGCGTTCTCAACGCGGTTTTTGCGTAGCATTTCAAGCCGTTCGGCGAGCGAGCGCCAGACCTTGTTGTCGTCCGAGCCGCTCAGGCGGCGCTGCAGGCGATCTTCGAGCCGTTCGATTATTTCGAATGCGTTCAAGGCTGGTTTCGGCAGTTTGTCGTCTTCGGGGAAGAGTTTGAGTTCTTTCAGTGCCTCAATCGTTCCGGCGTCCATTGCAACCTTGTCTAGGTCATTGGAGTCGATTGTCACCCCCTTCAGATGCTGATGCACGATCGCGATCGTTTTCGCCCCTAAGCGATGCCACAGCAGCAGGTCTGCAGCCTTGTTTGGCAGGATTGACGCGTAGACACGAGCTAAGAAGCGGTAGTCGTCCTCGATTGGGCGCAGCGCTGTGTCGGGCCAAAGGAACTCAAACAGTCCCTGGCAGCGCATGAACTCCGCGGCAAAAGCGTCGCGATCCTCTTTGCTGTCAAGGATTTGCTGAGCAGCATGTATCTGGTCGAAGGTGGGGCCGCTGCGGTCAACGGTCGCGAACTGCGCAGCGGTCGAATTGACGTTCGCGGCAAGCTCCGCCAGCAATATGTCTGTGTCGGCTGTCTGCGTTGCACCGGCCGTGGGCGCTTTGACAAGCAGCGCGGCGGCAAGCTCCTTACCTATGCCGGTGTAGTCGACAACTAGCCCGTGCAGCTTCTCCTGATGAGTGTTCGGGTTGATCCAGCGGCGGTTGGTGCGGCAGACAGCCTGAAACAGCGTGTGGGCTCGCAGCGGCTTGTCGAGGTACATCACGCCCTCAATCGGCGCGTCAAAACCGGTTAGCAGTTTCGCGGTCACGATCACAAACTTCAGCGGGTCGTTCACGTCACGAAAGCGGTCTTTGATCACTGCCTCGGCTTCACGGTCGAGGTTCCAGCGCTCCCACTCAGCCGGGTCATCTTTCGCTGTTGTCATTACGACGGCGGCCTCTTCGCCTGGCTCAAGCAGCGCACTAATAGCATCGAAATAGGCGATGCATGTGGCGCGATCGTAGGCGACGACCTGCGCTTTCAGGCCGAGCGGCGCGATCCGTCTGCGGTAATGCGAAACGATGTCACCGCAGACCGCTCCCACACGGTCCGGGTCGCGCACCACGACCAAAATGCGAGCAGCCTTTTTGGCGAGCAGGTCGCGCGCGTCAGGATCAAGGTTTTCCTGATCGGCTAACTGATCGAACGCTTCCTGCAGTGCCTCGCCGTCAAAATGGAAGTTCACAAGCCGCGTTTCAACATGGACCGGCAGGGTTGCGCCGTCATGGATTGAGCGCTCGACCGAGTAGTGGTTCAGCGCGCCGCCCGGGTCATCGTCGTCGCCGAACATCTTCCAGGTGTCGCGGTCATCGGTGGAGATCGGCGTGCCTGTCAGGCCAATGAACTTCGCGTTGGGCAAAGCCGCGCGCATGTCAAGCCCAAGGCGCCCTTCCTGCGTGCGGTGCGCCTCATCAACCATCACAACAATGTTCTCGCGATCGTTGAGCAAGCCGGCATCCGCGAAGCGAAAGATTGTCGTGATGATCACGCCGCGAGCATCGCTGCCCAGCAGTTGCGCCAGATCAGCTTTCGTCTCAGCGGTCTTTAGGCCACTTAGTCCAACCGATTCGAACTCCGCTTTCGTTTGCTGAATCAGCTCGAGCCGGTCAAGCACGACAACGATCGTTGGCGCGTCAAGGTCGCTCTGATGACGCAGCTTTGCAGCGGCGAACACCATTGCGAACGTCTTACCGGAGCCTTGGTGATGCCACACCAATCCTTGCCGCTTCTTCGGGTCACGGCAGCGCGCAACGATCGCATCAACAGCCTCCACTTGCGGGTAGCGAGGAATGACCTTCTGACGGACCGCCCCGCTGCTTGTGCGCCGCGACGAATAGAGCGTGAACGAGCGCAGAATCTCAAGCACCATCGACGGTGTCAGCAGCAGCTCAGCGG
Source organism: Solirubrobacteraceae bacterium (assembly GCA_039745115.1). Lineage (GTDB taxonomy): Bacteria > Actinomycetota > Thermoleophilia > Solirubrobacterales > Solirubrobacteraceae > F1-60-MAGs163. Next base: position 2,477 of record JBCJRT010000036.1, read on the forward strand.
AGCGCAGCACGTTCGCTAGCCCAGGCTGACCGATCTGATCGGTCGTGACCGACCAGTTCAGCCACATCTCCGGTGGCTGACAGACAGCGCCATAACGAAACTCGCGTCCCTCCGACGCGAACGACAGCACGTTCGGCACAAAGAACTCCGGCGTCTTCACCTCGTAGGCGTTAGTGATGTCGGTCGCACCGTTCAGCCACGAAAGGTTGTTTGCCTGCGGCGACTTTGTTTCGCCCACAACGAGCGGAAGGCCATTGACCCACAGCACAATGTCGTAACGGCGATGCTCTTTGAGGACATGGAATGTTGCTTCGAGCGTGACCCGCAGCGTGTTCGCCGCAAGGTCATCGAAGTCGATCAGGCGAACCTGAGCGTCAAGGTCCTCACCGATGTACTTGATCGCCCGCCGCCCACACATCCACGCCACAAACTCCTCATTCGCCGTCACCAGCCCATCACTACGGACGCCAAGCACGACGGCACGCAGCTTCGTCAGCACCTGCTCGGTGCGCAGCGGGTCTTCAGCGATCTCAGGGTTAAGGCGAATCAGCGCCGCCTCAAGATCATCGAGCAGAAAGACGCCATCGTGCCGGCGGCCAAGCGACTCGTCATCAGCGTACTGCCAGCCAAGCTTCGCGATGTGCTCCGCCAGCCCAACTTGCAACTCATGCTCATTCCACTCGCTCACGCCGCCCCCAAAAGCTCGTCGTAACCCGCGGGGATCTCATGATCACCTGACAGCAGATCCGAGAGAAGCCCCGCGCGCAGACTGCGAGCATCCTCAGCCGCCCTATCCGCGCTGGCGATCGCCCCGTCCACCGACTCGATCACATCCACAATCCGTTCCTGCTCCGCGAGGGGTGGGAGCTGGATTTTCATCGTCGCTACGTTCGTCTTCGAGATTTCTTTGAACGTGCTCCCGGCAGAACGTGCCATAAATTCTGAACGGTTCGTCTGAATCCACGGCAGCAGAAACTCGGCAAGAATTTGTGGTCGCGGAATCAGCGACTGGAATCCCTGATTCGTGCAGAGTTCGCAATCAGCAATCGCAACAAAACCCACGCTCGCCCGGCTGGTCAAGATAACCGTGCCCGCTGGCAGTAGACGTGCTCCAGAACCAGCCAGCCCTTGCTTCGTGATCTTCCGTTCAGAATCCGAAACACGCCCACCGTCGAGCGCGACGACCTCGGTCGGGGTAAGCCAGACAATCTCGCCATCCCAAAACTCCGCTCGCGTAGTCGAGGGTGTACCACCGCCAACGACCTCCGCCACCTCACCCAGCGTGGTTTCTTTCCAGCCTTCGGTGTTGGTGGTGAGGAGCTCGTGGAGCAGGGCGGCGCGGGCCGTGCGGGCGGCGTGCGCGTACCCCTCCAGGGAAGCGACGTACGCGTCCACCGCCCCGATCACATCCACAATCCGCCTCTGCTCCGTGAGGGGCGGGATTAGGATACGAAGCTTTTCAATTATGCGGTGGCTCACGCTCGGAAGCGCACCCATCTGCGCAAAATCAGACATCCGTATGGTTTCCATAAAGAGTAGAAGGAACCGAGGATAGATTTCATGGTTACCAACAAGTCCCAATAGGTTATTATCGAAAATCGTATCTTGAGTCAATATACGTCGCTTGTCAGTCAATAGTGCCGCTCCCACCTTAGGGAAGATGACCGTGTCCATCGGCCAGACACGAACTCCAAGCTCAGCCGCCAATTCAGAAGTGATGTAGTTCAACGCCGCAGTGATTTCCCGATCGTTTCCAGGAGTGTTCAGATCACTTACTTTTATGAACGGTATTCCGGTCCGGCCATTTTGGTGCTCAATCGGAAACGATGATCCTCCCGCACACTTCGCCACTTCACCCAGCGTGGTTTCTTTCCAGCCTTCACGCATAGCCAGCGGCTTTTAGGCGTTTGAGCATTGCTGCTTCTGCTTCTGCGAGCGTTGTGCGTGATTCGCTTAGTGCGTGTAGGGCTTCGCCAACGTCGATTACTTCGGCGGCTTCGGCTTTCAGGTAGCGGCCGATGTTGAGGTCGAATCCGTTCTCGATGATCTCAGCGTGTGGCACCAGACGAGCGGCGATGTCAGCCTTCTCTGCTTCACCGTGCGAGCTGAACATCTCGTACAGATCATTGACGTCAGCTTCATTGAGGGTGTTCTGGTTCTTGCCTTTGGTGAAGCGTTTTGCGCCGTCAACGAACAGCACCGCCTCTTTGCGCTCCGCAGGTTTGTTCTCGTTGAAGAACAGCAGGCAGGCGGGGATCGCCGCGCCGTAGAAAAGGTTCGGGGCGAGCCCGACGATCGCTTCCAGCTGGTCGCTTTCAATCAGGTGCTGGCGGATCTTGCCTTCCGCGCCGCCGCGAAAGAGCACACCGTGCGGCATCACGACGCCGACACGGCCGGTCTTCGCCTTCGCCGACGCGATCATGTGCTGCACCCACGCGAAATCACCGTTGTTCTTCGGTGGCACGCCGCCCACGCCGCGGCGATGCGGGTCGGTCGCCCACTCCTCCGCCCCCCATCCTTTGAGACTGAACGGCGGATTGGCGACAACAACGTCGAACTGTTCGAGTTTGCCGCTGCTGGTGACGAAGC
>JBCJRT010000037.1:0-4966 GCA_039745115.1 Solirubrobacteraceae bacterium
TTCATTGAGGCCGTGATCGGCACGATGCGCTCACGCAATTGGGGGCGCATCGTCAACATCGGCTCGACGACAATCCGTGAGCCAGCCGCCGGCCTGATGCTGAGCAACGCCAACCGCGCCGCAACATTGGCGGCGATTAAGACGATCGCCCATCAGGTAGCGCGCGACGGCGTGACGCTCAATAGCGTCCTACCAGGCCGCATCGCAACCGACCGTCTTTACGAGCTGTACGGTTCCCGCCAGGGCGCCGACCAGATGGCGCGCGCGGAGATCCCCGCCGGCCGACTCGGCAGCCCGGAAGAATTTGCCGCCGCCGTCGCCTTCCTCTGCTCCAGCCAAGCCAGCTACATCACCGGCACCGCCGTCGTCGTTGACGGCGGCATGATGCGCTCAGTCTGAGCGGTGGACTTAGGCCGGCCCGAGGCTCTTCTGCCAAACCTCTGCCAGCTCACTGCGGGCGGAGTTGCCGGCGATCACGAGCACCGGGGCTGCCAAGCCGAGGCCCACCATCTGGGCGCCAAGCGAAGCCGTGGCGTCAGGCCCTTGGACGTAGTGGGAAGGAGAGGCGAAGACTTTCAACATCGGCCGCAACGCTAACCGGCTGCCGCGGTGACGCTCAGCCGGCCATTGGGTCCAGCGCGCCGAGCTGGCTCCACTCTGGTGGCTCGTAGGCCTTGCCGGGAACGCCGCCGAGGACCAGCAGGCGCAGGCCGTCGGCGCCGCTGACGAGCGTGCGCTTTGCGCTGGGGCCAACGCGAACGATCGTTTCTGGGTCGATCTCGAACTGCTCACCTTCGACATTCATCGTTGCGCTGCCGGCCAACACGACGTAAACCTCCTCTTGATCATCGTGCGTGTGATCGTGGTTTGGGTAACCGTCGTAGTCGGCAGGGAACTCCTCAATGCTCATTCCAAACGACGTCGCCCCCAGCTCGGCCCGCGCTTTACGCAGCCCGCCGCCGAAAGTCGCTTCCATCTGATCGACTCGCTTAACGCTGTAGTCAGCCATAACGGTCCCCTTAGAGCCCGACGATTACGGTCTTCGTCTCGAGATAGTTCGACAGAACTTCTTCGCCCATCTCACGGCCCCAGCCGCTCTGCTTGAAGCCGCCAAACGGCAGCTCGGCGCTGAACACGTGGTAGCTGTTGACGTACACAGTGCCAGCCTTGATCTTGCCGGCCAGCTGGTGCGCCTTTGAGATGTCACGCGTCCAGACGCCGGCGGCAAGGCCGTAGTGCGAATCATTTGCCTGACGGGCCAGATCGTCGACATCATCAAACGGCATCGCGGCGATCACCGGCCCGAAGATCTCCTCGCGGACGATCGTATGGTCGGCGGTCGCGTCGACCAGCACTGTCGGCTCGATGAAGAAGCCGGGGCCGTCGATTGGGTTGCCGCCGACGACGGCGCGGTTGCCTTCGTCGATTCCGGTTGCCAGATAGCCGGCAACCCGATCGAACTGCTCCTGCGAGACGAGCGGGCCCATCTCGGTATCGGGATGCAATCCGTGCCCGATCTTGATATTCGAAGCCGCGTCACAGAGCCCCTCAACCACGCGATCAAACTGATCGGCCTGAACGTAGAGGCGGGACCCTGCGCTGCAGACCTCGCCCTGGTTGAAGAAAATCCCCGAGGCGGCGCCAGCAATCGCAGCGTCAATGTCAGCGTCGGAGAAGATCACATTCGGCGACTTGCCGCCAAGCTCCAGCGATACGCGCTTGAGGTTGCCGGATGCCGCCTGGACAATCATCTTGCCGACCTCGGTGGAGCCGGTGAAGGCGACCTTGTCAACGCCCTCATGGGCGGCCAGCGCAGCGCCGGCCTCACCGAAGCCGGTCACGACGTTGACGACTCCGGGCGGCAGACCGGCCTCAAGCATCAGTTCACCCAGCCTCAGCGCCGACAGTGGCGTCTGCTCGGCCGGTTTTAGGACGACGGTGCAGCCTGTCGCCAGCGCCGGCCCAAGCTTCCACGCAGCCATCAGCAGCGGGAAGTTCCAAGGAATGATCTGACCGACAACGCCGACCGGCTCGCGCGTTGTGTAGGCGTGGAACTCGGCGCCTGGCATGTACGGCACCGACGGGTTAATCACGCTGCCGTGAATCTTCGTTGCCCAACCCGACATGTACCAGAAGAGGTCGGCGGCCAGCGCAACGTCGGCGGCCAGAGCAACGCCGTAAGGCTTGCCATTGTCGAGCGTCTCGAGCGTCGCCAGCTCTTCGGCGTTCTCCATGATCAGGTCACCAATTCGGTGGATGATTCGGCCGCGCTCTGACGGATTGAGCGTTGCCCAAGGACCATCCTCCAGCGCCTCACGTGCGGCGCGGACGGCGAGGTCGACGTCCTGCGCGTCGCCTTCGGCAACAAGCGCCAGCAGCTCGCCGGTCGCCGGGTCCTGGGTTTCAAAGGTCTTGCCACTGCTTGCCTCAAGCCACTTGCCACCGATCAGCAGCTTGCGGGTTTCACTGGAAACGTCGTGGCTGATATCAGCCGGGGTGCTTGTCGCCATGATCTGCTCCTTGATTGGGGCCAGCGCCCTTGAAGCGGGTGGCCGCGTCGAGTTGTGCGTTATCACGTAACTAACCGCAAAGGCGACCATACGCCCGGCCGCCGTGCTTGTAAAGGGCGGCGATTCAGGCTTGTCCGCGCCAACAGAGCTACTTGCGGATGAAAAAGTCAAGGGCAAACGCCAGCGCCATCGCCACCGATCCGACCGCGAACAGGATCGGGTAGCCGATGCCGTTCTCGCCGTAGGCCCCGAGCAGCGCCGAGGTGCCAAACGCGGCGGACGCCTGCGCCGCCGCAAACGCCGCCGTCGCCTTGCCCCACAGAACCCGGTGACGCATCGGATCGCCGCCGGTGATCTGCTGGCTGCGCACGAGGAACAAGGCGATCAGCCCAGGCATCCCAAGGCCGGCCAGAAAGCTCGAGACGATGAGCATCCCGGTTGATGTCCAGAGAGAGAGCATCGTGATCGCCACAAACTGCACCACGAGCGCGCAGCGCAGCCAGGCGCGAATGCCGACTCGCTCGGCAAGTGCCGCGTACGCGAACGGCCCGATCACCGCACCGACCCCGTAGACGAGGTAGAAATGCGAGGCCACGTTGACGCCGCGATCAAGATCACGCGCTACGAAGTCGACGAGAAAGACCATCTGCGGCACTACGCCAAACGCTGCAAGCGCGTACTGAACGCAGAACAGGCCGGCGCGCTCGGGGGCCGGCTTCGCTGCCGGTGCCCGGGCCGGCTCTGACGGTGGCCACATTCGCCAGGTGACCGCAGTGATCAGCAGCGACATGATCCCCAGCACGATCCAGGCCAGCACGATCCCGCCGCTGATCAGCAACGGCATCAGCGAACCGGCGATGACGATCCCAATCGCCAGCCCGAAGAGCACCATTTGGCTGACAAATGCCCGGCGCGAAACTGCGACGAAACTCAACACTGCAGGTCCGGCCAACGCCATTATCAAGCCGCCACCGACACCGGAAGCGACACGCCAGAGCAGGAACCAGGAAAATGGAAACCACCGGACAGCGCAGGCCAAGAATGAGATCGAGACGATCAGCATCGTTACGCGCAGCAACTTCGCTGCGCCGAAACGTCGTGACAGCCTCGCCGCGACAAGGGCGCCGATCAGATAGCCGCCAAGGTTGGCGGCAGCAAGCAGCGCCGCCTGACTGCCGCTGAACCAGCCGTCCGTGACGAGCGCCGGCTGCAACGGGGCATAAGCGAACCGGGCTAGGGCAATGACGAGCGATCCGCCCATCGCCGCCACGGTGGCAACCCCCACCCGAACCATTGGCCGCTGGGCCGAACCGCCGGCAAGGTCGCCTGCGGCACTCGCTGCAAGGTCAGGTCGCGCCATCGCCGCGCCACACTACCTCAGGCTCAGTACCCCCAAGCGGAATCGAACCGCTGCTACCAGGATGAAAACCTGGCGTGCTAACCGCTACACCATGGGGGCTGGCAAGAAGCCGAAGTGTAGTAGCGGGCAAGCTGCGCCGGTCAGTCGAGCTTGAAGATCCGCTGCGCATTGGCGGCCAGAAACAGGCCGCGCGTCTCGTCGTCGAGCTGCAGTGAGTCGAGCGCCGCCAGCGAGTCGGCCGGGGTGATCATCGGGAAGTTCGATCCGAACAGGACCTTGTGGCGGCCGCTGCCGGTCTTCATGTAGCTGACCAGCTCGGCCGGCAGCCGCGCCAGCTTGTAAGCGGAGGTGTCGATGTAAACGTTGGCGTGCTTGCGCGCAACGGCAACCATCTCCTCGGTCCACGGGTAGCCGACGTGGCCGCAGACGATCACCAGTTCAGGGAAGTCGATCGCAACCTGATCGATGTAGGGGATTGGTCGGCCCGGTTCGCTAGGCATCAGCGGGCCGGCGTGGCCAACCTGCGTGCAGAACGGCACGCCCAGCTCAACGCACTCGGCGTAGAGCGGGTAGTAGCGGCGGTCGGTCGGCGCTGCGTCCCACAACCAGGGCAGCATCCGCAGGCCACGGAAACCCTCGTCGTTAACGCGGCGGCGCAGCTCGCGGACCGACTCCATCGGGCGAGCCAGATCGGCCGACGCTAGGCCGACGAAGCGATCCGGATGCTCGCTGACCCAGCCGGCAACCTCGTCGTTGCTGATCATCTCGCCATACTGCGGCGAGCTAATCGCCGACAGCGTCGCCATCGAAACCCCAGCCGCGTCCATCGCCGCGATCGTCACATCGATCGGGATCTCCTCGGTCGGCAACTCCGCGTCAAGCCAGCGCAGCAACGACTCAAAGATCGGGCTGCTGACCAGACGAAGGGTCGGGTGCTGCATCCAAGCGTCGATAATCACAGCGGCCACGCTACCGGCTGCAGCGCCGGGATGTGGATGGCATAATCACGGCGATGACATTCGGCTCACGCAGCAGCTCAAAGCCAACGACCGCGCAGATTGCCGGTGCTTCGCTCGGCGCCGGCTCGGTTGGCGCA
>JBCJRT010000038.1:0-4869 GCA_039745115.1 Solirubrobacteraceae bacterium
CAGGAAGTCGTCGGCGCTGACCTCGTAGGCGGCGATGTCATAAAGGCGGCCCGACATGTTGATCTTCATGCCGTGGCTGAGGTGACCGCCATGCGCCAACGACAGGCCCATCAGCGTGTCGCCGGGCTGCAGCAGCGCGTGGTAGACGGCGGCGTTGGCCTGCGCGCCGGAGTGCGGCTGAACGTTTGCGTGCTCGGCGCCGAAAAGCTCCTTCGCTCGGTCGATCGCCAGCTGCTCGGCAAGATCAACGAACTCGCAGCCGCCGTAGTAGCGCTTGCCCGGGTAACCCTCGGCGTACTTGTTCGTCAGCACGCTGCCTTGGCATTCGAGAATCGCCTCAGGGACAAAGTTCTCCGAGGCAATCATCTCCAGCGTTGATTGCTGGCGACCGATCTCATCGGCCAGCACTGCGGCGATCTGCGGGTCGACATCGGCCAGCGGCCGACTTAGGAAATCGGGGGCGAATCCAGGCATCGTCCAGCGATTCTATTGGCCGCGCGGCGCAGGCTGCCAACTCGACAGCTGTCAGTCCAGCAGAGCCGACAGCTGTTCAGCGTCAAGCGGCCCCTCGCGCAGCAGCTGCCAGCTGCCATCGTCCTCGTAGCGGCGCAGGTCGATGACGCTCGATGCGCTGCCTGCCAGCGGGCCGGCGTCGAGCACGAGGTCGACCTGCTCGGCAATCTGCGGCGCCAGATCGGCAATCCGACTTGGCGCCGGCTGGCCGCCGAGGTTGGCGCTGCTCTGCAGAATCGGCCAGCTGACTACGCCAAGCGCCTCAATCTGTTTGCCCAGCGCTGGCACACGAATGCCGAGCGTCGCCGGCTCCGAGCCGCAGGCAAGTGGAAAGCGTCTCTGCGGATTGTCGAGCAGCAACGTCACGGCGCCCGGCAGTAGCTGCTCCAGCGCGCCCTGGCAGCGTGGCCCCAGCTGTGGCAGCGCCGCCAATGCCAGCTGAAGGCTGAACCAGAGTACGGCTGAAGGCATCTGCGGCGAGCGACGCTTGATCGCGTAGAGCCTTGCCACGGCCTGCTTATCGTTCGCGTCGCAGGCAAGGCCGTAAACCGTGTCGGCCGGAAAGACGGCGACGCCGCCGACCGCGATGCAGCGCTCCAGCAGCTCCGCCTGGTCGGCTGTCAGCGGCGCCGTGCTCATCGCCGCGCCACGACAACGCGCTCGATCCCGGCAAGGTCGCGGCGCTGCTCCAGCTCAGTAAAACCGGCCTGCTGCGCCAACTGTGCGACCGTCGTCGCCTGACCGGCGCCAACTTCGATTGCCAACAGCGCCACGCTGCTGGCAGCCCCGGCGCCGACCAGCCGGCGGATCAGGTCAAGGCCGTCGGCGCCGGAAAAGAGCGCCTGCTCAGGCTCATGGCCAAGCACATCGGGCGGCAACGTCGCCCGCTCCGCCTCGGCAATGTAGGGCGGGTTGGAGAGGATCGCGTCAAACTCGCCCTCAATCCCCTCAAGCAGGTCAGCCTGCTCAAAAGCAACGTCAAGCGCGAGCCGCTGGCCGTTAGCGCGGGCGACCTCCAACGCTTCGGCGCTGATGTCGCTGGCACTGACGATCAGGTCGGGGCGTTCCTGTTTGAGCGCAAGCGCAATCGCACCGCTGCCGGTGCCGAGGTCAAGTACGCGGGCGCCGGGCGGCAGGCTCAGGCCAACCTCGACTAGCAGCTCGCTCTCCGGCCGTGGCACCAGCACACGGCTGTCTACGTTCAGCTCGATGTAGCGAAAGCCCTTCGTCCCGAGCAGGTAGGCGACCGGCTCATGCCCAACCGAACGGCGTCGAACCAGATCCTGATAGACCCTGATCACGGGCCCGACCAGCTCGCGCAAAGGGTCGGCCACTAGCGCCGCGCGGTCAACCCCCAGCGCCGCTGCCAGCAGCAGCTCGGCGTCGAGCGCGGCCGTCTGCTCGCCGCAACCGGCGCCGATCGCCGTCCGGGCGCCGTGAAGCGCGTCGCGGACCGTCACGCCGCGCATCAGGGCTGGCTGGCCTGCGCTTCGAGCAGGCGGCTCTTCTCGTCGGCCTGCAGTGCCGCCGTAAGCTCGTCAAGCTGCCCTTCAAGCACTGCGTCGAGGTCATGGACGGTGACCTTTACGCGGTGGTCGGTTACGCGCCGGTCGGGAAAGTTATAGGTGCGGATCTTCTCTGAGCGCTCGCCGCTGCCGACCTGTGCGCGGCGATCGGCGGCGATCTCGGCGTTCTGCTCAGCCATCGCCCGCTCGTAGAGCCGCGCCCGCAGCACGCGCAGCGCCTTCTCGCGGTTCTGCAGCTGGCTCTTCTCGTCCTGCATCGAGACAACCACGCCGGAAGGTTTGTGGGTGATGCGGACCGCTGAGTCGGTCGTGTTGACAGACTGGCCGCCAGGCCCGGAGGAGCGGTAAACGTCGATTTGAAGATCGTTCTGGTCGACCTCGATGTCAACCTCCTCAGCCTCAGGCAGAACGGCGACAGTTGAAGTGCTGGTGTGGATTCGGCCCTGCGATTCAGTCTCCGGCACGCGCTGCACGCGGTGTGTGCCACCTTCGAACTTGAAGACCGAGTAAGCGCCGGCGCCCTTCACGGCGAAGGTGTACTTGCCGTCGCTCAGCTCCAGCGGCTCGATCGTGAAGCCAAGCCGCTCGGCGTAACGCGTCAGCATCCGGTAGCAGTCGCCCGCCCAAAGGCCCGCCTCGTCGCCGCCGGTGCCGCCCTGAATCTCAATGATTACGTTCTTCGCGTCGTTCGGGTCGGTTTCGACCATCGCCAGCCGCAGCTCTTCCTCGAGCTGTTCAATCAGCGCGCGCGCTTGGCTGAGCATCTCGTGCGCCTCGGCGTCATCGCCGCCTTCGGCGATCAGCTCCTGCGCGCCGGCCGCGTCATCGGTCGCGCGGCGCCACTGCTCGGCCAGCCGGGCCGGCTGCTCAAGCCGGCTGTACTCGCGCCCGGTCTGGGCGTAGCGCTCGCGGTCGGCGATCACCTCAGGGTCGGTGATCTCGCGCGACAGCTCGGCGAAGCGCGCCTCAATCTGGGTTACCAGTGACTCGATCATCAGCCGTCCTAGGCTAGCCGCGCGGCGCGGGGCAGGTAGCGGCGGCGCAGCTCAGGCTGCGATCTCGACGCCGACGAGGTCGGCGGCGGTCTCGCCGTCAGCTTCGTGCGCAAGTACTGCCTCGATCGCAACGATCGCGACTGCCAGCTGGTCGAGGTTCGGCTCACGCGCCGTCAACAACTGCAGCTTCAGCCCCGGCCAGATCAGCGCTCCAATACCGCCTGGCCCCCTACTGGGGCGTCACGCGTCGCAACCCACTCGGCCGGCTCAGAGTCCAGTGCCAGCCCCGGCCGGGTTTCAGTGGCTGACATGCCGCCCCGGTCAGGCGCCAACGCCGGAGCGCTTGGCGGCGCGGCGACGGAAGCGCTCGACGCGGCCACCGGTATCAATCAGCTTCTGGCGCCCGGTGTAAAAGGGGTGACAGTTTGAGCAGATTTCAACCTGAATTTGAGGCTCGGTTGAGCGCGTCACAAACTCGTTGCCGCAGGTGCAGCGAACGTGGGACTCGACGTACTCAGGATGCAGATCAGTCTTCATCGACGGAGAAGTCTAGCCGCCCAGTGGCGGACACGGCAGTTCGAGCACGTTGTTGAGCTCGTCGAGCTCGCTGATCGCGGCGCCGGAGTCAACGCTGAGCCGCACGGTCGAGTCGACGCTGCAGGCTGGGGCGACGAACCTCAGTAAACGGGAACGCTGCGCGGCGAGCGACTTGATGCCGAGCGAGCGGTCGCTGCCGTTGACGTTGAGCGCAACGTTGAACGGGCCGGCGGCGCCAAAGCCACTATTACGAACCGCAATAAGGTAGAGCGAGTTGCCGCCTGTCGCTGCGCGCCGCGAGATCAGCGAACCGGTCAGCTCAGCGTGCATGTCGGGCTGGTCGCAGGCGGCGGAGACGACAACGGCGCGCTTGATCACCCGGCCGCTGCTCGAAAGCCAGCGGTGGCTAACCACGACGCGGTAGCTCTGGCCGACGCTCAGCCCGGCGACACGCTTGGTACTACGGAAAATCCCGGCTCCCTTGCCTGCCCGGTCCCAGCTCCCAAAGCTCGGAACGCCGCTCAGCGCCTTCCACGGCCCGCGCAACGGCCCGCCCAGCATCGGCCTGACCAACAGGACAAAGCGCATCGCCATCCTGTCGGCTGGGCCGTCGGTCGCCATCTGCGCCGTAAAGCTCGCCGAGCGGTCAGCGGTCAGGCTTCGCTGGCAGCCATCCATCTTTACCGAAGCGGTCCGCCGCGCTGCGACGGTGGCCAACGGCGAGCCTGTCGACAGCGGCGTTAGCGTCTGAGCGTCGCTGGCCGGAACGCTTGCGGCGCCAGCTGAAAGCGGCGCCGCAAGGGCGAGCGCAGCGACCGCTGCGGCAGCGCAGAGAGTTGCCTTCAGTAGATCCATACGACTCATTAACACTCCGTGATCGCAATCGTTGCGGTTTTTGGCTGATTGCGGTGCTCGGCGCAATCAGGCCTTCAGGATACGAGGTGGTCATAGTGTCCTGAGTCGTTAGTTCGTCGTATATATGTGGGTCGGGGGATCCTCCGCACGCTCCAAAGCTCCCTTAGCCCGTGAATGGCGACGGCCGGGTCTTCTTCAGCACCAGTGTTTTGCTCACGCTCTTGGCGCTGCCACCGGTGGGGGTGAAGGTGGTCACAACGCGCAGCTTGAGTGACTGCTTCTTCCTGGCTGCGCGTGCCTTTGCGCTCAGGCGACAGGTGATCGTCACCCAGCCCGCCTTGGCAACCGTCTTTCGCGCTGTGCACACAGTCATCGTGCGGGCCTTCTTGGCCTGACCACCTGAACCACTTTGCCCGGCCCGGGGAGCTTCAGCTGTGTGGTGA
>JBCJRT010000039.1:0-4479 GCA_039745115.1 Solirubrobacteraceae bacterium
CTGAGCTGCCGGGGATTTCCCAGCGGCACGCCGTACTCGACGCGCCGCTGAAGGCGCCGTTTGGCGAAACTGTTCGCAGGGCGGTCTTCGGCCTCGGCTGCTTCTGGGGGGGCGGAGAAGATCTTCTGGCAGCTGCCCGGAGTTGTTTCGACCGCCGTCGGTTACGCCGGCGGCACGACGCCCAACCCAACCTACAAAGAGGTTTGCTCCGGTCGCACCGGTCACACCGAAGCGGTACTGGTGGCTTATGACCCTGCGGAGATTAGTTACGAGCAGCTGCTGAAAGCGTTCTGGGAAGGGCATAATCCGACCCACGGCATGCGGCAGGGCAACGACGTCGGCACTCAGTACCGATCGGCGATCTACTGGGACGGCGAGGACCAGCAGGCTGCGGCGCTGGCGTCGGCCGAAAGCTACGGCGAGGCATTGAAGGCCGCTGGAAAAGACGCGATCACGACCGAGATCGCGGCTGCCGGCCCGTTCTACTACGCCGAGGATTCCCACCAGCAGTACCTGCACAAAGTGCCGCGCGGTTACTGCGGCCTCGGTAGCACCGGCGTCAGCTGCCCAGTCGGCGTGCTTCCTGCCGCTTAGGCTCGTTACCGCGCCACGGATCTGAACCGGCGCATCCCGCCACCGTTTCTGTTACGTTGCCGAGATGAATAAAATCGGTAGTACAAAAACCCGTAGTTTCCTAACACTTTCCCTGGCGCTTGCGGCAATCGCTGCGCTACCGGCTGCTGCACAGGCCGCGACTGCCAATGCATCGGTGGCCTGTGGCCAGTTCCGTGTGATGCACAACGACCACATCGGGAAGGTCAAGTTCCCGGCCGGCCTTTACAAGATGGTCGCCTTCCAGATGACATGTGCTCAGGTAACGAAGGATTTCCAGCGGTTCCTCGAGCGTCCGGCTGGCAATCTTCCGAAGCCGTGGAAGGTCGCATTGCTCTCGAACCAGCATCGCGGCTTCACGAAGGTTGGAACGAAGCTCGCCTTCCAAGCTACGCCTGTCCACGACCCGACGCCGGGGCCGAACGTTCCCTGTGCCGGCACCTTCCGGGTGTTGCACAACGATCACATCGGTGCGATGAAACTGCCGGCTGGCCGCTATACGATTTCGCTGCTGAGCCACAACACACCGGGGCTCAACTGTGTTTCGGCATCGAACGACTTTGCCTATTTCCTCAATCATGACTCGGGCGGCGTGCTGCCTCGGCCATGGAAGATGAATGTCTCAGCGAAGAGCTTCTGGATGAGCCCTTCGACGACCGACGGCTTCAAGGTCAAGCGCGTCGGCAGTTAGAGCTTCCGGTTGGTGATGGATAAGTCGTCCCATCGCCGGCTGGTTGTGATTCTGAGCGCAGCCGTGGTCTGCGCGTCGGCACTCGCCGGCGCGTCGACCGCGGCGCTCGCTCAAACCGAAGTGCCGGGCGAAGCAGTGCCCGTTTTCAGTAACTGCGCCGGCACCTATCAGGTTCTGGAACGATCTCAGGCAGGCAGCCTGAAGCTGGCGGCCGGTGCCTACACGTTGGCGCCTACCGCCAACCTCAACTGCAACGAGGCGGCGCGGCTATTCGGCGAGTTCCAGAAGAGCTGGGGGACGAAGCTTCCACTTGGCTGGAAGTCTGTCAGCGGGCCGACCGGTTTTGCCAACGCCGCCGGCCAGCGCTTCCGTGTAGCGCGCGCGACCTCCGCCGGCAGCCCGACCCGTGGCTGCCCGTACCTCAGCGTCGTCCAGGCCGGCAAGCTCAACCAGTTGTCGGTTGCCGCCGGCCGCTACCGCCTGCTGCGTTCGTCAACCTCACTAAGCTGCGCCGCTGCTGCGCGTAACTTCTTTGCTCTGCTTTACAAGACCGGCGAACCGGACGGCAGCTGGCGCGCGGCGCGGCTTGGCCCGGGAGCGATTCAGCTGAGCCGCGGATCGGCCAGTTTCACGGCCCGCTTTGCCTACAGGGCAGTTGACGGCGCCGGCACATTCCCGTCGCGCGGCGAGTACCGCTGCGGCCCGTTCTTCACGGTCAACAACAACGACCCGATCGGCAAGAAGTTCCTTGTAAAGAAGGGGCGTTACTCGATCACGACCTTCGGCTCGACCGACTGTGCCAAAGCGGTCAAGATCCTGCCGACGCTGCTGGGCAAGCCCTCCGGTGTGCTGCCGTCGCCCTGGCGGCTGCGCGGCGACACTGGATCATTCGTCCGCAGCGCCAGCGGCGCGCACGGCTTCAGGATCTCGCCCTACCGCGGCCAGTAAAAGCGTTAGGTCGTCATGCCGGTGAACTGACCACCGGTGATGTTCAGCGTCTGGCCGTGCACGTAGTTGCTCCACGGCGAGCAGAGGAAGAAAACGCCGCCGGCGGCCTCTTGCGGCGTGCCGGGGCGGCCGATCGGGATCAGCATCGACGCCATCCCGCGCATCTGGTCGGGAATACCAAGCTGAACCTTCTCGCCGTCAATCTCCATCGTGTTGGCTTCATCCTTTGAGGCCGTAAGGCGGGTCTCGATGTAACCGAAGGCAACGGCGTTGCAGTTGATCTTGAACTGGCCCCACTCCTTCGCCAGTGTCTTTGTCAGGCCGACGACCGCTGCCTTGCCGGCCGCGTAGTTGGCCTGGCCAGCGTTACCCATCGTGCCGGAGATCGAGGAAACGTTGACGATCTTGCGGAACACCTCAACGCCCTCCTCCTTCTCCTTCTTGGCCGGCTCGCGCAGATAGGGCGCGGCTTCGCGGACAATTCGGAACGGTGCAACGACGTGAATGTCGAGCATCCGCTGGAACCAGTCGTCGCTCATCTTGTGCACCGCCGCGTCGAGCGTGTAGCCGGCGTTGTTGACGATGATGTCGATCTGGCCCCACTCGTCGATCGCTGTCTTGACCAGCTTGGCTGGCGCCGAAGGGTCGGTCAGGTCGGCGGCAAAGACGACTGTCTCGCCGCCGATCTCCGAGGCCGTCTGCTTGGCAACATCGCCGTCAAGGTCGTTGATCAGCAGCTTCGCGCCGTGCTCGCTGAGGATCTCCGCCGTCGCCCGGCCGATGCCCCGCGCGCTACCGGTGACGATTGCCACTTTGCCGTCAAGAATTCCCATGTCAAATTTCTCCGATAAGTCGTTTGCGTTTCGCCGTGAAGCTTGCCACGCCGCGCGCCGCGGCGCGCCCTGCCCTGCGGGCGGCGCGTATTCTGGCTGGATGGCCGCCGATCCCGCAGCCCCGCCGCTGATCGACGTTTGCGTCCACCGCAGCGTTCATCCCGACGTTGTCGCGGCTGAGCTGCGGGCCGGACTGGCCGGCGGTGAGGTTGCGACGCGCCAGCATTACCTCAGCGCACGGCAGGCGCGGCTCTGGCGCGCGATCGCCGCCGCTTACTCACCGGCCCGCGACGCCGCCGACGGGATGCAGGCCTACGACGCTGTTAACGCGGCGATCGGCGAGCAGCTTGATCAAGCTGGCGTCCACCTGATCGGCCTCGGCTGCGCCGACGGCGCGAAGGAGCGCCGCCTGCTGGCGGCGCTGCCGCCCGGCGGCCCGGTCATCGCGACGCCGGTCGATGCCAGCCTGCCGCTGCTGCAGATCGCCGCCGACCAGCTGCGCGGCGCTGGCGGCGCTGCGCTGCGCCGGCCGATCCTCTGCGACCTTGCGCTGGCAGCGCCCGACCTGGCGGCCGCGGTCGGGCAGGCGCCTGGCACCCGCGTCATCACGCTCTACGGGATGCTGCCGGGGATTGAGGCCTTTGCCGCGATTGCCGCGGCGCTGGCCTTGCTGCGGCCCGGCGACCTGCTGGCCGTCAGCGCCAACCTGCTGCCTGAAGATGACGACGCATTGCTGCGGATTACCGCCCAGTACGACAATGCGCTAACGCGTGACTGGCTTTGGGCGCTCTGCGACGACGTTGGCATTGAGCGCGGTCAGGCGCAGCTGCGGATTGGCCTGCTTGACGATCCCGGCGCCGGCGCCGAGGCCGCGGTTGGCGCCTGGTTGGAGCCGCTGGACGATCTTGAGCTGCAGCTTGAGGGCGGGCCGCTGGCGCTCAGCGCTGGCAGTTCGGTGCGGCTGCTGCGCTCTGCCCGCCACACACCGGCCGGCCTGCGGGCGCTGGTCGTTGCCGCCGGCCTTGAGCCGCTCACCAGCGCGCTTTCGCCAAGCGGCGAAGAGGGTGTGCTGCTGGCGCGCTGTCCTTAGCGACCGTTGATCGCGGCGAGCGTCTTTAGCACGGCATTGACTCGCGGCACCTCGTGCGTGCGGAAAAGGCTGGTCTGGCCAAGCGCCGCCAGAACGGCAAAGAAGCCCTCGGCGCTGCGAACCTCGTCGCCAAAGTAATCAAAGGCGTGCGGCAGCGCATGGCAGACCGGCCAGCCGAGCCTGCGCAGGCGGAACGTGTTGATCAAGATCTGCGCCTGGTGGCGCACGCGCTCCTCGCCGTCCTCAAGGTTGGAGTAGTAGAAGCCCAGCCCGGGATCAACAAACAGTCGCTCAACTCCGGCTGC
>JBCJRT010000040.1:0-4456 GCA_039745115.1 Solirubrobacteraceae bacterium
GAGCGGCTGGCCGAGCTGGGCGACGATGACGTTGTGCTGGAGATTGGTGGCGGGCTTGGCGTGCTGAGCGAGCACCTCGCGCCGCTCTGCGGCCACCTGCATGTGATCGAGCTAGATCAGGCACTGGTGCCGGCGCTTGAGGACGCGCTGGCGGCGAGCCCGAATACGACGCTGCACGTTGGCGACGCGATGGTGCTTGACCTGGCTGCGTTGTCGCCGCCACCAACGAAGGTTGTCGCCAACCTGCCGTACGGGATCGCCGCGACCGTAATCCTGCGCACAACCGAACTGCTGCCGCAGGTCACGCGCTGGGTGGCGATGGTCCAACGCGAGGTCGGCGAGCGGCTCGCGGCGAAGGTTGGTGACAGCGCCTACGGCGCACCGTCGGTGATTGCCCAGCTGTCATGCGAGGTGCGCGTCGCCCGCTCAATCTCGCGCAACGTCTTCCACCCGGTACCGAAGGTTGACTCCGTGCTCGTCTGCCTTGATCGGACCGGACCGCCGCCGCCGGACGAGCTGCGGGCACTGGTCCGCGCCGCCTTTGCTCACCGGCGCAAGGCGCTGGCCCGCTCGCTGGCGACTGCCGGTTACGGCGGCGATGCGATCCGCGAACGAACGCGCGAGGCGCTGGCGACGCTTGGTCTGCCGCTCGATCTTCGAGCCGAGCGCTGCTCACCCGATCAGTTTCGCGCGCTGCTTGAGGAGCTTGGGCGGTGAGCGCGCTGATCGAACAGGCGCCGGCCAAGATCAACCTTGGACTGACGCTCGGGCCGCTGCGTGAGGATGGTCGCCACCAGCTGGTGACCGTGATGCAACCGGTCGGACTCTGCGACAGCCTGCAGTTGCTGCCGGCGCCGCTTGGTGCCAGCGACGACATCACGCTCTGCCCCGGCGTTGAGGGCACCAACCTGGTTGACCGCGCGGTCGCCGACTTCCGAGCCGCCAGCGGCTGGCGCGGCGCGAGCGTGCAGATTGAGATTGAGAAGCGGATCCCGGTGGCCGCCGGAATGGCCGGAGGATCGGCCGACGCCGGCGCTGCGCTGCGGCTACTGGCGCGGGTTTCGGGGATCGGCGACGAGGAGCTGCTGATCGGCGTCGCGCGTGGCCTCGGCGCTGACGTTCCGGGGCAGCTGAGGCCGCGCCGTTATCTGGCGAGCGGCGCTGGCGAGGAGCTGCGGGCGCTGCCCGAGGCGGCGCCGTTCGGCGTACTTGTTGTGCCATCCGATCACGGCCTGTCAACCGCCGACGTTTTTGCTGAGGCCGACCGGCTTGGGTTGGCCCGCAGCGGCGCCGAACTGGAATCACGTCAGGCCGAGCTGGTTGGTGCGCTGGCAGCCGGCGCGCCGTTTGCGCCGCCCGAGCTGATCGTCAACGATCTTGAGCCGGCCGCTGTTTCGCTGGCGCCGGAGCTGGCCTGGACGCTCGACGAGGTACGCGGCACCGGCGCCGAGGTCGCTCTGGTCTGCGGCTCTGGACCAACTGTGATCGGACTCTACGGCGACCTTGACGCGGCCCGCGGCGCAGCGCTGGCGCTGTCGGGCCGCAGCCCGGCGCCGTTTGCAGTTGAGCCTTGGTACGCCAGTGTGCTGCCGCCCGGCAATACCGACGGGGCGGCGCAGCAATGAAGATCTGGCCGTTCGTTGCTGCCGTCGTGCTGGTGTTGGTTGGCATCCGTCGCCGCAAGCAGCTGGAGCTGCCGCTGCTGATCGGCGGCGGCCTTGTCGTAGTTGGCCTCTGCGTCTATGGCAGCGGCCTCGTCGTGCTGCCCAACCTTGAAGAGCTGCTGACCAGCGTCGGCGCGGCGCTCGGCGAGTGGACATATCTGTTGGTCGGCGTGCTGGCGTTCCTTGAGACCGGCGCCTTTGTCGGGCTGATCGCGCCGGGTGAGACGGCGATGATTCTTGGCGGCGTCGTTGCCGGGCAGGGCGTGATCTCGCTGGTCACGTTGATCGCGATCGCTTGGGTTGCGGCGACGCTCGGCGACCTCGTCAGCTACTTGCTCGGCCGCCGCCTCGGGCGCGAGTTCCTCGTTCGCCACGGGCCGCGCTTTGGAATGACGACAGAGCGGCTTGAGATGGTCGAGAAGTTCTTCGACAAACATGGCGGCAAAGCGATCTTCATCGGTCGCTTTGTTGGCATTGTGCGCGCCGTCGCGCCGTTCTTGGCCGGCTCAAGCCGGATGCCGCTGCGCAAGTTCCTGCCCTATGACGTGCTTGGCGCGGGGCTTTGGGCGACGACCTTCATCGTGCTCGGCTACCTCTTCTGGCAGAGCTTTGGCACGGTGCTAAAGCTTGCCAAGCAGGGGGCGCTGGGGCTGGGAATCGCGATCACCGTGGTCGTCGCGGTGGTCTGGGTCGTTCGCCATCTCAGCAAGGAACAGAACCGCCACGCGCTGGAGCAGAAGATGCTGGCGATGCTCGATCGGCCGGGGCTGCGTTTCCTGCAGCCGCTGGTCCGCTGGGCGCAGGGGCCGCTGCGCTTCTTCATCGCGCGAATCACGCCCGGCACATTTGGCCTTGATCTGACGACGTTGCTGGCGTTTGCGGCGGTCGGGTCGTTCAGCTACTTCGCTTACGGGATTGTGATCGAGGAGAACGGTCATGGAGCGATCGACCTGCCGGTGGAGAACTTCGCCAGCGACATTTACAACCCGACCGCCGTGTCGATCGCGAAGGTCCTGACGACGCTCGGCTCGCCGCTGCTGGTGTTCAGCCTCGTTGCTGCCGTGACGATCGCGCTGATCGTGCGCCGTCATCTGCTCGAGGCGTTTGTGCTCGGCGCCGGCATGCTGGCAACCTTCGGTGCTGTTCAGCTTGGCAAGCTGGTCGTCGATCGGCCGCGGCCGCCGGGCGCGCTGGAGCAGGTTGCCAGCAGCTCCTACCCATCGGGCCACACCGCCTACGCCGTGGCGTGGGTCGTGCTGGCGGTCATTGCGGTGCGCCTTGTGCCACGGCTGAAAGACAAGTGGTGGCTTGTTGGCGCCGCTTTCGCCGTTCCCGTACTGGTTGGTGTGACGCGGATATATCTGCAGGTCCACTGGCTCTCCGACACGCTTGGCGGCGGCGGCGCGGCCTTGATGTGCTTCTCGGTGATCGCGATGATCGCGCTGTTCGTCGCCGTCGTGCGCGATACTTCGCGAAGCAACTGATGGACAACGAGTCAATCATCCTGCTGGTCGGCGGCTTCAGTGTCGTCTTCAGTGTCGCCGCTTGGGCGGGGCTTATTGCTGCGCCAGCTTGGCAATCCTATGACCGGCTTTGGCAGCGGCTCGCTGGCATCTTCGTGTCGCTCTACGCCGTCGCCGCCTTTCTCGTCGTCGGCATCGCGCTCGGCGTTGTAGTGATCTGGTTTTGGGACCGCGTATCGGCTTGAGCGCCCGCGCCGCGTAGAATCGCCGCATGTCGACTTCGGCGGACAGACCGCCGCCCCAGCTTGACCTTGCGGCGCTCGACGCGATCACCGACGCGGTTGAGTCGGGCGCCGGGTTGCCGGAGGTTGTCCGCGCCGCCGCACGAACGCTCGATGCGAGCCTCGCCGTAAGCGACCGCGCCGGCAATGTGCTGGCCGTTGCGGCCCGCTCAAGCTCGGATGAGAAGACGCTACTGGCCGACGGAGCAGGCGTTGAGCTGATTGAGCTGCGCGTTGGCGACGGCGAGGTTGGCGTGCTGCGGCTGCGGCCACGGGGCGCGCCTGAACCGGCCTTGCTGCGGCTGGTCACGACCTTGATCGGGTCCGAGCTGGAGCGCGTCCGCGCCCCTTCGCGCGCCTCAGCACAGGCAACCGAGGCCTTCCTTCGGGCACTGATCGCCGGCCGACTTGACGGAGCGCCGGCGGTAACGCAGGCCGCCGCTGAGCTGGGCACCGAGCTTGCCGCTGGGGCCAGCGTGATCGTCGTCCGCGCCCATGCCCACGTCGCGGCGGGTGAGGGTCGGCGCGCACGGATCCTGTCCCTGACCGACCGCGCCGCCCGCGGCCTCGCGGCAGACTCGCTCTGCGCGCTGACCGAGCCGCGCGAGCTACCGGGCGACGATGTTGTCGTGCTGCTAGCGGCAGGCGACGATGCGCTCGCGGCGCGCGCCGCCGAGGCGATCCGCGGCGAGCTGATCGGCGGGCTGGCAGGGCACAGCGTGACGGTCGGCCGCAGCAGGCCGTACGACGATCCCGGCGAGCTGCACCGCGCCGCGGCCGAGGCGCTGCTGGCCGTCAACGTCGCCGAAGGCGACGACGAGCGGCCAGTGATCGCCTTTGAGCAGACCGGCGCCTACCGGCTGCTGCTGTCGGCGATGGTCGACAACCCGCAGGAGCTGCAGCGCTTCTACGAGGAGACGGTGGCGCCACTGGTTGCCTACGACGAGCAGTACGGGACCGACCTGCTCCTGACAGTCGAAACCTTTCTTGAGGCCGACGGCAACGTTGCCGGCACGGCGCAGCGCCTGTTCACGCATCGTCACACCGT
>JBCJRT010000041.1:0-3525 GCA_039745115.1 Solirubrobacteraceae bacterium
TGCGCGGCGCGACGGCGACAGCGCCGACACCAGCAGCGACCGCTGGCTGCTGAACCCTGGCAGTGTTGGCCAGCCGCGCGACGGCGACCCGCGCGCCGCCTGGCTGGTGCTTGACACGCAGAGCGGCACCGCGACCTGGCAGCGAACCGAATATGACGTCGCCGGAGCGGCCGCAGCGATCCGAGCCGCGCGGCTACCTGACTCATTGGCTGATCGGCTCCAGTACGGTCAGTAGCGATGAATTTCGCTCGCCTAACAACGATCGGCGCTGCCACGCTCTGCGCCGGGCTGATCGCTGGCTGCGGCAGCGGTGCTGACCTGATCCCCAGCCCCAACGCATCAGCGCTCGACCAGGCGATCGGTCAGGTCGCTGACGCGACCGCCGCCGGCGACTGCGAAGCGGCCGCAACGGCTCTCGCTGACGCACAGAATCAGTTCAGTGATCTGCCCTCGAGCGTTGGCAGCCGGCTGCGTTCGCGCATCTCCGACGGACTCGATCAGCTGGTCTCGACCGTCCCAAGGCAGTGCAAGGAATCGAACCCGAAACCGATCACAACGCCGACGACTACCTCTACTACGACAACGCCGACAACGACAACGACGACGCCAACAACGACAACAACCACACCAACGACAACTACCACAACGCCGACAACAACCACAACAACGCCCGGCAACAGCGGCGGCATCACGCCGAACGGAGCGGCTGGCTGATGAGCGAGCGCGTACTGGCAGGGCGCTACGAACTTGGCGAGCGACTCGGCAGCGGCGGCATGTCAACTGTCGTTCTGGCACTCGACCGGCGGCTGGAGCGCAACGTCGCGATCAAACTGCTGGCCGAGCACCTTGCCGACGACGACCAGTTCGTAACGCGTTTTCGGCGCG
Organism: Solirubrobacteraceae bacterium; assembly: GCA_039745115.1. Classification (GTDB taxonomy): domain Bacteria; phylum Actinomycetota; class Thermoleophilia; order Solirubrobacterales; family Solirubrobacteraceae; genus F1-60-MAGs163. Next base: position 886 of record JBCJRT010000041.1, read on the forward strand.
AAGCGCTGTCGGCGGCGCGACTTGTTCACCCGAACATCGTTCAGGTCTACGACTTTGGACTCGACGAGACAAGCGGCCGCCAGTACATCGTGATGGAGTACGTCGAAGGCCAGTCCGGCGCCGAGATCCTCGCCGCCGAAGGGATGCTGACGATTCCCGAGGCAGTCGGCATCCTCTCGCAGGCCTGCCGCGGCCTCGACTACGCGCACCGCAGCGGCGTCATTCACCGCGACGTCAAGCCCGGCAACCTGCTGCGCTCCAACGATGGCGTCGTCAAACTGGCCGACTTTGGCATCGCCAAGGCGCTGAGCGAGGAATCTTCAATCACTCAGGTCGGCTCGGTCCTCGGCACTGCCGCCTACCTGTCGCCTGAGCAGGCCAGCGGCCATGGCTCCAACCCGCGCTCAGATATCTACGCGCTCGGTGTCGTCTGCTACCAGTTCCTCTCCGGCCGGCTGCCCTACGAGGCGCAGTCAATCACCGAGCTGGCACTGAAGCAGCAGCGCGAGGCGCCGCCGCTGCTCGATCAGCTCAACCCCGAGGTCAGCACAGAGCTGGCAGCGGCGGTTGACCGCGCACTGGAACTGGAGCCGGAGGCTCGCTACGAGACGGCCGAGGAGCTTCGCCTGGCACTTACCGAAGGCGCTCGCGGAATAGCACCGCAGACGCCGGCGACCTCGGTCGCCGGCCCGGGAACGGCGGCGACAAGCATCTCGCAGCCGACCGGCGATCAGCCCGCAACGACCGTTCAGCGCCGCCAACCGCGCGCGCCGGCGCAGCGGGCCGCCGCTGCCAGCGCTGCGGCCAGCGCGCCAGCAAAGAAGCGTCGCGGCTGGATCGCACCGACGCTGGTGCTGCTGATCGCACTGGCCGTTGGCGCCGGCGCAATCGCCTACATCACCGGCAGTTCCGGCGGCTCAGCCAACAGCGTTCGGCTGCGACAGGTCGTATACCAACAGGTTGATCAGACCGCTTCGCAGTTGCAGCAGCTGATCCGTCAGAACACGCAGTAACGCTCAGGGCGCCTCGCCGGCGCGCAGCCGCGTTGCGACGTCGGTCAGCTGACCGGCGATGATCGCTTCGCGCAGCCGTGTCATCAGGCGCGCCACAAATGCCAAGTTGTGGACGGTCAGCATCCGCATCGCCGTTAGCTCGCGCGCCTTCGTCATGTAGCGCAGGTAGCCGCGGCTCCAACCGACCGCGCAGGCCGGGCAGGGGCAGCCCTCCATCAGCGGCTCGTGGCTGTCGGACCACCTTGCGGTCGTCAGATCAACGCGCCAGCGGTTGTCAGGGTCGGGCACCAAGGCGACGCCATGACGGCCGAGCCGGGTTGGCATCGCGCAGTCAAATGTGTCGATTCCCAGTTCAACGCCGCGGATCAGATCATCGATCTCGCCAATCCCCAGCAAGTGGCGGGGGCGCAGATCGCCGGCCGACTGCAGCACGTCGGTCGCCCAGCCGACGACCTGATACATCTGAGCCTTGTCCTCGCCCAGCGAGCCGCCGATCGCAATGCCACCGCAGCCGCGCGCGGCAATCTGCTCGGTCGATTCGCGCCGCAACTCCTCGTATACGCCGCCTTGCACAATGCCGTAGACGATCTGCTCGGCCGGTCCGTGCTCTGCATGCCAGTCAAGGCAGCGGTCAAGCCAGCGGTGCGAACGCTCGGTCGAACGAGCTGTGTATTCGCGCTCAACGTTGAACGGGGTGCATTCATCAAAGACGAGTGCGATATCGGAGCCAAGATTGGCCTGGATGCGCATCGAGTCTTCCGGCCCCATAAAGCGCTCCGACCCATCCATGTAGGAGCGGTAGCTAACGCCGTCCTCCTCGATCCCAAGGATCTTGCCGGCCCGCTCGGGGCCGGTCGGGGCGCGGCCTTTGATCTCGTCAGCAACCGTGCCGTGGCCCATCGAAAAGACCTGGAAGCCGCCGGAGTCGGTGATGATCGGTCGATCCCAGCCGATAAACCGGTGCAGACCACCAAGCGCGGCGATCCTCTCGTCCCCAGGGTTGAGGTGCAGGTGGAAGGTGTTGCCGAGCACCATCTGGTAGCCGAGTTCGCTGACCTCCGAGGGGATCATGCCGCGGATGCTGCCCTTCGTCGCCAGCGGCACGAATGCGGGCGTGCTGATCGGCCCGTGCGCGGTGCTCAGTGTGCCAGCGCGCGCAAGCGTGCCCTGATCGCTGCAGAGAATCTCAAAGGGCGACGCCATCTGCGAACAGCGATCCTACGCGGCGCGGCGCTACTGGCGATTGCCGAGAAAGATCATCACGAAGTAGAGCAGCTGCGAAAGCGCCGCCAGCGCTCCGGCCACATAGGTCATCGCCGCAGCGCGCAGCACGCGGCTGACGCCTTCGCTCTCGTCCGGGTTGGCGATCCCGAGCGTCTTCAGTTGCACCGCAGCACGGCGCGAAGCATCAAACTCGACCGGCAGCGTGACGAACTGGAAGAGAACGACGGCCGCATAAAGAATCACGGCGACCACGATCAACCCAAAGAAGTTAAGGATCGCGCCGCCAATCAGCAGGTATATCCAACTGCTTGATGCGAATGCCGCAACCGGCCAGAGAGCCGAGCGAACCGACATCGGCGCATAAGCCTGGGCGTGCTGAATCGCGTGGCCAACCTCATGGGCA
>JBCJRT010000042.1:0-3447 GCA_039745115.1 Solirubrobacteraceae bacterium
GAGCTCGGCGAGCCGATCGCCAGCGGCGGCTTCTACAGTGATCTTCTAGGCAAGTTCGGCCGGCCCGCCGGCGGCGTTGGCTTTGCAATCGTTGTCGACCTGCTTCACGCCGCGCTAGCCGGCGAAGAGCGAGGCGAGACAGGCCGATGAACCGCTTCGGGTTAACTATTGCCGTGCCGCGCGGCGCACTGCTGAGCGGCAGTCTTGACGCGCTCGATCGCGCCGGGATCGAGACGGCTGAGCTGCGCAGCAACGACCGCAAGCTGCTTTTTGAGGAGATTCGCGTTGTCACAATGCGCCCTTCTGATATCCCGACCTACGTCGAGGCCGGCGCCGCCGACATTGGCATTACCGGCAAGGATGTGCTGCTGGAGCACCCGGAGCGGCAGATCTTCGAGCTCGCCGACCTTAACTTCGGGCACTGCACGATGGTTGTCGCCTCGGAGGCCGGCCCAGACCGCGCTGCGGCTGCGCTGAGCCGCCTTGGAGTGATGCGCATCGCCACCAAGTACCCGCGGATCGCAGCCGCGCACTTCGAGGCGACCGGCCGTCAAGCTGAAATAGTGACGGTAAACGGCTCGGTCGAGTTGGCGCCGCTGACCGGCCTGGCAGAGGCGATCGTCGACCTCACCGCATCCGGCGAAACGCTGCGCGCAAACGGGCTGGTTGTACGCGAAGAGATTGCCTCGGTCACTGCCCGGCTGGTCTCGAATCGCGTCGCGCACCGGCTGAAGGCAACTGAGATCGATCAGTTTGTCGCGCTGGTGACCAGCTCCGGCGATCCGCACTCGCAATGACAGGGCCGGCCGGCCCGCTGATTGCCGTCGTTGACTACGGGGTTGGTAACCGCAGGTCGGTTGAGAAGGCGCTGTTGCGGGTTGGCGCCAACGCCCAGATAACGGGCGATGCGACGCTGCTGAGGGCGGCCGACGGGCTAGTGATCCCTGGCGTTGGAGCCTTTCCTGCCGCAGCAAGACGGCTGGCTGAAAGGGGGCTTGATCAGCTAATCCGTGAGATTGCAACAGTCGGCACTCCGATCCTCGGCGCCTGCCTCGGCATGCAGCTGCTGTTTGATCACTCTGACGAGCATGGCGGCGCGGCCGGTTTGGGCCTAATCGCTGGTGAAGTAAGGGCGCTTCAGGCGCCGGATCGAAAACTGCCGCATATCGGCTGGAGTGAAGTGCGCTGGCAGGGAGAATCGACACTTAGCGCTGGCATGCCCAATCCGTCGGCCTTCTACCACGTCCATTCCTACGCCGCTTGGCCGGCCTCAGAGCAGGACGTAATCGGCTGGAGCGACTACGGCCAAAGGTACGCAAGCGTCGTCGGCAGCGGCAACATCTTTGGTGTCCAGTTTCACCCTGAAAAGTCCTCGAGCGCGGGGCTCTCGCTGCTCGCTAACTTCGTTCGCATCTGCGAACTTGACGGCCAATGAAGCTGTTCCCCGCGATCGACATCCTCGAAGGCCGCGCCGTCCGCCTGCGTCAGGGTGACTTCGACAAGTCCACGCTCTACAACGATTCGCCGCTTGCGGCCGCTGCCGCTTGGGTTGAGGCCGGCGCCGAAGCGCTGCATATCGTCGACCTTGATGGCGCGCGCAGCGGAACTGCCGTCAATTTCGACGACGTACGGGAAATCACGGCAGCGTTTAAGTTGCCGATCCAGCTGGGTGGTGGGCTGCGGTCGGTTGACGCTGTACGCCAGGCGCTCGAGGCCGGCGTCGCGCAGGTGATCCTCGGTACAGCAGCGATCAACGATTCCCAACTGTTAGATCGCCTGCTGGCCGAATACCCAGAAAGTGTGACCGTCAGCCTCGACGGCCGGGACGGCGTCGTCGCAGTCGAAGGGTGGGAACGAAGCGGCGGCGTCAGCGTCGCCGAGGCCGCCGAGGAGCTGGCGCAACGCGGTGTGCGCCGGTTCGTCTACTCCGACATCAGCCGCGACGGAACATTGAGCGGCGTTGATGTCGAACAGATCGCAGACTTCGCGCAGCTCGTCGACGTGCCGTTCGTCTATTCAGGCGGTGTCGGTCGAATCGAGGACCTCAACGCAATCGGCGCGTTGGCGCCGGCAAACCTAGAAGGAGTGATCGTTGGAACGGCGCTGTACGACGGTTCCTTCACGATTCCCGAAGCGCAGCGCGCGCTTAGCGCTGGCGCCGGTAACGAGTAGCGTGCCGAGATGCTGATGAAGCGCGTCATTCCCTGCCTGGACGTTGATAACGGCCGAGTCGTAAAGGGAACAAACTTCGTTGATATCCGTGATGCCGGCGACCCGGTTGAGCTCGCGGCGCGCTACGAGATGCAGGGCGCTGACGAGCTCGTCTTCCTTGACATCACTGCGACGCACGAGGACCGCAACACGGTCGCGGCGCTTGCGCGGCGGACCGCCGATGACGTATTCATCCCATTCACAATTGGCGGCGGCATAAGATCGGTCGCCGACGCTCAGGCGGTGCTCGACGCTGGCGCCGACAAGATCAGCGTCAACTCAGCCGCGCTGGCCCGGCCAGCGTTGATCGGCGAGCTGGCCCAGCAGTTTGGCTCGCAATGTGTTGTGTTGGCAGTTGATGCCCGCGCAGTGGCGGGCAGCGCTTCCAGTTGGGAGGCGGTAGCCAGCGGCGGCAGGAAAGCAACCGGCCGCGATGTTGTCGACTGGGTTACAGAGGCCAGCGCCTTAGGGGCCGGTGAGCTGCTGCTTACAAGTATGGACAGGGATGGCACAAGCGACGGTTATGACCTGCCGTTGATCAGAGCCGTTACCGCCTGCGTCAACCTGCCAGTGATCGCATCCGGCGGTGCTGGGGAGCTGGAGCATCTGGCGGAGGCGCTGGAAGCCGGCGCCGACGCCGTGCTGTGCGCCTCGATCTTTCACTTCGGACGGTTTACGGTTGGCGAGGTGAAGGACTACCTGAAGCAACAAGGGATTGCTGTCCGGAGCAACTCTTAGCGGCGCGCCAGGTCAGCGGCGGCGTTCTAGCAGGACTCGCTGTGCGTCGGCGAGGTTGCGTCCACGGCTGTGAATCAGCGCGGCGAGGTGGTAGAGCAGATCGGCGGCCTCCTCGTCGACGCGGGAATCGCTCTCCTCACGGCAGGCGCGGCCCACCTCCTCGGCCTCTTCAGAAAGCTTCGCGCTGGCGAGCTGGGGGTTGTCGAGTAGTTCGACGCTGTACGACCCTTCGGGCCGCTCGCGCGCCCGGTCGACGAGCGTGCGCTCAATCGATGGCAGCGCTTCGTGCGGCGCCGCGCCGCCCTTCATCTCGGTGAAGAAACAGCTGCGTTCGCCGGTGTGGCAGGCCGGCCCGGCGGCCTCCACCAGCGCCAGCAGTGCGTCAGCGTCGCAGTCGAGTCGCAGCCCGACCAAGCGCAGCGTATTGCCCGAGCTCTCTCCCTTGCGCCAAAGCTGCTGGCGCGAGCGACTCCAGAGGTGCAGCTCGCCGCTGCCGAT
>JBCJRT010000043.1:0-3428 GCA_039745115.1 Solirubrobacteraceae bacterium
AGGCCCGGGGACAACAACAGTGGACGTCAAAGCGTTCAAGCCAACCTTCACCGAGGATGCTGGCGACTTCGCGAGGATGCGGGCGGTGAAGGTATCGTTTGACCCAGTGCTTGTGAGGGTCGTGGCTCCGAAGGTCGCGCTGCCCTTGAAGTACCCGGTGATGATGCTCGAGCCATCCGCGAGTGCGGAAACGCCACGTGCGTAGGCATTCCCCGTCCCACCAGCCTTGATTGCCCAGGCGTAGGTGCTATCGGCGTTGACCTTCGCGGTGAAGGTGTCGTTTGACCCAGTGCTTGTGAGGGTCGTGTTTCCGAAGGTCGCGGTGCCACTGAAGTACCCGGTGATGATGCTCGAGCCATCCGCGAGTGCGGAAACGCCACGTGCGTAGGCATTCCCCGTCCCACCACCCTTGATTGCCCAGGCGTATCTGCCATTGGCGTTGACCTTCGCGGTGAAGCTGTTGTATTCCCTCCCAGTGCTTGTGAGGCTTATGGCTCCGAAGGTCGCGGTGCCATCGAAGGACCCGGTGATGATGCTCGAGCCATCCGGGAGTGCGGAGACGCCATTTGCGTAGGCAGAACGCGTCCCACCACCCTTGGTGGCCCAGGCGTATCTGCCATTGGCGTTGACCTTCGCGGTGAAGCCGTTGTATAATCCGGTGCTTACGAGGGTCGTGGCTCCGAAGGTCACGGCGCCATCGAACTGCCCGGTGATGATGCTCGAGCCATCCGCGAGTGCGGAGACGCCCCATGCGGTGTCAGCAGCCGTCCCACCAGCCTTGGTGGCCCAGGCGTAGCTGCCATTGGCGTTGACCTTCGCGGTGAAGGTGTTGTATTCCCTCCCATCGCTTGTGAGGGTCGTGGTTCCGAAGGTCGCAGTACCATCGAAGGATCCGGTGATGATGCTCGAGCCATCCGCGAGTGCGGAGACGCCATTTGCGGAGGCATAACCCGTCCCACCAGCCTTGGTGGCCCAGGCGTAGCTGCCATCGGCGTTGACCTTCGCGGTGAAGGTGTCGGATTCCCCAGCGCTTGTGAGGGTCGTGGTTCCGAAGATCGCAGTACCACTGAACTGCCCGGTGATGATGCTCGAGCCATCCGCGAGTGCGGAGACGCCACGTGCGTGGTCATCACCCGTCCCACCACCCTTGATGGCCCAGGCGTAGCTGCCATTGGCGTTGACCTTCGCGGTGAAGGTGTCGTATGACCCACCATCGCTTGTGAGGGTCGTGGTTCCGAAGGTCGCGGTGCCAGTGAAGGCCCCGCTGATGATGCTCGAGCCATCCGCGAGTGCGGAGACGCTAGCTGCTTCGACATCATCTGATCCACCAGCCTTAGTGGCCCAGGCGTAGAAGGGGGCGGCTGCAGCGGCTGGGCTGGGTGCTGCTGCGAGCAGCACGACCGCAGTGAACGCGGCCAACAAGGCAGTAGCGGCTTGAACGGAAATCTTGCGGCTGATAATCATTGCGTGGGCATCCTTTTCTCGTTCGTGAAGGCGCGAACGATAGAGCAGACCGTGCGACAGCAAAAATGCCAGCTCACGGAAGGTTAGAATGGTTGGACGCACAAGCTACTACACGCGGATGAACCGCGTGCCCAGTTTCATTCTGAACGAGAAGAACAACTGGGACGCCAGTCCAATGAAGGAAAAATGAGAAACCAGCACTGGGCGCGAACCACGCCTGCTAATTCAATCTGTGAGTGGGCGATACTGGGCTCGAACCAGTGACCTGCGCCTTGTCGAGGCGCGGCTGCGTAACGCAGGAGTCCGGACGACGCAGCGTCGCCACAGCAGCCTAATCCACGGCTTCATCAACATGGCACCGGTCAACCGCGCATCGCGCGATGCCAGCTGCGAGATGGCCGGCGTGCTGCGCGGCGCGCTTGGCGGTTAGTGAGCGATTCGGTTACGGCATTCGTGGCGACAGATCAAGCAAATCGAGAAAGACGTCGTTGATCGGCTCAGTTTGGCTGCGGGCGGCCGTCCACTGCGCGGCGAGTAAGCAGCCGTTCTGCTCCAGGTTCCTGCGGGCGAGAGGCGTACTTGGCGCTGCTGTCCTGTGTAGGCTGATCATCGGCGCAGCAGCTTGATGAGCTTCGTTTTGCTTGCCGTCAAGCCGCCGGTTGGAACGAATGTGGTTTTCACGCTGACGCGCAGTGATCGTTTGCGAAGCGCCTTGCGTGTTGCAGCGCTCAGTTTGCAGGTCAGTTTGACTGTGCCTGCTTTCGTTACTTTCTTACTTGTTTTGCAGACGGCTTTTGAGCTGCGTTTAACTAGCTGAGTGAGCGTGCCAGGCCCGGGGAGAACAACGGTGGACTTCAAAGCTTTCCGGCCAACTTTCATCGAGCGTATTGTAAAATGATTCGGTGGCAACTTCGTGAATTCGGCACCAACGGACCGCGCACCAAGCATCGTGACGGTGCACGTTGAAGTGCCTGCGCAGCCAGATCCACTCCAGCCAGTAAACGATGAACCTGCCGCGGGAGTTGCGGTCAGCGTGACCGATGTTCCATCCTCCAAGCTTTCTGAGCAGTCCGAACCACAATTAATTCCAGCTGGCGAAGAGGTAACCGTTCCCCCGCCAGTGCCAGACTTCGAGACCGTCAAATCAAAGAGTACAACCGCAAACTCCGCGTTCACGTTGCGCGCTGCGCTCATTGTCACCGTGCAGGTTGAAGTGCCTGAGCAGCCAGATCCACTCCAACCAGTGAACGATGAACCAACTGCCGGCGCGGCGGTTAATGTGACTGACGTTCCGGCCAGCAAGTTTTCTGAGCAATCAGCTCCACAGTCAATTCCAGCTGGCGAAGAGGTAACCGTTCCCCCGCCAGTGACGGACTTTGAGAGCGCCAAATTAAAGTGTCCGGGCGGCACAACAGTAAACTCCGCCGTCACGGCGCGCGCAGCAAGCATTGTCACGGTGCACGTTGAAGTGCCCGAGCATCCAGACCCACTCCAGCCAGCAAACGATGAACCCGCTGTTGCTGTTGCGGTCAGCGTAACGCTGGTTGAAAGACCGAAAGGGTAGCTGCAAACCAGGCCGCAATTAATTCCAGCCGGGACAGAAGAAACCGAACCGCTACCCGCCCCGGACCTCGTCAGCGTAAGAGAGTACTTTGTAGTGCTTTCCTGAATCCGTGTGTAGGTGGGGCCGCCTAGCGTCCAAACCGCCGTCGCTGCGCCATCAGCACCAACCGCAACCTGCGAATCACCAGCACCCGCCACCGGGGCGGACAGGTTCACAGCGCCAGCAAACGTGACTGATCCCGCCGGGCGCGTACGCGCCTGAACAATGAAGTTGGAACCATTATGGCGGTTCCAAACGACGGTTGTGGCGCCATTAGCAGCAACCGCAACCTGCGGAGAGTTAGCACTCTGCCCCGTGGCAGACAGGTTCACAGCGCCAGCAAATGTGACCGATCCCGCCG
>JBCJRT010000044.1:0-3201 GCA_039745115.1 Solirubrobacteraceae bacterium
CGACCCCCTGATCGCGGAAGGAGAGGTTTTCGCCAGAGCGGCCAACTAAGCGAAGGAAGTCGAGCCCCCTCCGGGCAGCGTTGTGTGAGCGGCTGTAATCTGCGGGGCTTTGGCAGGCCGTCCCGGCCACAATGTTCACGGAGCTGCCGGCCGGCAGGCCGGCAACCGCGCGGCGAATTCTATCCTCAATTGGATCGGCGACTTGATCAGCGTTCTCGGGGTCGAGGCTCTCCTCGGCAACGATCGCGACGACGGTCTGGTCGATAACCGCAACGATATGTTCACCATGTCTACGCGCGACGTCGGCGACCGCACGCTCGAGCTCGCGAGCTGGCGCCTGATCTTGGTCGCCTGAGACCTGCTGAACCAGATAGACCCGACTTGCTCGGCGAAGGTCAACCCCCAGCGCGAGGCCTCGCTGCAGCACCAGCTCGTCAACGAACTCGCCACTGAACAGCTCGTCAAGAAAGCCGTGTCGCAGGCGGGTAGCTACATCCTGAGTGGCCCGCTCGCGGACGCGATCAAGCGCGGCGAGCGCAGCGGCATGCTCGACCGCAGCTTGCTCGACCGGTGTTACCGGCTCACTGAACTCAACGACGACCCAGGCGGCAATCTCCCGGTTAACGATCACTGGAGTTCCGACAAGCGATCCCGCCGCACATCCGACAATGTGCGTTTCCGCTGGTTGCTTGCCGGCCGGCGGCCGCCAGCTCGCCTCGATTCCCCTTGATGATCCGGATAGCAGCACCCCATCAGGATCGAAGAGCGAGGCTCGCGCGTCGAGTACCTCCGCGACGGTAACGGCCACGGCCTCCGGACCGGAGGCGTTGAGCAGCGCTTGGGTCAGCTCTCGGGTCAGCTCGAGGATCCGCTCGAGTCGACCGTGACCAACGGTCGCATCGCGGTTCTCCCGCTCGAGCCTCGAGATCGCCCGCCGCTGACGCTCCTGCAGACGGATCCGTTCCAGCGCGACAGAACCGTAACGCGCCAGCGCGCCGAGAACGGGGTCGCCTTCAGGATCGCGGGCCGACCGGCCGACGCCCGCCAGCAGGCCGCCGCCGTGGTGCCCAGGGAGCGGCAGGACGACGAGCTTCTGGCCGTTTCCGATAGGTAGCAATCGTGGTCCCGAATAGTCGGCCAAGAGTCCGAGCTCGCCTTCAATCGTGGCGGTCATCTCCGGCGAAACTTCGAGCTCGCGCCTAACTGCCAACCCACCTGAACGGACGCTCTCACAAAATGCGGCGCAGTCGAGGCCGGCAACCGAACGGAATGATCCGAGCAGTTCGTCGATGACGCTGCCTCGGTCGTCGAGTCCCGTCAGGCGCTGGGCGAGTCGCGTAAGCGCCTGAAGCTCATAGATCCGGTTGCGCAACTCATCGTCTGTTTCGGCCTGATACTCAATAGCCCCGAGCCGGGCGCTGGCGCTCGCACCTAGTACGCCAATTGCGTGTCGATCCTCGTCGGCGAGCTCCGGCGAGCGCTCGGGCCAGGTCACGAAGATCCCTCCCTTAACCCCGGTAGCAGTCACCAACGGCTCAACCATCCACTCTCTAAGGCTTATCTGGCCGTCAAGCTCGCGCCATGTGTCCTGAGCCCACTGGTCAAATGCCGCGCCGACAGCACTGAGGCGCGCAGTCGCCAGCCGCGAGCTACCGGAGAGCGCAACGACCTCGCGGGAAACCTGACGCCCGGCAGACTGAAACACAGTGAGACCTTCGGCGCTTTCGTCGCGAAGGACAACGACGCATCGGTCGGCGCCGACGACTGGCGGCAGGCGGGTGACGAGCAGTTCCATAATCGCCTGCTCGCTCTCTGCGGCGACCAGTCCCGAGGTCAGCACTGAGAGCATCTGGTAGCGGCGGGCAGCACGCGTCTCCCGATCGTTCATTAAGCGATTCGAAATTCCAAGAAATGCCTGGCTGGCGAGCGCTCCGGCCAACGTTAGATCCCATTCGGCGGCGCTTTCCTGGCGCGTTAGGATTACCGATCCGAGGTTCTCCCTGCCGGACTGGAGCGGGGCTACTAGGCAGAGCTGGTGATCGACGACCACGACCTCGGGCTTGGCCGTGCCGGCGGCAGCCGCAATCGAACTTTCGAGCCGCTCAACTAGCGCGGAAGCCTGCGCAGAGCTGAGCCCCTCAGACGATGTGATCGATTTCCCGCCGGCCGTCAGATTGACCACGACACCGGTGGCCGAGAGCAAGTTCAGCGCGCAACGGCAGATCTCGCTCAATGTCTCGTCGATCGTCGTCTGGCGCGTCATGGCGCGGAGCAGGTCGGCGAGCGCCCGCTCCTCGGTAAGGCGTCGGACGCCGTCGGCCTGTAGCTGCGAGCGCTGAATCGCGACCGATGCCTGACTGGCAAAGACGTCGAGAACGGCTAACTCGTGGTCGGTGAAGGTCTGCATCTGCAGCCTTCCGAGAGCAATGACGCCGAAAAGCTCGTCGTTATCAAGGATTGGCACCACGAGCGCAGCCTCCGGCTCCGACTGAAGCCCCGGCACGGCAACGAAGTCCGGCTCGTTGCGAACGTCGTCGCAGCGGCGGGGTTTTCGGCTGACAGCGACGCCGCCGCTTATCCCCTCGCCCAGCGCGGGTTCAAAGGACCACAGCGGCTCAGGGTCAGGGTCGCGCACGACGAGCGGGTGAAGACTGTCGCTTTCGAGGCCATAGATGACGCACGAGTCGTGCGGAATTAGGGTCTCGAGGTTGTCGGCGATTGAGTGCAGCGTCGCGCGGTGATCGGGCTGCAGGCCGATCTCTCTCAAGGCAAAAAGAATCCCATCCAGCTCGTCGACAAGGCGGCGTGTATCGTCGTGTGCGGCGACCGACTGCTCAAGAATCTGAACGTTGTCGATGTACGCAGCAGCCTGATCGGCGATCATCCCGGCGAGAACGTGCATCGTCTGAATCGACGCCCGGTATTGCTCTTCGGGGATGACCTGAATCTCGCGCGCGGCTTCCACGTAAAGATCCTCGTCGACGCCGATCTCGGCCGCTGTTGCGCGCACGCGATCGATGTCGGGTGGCTTGAAGTAGACCTGCCCGCAGAGGAAGTAGCCGATTGTCGTGCCCTTCGGCGAAATCGGAATTGCCGCGTCGACCATCCCGTTCCAGCAGTCAAATACGGCAGGGGCCCCTCTCTGGGCGGATGCGACGAATGCAGCCTTGTCGCAGCCCGCGCAGCGCTCGCCGCCCAGCG
>JBCJRT010000045.1:0-2995 GCA_039745115.1 Solirubrobacteraceae bacterium
GCCGGTCAACCGCGCATCGCACGATGCCAGCTGCGAGATGCCCGGCGTGCTGCGCGGCGCGCTTGGCGGGTAGTGAGCGATTCGGTTACGGCAGCCGTGGCCACAGATCGAGCAGACGAGAAAGACGTTGTTCATCGGCTCAGTTTGGTAGACGGCGGCCGTCCGCTGCGCGGCGAGTAAGCAGGCGTTCTGCTCTAGGTTCCTTCGGGTGCTGCTGTCCTGTGTAAGGCTTAGCGTCGGCGCTTCAGCTTGATGGTCTTCGTTTTGCTTGCCTTCAAGCCGCCGGTTGGCGTGAATGTGGTTTTCATGCGGACGCGCAGTGATCGTTTGACACGCGCCTTGCGCGTTGCTGAGCTGAGTTTGCAGGTCAGTTTGACTGTGCCTGCCTTTGTTACTTTCTTACTTGTTTTACAGACGGTTATTTTAACTGATTTAGATTTTTTCTTAACTGAACGTCTAACAATCTGAGTGAGAGTGCCACGCCCGGGGAGAACAACAGTGGACGTTAAAGCTTTCACGCCAACCTTCACCGAACGTATTGTAAAACTATTTGATGGCAACTTAGACTTCGTGAATTCGGCATCAATGTCGCGTGCTTCGTCCATTGTCACCTCACATGGTGAAGTGTCCCAACATCCGTCAGGTCCACTCCAGCCAATAAACGATGAACCTGTTTCTGGTTTTGCGGTCAGCGTGACCAATGACCCGTTCTCCAAGCTTTCTAAGCAATCTGAACCACAATCAATTCCATCTGGTGATGAAGTAATGGTTCCTGATCCAGTGCCGGACTTTGAAACCGTCAAATCAAAGCTTGCGGGCGGCACGAGCGGCACAACAGCAAACTCCGCCCACACCGAACGCGCACCAAGCATTGTCACGGTGCACGTTGAAGTGCCCGAGCATCCAGATCCACCCCAGCCATCAAATGTTGAACCGGACGCCGGCGACGCGGTTAGTGTGACGCTGGTTGAAGGATTGAATCTGTAGCTGCAGACTAGGCCGCAATCAATTCCAGATGGGCTAGAAGAAATCGAACCACTACCCATGTTGGGCTTAGTCAACGTAAGCGAGTACTTTGTGCTGCCAATGACACTCGTACTCTCCTGAATAGTGTATCTGGACCCGGGACCAAGATACCTGCCGATCCAAACGACGGTTACGGCACCATCAACACCAACCGTAACCTGCGGAGAGTTAACACTATTCCCTAGGTCCACAGCGCCACCAAACGTGCTTGATCCTGCCGGGCGTGTACGGGCCTGAACAATGTAGCTGGAAAAACCATTGCGGAGGCCCCAAACGACGGTTGTGGCACCACCAGCACCAACCGTAACCTGCGGATACAGTCCGTTATTATTATCCCCCGCGGCGGCCAGGTTCTCAGCGCCACCAAACGTGCCTGATCCTGCCGGGCGCGTCCGCGCCTGAACAATCCAGTTGGAACCACCGTATCTGTACCAAACGACGGTTGTGGCGCCATCAGCAGCAACCGCAACCTGCGGAGAGCCAGCATCCTGCCCCGTGGCGGACAGGTTCTCAGCACCACCAAACGTGCTTGATCCCGCCGGGCGCGTACGCGCCTGAACAATGTTGCGGGAACCATCGAAGCGGTACCAAACGACGGTTGTGGCACCATCAACACCAACCGCAACCTGCGGAGAGCCAGCATCCTGCCCCAGGGCGGTCAGGTACTCAACGGCACCAAACGTGCTTGATCCCGCCGGGCGCGTACGCGCCTGAATGCGCTTGTCGTTGGAACCGCCGTATCGGGTCCAAACGACGGTTATGGCACCATCAACACCAACCGTGACCTGCGGAGAGTCGAAACTCGTATTCCCTAGGTCCACAACGCCACCAAACGTGCTTGATCCTGCCGGGCGTGTACGCACCTGAACAATGTAGGTGACGTTGGAACCATTGCTGCGGGACCAAACGACGGTCGTGGCGCCATCACCAGCAACCGCAACCTGCAGAGATTCAGCATCCTGCCCCGTGGCGGACAGGTCCACAACACCACCAAACGTGCCTGATCCCGCCGGGCGCGTACGCGCCTGAACAATGCTGTTGGAACCATTATTGCGGGTCCAAACGACGGTTGTGGCGCCATCAGCAGCAACCGCAACCTGCGGAGAGTGAGCATTCTGCCCTGGGGCGGACAGGTCCACAGCGGCACCAAACGTGTCTGATCCTGCAGGGCGCGTACGCGCCTGAACAATCCAGTCACCACCATTGTATCTATCCCAGCGGCTCCAAACGACGGTTGTGACGCCATCACCAGCAACTGCAACTTGCGGAGACTCAATATAGGTCTCTGGGCCCGACAAATCTGTTGCCGGGAACGACCAGCTGAGAGCAGCGGCAGGGCTGGGCATTGCCGCGAGCAGCACGACCGCAACAAACGCGGCCAATAAGGCAGTTATGGTTTGAACAGAACTTTTGCGACTAACAATCATCGCAGGAGCATCCTTGCCTCGTCCGCGAAGGCGCGAACGGTAAGCGGCCGAAATAGCCATTCAGTTGCATGTAGTTCTCGTGGGCGTTGCAGCCTGCCGACCATGCCGGGTTCTCAGTGATGCCTGCAGGAATGCCGTGAGCTGCACGCTGAGCGTTCAGCGTTTGCAGTACCGGAGCGCGCTCGGCGCCAGCGGCGGCGGGTAGCAAAAAGCCGACGGCAGCGATGATGACGGATGCTGGGAGGCGCATACGCTTCACAAGAGGAATGATACCTGCGGCGCGGGGAGCACCGGGTACCGCATGGGCAGCTGCTCTGAGTAGACCCATACGACTCATTAACACGCCGCAAACGCAAGAGTTGCGGTGTTCGGCTGATTGCGGATTCGGCGCAATCAGGTATTCAGGATACGAGGGATACACCAAAGGCTGGTTTTTTGTGAATATGCATCGAACTTAGACGCCTGTTCGCGCATCTTGAGAATGCGCCGGCCCCAAATCTCGACGCCAGAGGCGCGTAACCAACCTTGCCAAGTGGGTTAGA
>JBCJRT010000046.1:0-2896 GCA_039745115.1 Solirubrobacteraceae bacterium
CGCGGTCTCCGTCCACGGCACCGCTGGATTCCTTGGCCTGCTCTGGGTCGGTGTTTTCGCGGCCGGCTATCCGACTGGCATAAACAATGTCGACACGTCTATTGGTGGACAGCTGATCGGGATCGCCACCTTCCTTCCCCTCGGTTTCCTAACCGGGTGGGCGGGTTCCTGGATCCTCAAGAAGATGAACCTCTTGCGCGTGCCGCCGGAGGTCGAGATTGCGGGTCTAGACATAGCCGAGTTCGACACCGACTTCTTCCCCGAGTTTGGCCGCGAGGGCGAGACGATCATCGAGCCCGACGGCTCTGTCGTGCCAGCCGGGCCAGTGTTGGATAGGGCCTTCGAGGAAATCCAAGCCTACAACGCAAACGGTGGCGGTGCCAGCCGCCCGAAGACCAATGTTTGAGTTCGCGTTGAGCATCGCGCTGATGGTTTTCGTTGTCGGCGGCCTTACTGGCTGGGTGATCATGAAGGACCGGCGTCAGGGCGGGATCGTCGACCAAGAACACGAGGAGGCTTGAAATGCCGTTGCTAATTGACAGTGCCCCAGCGTGCGTCAAGTCGGCGGCAGCGGTGGGCAACTCCAGCCCAGATGCAGCAGACACGGCCGACTTCATCGTCCAAGCTCCCTACGCCGAGTGCGCCGGGTTCATGACCTTCGGGCCCGGGTCGACGTACGGCCCCGATGGCCTGGCCGCGGCAACGAGCTACTACGTGCTCACCGGCATCGGGATTGCGTTCATGGTGATTGTGCTGATCTACTGGTGCGTTTTCGAGAATCGCCGCCTTACGGGGTTTGTGAGCAGGCTCCGGTCAGGACGCGCCGCCTTGGCCCCCCTCCCCTGTCGCCCACGAAGCCGATCCCAACGTAACCCCGTATAACCCTTAGGAGGAACGAGATGTCAGACGTTGAGAGCAGGGACAACGAGCGGACCAAGCAGATTGTGTTCCCACCCGACGAAACCCACGTCAAGGGCTTCGAGCGTGCGATGCTTGTCATCTCGCTTGTCTGCGTCGTCGTCGTTCTGTATGTCATTATGGGTACCGACTTGGGCGACACCTTCCGACCACAACTCTGAAGCTCGGCCGCGCCGAGAGCTCTGGGTAGTAGGTTCTAGTCGATGGACGATCCCGACCGGCGATCGGTGCTGCGCCACCGCGTGCGCCCCGGGCCGCTGCAAAGACCGCGCTGGGCGGCGGTGGCTTTCGTCGCCGTAACCTTCGCCGCGGCACTGGTCTTCTCGCTCTCCTGCCAGCGCTCGCAGATCCGCATTTCGAAGGAGCAGGCGATCACTATTGCCCTTCGCCAGGTTGACTTTCAGCCCACTCGGACGCAGATCCGGTTCGTCCGGCAGGGGTTACAGGGAGCTCCTTTCTGGGCCGTCTCGCTCTCCCAGCCGAGCCCGAATGGCAAGGTCTATCTGCGCTTAGCCGTGGTTCAGCTAAACGCCAACACCGGCGACGTCGCAAAGGTGATCCGAGAAAAGAACGTTTCAGTCGAAGGCGCCACGCCAAGTCCACAGAGCAGCGGACAGCAGGAAGAGAGCAAGCGCTGACCTGGTCGCAGGAGCCCTACCGCGTCACGCGAAATAGGCGGGTTCCCGTAATATGGTTCAACCAAATACTCAGAATTATCCGACGAGAGGATCAGGATGGCCGCTAACCAAACACCGACAGTTGATGACGTTCGCAAGGCCGTTGCCGACGAAGGAATCGAGTTCTTCTTCGCGCAGTTCGTTGACATGCACGGCAAGCCGAGCGCCAAGTTGGTGCCCGCCCATCACCTCGATGACCTGTTGGAGGACGGCGCCGGCTTCGCTGGCTTTGCCGCCGGCGATATCGGCCAGACGCCGGACAGTCCCGACATGATCGCGATGCCCGACGTTTCGACCTTCACGAAGCTGCCGTGGCTGCCGAAGATCGCGCGCTTCGCTTGCGACGTCACGGTCGAGGGCGAGCCGTGGCCGTTCTGCCCTCGGACGATCCTGCGAAACCAAATCGCCCGCGCCGCCGAGCTTGGCTACGAGCTGCGGATCGGCGCCGAGCTTGAGTACTTCCTGCTGCGCCGCGGCGACGACGGCTCAATCCAGCTGGCCGACCCTCTCGACGATCTTGAGCAGCCCTGTTACGACATGCGGGCGCTGACTCGCAACCTGCCGTTCATCACCGAGGTTGCCGACAACATCACGGCGCTCGGCTGGGACAATTACGCCAACGACCATGAGGACGCCAACGGCCAGTTTGAGCAGAACTGGGACTACGCCGATGCGCTGACAACAAGTGACAGGGCGGTCTTCTTCCGCTACATGGTTGAGGCGATGGCGCAGGAGCGCGGCCTGATCGCGACCTTCATGCCGAAGCCTTTCGGGCATCTGACCGGCAACGGATGCCACTTTCACATGAGTCTTTGGAAGGGCGACGAGAACGTCTTTCACGCCGACCCTGCTGACGATCCGCGTGGACTTGGGCTGTCGGAGACGGGGTACAACTTCCTCGGCGGGCTGACCGACAATGCAACGGCCTACATCGCGATCACAGCGCCAACCGTCAACTCGTATAAGCGGCTCGTTGTCGGTGAGCCGACCAGCGGCTCGACCTGGGCGCCGGCGTACGTCACCTACGGCCACAACAACCGTTCGATGATGCTGCGGATTCCTGACGTCGGGCGGATTGAAGATCGCACTGTTGACGGTTCCTGCAACCCCTACTTGGCGGCGACCGCAATCCTGGCGGCCGGCCTCGACGGCATTGAGCGTGGCCTTGACCCGGGCGACCCGACCACCGAGAACATGTTCAAAACGACTGCTGCTCAGCGCGAGAAGATGGGTATTAAGACGTTGCCAGCGAACCTGCTTGACGCGACGCGTGAGCTGGAAACCAACGACGTGATGCGCAA
>JBCJRT010000047.1:0-2649 GCA_039745115.1 Solirubrobacteraceae bacterium
GCCTGCTGGAGATGCGGTGGCGTGATGTCGGTCCACGCGGCGCGTGCTTCCTCCATCCAGCGCGAGCTCTCCGGGTCCCCGACTAGATCGAGCAGCCAGCGAAGCACGGCGACGCCGTCTCCGCGGCGCAGCCCGAGCTGCGCCGCATGCGGCCCGAGTGTTTCCACAAACGTCGCCGCGTAATCGTTGACGCCGCGGAGGGCGTCGGCGATGACCTGGCCGACTGCCTCCGGGTCCTCCCGGTCCGCAAGTAGGTCCGCGGCAATCCGCGAGGGCCGCGTGACCGGGAGTCCGCGCAGGATGATCCACTCGTCATCCCCGAGCTTCCGCTGATGAATCCGCACATCCGGCCGGCGGACCTGGCGTCGTTTCGAGAGGGTGAACTCGTGGACGTCCGCGGGCAGATGGCCGAGCCCGTAAAGGGCGGCGGCCGACCGATGGGAGACGACCCCCTGTTCGGGCTTGCGCTGCCAGGCGAGTAGCTCGGGCGCGAGCTGTAGCCACGCCGCGCGCAGAGCAACGTGGTCGGGCTCCGGGGCCCCTGCCAGGTGGTACACGGCCGAACCGGCGCGTTCGAGCCCGCCGTCTCGGATCAGCCGCTTGATGGTGGCTGGCGAGACTCCGGCGTTCTCGGCCTGGCGGCGGGTGACGAAGCCCCATTGCTCCTCGGAGATAACCGCTAGTTTGCTGAGCGTGGAAGTTTGAGGCATAGCTGCATTATAGGTCATAGATGACCCAAGTTGCAGTATCCGATCGAAGGCACTACTTCGAACTGGGTCTAATATAACCCAGTTCGCAACAGATCGGGGAGCCTTACCAGGCGGACCAACCCCCAAGCCGACGCCCGGATTCGAAACGGGGACCCCTTCATTACCAGGGGGAGGCGCGAGGCTTCGGTGGCTGACGGCCTCGTAGGCCTCCACGAGGCTTCGATAGCTGGCGAGCAAACCAACCGGGCGCATTGTCGTCCGGCCTGCCATTCCGAAACTGCTCAGGCGTGCCGCTGAGACCTACGGGGTGTTGCCGACGCCGCTAGAGGCCTTAGAACGAAAAAACGCCGGATCTCACCATCGTGGAGGTCTACTCCGGCCGAATGTCGCTGCGGGCCCGGACGATGGCGACGTCGGGCGCGCTGATCGACTTCGTGGAGCGCTCTACCGCCGGCAAGCTGGTGGAACTCGCCGACCGGATCCGCGATTTCCTAGCCGGTCACCTGCGTTACGACGCGGTCGAAGTGCGCGGCGTCCGGCGTATCTGGCCGCTGCTCATCCTTGCCGGCGATGGGGTGGCCGTCGCCCGGTGATCTGCGACCTCGACGACTTGGACCCGCTCCTCGCGCTGGCCGAGGAGGGACATCACCTGCCGGACCTGCTCGCCACGTTCTTGGCCTCCGGCTACGAGGAGTACCCGCCGCGGAACTGGATCTCGCATTCTTACGGGCTCGAACGGCGGCCAGCGTTCGTTACGGAGCAGTTCGTCGCAGCGATGACCACCGCACACCTCACGATGTTCCCCGAGTCGGCCGATCAGTCCGGGATAGCCTGAAACGTCGCGTAGATGCCGTTGAGGCGGCGGACGGCGCAGACGGCCGTGGCCCACGCGACCGAGCCATCAAGGCCCGCCCCGGGCGCAAAGATCACGGCTCCGCGGGTGAGTCCCTCTACCGGCGCACAGCGGCGAGTAGATCCTGGATCAAGCCCCAGGTCGCCTCCGCGACGTCCGCGGGGTCGCCTACGAGTGCCTCGGTCCGGCCGGCCATCGTGGGCACGGGCGCTGCAGGCGACGTCGAGAGCTCCCGGAGCCATCCCAAGGCCTGCGAGGTGACCGTGGCGGCGATGTCGTCGGCGACCAGCACTTCGAGATCAATCCGAATCTCGTCGACCGCCACCGCCCGTAGGAGCCGGTACAGGTCGTGAGCGTCCTTGTCCAGCAGTCGCTCGGGCGAGGACGCGGCCCGCTCGCCGATCTTGTAGACCTTCGCCACGACGAGCGCTGCTGGGCTCGCGACGTTGACCTCGATCCGCCGCGTGTCGACCGTCGGTTCCAGGGAGGCAACCGTCATCGGACGATGGCTCACAGCCGCCGCTTCCAGTCCTGGCACGACACGGGCCGCGTACTTGGAATGCGGAGGGATGCGGGCGCCACGCCGCCCGCCGCCCCGGTGGAGCGCCTCCGGAACGAGCAACTCGATCGGCGGGGATGCCTCGGCTGGGGAGGACCACTCGCCCGGCTGCTGAACCCGCCGATCATGCGTGAAGCCGGCGGTCGTGAGCGCCTCCTCGAGCGTCGGCGCAGGCGCGAGCCGCGATGGAACGAGAACGAGGTCGCTGTCCTTCGTGAACGTGGCGATCGCCACGTCGGTATCGCCCGTGTAGAGGTACACGGCCTGGGCCCCGACGAGGACCAGGGCGTCGCGCTGGTCCTCGAGCGCTTCCAGTGCTTCGAGGAGGACCCGGCGCGCGGCGATCATGAGTGGCGCGTAGGTCATGCCGTGCGCCAGCTCGCTTCGTTGGCCTTCATCCAGCGGATGAGCTCGCGGCCCTCCTCCGGATTGCGGCCCGGTCCGGCGAGCAGGTCGACGGCCACCTGAGAAGGAGCCGCGTAGCGCAAGCCATCGCGCTCAACGGCACGTATGAAGACGTAGTCGTC
>JBCJRT010000048.1:0-2648 GCA_039745115.1 Solirubrobacteraceae bacterium
GCGCGGCGGCGCCAACCTTCGAACGCTGATCCCATGCTCCACGTGATGGACCGGTTCGATCGAAGTCGGCGAGTCGCGGCGGCGCTGCCTGCACAGCGCACAGATCGTGCAGTCTTCAAAGCGATATAGCTCCTCGCCGGTCAGCGGCACACGTTGACACTCGGCGCAGTGCTGATCGGCTGCAGCACGGCTGTCGTGCCCCTTGTGCAGCAGACGCGCTTCCAGCTCTGACTCACCGAGAAGTTCGTTCCAGCTAAGCATCTAGCCCTATTCGCGGTGCGAGAGCGCTCTCCTGCCCAGGGTTGAGCTGAAGCTGATTCCCGATTACACTAAAGGTGACCTAGGTGATGGGAGGTTGCGATGGAGCCGAAGAAGATCCACAGCGCTAGGACTGCATCGCACCGCTCTGCCGCTGTCGACGCAGCTAGGGAACAGGATCACGACCTAGCCGTCATCGCCGAGGTTCGCGAGGCGCTTAGTCAAGCGGGCGATTACTTGGTCTACGACGATGGCGAGCAGCTGCGCATCGTCGCGCTGATTCGTGACTGGACGCGGATCGGTCGTAGCACCGCCGCCGATGTCAGGTTTGATGACCCGACCGTCTCGCGCCGTCACGCGCTGATTGTGCGAGATCAGGACGGCCTGCAGCTGCTCGACGACCGCAGCCTAAACGGCGTACTGGTCGCCGGCGAACGGATCGATCGCCACCGCCTAAGCGATGGCGATCTGTTCATCGTCGGCCGCTACCGGATGCACTTCGTCAGCATCGCTGTGGGCGTTGCCGGCCGTGAGCCAGCGGCACCGTCGTCGCTGCAGGCTTAGACTGCCAACCAATGGCAATCACAATCTCCGTCCTCAGCCAGAAGGGCGGGACAGGCAAGACGACGACGGTCCGTCACCTGGTTGACCTGTTTCGTCAGACAGGACTGCGCGTGCTCGCCGTAGACCTGGACCCGCAGGGGAACCTCTCCGACTACTTCGATGTTGACCCTGAGGCCGATCCAACGATCGGCGATGTCCTCTCAGGGCGCGTGCAGGCCAGCGAAGCGATCTTCGACGACATTATCCCCGCCAACCTGAGCCTCGCCGAGGCAGAGATCACGCTGGCGGGCAAGATGGGCCGCGAGCTGACGCTGCGCGGCGCCCTTGCGCCGCTTGACGACCGTTACGACGTGATCTTTATTGACTGCCCGCCGGCGCTTGGCCTGCTGACCGTCAATGCGCTGGTCGCCGCCGATCAGGCGCTGCTCAGCAGCGAGGCGCAGTACTTCGCGCTGCAGGGCGTTGAACAGGCGCTCGAGGTGATTGAGCTGGCGCGCGACAGTCTCAACCCGCAGCTGCAGTGGCTCGGCGTGCTGTTCAACATTGCCGACATGCGAACCGTTCACTCGCGCGAGGCCTTCGACGCACTACGTGAGCATGTCGGCGACCGGCTGCTCGACCAGACAATTCGCCAATCGATCGCCTATGCCGAATCGGCCGAGCGCGCGACGCCGATCTTTGAGCACCGCCCCGACCTTGGCAGCGACTACCTGCTGGTGGCGGCGGAACTGCTGAGGCGTCTCGGACTGAACGAGCAGAGTGAGCAGATTGCCGCTCTGGTGCCGGCCGAAACTGGCGCCTAAAGCTCGCGCACGTCGGCGCCGCCAAGCTCAAAGCGCACGCGCTGCACTTCAGCCCAATCGCCAACTTCGCCCTTCAGCGCGTCGATCACGCCGCCGGTCGCGTCGTAAGTCGTCCAGAAGAGAACGGCCGGCCCGGCGCCGGAGAGCGTCGCTCCGAGCGCGCCGAACTGCTGCGCCCGTTCGATCAGCGCAAAGGCATCCGGGTAGAGCGGCCCGCGGTAGCTCTGGTGCAGCCGGTCATCAAGACCGCGCGCGATCAGCTCAAAGTCGCCGCGCGCGAGGCCCAGCATCAGCAGTGCGCCGTGCGCAACATTGAATACGGCGTCGGCGATCGGCACCTGTTCAGGCAGCGCCGAGCGCGCCTGCCTCGTCGCAACCGTCTGCTCAGGCACAACGATCACTCCCTCAAGTCCGTCGGGCGGGTCGAAGCGCGCCACCTCGCCGCCGGTCGTCACGACGAAGCCGCCGTGCAGCGCCGCGGCGACATTGTCGGGATGGCCGTCAAGCTCGCTCGCCAATGCCAGTAGGTCGCTGTCCAGCTCAAAGATGTGATCGGCCGCCAGCAACCCCGCGAGGTAGGCCGCGGCGCTCGCGCCCAGACCACCGCTGAGCGGGATCTGCGAGCGAATATGGAAGCTGAAGTCGTCGGCCGGGTGGAGCCGCTCAAAGCCCCTGACGGCGAGGTTGCGGCGATCGAGCGCGATCGGCAGCTCTGTCTCGATCGCAAAAGCGCCAGGAGTCTCGACAACCTCCAGTTCCATCTGCAACGAAAGCGCAACGGCGAAGACGTCAAAGCCCGGCCCAAGGTTGGCCGACGAAGCCGGAACTGTTACAAGGCGGCGGCGCTCCATCGCCATTGTCAACCCCAGACAGCGGCCTCGACCGCCGCCAGCTCAGCTTCACAGGCGATGATCCCGCCGCCGACCTCGATCGCCGTCTCCGGATCCTTCAGGCCATGCCCGGTCAGTACGCAGACAACCCGCTCGACGCCTTCCGGCAGACCGTGGACCAGCAGCCCGGCGA
>JBCJRT010000049.1:0-2584 GCA_039745115.1 Solirubrobacteraceae bacterium
CGCCGACGTTGTAACGACGACGATCCACAAAACGCTCGGCGGCTCCCGCGGCGGCATGATCCTCTGCCGCGAGCAGTACGCCAAGGCGATCGACTCGGGCGTCTTCCCCGGCCAGCAAGGCGGCCCGCTAATGCACATCATCGCCGGCAAGGCGGTGGCTTTGGGGATCGCTCAGACCGATGAGTTTCGTGAGCGCCAGGGCCGCACGGTCGAAGGCGCGCGCGCCGTCGCCGCGGCGATTCTCGAATCACCGGCGGCGCAGTCTGGCGTTTCAGTGCTGACCGGAGGCACCGACGTTCACCTTGTGCTCGTTGACCTGCGCGACAGCGAGCTCGACGGTCAGCAGGCCGAGGATCGGCTGCACTCGATCGGCATTACCGTCAACCGCAACGCCGTGCCGTTCGACCCGCGGCCACCGATCGTCACCAGCGGGCTGCGGATCGGCGCCAGCGCGCTGGCGACCCGCGGCCTGCAGGTCGACGACTTCAGTGAAGTGGGGGAGGTGATCGCCGCTGCGCTTAGCCCAGAGTTTGAGGCTCGCCGCGACGAGCTGGCGGCGCGCGCAACTGGAATCGCTAAGCGTTACCCGCTTTACGAGCACCTCGGCCAGCCTGCCGCTTCTTGAACCGCCGCGCCGCCCGGCGCTTTAGGCTTGCTCAGCGATGACTGAGCGCGACGCAATCCTTGGCTTCGTCGTCGCCTTTGTTGTTGCCGTTGCGCTGACGCCGTTAACGGCGCGGCTGGCCGGCCGCGTTGGCGCCGTTGACCAGCCGCGTGAGCGCGGCCTCTCTGAGCAGCCAACACCACTGCTCGGCGGCCTGGCGATTCTGGCGGCAGTGCTCGTTGCCAGCCTGCTGCTGCTCGAGCCGGGCGGCAGTGACGGCGAGCGGATCCGCGGCATCCTCGTCGGCGCCGTTGTGATCACTCTGGTCGGCGCGCTCGATGATCGCTTTGACCTTCCGGCGGCAGTGAAACTGGTCGGCCAGCTGATCGCAGCGACAATCCCAGTCCTGGCGGGGCTCGAGGTGACCAACATCACACTGCCCTTCATCGGCGCAGTTGAGCTTGGCGCGGCCGGTGCGCCGCTGACGATCCTCGGACTCGTATTTGTCATCAACGTCGTCAACTTCTCCGATGGGATCGACGGCTTGGCGGCCGGCGTTTGTGCGATCGCGGCGATTGCCTTCGCGATCATCGCCTTCGATCTTGGCCGTGGATCGGCCGCAGTATTGGCGGCGATCATCGCCGGCGCCGCGGCAGGCTTCCTCGTCTTCAACTTCCACCCGGCAAAGATCTTCATGGGCGACGCCGGCTCCAACCTGCTCGGCTTGCTGCTCGGCTGCGTGGCGGTCGAAGGTGCCGTCAAGACGCAGGTTGTGCTGGCGCTCGTATTCCCGCTCGTCGTGCTGGCCGTGCCGTTCCTTGACACGACGTTCGTTGTCCTGAAACGGCTGAAGTACGGCCGCCCGGTTTACGTCGCCGACCAGAGCCACTTCCATCACCGGATGAACCGGATCGGCTTCAGCCAGCGCAAGACGGTGCTGTACCTCTACGGCTGGACGACGCTTGTTGCCGGCTTTGCCGTCGCGCTTCGCTTTGTGCCTTACTCCAACGGCTCCGGCAATCTCGACATTGGCTGGACGCTGATCTTGGCGGCCGGCTTTCTGCTGGTGCTGGCGGCCAGTGTCTACCTCGTCTATCTGCTTGAGATTCTGAAGTTCAGCCGTCTGCGGATGCGACGGCTGCGGCGCAGCAACCCGCAACTGTCAGACGAGGAGGTCGCGCGCGATGTCGTTGTTAGCGTCGAGACAGGCCAGTTCGACGCCGTTGACCTTGATCAGCCCGGCGGCGGTCAGGCCGATCCGTAGACCGATCGCAGCCAGATCTCAACTAGCGCACCGTTCAGCTCGTCGTCCGGCAGCTGGCCCTGTTGAATGATCTGCTGGTGGAATACACGCTCGGTCATCCAGGTCAGCGCGAAGGCCGTCGCTCGCGCGCTCTGACAGGTCGCCAGCCCGGCCTCCTGCTGCTCAATGATGCGCGCTTCGGTCGCCGCGACAAATGCGCCGATTAGCGCCTGCCAGTGATCGGCGACCTGTTCGTCGTAGGCGGCAACCTCGCCCAGCGCTTTCATCAGCACGGCATGTTCGCTGTAAAGCAGGCTGACGTTGTGCAGCGCTCGCTCAAGCCGCTCTACCGGCTCACCGTCGCCCGACCACCAGAGGCTGGCCTGTTCGAGCAATAGTTCGTTGACATCTGCTGTCAATGCCATCAGCAGCTCACGCTTATCGGCAAAGTAGAAGTAGAAGGCGGTCCGCGTTATGCCGGCCTGGGTGGCGATCCGCTCAACGCCAAGGTCGGCAAACGAGGCACCATCGGCCAGTAGCGTTTCGGTCGCCTCGAGCAGCGCCGCTTCGACAGCCGCTCGCTTTGCCGTCGGTACGGGGGTTGGCCGAGGCGCTGTTGTCATCGCTTCGAGGCTACCAGCGGAGCCCGTCCTGCGGTCGCCGTAGCATTGCTGCGATGGTTCTCAACGATGGCCCGGAAATGTGGCGCGAGGGCCGAGGAGCAGCCGAGGCTTTAA
>JBCJRT010000050.1:0-2380 GCA_039745115.1 Solirubrobacteraceae bacterium
AGACCAAGGGTGGCGTGATGACGAAGCTGATCGAGCGCAACACGACGATCCCGACGAAGAAGTCGGAGGTCTTTTCAACCGCTGAGGACAACCAGCCGTCGGTTGAGATCCACGTCCTGCAGGGTGAGCGCGAGATGGCGTCGGGCAACAAGTCGCTCGGCAAGTTCCAGCTGACCGGCATTCCACCGGCGCCGCGCGGTATCCCGCAGGTCGAGGTGGCATTTGACATCGACGCCAACGGAATCGTCAACGTTTCGGCCAAGGATCTCGGCACCGGCAAGGAGCAGAAGATCGAGATTCAGTCCGGCAGCGGACTCTCCGACGAGGAGATCAAGCAGATGGTCGGTGACGCCGAAACGCACGCTGAGGACGACCGCCGCGCCCGCGAGCTGGCCGAGGCCCGCAATAACGGTGAGAACGCCGCCTACCAGTCGGAGCGTCAGCTCAAAGAGATGGCCGATCAGGTTGACGAGGCGGCAACGGCCGAGATCGAAGGGCTGATCAAGGAGCTGCGCGAGCTGCTCGAGAGCGACGATGCCGCGGCGATCAACGCCAAGGCCGAGGAGCTGCAGGCGGCCTTCCACAAGGTCTCCGAAGCGATGTACGAGCGCGCCCAGCAGGAGTCCGCCGTCGACGGCGATGGCGCCGGTGGCGACGCTGACGCAACGGCCGAGGAAGAGGTCGTTGACGCCGAGGTCGTGGACGAGGCCAACTGATGCAGGGCGAATCGGAGCCGACGCCGCCTGAGCTGGCGGCCGAGGCCGAGCTCGTCGCTGAGGCAGCGAGCGAGCCGACGGCCGACGGGGAGCTCTTGGCTGAGGCAGCGAGCGAGCCGACGGCCGACGGGGAGCTCTTGGCGGCTGAGGCCGATCCTGAAACGGCTGAGCCGGAGGTCGAAGCTGAGCCTGATTACAAGGATCAGTGGATGCGCGCCGTCGCTGAGCTCGACAACGTCCGTAAGCGGGCCCGCCGCGATGGTGCTCAGTCCGAGCAGCGCGGTATCGCCCGGATGGCGCGTGAGCTGCTGCCAGCGCTCGACAATCTCGACCGTGCGATCGCCGCGGCGGCGGCCCACCCCGAGAGCGCCAACCCGGAGCTGATCAGCGGCATCCGCCTGGTTCAGGAGGAGCTGCTTGGCGCGCTTGGCCAGGTCGGCGTCGTGCGCGACGCAGCGCTCGGTGAGCCGTTCAATCCGCATCTGCACGAAGCGGTCGCACAGCAGCCGGTTGAAGGCCAGGCAGCGGGCACCGTGATTGAGGTCTACGAGCAGGGCTACCGGCTCGGCGACGAGGTGCTGCGGGCGGCGAAGGTCGTCGTAGCCGCCTAGCCCAATGGCACAGCCCGATCTCTACAAGGTTCTCGGTGTTGGCAAGAAAGACTCCGCCGCCGACATCAAGAAGGCCTACCGCAAGCTGGCGCGGGAGAATCACCCAGACCAGAACCCCGGCGACGACGCCGCCGAGGAGCGCTTCAAGCAGGTCTCGGCTGCCTACGACATTCTCGGCGACCCGGAGAAGCGCAAGCAGTACGACAGCGGCGGCATCTTCAGCGGTGGCGGCAACGGCCCTGGCGGCGTGCCGTTCGACGCGTCCAGCTTTGGCGACATCTTCTCCAGTTTCTTCGGTGGCGATGAGCAGCGTGGCCGCGCCGGTCGCCCGCGCGGCGCCCGCGGCCGTGACCTGGAGACTGAAGTTCGGCTCAGCTTCGACCAGTCGTTGGCCGGTATTCAGGTGCCGGTCATACTTTCGATCCCCGGTCCCTGCGACAGCTGCCATGGCACCGGCGCCGCGGCGGGCACCTCGCCAAAGGTCTGCTCCAGTTGTCAGGGCCGCGGTATCGACTCGCAGGGTCAGGGGCTTTTCTCAATCTCCCAGCCCTGCGCCCGCTGCCAGGGCAGCGGCACGATCATCGAAGAGCCATGCCGCAGCTGCGGCGGCAGCGGCCAAGTTGAGAAGACCAAGCGCCTGAAGGTCAACATTCCGGCCGGCGTCAAGGAAGCGTCGCGCGTGCGGATCGCTGGCCGCGGTGAGCCCGGCCGTAACGGCGGGCCGGACGGCGACCTGTACGTGATTACGCGCGTTGCGCCGTCGGCGATCTTCCGCCGCAAGGGCGACAACGTTGAGGTCGAGGTGCTGCTGACGGTGCCCGAGCAGCTGCTTGGCGCCGAGCTTGAGGTGCCAACGCTCGATGGCCGCAAGACGCTACGTGTACCGGCCGGTACTCGCAGCGGCAGTGTCCAGCGGCTGCGCGGCGAAGGGCCGCCGCGGCTTGGCGCCGGCAAGAAGACAACGCGTGGCGACATCCATTACCGCTTCGTCGTCGACGTGCCAAAGACGCTGACCGAGGAGCAGTCCGAACTGGTCACGAAGCTCTCTGTGAC
>JBCJRT010000051.1:0-2289 GCA_039745115.1 Solirubrobacteraceae bacterium
TTGGATTAGCAGGCGTGGTTCGCGCCCAGTGCTGGTTTCTCATTTTTCCTTTATTGGACTGGCTTCCCAGTTGTTCTTCTCGTTCAGGATGAAACTGGGCACGCGGTTCATCCGCGCGTAGTAGATTGTGCGTCCAACGATTCTAACCTTCCGTGAGCCGGCATTTTTGCTGTCGCGCGGTCTGCTCTCCGTTCGCGCCTTCGCGAACGAGAAAAGGATGCCCACGCAATGATTATCGGCCGCAAGATTTCCGTTCAAGCTACTACTGCCTTGTTGGCCGCGTTCGCTGCGCTCGTGCTGCTCGCAGCGGCTCCTAGCACGGCCGCTGCCGAACCCTCCTACGCCTGGGCCACTAGGGCTGGTGGATCAGATGAGGTCGACGCAACTAGCGTCTCCGCACTCGCGGATGGCTCGAGCATCATCACCGGGATGTTCAAGGTCACCGCGACCTTCGGAGACACGACCCTCACAAGCGAAGGTAGAGGCGATGGGGCGGGCAGCGTCTTCACCGCGAAGGTCAACGCCAATGGCAGCTACGCCTGGGCCACCCAGTCGACTGGTGGGACGGATGATGACTTCGCCAGCGCAACTGGCGTCTCGGCACTCGCGGATGGCTCGAGCATCATCACCGGGAAGTTCAATGGCAGCGTGACCTTCGGAACCACGACCCTCACAAGCGAAGCTGGACCATACAATACCGATACCTTTACAGCGAAGGTCAACGCCGATGGCAGCTACGCCTGGGCCACCAAGGGTGGTGGGACGGGTAATGACGCCGCATATGGCGTCTCCGCACTCGCGGATGGTTCGAGCATCATCACCGGGTCCTTCGATGGCATCGCGACCTTCGGAACCACGACCCTCACAAGCACTAGACTTGACGATACCTTCACCGCGAAGGTCAACGCCAATGGCACCTACGCTTGGGCCACCCAGTCGGGTGGGACGGTTCATGATGACTATGCCATCGCAAATGGCGTCTCCGCACTCACGGATGGCTCGAGCATCATCACCGGGGAGTTCAAAGGCAGCGTGACCTTCGGAGACACGACCCTCACAAGCGATTCTGAGTTAGGCGTCAGCTTCACCGCGAAGGTCAACGCCAATGGCAGCTACGCCTGGGCCACCCAGAGTGATGGGACGGGTATTACCGCCGCACTTGGCGTTTCCGCGCTCGCGGATGGCTCGAGCATCATCACCGGGGGCTTCAATGGCAGCGTGACCTTTGGAGACACGAGCCTCGACAGCGATAGGGCGGGCAGCGTCTTCACCGCGAAGGTCAACGCCAATGGCAGCTACGCCTGGGCAATCAAGGCTGGTGGGACGGGTGCTGTCCGCGCCCCTGCCGCACAGGGCGTCTCCGCACTCGCGGATGGCTCGAGCATCATCACCGGGGTCTTCACTGTCACCGTGACCTTCGGAGACACGACCCTCACAAGCGAAGCTAGAGGCGCTGAGCCATACGACACCTTCACCGCGAAAGTCAACGCCGATGGCAGCTACGCCTGGGCAATCAAGGCTGGTAGCGGCACCGTTGTCTGGGCAAGTGGCGTCTCCGCACTTCCGGATGGCTCGAGCATCATCACCGGGTACTTCAGTGGCACGGCGAGCTTCGGAGCCACGATCCTCACAGCCACTGGGTTATTCGACACCTTCACTGCCCGCATTCTCGCCGACGCGCCCCAGGCGCCGACAGGTGCCAGCGCGAGCGCTGGCATTCGTGAGGCAACGATCACCTGGAATGCCGTGGCAGGTGGATTGGTGGGCTCCTACACCGCAACTGCCGCCCCTGGTGGCGCCTCATGCACGTCCGTGGCTCCTGCGACCAGCTGCACGATTACCGGCCTGACCGCTGGCACCAGCTACACCGCCACCGTCACCGCCACCAACCCGCAGGGAACGTCACCTCCTTCACAGGCAAGCAATGCGGTAACCCCAACCGACGTTTTCTTTGGTTTGACGGTCTCAAAGTCCGGTACTGGTGGGGGAACGGTTACCTCATCACCTGCTGGAATTGATTGTGGCCGGGTCGGCCGGGTCTGCAGGTACAGCTTTAGTCTTTCAACCAGCGTCACGCTGACCGCAAAACCAACAACCGGTTCATCGTTTACCCGCTGGAGTGGATCTGGATGCTCGGGCACTTCAACATGCACGGTGACAATGAGTGCAGCGCGCGCCGTTGATGCCAAGTTCACGAAGAGGCCATCAAATAAGTTTAAAGTGCGCTCGGTGAAGGTTGGCTTGAACGCTTTGACGTCCACTGTTGTTGTCCGCGGGCCTGGCAAGCTC
>JBCJRT010000052.1:0-2261 GCA_039745115.1 Solirubrobacteraceae bacterium
TAGGTGGAATTTGTCATGGCTTTACCCTGCCCGTTCGCACCAATAGGTTCAATAGTAAGAACTATAAAAATTTCGCGTTTGGTATTGAGTAAGCCCTAAACTTGGCTTAGCTACTGATATCCGCGGAAGCCCCGTTGGCGAGGCGCTTTTGACAACCGCCACAGCGGTGTGGTTCACTGCGCCGCTCGTACCACCAAGGAGAGCATGCGATGACGATGCCACACCGACTTCACCGTTCCGAACTTGCCGTTCCCGGTAGCAACCTGCGGATGCTTGAACGCGCTCCGGAGGCGGGAGCCGACGTCGTCTTCCTCGACCTTGAGGACGCCGTCGCCCCCGACGACAAGGTTCAGGCACGGCTCAACGTGATTCAGGCACTGAACGAGCAGGATTGGTCAGCCTGCTCCGTCTCGGTCCGGATCAACGGCCTCGACACCTACTGGTGCTACCGCGACATTGTTGACGTCGTCGAACAGGCCGGCAAGAAGCTCGACGCGATCTTGATCCCGAAGGTCAGCAGCGCCGCCGACGTGCACCTCGTCGCGACGCTGCTCGAGCAGATCGAAGCGGCGATGGGCATTACAACGCCAATCGCGCTCTACGTGTTGATCGAGACAGCTGCCGGAATGGCCAACGTTGAGGAGATCGCCCAGTCTCACCCTGAGCGGCTTGAAGCGCTGGTCTTCGGCGTCGCCGACTACGCAGCGTCGATTCAGTCGAGCACGACGAACATCGGCGGCGTCAGCTCCGACTACTCGGTTCTGACCGATGCGGTCGAGGGCGACGACGAGCGTCAGGCCTTCTGGGGCGACCCGTGGCATTACGCGATCGCCCGCATGGCAGTCGCCGCTAGGGCCAACGGGCTCCGTCCAATCGACGGGCCGTTTGGCGATTTCTCCGACGCCGAGGGCTACATTTCGGCCGCCCGCCGCGCCGCGATGCTTGGCTGCGAAGGGAAGTGGGCGATCCACCCCTCGCAGGTCGAGCTGGCCAACCAGGTCTTCACCCCGGCTGAGCACGTCGTCAGCCGCACGCGCCGGATTCTCGAGGAGATGGAGATCGCCGCAACCGAGGGTCGCGGCGCCGTCTCGCTCGACGGTCGCCTGATCGATGCCGCATCAATTCGGATGGCGGAGAACCTGCTTGCCAAGGTCGAGCAGATCGGCGCGCGCGACGCGATGCTCGCGCAGAGCCGCTCAGAGCGCGAAGCCACCGCCAGCTAAGCGCGCAGCTACTTCAGATCACGACTCGTAAAGCGGACCGCACCGGCGCCGATTACGACGGCCAACCAAACGACAGCGGTCAGTAGCGCTGTGACTAGGCTCAGTGACGCGCTGTCGCCGGTGATCGAACTGCCCAAGGCGCTTACCGCTGAGCCGAAGCTGTACTTGCCGACGGTTGGAATTGCCTGCAGTGCGGGGTCAACCAGCAGCGCCATCACGAACGCGGCAACCAGACCAGCCGTGTAGCTGCGCAGCAGTAGCGCCAGCCCAAACGCAAAGGCGCCCCAAAGAACCGCCTGCGCGGCAAGACTGAGCGCTCCGTTCAGTTCGCTACGAAACGGATACCCGATACCAGCGAACGAACTGAGCAGCGCGCCGAGCGCGACGCTGAAAGCCAATCCGATCGCCGCGAACGCAGTGGTCAATGCCAGCGCGCTGACCAATTTGACGCCGATTAGCCGCCATCGCGACGGCTGCGCAGTCGCCGCGAGCCGAAGCGTATTGCTGGCAAACTCAAGCCCAAACATCCAGGCGCCGAGGATGATCGCCCCGACAACGACGGCAATCTCCGCCGCGCTCGCCGGGCCTTCGTAGTAGAACTTGGCGTCACTCCCCTGCGGGCCAATAGCGACCGCTATGACGCCGACGACAACGGTCAGCGCGATCGTGATGATCAGCGTCAGCCGCGGCGCTGGCAGGCTGCGTATCTTCAGCCACTCGGCCGCGAACACGATCAGCCCTGCCCTTCGGGCCCGTTCGTGAGGTCAAGAAATACCGACTCAAGACCGGCGGTTTGCGGCCGCAGCTCATCGGGGTAGATACCGGCCTCGGCAAGCAGCTGAGCAATGACCGACCCCGGTTGTCCGGCTGCATCGACGCTGATCGCGCCGTCCGCTGCGGAGCCGGCCGTCATTCCAGCTGCGATCAGCGCTGCCACTGCCCCGTCAACGTTGGCAGCCGGAACTCTCAGCAACGTGCCGCTGCTCGAAACAATTGAGTCGATTGGTCCTTCGGCGATCAGCCTGCCTTCGCGGATGA
>JBCJRT010000053.1:0-2032 GCA_039745115.1 Solirubrobacteraceae bacterium
GGCCTACCGGCGCAACTTCATGCAGTGCTGCCGCGACCTGCTTGGCCTTGAGGTCGACTTCGAAGGTGGACTCGTCCACTACGACGGGCGCGAGATCTGGATCCGCGCCTACCCGCTTCCGATCGACGCCGCCGCGACCGAGACGGTCGGCAATTCGCCGCGCACGCTGGAGTTCGAAGCCGAGCTTGAGCGCCGCCGGCGTGAGTATCTGATCGTCAGGGTTGACCGCGCCGACCTATCAAAGAACGTGCTGCGCGGCTTCACAGCCTTCGACCTGTTCCTCGATCAGCACCCCGAGTTTCTCGAGCATGTTTCGTTCATCGCCCAGCTAATGCCATCGCGAACCGATGTGCCGGAGTACGCCGAGTACCTCGAGCGGATTGAGGCGCTGGTCGCTGTCGTCAACCTGCGTCATGGCACGCCCGACTGGATGCCGATTCAGCTGAAACTGCGCGACGACCTGGAGGAGGCGATGGCCTCATACCGCCAGTACGACGTGTTGCTGGTCAACGCGATGTTCGACGGGATGAATCTTGTTGCCAAAGAGGGTCCGCTGGTCAATCAGCGCAACGGCGTTTCGATCCTCTCCGAGAACACCGGCGCGCATGAGGAGCTGGGCGAGTTTGCGCTCAGCGTCAACCCGTTCAACATCCAGGAGCTGGCCGACGCGATCCACAGCGCCCTGACGATGAAGCCGGAGCAGCGTAAGCAGCGGATCGATGGGCTGAAGAAGATTGTCACAGCGCGCGACCCTGGCGACTGGGTCGACGATCAACTGGCCGACATCCGCTCGAAGGCCGAAGCCAACGCCGCAGATCAGACCTCAGCGACTTAGTTCAGGGCCAACCGAACTCGGCTGCTGGGGCAGCGGCAGCCGACCTTGGCGGCGGCGCGCTGACAGCAGCGGCCTGCGGCGAGCTCGGCGTCGGTGCTGACGGGCGCGGCGTCGGTGCTGATGCGAGCGGCGCAGAGTTGCGGTTCGCCGCCTCTGAGCCGCTGGCACGCCGCTGCTTGCGGCGCGCAGCGCGGCGCTTGAGCTGATCCACAGCGCCTCTGCTTTGCCGCCGCTGAGCAGGATCGGCGCGGCTAGCGCGCTGGCGGCCGGCAGCCTGCGGTGGCGGCTCAGTCTGGCGTGTCGCAGCGACGATCGGGCGCGGTTCGGCGCTGGGAATCGGCGGCGGATCTTCGCGCAACGCGGGCAGCACAAAGATCAGTGCGATCAGCGCCGCGGCGGCGGCCAGCTGAAGCGGCGTACGCAGCGCTGGCGGAAACGAGCGGCGGTCCATAACTCCCTTAGCTACGGGAGGAGGTCGCTCTCCCCCTGCTATCGTCGCGATCCGAATGGTGGCGCCTGCTCCGACCTACGACCTGATGTTGATGCTCGACCCTAAGGCTGAGTCGGCGACGCGCGAGAAGATCCGCAGCGACGTCAAGGCAATGATCGAGCAGGGCGGCTCAATCATCGGCGATCATGGCTACGGCAATCGCACGATGGCCTTCGAGATCGACCACCAGAGCCAGTCTGAGTACGACCTCGTTCAGTTCCACGCTCCCAACAGCGTGCTCGAGCAGCTGCAGCGCACGCTGCGGATCGCCGACGGAGTTGTGCGCTTTCGGATCATTAAGCTACGCGCCGGCGTCGGCGAGCCGCCCGATCTGAGCCAGGCGCAGGCGCCAGCAGCCGAGGTCGTTGCCGACGAGCAGGTCGCCGAGGCAGTCGAAGCAGTCGAAGAGGCGATCGTTGAAGAGGCCGTCATCGAAGCCGTCGAAGAAGCGATCGTTGAAGCTGAAGTTGAGGCGCCGGCCGCCGAGAGCGCCCCGCCAGCCGCTCAATAGCGCTGTCAGTTTTACGAATCGCGGCGCAACCGTAAGACAAGTGCGCAAATTGCGACTTGATCGCTGACCGGCGCCGGGCCGCACTTTAGACTCGCGGCTCGTCCGCAGGATTTTGAAAATGGTGAAGATCTCACCAAGTGAAAGGACCGTTCCCCATGGCCGCATCAAACATCAACCGCGTGATCATCACCGGCAA
>JBCJRT010000054.1:0-2013 GCA_039745115.1 Solirubrobacteraceae bacterium
GGAACGGGCTGCACTGTGATCGTGACTGGGAGCGCCGTGCCGTCGCCATCTGCCGATTCCCATGTGAGGTACCTCGGCGATGTGATGAAAGTCGACCCGTCGGCCGGACTTGTAAGGCGAAGCGCCATC
Source organism: Solirubrobacteraceae bacterium (assembly GCA_039745115.1). GTDB lineage: Bacteria > Actinomycetota > Thermoleophilia > Solirubrobacterales > Solirubrobacteraceae > F1-60-MAGs163. The sequence goes on from JBCJRT010000054.1 coordinate 130, forward strand.
GGAGCAACGATTTCGACTTGGTGGCTCGTCGACCCACGGTTCCCGTCGTCATCGGTAGCTACAGCCGTCACTGTATAGGCGCCCGGAGCGCTGAATGTGTGGCTGGCCGATGCTCCCAGCGCCGTTCGGCCATCACCAAAGTCCCACTCATAAGAATCGATTCTGCCGTTCGCGTCGCTTGCTTCGGCAGAGAAGTCAAGGGCGCCGCCCGCTGCTCGACGTGAGGAGCTGGCGGTAATCGTGACTATCGGTAACGGGTCCGGAGTAATTGCGACGGAGCGAGTCACGGTGGCAGCGAGCCCTAGATCGTCCGTCGTTGTCAGGGAGATGGTCTTCAGCCCTGGTGAAGCAAACGTGTGCGCCACGCTAGGGGTCGTCGCTGTCGTGCCATCACCAAAGTTCCATGCGTAAGCGACAATTGAACCGTCGGGGTCTACGGAGGAGCGTGCGCTGAAGGCGATGGACTTGCCAGCAACAAGGAACGGAGTAGGTGGCAGCCCGTCGATTAGGGGCTCCGGAGCGCTGTTCGCGACGAGGACTGACTGCGTCGTCGTCCCTGAACGGCCGACTTTGTCGGTCCCAGAGAGCGTTACGGTGTATGTTCCCGGCACGCGATACGTGTGCGAGGGAGTTGGCGTTACTGCAGTTCCCCCATCTCCAAAGTCCCATGAGTAGGAAAGCGTGCCGGCCGAGTAGCTGCTACCCGACGCGTCGAATGCAGTCGGTTTGCCCCCAGATGCTCCCGCGTGACTGATCGCTAGAGATGGCAACGGGCAACTTCCGGAATATGCGGCGAGCGGCTGCCACCGGACCAAGTGGTCTATGTAGTTGGTTTGCGTCAGCCGTGTTAGTTGGGCTCCGGTTGTGCGGACTGAAAGGACATCGTAGGCTCCGGCTCCGCCTGGCCAGGGTGCAATGCCGGTGAAGAAGTTGCTCGACATTGCGAACCATTGCCCGTCTGGGGAGTAGGTGAAGTCGCTTACGTTCCGGCTCGCGGGTTGCCCAGGCATCTCCTCTTGCCCTGAGCCGTCAGGGTTCATCGTCCAGATGTGTGCGCCGGTGCGATCCCTGATCCACGCAATCTTGTCCCCGTCGGGGCTCCAATCAGGCCGGTAGTCTGATGAGCCGGATGTGAGTTGACGCGCATCGGTGCCATCAGCGCGTGCGACAAATATGCTGGACGGCGTGCCCGACGAATACACGACTCTTGAACAGTCCGGGGACCAACTTGGAAACTGGCCCGCAATCTCGAGTAGGTGACGGTTGCTGCCGTCACGGTTCTCGACGAATAAGTCGTACATTGGAGCCCCGCCCGGACCGGTCCGAGTTTCTCCGATGATCCGACGCAGTCCGTCCGGGGCGTCGCCTGGCGACCATCTATCCGGCAACGCGCGCAGCGCTAGGTTTGTTCCATCGGCGTCCACCTGCATCGTCGCGTGACTCAGGTATCTGTTGAAGACGATGGGGCCATTTGTGCCCGGTAAGTTCGCGTCAGCCGATCCGGCGCCGCCGAGACTTACAGCAGCGCTGACGATCACGATAACCACCCCTCGCCTCATAAGATGAGCATACTCAGCTGTGTGCGTAAAAGCGGCAGCAGCCCCCGCGGGCGTCAGAACGAAGCGGCGCGAGGGTGGCGCAGGCGGCGCGGCCGCGCCGCTCTGTCAGAACTGCCGGTAGGGTTGCGACTTAGCCATTAGTTCGACAGACGGGGTGGAAGTGGGCGACAAACCGGCCAAGAAAGCCGCTAAGAAAGCCGATAACGACCGGAACGCGGCTGACGCGGCCGGCGGCGCTGAGCCAGCACCCGCAAAGCAGGTAAGCCAGCAGGAGATTGAGGCGTGGCTGTGGGAGTCGGCGAATATTCTGCGCGGGCCGGTTGAT